>JBCCIC010000007.1:0-299332 GCA_039028435.1 Actinomycetota bacterium | reverse complement strand
GGTTCAGGTCCTCGCGCTTGAGCACGACGGTGAAGCCGAACTCCTCGCTCAGGCGAGGGCAGTCGGTCAGTGCCGACGGGCGGCCGGCGTAGTCCTTGTGCAGCCCGTTCAATTCGTCGTGGAAGGCGGGGTCGTCCCAGGCCTCAGCGAAGGCCTTCTCGAGTTCGAGGCACGCCGGCACGAGCGTCTCGGGGACGAATCGTCCGCCGAATTCGCCGAAACGCCCGGTTGGCCCGGGATCGGTCATCGTCATTGATCAGGCCCCTTCGAGCGTTGATGCGAGTTGGCTTCTGCCGAGGCTAGAGCGCGGCGTCGGCGTCCCAATCGTACGGCCCGCCCTCGTCGGGGTCCGACTCGGGGAGGGTGACACTTTTCGCTCGCTGCACGAATTCGGCGACCAGCTTGGGGTCCTTCTGACCGGGGGCGCTCTCGACACCCGACGCCAGATCCACGCCCCACGGACGTGCGGCCAGGATCGCCTGCTCGACATTGCCGGGATGCAGGCCGCCGGCCAGGACGACGGCGAGGCCGCTGGGCACCCTGCGGGCGAGCGAATAGTCATAGGACTCGCCGCTCCCGGGTCGGGGCGCGTCGATCAGGATCGGATTGGTGCCCCAATCGCGGGCTCGGCGCGCCTTGTCGCTGCCGGCCACGAAGCATTTCATCGTGCGAGGTACGCGCTCGGCAACCCACTGGGTGTCCTCGGTGTTCTCGTCGCCGTGAAGCTGGGCTGCGCCGAGGCCCTGGCGGTTCACGATCTCCACCACGTCCTTGGGCAGGTGATTGCGGAAGATGCCTACCGTGAGCACCTCCGGCGGTAGCCGCTTGGCGATGTCGCCGGCCATCTGCGGCGTGATCTGGCGGACCGATCCGTTGACGAAGTTGAAGCCCACGGCGTCGGCGCCCATGGCAACACAGAGAAGCGCATCAGCCTCACTGGTCACACCACAGATCTTTACGAACACCAGCAACGATCCTAGCTGGTCGCCCGCGTGCCAGACCCGGATATCAGCCTGAGGACGAGACGATCCGAACTGTGCCGGCCTCGGGGTCGAGTTCGATCACGTCGCCGTCGTTCACATGCTCGAGGCAATCGGTCACGCCGATGACCGCCGGAAGCCCAAGCTCGCGCGACAGCACCGCGGCGTGGCTCATCGGCCCACCATCCACCGTCACCAAGCCGCCGGCCAAGGTGAGTACCAGGTTGAACGCCGGCGACGTCGCCCGGGTGACCAGGATCTCCCCCGGCTCGAGCGACGCCAGTGCGTCCTCGGCGGTGAGGGCAACCCGTGCGGTGCCCGAGAAGCCCTCGGAGCCGATGCCGGCGCCGGTGAGCGGTGCATCCTGTGTCCGCTCCGCCATACCCATCGCCGCCACCGCAGCAAGGGTCATGTCGAGCGCTCGTGCCATCGACGGTGGCATCGCGTCGATTGGTGGATCGACCGGTTCGGGGCCAAGCCGTTCTGGCGGGTCGAGGTCACGCTGCGCGAGACGGCGCACTCGGCGGTCTGCGAGCGCTTCGGCCGAAGGTCCCTCGCCGGACCGGATCAGTGGCTGCAACTCGTCTGGCCGCACATCGAAGATGTGCTCGACGTCGAGAAGTCGGCCGCTCTCCGCAAGACGACGTCCGGCCTCGACCATGCCGAGGCGAAGCAGACCGTTCGGCCACTCGACCGTGACCGGCCCGTTGTCGTCGCGCATGTCCATCGCCTCGCGGGCGTCGGCCAACAGGTCGTGGAGTTCGGCATGGTCGGCTGCCGGCACTCGGGCTTCGAGGCCGGCGACGGCGGCATCGGCTGATGCCGAACCTTCGACGGGCTCGGTCGCGTGGAGAATCGTCGCCAACACGATCTCCGGACGCTCACCCAGCGTCGGGCCATCAACGTCGTAGGAGCTGAACACCACCGCGCCGTGACGATCGAGGTAGGCGTCGAGCAGTTCCGCCGCACGTTCCGACACCGCCCGCACCTCGTCGAGCGAGGTCGGCTCGGCGCCGGCGGCATCGATCTCGGCACGGATCGCCGCAAGGTGGCGCCGCGGCTCGACCGTCGAGGGACTCGATCCCTCCAACGCCGCCAACGCTTCGCCGGGCTCGATGCCCCAGTCACGGCATGCGACCACCAGTAGCGCCAGCGGTCCGATGTCGTAGCCGTGCAGCCGGTGGTGCTCCTCGTAGGTCTCGCGTACGTACGCAACGAGTGAGTCGACGTGATCCGCCAACTCGCCGTCGTCGAGCGCCGCAGGATCGGTCGCCTGGAACGCCTGATTTCGCTCGACGTAGTGCGGCTTGATTCGCCGATGCCAGTCCTCGATGACGGTCTTGAAGGTCTTGCCGTCGAACTGTTCGGACGCGCGCTGCTCGCGGCGTCGCATCTCCGGATGCAGCCGGAAGATCAGCTTGATCAGCCAGTCCGGCGGCACGCGAGTCGACGACGAGTCCGCACCGAAGTACGGCACCACGCGCGTGTAGACGAACCCGTTGACCTCGCGCATTGCCACGGTCTGGGCGGGGACGCCGACCGTCTCGAAGAGCTTGCGGTAGGCGGCCTCGGTCGCCTCGGTCATCAGCATGCTGGTGACCGGGGTGACGGCCGAGTCGTAGTGCGAACGGTCGAGTTCCCAGGACCCCGGCCCTGGAGCGGCGAAGGTGGTCACGCCATCAGTCTCTCGGACGGACCCGAGTTCCGCAAGGGATCTTGCCGCGGTCCCGACCTCTCTACGATGGACGGATGAAGCCCGCCCTCGATGCCGATCGCTACGTGTCGCCATCGCCGGCACGAAGCGAGGGACCGCTCCCGCTGAACCAACCCCAGGTCGAACAGTGGCGGAGCGAGGGATACGTGCTGGTCGACGGTGTCCTGCCAGCCGCACTCGTTGACCGGGTGGCGACCACGGCTCGCGCGCACTTCCCCGCTGCGGGCTCGGCCGAGGCCACCACGATCAACGACTTCGGCAGCGCCGTCAACTTCCCCAACCGCCTCGACGGCTTTAACGAAATCACGCTCCACCCGAGGATCATCGGCGCGTGTGCGCAGCTGCTCGATCGTCCCGCGACGGGTCTGCGACTCAGCCAATCCGACCTCTGGCCGAAGTACGGGCGAGCCGAGCCGAGCCCGGGCATGCTCGACAACCAGGACCAGCGGATCCACGTCGACTACCCGAATCACACGCTCGCCCACCCGAGCCCATGGGACCGGCCCGAGGCGGTTGAGATGATCATCTACCTCGACGAGGTCGATGACTGTGGCGGTTCGACAGCAGTGGTTCCGAGGCAAGGCCCGGACGATCCCGCCTACCGCTGGCCGATCGTCGACTCGCCGGGAATTGCGGACCTGAACTACATCAACGATCGCCACCACGCCGAGGCCTACCTTGCCGAGCAGCGACCCGGACTCGCCTTGTGGCGCCAGACGCTCTACGAGCGGGAGCGATGGACTCGCTTCTCCCCTGGCACGATCCTCTTCTACCGCCACGACACCTGGCACCGCGGAACGCCGATGATTCCGAGCACCCGGCGTCTCGTTCACAACATCACCTATCGACGGGCCGAGTGTGAGTGGATCAGCACGCTCCACGTCGGTTGGGCATGGAAGGCGTACCGCGCCGACAAGTACCTCGAACGGCTGATCGCCACGTCATCGCTCGATCAACGAGCGGTACTCGGCTTCCCGCAGCCGGACGACGAGTACTGGTGCGACGAGACGATCGAGGCCGTGGTCGCGCGCCACGGTGTGTTCGGGTTCGATCCGGCGCCGTATCGCGATGCGCTCGCGACCCGAAACGGGACATGAGCGTGATGACGATTTCGAGTCGTCGAGACGCCTGAGGGAGGACATGTCGTGGCGGAGCGTGCCTCTAACCTGCCGCCATGACCGAGTCCGGCGAGACACCACGCAGACGTCGCCGTGGCGGCCGTGCAGAGAAGGCCGGCGGCGGCGTCGCCCCGATCGAGCAGCCCGACTTCCGGCTCCATCGGCGACCGTTCGAGCCGACCCGACTCGTCTCCGAGGACGAACTCGAGTCCATCCATCTCGCCTCACTCGCGGTCCTTCGAGACACCGGCATCGACGTGCTGCTCCCAGAGGCACAGCGCTACTTCGTCGAGGCAGGCTGCGCACTCGACGACGAACGGGTCCGATTTGACCCCGAGATGGTCATCGAGACGATCGCATCCGCACCTTTGGAATTCCGGCTCGAGGCTCGCAACCACGATCACGACGTGCTCATCGGCGGCGACAACGTCGTATTCACCGCGGTCGCCAGCCCACCCAACAGCGGCGATCTTGCTGGCGGCCGCCGTACTGGCAATCACGCCGACTTTCAGAACCTGGTGCGTCTGAGCCAGCACCTCAACGCCATCCAGATCCATGGCGGCTATCCCGTCGAGCCTGCGGACCTGCATGCATCGGTGCGACACCTGCACGCGATACGTGACATCTGCGTGCTCACCGACAAGGCGCCCAACGCCTACAGCCTGGGCGTCGACCGCAATCGTGATGCGCTCGAGATCATCCGCCTCGCCAACGGACTCGCCGAGGACGAGATCGACGATCACACGATCGTCACGACCGTCATCAACACGTCGTCGCCGCTGCGCCTCGACCATCCGATGTGCAACGGCATCATCGAGTACTCCCGGCGCAACCAGTGCTGCATCATCACGCCGTTCACACTCGCTGGGGCGATGGCACCGGTCACGGTCGCCGGTGCCGTTGTGCAGCAGAATGCGGAGGCGCTGGCCGGCATTTGCCTGTCCCAGCTCGTTCGGCCTGGAGCGCCTGTGGTCTACGGAGGCTTCACGTCCAATGTCGACATGAAGTCCGGCTCGCCGGCATTCGGCACGCCCGAGTTCATGCAGTCGGCGATGCTCGGCGGACAGCTGACCCGCCGATACGGACTGCCGTACCGATCCTCGAACGTGAACGCAGCGAACACCGTCGATGCCCAGGCCGCGTACGAATCCGTGTTCTCGCTGTGGGGCGCCGTGATGGGAGGCGCCAACATCGTCTTCCACGGCGCCGGCTGGCTGGAAGGCGGCCTCAAGGCGTCGTTCGAGAAGATGGTCCTCGACGCCGACCTGCTCTCCATGGTCGGCGCCTTCCTGAAACCCTTCGACCTCGACCCCGAAGCGATGGCACTCCAGGCCATAGACGAGGTTGGGCCGGGTGGTCACTTCTTCGGTGTGCAGCACACCCAGGATCGCTACCGCAACGCCTTCTTCTCCCCCATGGTCAGCGACTGGCGAAACTTCGAGTCGTGGGAGGAGGCGGGTTCGCCGACGGCCGACCAGAAGCTCGCCGAGCTCTACCCCGCTTTGCTGGCCGAGTACCGGGAGCCGCCGATCGAGGATGACCGCCGGGCCGCCATCGAGGACTTCGTCGGTCGCCGCATCGCCGAAGGCGGCGTCGCCACCGACTTCTAGCTGATGCGCTTTGGTGCCAGGCACCAATCGTTACAAGGCACCAACCGTTACACCGCCGACGACGGCAGAATCTGCGCCAGCAGATTCTGTGTAAGCGAGGCGAAGCCGAGCGACGTGATGCGCTTTGGTGCCAGGCACCGATCGTTACATCAGCCGGAGACGGCTCGGAGGGCCCGGACGGCGTCGGAGCGGCCTGCGGCAGTCACGACGGACTCGCCGACCAGCACCGCGTCGTAGCCGGCCTGCCAAAGGACCGAAGCATCCGCGGGGCCGCGAACACCTGACTCAGCGATTCGCACGCGATCGGCGGGAATCTGCGGCGCCATTCGGACAGCCCGCTGCTGATCGACCTCGAAGGTGACAAGGTCCCGCTGGTTCACGCCGATGATCTGGGCGTCGACCGCCAACGCACGCTCGAGTTCGGCCTCGTCATGAATCTCGAACAGCGAGGCGAGGCCGACATCGGCTGCGGCCTCGGAGAACGTGGCGAGGTCGTCGTCGTCGAGCGCAGCCACGATCAGCAGCACGCAGTCGGCGCCCATCAGCCGTGCGTCGAACACGTCGTTGATCGCGACCGTGAAGTCCTTGCGCAGGACGGGTAGGTCGACCGCAGCCCGAGCGACTTGCAGGTCCTCGGCGGAGCCGCCGAAGTGGTCGACGTCGGTCAGGACCGACAAACACCCCGCTCCACCCTCGGCGTAGGCGCGGGCGACCTCGGCCGGGTCGAGGTCGGCGGCGAGATCACCCTTCGACGGTGAACGTCTCTTGACCTCGGCGATGACCGACAGCCCCGGCGCCTCGAGTGCGCCGCGGAAGTTGCGGCACGGTGCCAAGTCACGGCACGCGGAGCGGAGCTCCTCGGGGTCGCGAGAATCCGCGGCTGCAGTGGCCCGGTGAGCCGCCAAGATCCTGTCGAGGTAGGTCGCGGTCATAGGTTCGGGTCCCTCTCGGCTCGACTCATCACGATCAACGGCATCATCAGAAAGCCGACGCCGCCCAACGCCACGATGATCATGGCAACGGCGATCACCGCCGCGGCATTCACCAGCAGCCCGACGCCGAAGAAGACCACGCCCCACAGCACCAAGATGATCGGCATCAGACTGATCCAGCGGGGAATCTGCTTCGAGCCGTGGATCGGGGTTGGATCGAGGTCGACGTCGGAGCGGTCGATCAGGTCATCGTCGTCGTCGAACGGCGTGAAATGCGCGTTGCCGCGCCGTGGACCCGCGCTCGCACCGAAGCCGTCGACGTCGGCCCGCGTGCGGTCGTACTCCTTGCGCTTGTGCGGCACTCCGACGGCGTTCCACGCCTCGTTGATCTCCTGCATCCGGCTCTCGGCAGCACTGCGGGCCGGCCCTTCGAAACCATCCGGATGATTGGCACGGGCAAGCCGGAGATACGCGGCGCGTAGCTCGTCCTTGGTCGCCCGAGGGTCGACCTCGAGCGTGAGGTAGTGATCCGGCGCGGATTCGGGCATCGCCTAGGACTGCACCAGCGGCAGTGACTGGACGGTCGCCGTCGCTCCATCGACCGTGACGCTGTCGCCGATCTCGACAGCACGCGTGGCGTACGCCAACGCAACCTCGGCGTCGAGTGCAGCCGACCGGCCGACCGAGGTCACCGCACCGACTCCGTCGTCGCCCTTGGCCAACTCGGCGCCTGGCACGGGCGATCCTCCGTCGAAGACCAGTCCGACCAAACGCCGCGGCACGTTGTTGCCCCGACTGTCGATTCGGGCGACGAGCTCCTGGCCCGTGTAGCAACCCTTGGTGAAGCTCACGCTGGTCTCGACGATCCCGGCCGCGGCAGGAATGGTGTTCTCGTCGAGCTCGGAACCCATTGCCGGCCGACCGTCCTCGATGCGCAGCACGTTCATCGCATCGGCCTGGATCTCGGGCACGGCAGCCACGGGCGCTTCGCCGAACGCCACGACCACCGGCACACCGGCGATCAGGTCGTGGACTTCCACCTCTGCGCCATCGATCGTGGTGCCCATCGCATCGGGTCCGACAACCGTCAGCGACGTCCACGCCTGGGGCGTGAGTTCGCATTTGGTGCGCAGTTTGAAGCGTTCGAGTCGGGTCACGACCTCGTCGGCCCATCCCGCATCGACATCGAGCAGAAAGCGCTCATCGTCGAGTCGGGTCACCCGAAGCCAAGCCGAAACCTTGCCTTGTGGCTGCAGCAGCAGGCTGAAGCGGCTGTCACCCGGGGCCATCGACACGATGTCCTGGCTCAGCTGGCCTTGGAGAAACGTCTCGGTCTCTGGACCCTCGGCGATGATCGCGTCACGAAGCCCGGCGATCGCCCCGGTCTCCGAGCGCAGCTGCGAAATCGTCAAGCTCATGCGTTGCTCCTTCGAGCTTGGGACAAGCGCTCCGCCGCAGGAACGGCAGCCAGTAGCGCCGACGCCTTGTGGAAACACTCGTTGTTCTCGAGCTCAGGATCGCTGTCGTAGACGATCCCGGCGCCCGCCTGCACCGAGGCACCCTCGGGCGTGATCACCATCGTCCGAATGGCGATCGCGGTGTCGAGATTGCCGTTGAAGTCGATGTAGCCCACGACCCCACCGTAGGGGCCCCGCTTGGAAGGCTCGAAGTCGTCGATGATCTCCATTGCCCGCACCTTCGGTGCGCCCGAGAGCGTGCCCGCGGGAAGCGTCGCCCGGATCACGTCGGCGGGCCCGAGGCCATCGCGCAGACGCCCCGACACCTGCGAGGTGAGGTGCATCACATGGCTGTACAGCTCGAGCGTCATCAGCTCGTCGATCTCGAGCGAGCCGTACTCGATGACGCGACCGACGTCGTTGCGAGCCAGGTCGACCAGCATCACATGCTCGGCCCGTTCCTTGGGATCCTCGCTCAGCTCGGCGCCGAGCGCACGGTCCTCTTGATCGGTTCGACCACGGCGGCGAGTACCCGCGATCGGGCGGCTGATCACCCGACCATCCTCGATGCGGACGAGCGGTTCGGGCGACGCTCCACACAAACTGACGGTCGGCGAGCGCACGAAGAACATGTACGGGCTCGGATTGATCTGGCGAAGCACCCGGTAGACGTCGAACGGGTCGGCGTCGAGGTCGAAGTTGAACCGCTGCGACAAGACCACCTGGAAGATGTCGCCCGCACGGATGAGCTCCTTGGATGCCTCGACCGCTCGCTGGAAGTCACCGGACGCCATCGTCGAACGAACCTCCGGCAAGGCTTCGCCCCGTTGCGGTGGCTCGAGCAACGGCTCGTCGAGTTCCGATGCGCCATCTTCGGCGAAGCCATCCAGCGACACGAGGGCGGCGTCGTAGGCCGCGTCGAGTTCTTCGTCGGTCATGTCGGCATCGACGATGACGTTCTCGATCAGCATGACCTGCTGGCGCCAATGGTCGAACGCTGCGATCTGGCCAATCACGCTCAGCTCGGCATCGGCAAGACCCAGTTGATCCTCGGGGACATCCGGCAAGCGCTCGATCTCTCGAACGACGTCGTAGCCGAGGTAGCCGACGAGCCCGCCGTGCATCGGAGGCAACTCCTCCACCGACGGCGACCGATAGGCGGCGAGGATCGTCTCGACCGCCGCCAACATGCCCTGGTCGAGCGGTATCTCGATACCGAGATCACCTTCGACGGTGACGGTGCGACCATGCGCCCGCAGGGTTGCCGACGGGCGGCGCCCCACGAAACTGAAGCGTCCCCACCGTTCGCCGTTCTCGACCGATTCGAGGATGAAACCCGGCTCCGAGCGCACGCACCGGGCGAACGCCGCGACCGGCGTCGTCAGGTCGGCGACGAGTGAACGCCAAACGGGCAGGACGGTGTAGTCCTTCGCCCAGGACCGGAACTGCTCACGCGTAGGACCGACGACCATGTGCTGCTCCTCTTCGTTCCGTACCGATCAGAGGTAGAGGCCGGTGCTGCCCTCTTCGAGCCGCTCGGCGGCCACGGCGTGGATGTCGCGCTCCCGCAGGATGATGTAGTCGGTGCCTCGCACCTCGACCTCGAACCGATCGTTCGGGTTGAACAGCACCTGATCCCCGATCTCGATCGAGCGCACATTCGGGCCGACCGCCTCGACCTGCGCCCAGCTGAGGCGCTTGCCGACCTGCGCGGTCGCCGGAATCAAGATCCCGCCGGTCGAGCGGCGTTCGCCCTCCGGCACATCGATGTTGACCAGGATTCGGTCGTTGAGCATCTTGATCGGCAGGCGATCGTCGTGCAGACCATTGGTCGACGGCGCGGCATTGGACTTCTTGTCAGCCTTCGGACTCACCACCGAAACGCTATCGCCCGCCGAGCCTGCTTCGGCCGGAGTTGTTCGGGCCCGGCCTAGAGACAGACCATGCCGGGGTCACCGTTCGCGATATCGAGGACCTAGAGTGACTGGACGATCGTTCAGTTTCTCGCCGGAGGTGATGTGACCGCACCCCCAGACCTCGACCTCGACGGGCTCAGGCATCGACGCCTCGGGCATCTGCGTGACCATCTGGGCTCCGCCGGTATCGAACTGGCCGTGCTCACGAATCCGGTGAGCATTCGCTACGCGACGGGCTATCGGGGGTATGCGACCTTTCAGAGCCGGATTCCGTCGCAATACCTCCTGGTTCCGGTCGAGGGACCCGTCGTTCTGCACGGCGCCTATACCGACGACCTCTCGACCGTCGATCGATGCGACGTCGCCCATTCCGTGACGGGATTCGACGCCGGCCTCGACTTCGAGCTCGCGGCCAAGCGCTTCGCCGGCGACATCGCCGTCGCAGCGTCCGACGCCGGCCTCGACGTCAGCACCGCAACGATCGGGGTGGAGCGGTCGACACCGACCGGCCATCGCGCGCTGGAGCTCGCCGGGCTCCACATCGCCGATATCGAGCCGACCGTCGAACTGGCCCGCAGCCGCAAGCTCGTCGAGGAGATGCCGGCACTGCGCTACGCCATCGCCGTGGCCGAACTCGGCATGGCCCACATGCACGCTGCGCTCGAGCCCGGGATGACCGAGAATCGGCTCTTTGCGATCCTGCACCAGACCAACATTGCGCATGACGGCGACTGGATCGACGGGCGCATGCTCTGCTCCGGGCCGCGCACGAACCCCTGGTATCAAGAGGCCTCGGCTCGGGTCATCGAAGCCGGTGACCTCGTCGCCTTCGACACCGACATGGTGGGTCCCTTCGGTTACTGCGCCGACATCTCCCGCACCTGGACGAGCTCCGGCAATCCGACCGTCGAGCAACGCGACCTCCATGCGCGGGCCTTGGAGGAGATCGCTCACAACACCGAGTTGCTGCGGCCCGGTGCGAGCTTCCTCGAACTGTCGCAGGCAGCGTTTCGGCACCCCGAGCGGTTCGTGAAGAACCGCTACGCGTGTGTGTACCACGGTGTCGGCATGAGCGACGAGTACCCGAAGATTCCCTACCGCCAGGACTGGCACTGGACCGGCTACGACGGCGAGCTCGAGGCCGGGACCGTGCTGTCGGTCGAGTCCTACGTGGGGGCCGAACGCGGCCGCGAAGGCGTCAAGCTCGAACAGATGGTGCAGGTGAACGAAGATGGTGTGGTGCCCTTGTCCACGTTCCCGACCGGCCTGCAACCCGAGCTGCCGCCGATCCACGACCCCACGACCGGAGTGACCACATGAAGCCCGAGCGTTGGTCAGATCCCGCCAACAAGCTGTTCGCCCACCAGGTCGGTTTCACCGGTCCGCCGATGGACTTCGACGCCGCGCCGTCTGATTTCCTTCGGATCGCGCCCGAGACCGTCGGTGCGCACGGCCGGCTGCTCCACGCCCCCGACTATTCGCATCAGCTGAGCCAGCGGGCCGACAACTTCCACCTGCTCGAAGAGGTCGTGCACTGCATGTCGAACTCCGGGGCCGATGTCGTCGGCCAGGTCGGCACCAACTGGGTACACGTGACCGGTACCGACGTGCATGACATTCGCCGCATCACCGCCGAGTTCAGCGAGCGCTACGAGACCCCGTTCCACATGGCCGGCATGACCCTGGTCGATGCCTGCGAGGCCTTCGGCTGGAACCGGATCGCCATGAACGCGGTCTACTACTGGCCCGACTGGCGAGATGGCGTGCTCAGGTTTCTCCGCAGCGCGGGTATCGACGTCGTGTACAGCGGCAACTTCGTTGACCAAGGGCTCTACGACACCCAAGAAGAAGTCAACGCCAAGACCTGGATCTTCCCTGGCGACATCGCCCGAGCGTCGATGGAGCGCACACTCGAGGCCGCTGGCGAAGTCGATGCCGTGCTCGGCATCGGCATGTCGAACTATCGCGACGCCGACGGCATCCCCCGCCGTTTCGTCTCGCTCGCCTCCGACCTCGAAGCGAAGTGCGGCGTTCCCATCGCATCCTCGGACATCACGTTGTATTGGGCGATCTTTCGCACCCTCGGCGTGGCTCCGCTCGGTACCCATGGTGCCGTCCTCACATCACTGCAGGAGACCTGATCGTGTTTCTCACCCTCTGGGCCACGCCCCGTTCGACCTCGACGGCGTTCGAGTGGATGATGCGCCAGCGCGGCGACTTCACCTGCTTCCACGAGCCGTGGAACGAGCTGTACTACTACGGCGAAGATCGCCAGAGTCAGCGCGATGCACATGTCGCCGCGAAGCCGGGCCACAACTACGCGGCGACCTGGACCGAGCTCACCGAGACGGCCACTGCCGGGCCGGTCTTCGTCAAGGACTTCGTGTACTCGTTCGAGTTCGCCTTCGACCACACCAAACTCTCGGCGATGACCCACACCTTCCTCATCCGCGACCCCAAGCGAGTCATCCAGGGCCTGGCCAAGCACTGGCCCGATTGCACCTGGCAGGAGGTCGGTTTCGAGTCTCTCCACCGCCTGTGGCGGCACCTGGGCGACCGCGACGGTGTGGCTCCCCCGGTCATGTCGTCGGCCGATCTGCTCGACGACCCCGCAGGGACCGCCCGGGCGTATTGCCAGGCGGTCGACATACCGTTCATCGCCGAAGCGCTCGAGTGGGAGGCCGGCGATCGCGACGAGGTCAGCTGGTACGGCGAAGGCTCCGGTCCTTGGCACGACAACCTGCGGGCCAGTACCGGCATCCAGAAGCCCAAGACCGAGTACCCGCCGCTCGAACAGACACCGCACCTGATGGAGTTCTACGAGCGAGCCCTTCCGCTCTACGAGGAAATGCTCGCCCACCGGATGGCGCCGATCCCCGGCTGAAGACCGCGCCCCTAGGGGTAGTAGTCGTCGCTGCGGACGTAGCGCTCGATGCGGTCGCGCAACGCTCCCAGGAAGATCACCTCATGTAGGCGTTCGAAGAGCCGGTCTCGGTCGAAGTCCGGTTGCACGTCCACGTACCAGTCACCGCGATCCTCGGCGTCGATCCGGTCCACACCCCGTTCGTCGGCGACGAGGAGCTCGATTGCGTCCTCGAGGTCAGACTGAAGGGCCGCGTCGGCGATCATCGTCACGACGTCGACCGTGAGAAGCAGCTCGCCGGGTTCGATCTCGGTGAGGTACATCTCCTCCGGGCTACCGAACCATGCCACGTCGGTTCGGGCAACCCACTGCCGATCGCCGACCGGCGACTCGGTCTCCTCGATCGTGAGTCCCGCTTCTGTCATCAGCTCAGGCTGACGGGCATGCTGAGGGGGCCGCGGAAGGCCCAGCCGCCGAACGGCACGTCGCCGCTCAGTGCGAGGTTCGGATAGCGCTCGAAGAGCTTCGGCAGCGCAACCTCGCCGACCAGGCTGCGACTCGCTGCTGCGCCGGCACAGAAGTGCGGCCCGGCCCCGAAGTGAAGGCTGGGACCGGTCTCGCGCCGCGGATCGAAGCGATCACCGTCGGCGAAGTGGTCCTCGTCTCGGTTGGCCGCCGAGAACATGAGGAACGCACGCTCCTCGGGTTCGAACGTCACGTCGCCAAACGTGTGCACTTCCGCGATCCGCCGGGGCGACATGCCGATCGGCGAGATCCAACGGCAGTACTCCTCGAACACCTGCAGCCAGCTGATGTGGCCCGCCCGAGCGGCAGCGAGGTACTCGGGATGGGTCAGCAACGCCCACACCGCACCGGCGATGGCATCGCGAGGCTCGTTCTGGCCACCCGAGATCGTGAGCTTGATGTTCGCCCGCACGCTCTCCTCGGGCATCCCGGCTGCCGTCATGATCGAGAGCAGGCTGGCGTCGGGCTCGCTGTGCACCACGTCGAGCCGTTCGTCGATGGCCGCATCGATCGACGCCGTCGCCACATTGCAGCGCGCCTCGAGCTCCGGATCGGCGCCATAGTTGGCGATCCCGTCGATCATCGCCTGGCTCCACGCATCCATCTCCTCGAACGTGATGTTGACCAGCCCGGTCATCGCTTTGAGCGCCTCGCCGCTGAGTGCGGTCGCGTAGCTCGGCACCAGATCGATCGCGCCTTCGGCCGGCATCGACGCCAGGAGGCCGTCGGCCAGTCGCTCGAACTCGGCGTGCCACGACGCCTTGACCTCGCGGGGCGAAATCGCCGGGTAGTAGACGAACCGCTCCTTGCGGTGATCCTCGCCGTCCTTGCGCATCATGTTGTGCCCCATCAGCACGTTCATGAGTCCGCCGGGTTGGTGGGAGCTGAAGACGGCGACGTTCTTCTCACAGGCGTGGATGTCGTCGCGCTTGGTCAGCAGGGTCGCCCCGAGCTCCGGCACGAAGCAGATCGGCGTTTCGCGCCGCATCTCCGCCAGCGTTGGATAGGGATCGTTCCAGAAGGCCTGGGGATCGATCGACACGACCGGGGCGTCTGACATGACTCGATCTTGCCAGATCGAATCACTGCGAGCGTCGGCGGGTCAGGCGCTCGCCGAGACCGTCACCGTCCCACAGGCGACCTGACCGCTACCTCCAGCCCAACTCCAGTTGAGCACGACGTCATAGTCGCCGGGAGCCGCGTAGTACGCGATCGCCTGGGCTCGCGGATCGAGCGTGCCATCGCCGTGGTCGAACACGAAGTCGACCGCCACCTCGATCCCCGTTTGGATCGCCGTGAACACCGTCGTCTCTCCGACCACGATGTCGTTCTTGGAGATCGTGCACGAGATGACGGGATCCGGGGCGGGATCGATGCAGATCGTGTGGCCACCCACGGTCAGGAAGCACCCGTAGATCGGATACGGCGGGCAGCCGTAGCCGCCAGGTGGGCAGTACCGGCCGTCGCAAACCCAGCCGGTGCGGCCGTCGGTGCCATCGCCGACGAGACAGCGTCGGGCATCGCCACCGCCTGGCGGCAGGATGCAGTACATCGCGCCGTCCATGCCCTGGTAGCACCCGTAGGGAGCGCTGCTCGGGCAACCGACCGCCGGGATCGGGTCGTTCGCCGGACAGAAGAGAGATCCGCACCACCAGCCGAGGCCATCGGCCGGACCGAGCCCAATGCGGCAGTCCGTTTGAGCGATCACCACGACGTTGCCGCAGTCCACGACGCCCGACGTGCCGACACCTGACCAGCGCAACTTGACGGCATAGGTTCCGGGTGCGGCGTAGTACGCGTTCGAGACGGCACCCGGGTCGATCGTGCCGTCGCCATGGTCGAAGGCGAACTGGAGCGACACGTTGCCTGGGGAGGCCGAGGCCGTGAACACCAACGGCTCTTCGACGACCACCGTGCCGACCGGAGCGATCGAGCAGTCGATGTGCGGGAGGACAGGTGTGTGCGTTGCGGTCGGTGTCGAGGTCGGGAAGGGTGTCGCCGTCGGTTGTGGCGTGGCGGTCGGGCGAGGCGTGGCGGTCGGCTGCGGTGTAGGGGTCGAGGTCGAGGTCGGCGCCACGGTGGGGATCGGCGGGATGCTGGTCGGCGTGGCCGTCGGCTCGGCCTCGTCCGGGGTCACGGTCGGGTCGGGCTCCGCATCGCTGGTGTCGGGAGCGGTCGTTGGTACCACGATGGGCGTGGGCGTGGGCGTGGTGGACGTGCCGCCGCTGTCGACCGAGCTGCCGGTGTCCTCGGCGGTCGGCGTCGGCGTGACCAGCAGTGGGCGATCGCTCGCCGACTCGGAGCGGAAGGCGCCACACGCGCCCAAGATCATCGTGAAGACGATGGTCAGCGCGACCGCCGCCACCGGTCGAGGGATGCGCATGCGTTGGGACATACCGATTAGACGCACGGACGACGTCTTTTGGTTCCCCGAAGGGCGCATTCCTTCAGTATGACGGACGAACGGTGATCCCTGCAGTCGCCATGTGGGCCTTGGCCTCGCCAACGGTGTGCTCCCCGAAGTGGAAGATCGAGGCGGCCAGCACGGCGTCGGCACGGCCCTCGAGCACACCTTCGACCAGGTGGTCGAGGGTGCCCACTCCCCCGCTCGCGATCACAGGAACGCCCACGCTGTCGGCGATCGCGGCGGTCAGCTGGTTGTCGTAACCGGCGCGTGTACCGTCGCCGTCCATCGACGTGAGCAGCACCTCACCAGCGCCGTTGGTCGTCGCCTGCATCGCCCACGCCACGGCGTCGATTCCTGTCGGGGTGCGACCGCCGTGCACGTAGACCTCGAACCCGCTCGGGGTGGTGTCGGTCCGCTTGGCGTCGATGGCGACCACGACGCACTGGTCGCCGAACTCGGCAGCGATCTCAGTGAGCACCTCGGGGCGTTCGACCGCTGCGGTGTTCACACCGACCTTGTCGGCGCCCACGCGCAGCAAGCGTCGTGCGTCTTCGACGCTGCGTACGCCACCGCCGACGGTGAATGGGATGAAGAGTTCTTCCGCAGCGCGCCGGGCCATCTCGACAGTCGTGTCGCGGCGCTCGTTCGAAGCGGTGATGTCCAGGAAGATGACCTCGTCGGCACCCTGCTGGTCGTAGCGAGCGGCGAGCTCGACCGGGTCACCGGCATCTCGGATGTCGACGAAGTTGATGCCCTTGACGACCCGACCCTTGTCGACGTCGAGGCACGGAATGATGCGCACCGATTTCACGAGCTGCTCCGCAGGACGTCGACGGCCTCGGTCACGGTGAACGCACCCTCGTAGATCGCACGGCCGACGATCGCGCCATCGAGTGGGCGCCCGCGACCGGACAGCGTGGTGAGCGAGCGCAGGTGGTCGAGGTCGCCCACGCCTCCACTGGCGATCACCGGGACATCGGTCGTCTCGAGCACTCGTGCGAGGCCATCGACGTCGGGGCCTTCCATCGTGCCATCACGGCCGATCTCGGTCACCACGAAGGCGGCGACGCCGACGTCGCCGAATTCGGCGACGGTCTCAAAAAGGTCGCGGCCCGTGCGTTCTTCCCAACCGGCGACGGCGATGTCGGTGCCCCACGCGTCGAGACCGACGGCGACCTGGCCCTGCGGAGCGAGCTCGCGCACGAGATCGGGGTTCTCGATGGCCGCGGTGCCGATCACCACCCGAGTGACCCCGGCATCCCAGAGGCGTTGGGCGGCATCGACCGTGCGCACACCTCCCCCGACCTGGAGCGGCACCTCGACCCGTTCGGCGATCGCGGCGATCGAGGCCAGATTCTGCTGCTCGCCGCTGCGGGCGGCATCGAGATCGACGCAGTGGATCCACTCGGCGCCTGCCTCGGCGAAGGTCGCCGCCTGCTCGGCCGGGCTGTCGCCGTAGATGGTCTCGCGGTCGTAGTCACCCTGGTAGAGCCGCACGCAGTTGCCGTCACGGATATCGATGGCCGGATAGAGCTTCATGGCTCGACCGAGACCCGTTGCGGAATCTGCTCGACGAACGCCTGCAACAGGGTGAGACCGGCGCGACCCGACTTCTCGGGGTGGAACTGGGTTGCGAGCACGTTGTCCTGGCCGGCGATGGCGACGACCGATCCCCCGTAGTCACACGTCGCGATCGCCGCGGGTGACTCGGTCACTGCGTAGCTGTGGACGAAGTACATCCATTCACCGTCGACCGACTCGGCGACCGGATGCGGTGCCGCGGTCGAAATAGCGTTCCATTGCATCTGCGGGCGCTTGACGGTGTCGGGGAGCAGAACCACTTGCCCCGGCAGCACGCCGAGTCCGGGGCGGTCCGGACTCTCCTCGCTCGATTCGAAGAGCATCTGCATGCCCACACAGATGCCGAAGAAGGGTCGACCCGACGCAACCGCGTCGAGGGCCGGCTGGGCCAATTCTGTTTCGTGCAGCGCTTCCATGCACCGGCCGAAGTTGCCGACGCCGGGAAGCACGACGGCGTCGGCCGAGGCGATGGCATCGGAAGAGGTGGTCAGCGTGGCATCTGCGCCCACGCGCTGGAGCGCCTTCTCCGCCGAGCGGAGGTTGCCGATTCCGTAGTCGATGACGGCGACCGATGGTCGATCGATCACTCGAGGACGCCCTTGGTCGACGGGACCTCGGTCCCCTCGATCGCGACCGCGTCGCGCAACGCCCGTGCCGCGCTCTTGAACTCGGACTCGATGATGTGGTGCGTGTTGCGCCCGCGCTGCATCACGAGATGCATGGTGATGCCGGCGCCACCGACGAACGCTCGCCAGAACTCCTCCATCAACTGGGGGTCGAAGGGCGGGTCGCCGAGGATCTTCTCGCCCGGCGGCTCGACCTCGTAGACCAGGAACGGCCGACCGCTCAGGTCCAACACGCAGTCGACGAGGGCCTCGTCGAGCGGGCACGATGCGGTGGCGAACCGACGCACGCCCGCCTTGTCGCCCAACGCCTCGCCGAAGCAGGCGCCGAGCGCGATGCCGACATCCTCGACCGTGTGATGTGCGTCGATCTCGAGATCACCCTCAGCATGGACCTTCAGCCCGAATCGGCCGTGCTTGCCGAGCTGGTCGAGCATGTGGTCGAAGAACGGGATTCCCGTGCTGCAGTCGACCTCGCCGCCGTCGAGGTCGACGGCGACGTCGATCGACGTCTCCTTGGTCGTGCGAGAACGTTCCGCAGTGCGGCTCATCGGTGCCCCTGTGGGTTTGACCCTGTGGATCGAAAGCTGTTGGTTACCGAGTCCGGCTAGGCCGAATTCGACGTGTCCAGTATGGCGGCGAGAGCTTCGAGGAAGGCAGCGTTTTCCTCGGCCGATCCGATCGTGATGCGCAAGCAGCCATCGAGTCGAGGCCACGTTGCGCAGTTGCGGATCAGCACTCCGGCGTCGACGAGCTGCTGCCAGATGTCGGCGCCCGAGCCCGGCGGGCGGAACAGCACGAAATTCGAGTTCGACGGCCAGTACTCCACGCCGAGGTCAGCGAGGCCCGCCTGAATCGCGCCGCGCTGCTCGACAAGGCGGGCAACGCGGGTATGCATCTCGTCCTCGAAATCGAGAGCGGTCGTACCCGCGATCTGGGACACGGCATCGAGGTGATACGGCAGGATCGCGGTGTGCAAGCGCTCGGTCACCCACGCCGGTGCCACGAGGTAGCCGAGGCGAGCAGCGGCCATCGCCCAGGTCTTGGAGAACGTGCGGGTGACGATGAGCGGCGCATCCTCATCGAACATCGATAGCGCGGACCAAGTGCTGAACTGCGCGTAAGCCTCGTCGACGACGAGCAGGCCGAACGGGCGCACGGTCTCGAGCACTCGCTCGACGAGTTCGACCGGCTCGATCAACCCGGTCGGGTTGTTCGGCGAGCAGAGGAAGGTGACGATCGGCTTCTCGGCTTCGATGGTCGCGATCGCCGAGTCGGCATCGATCGTGAAGTCGTCGAGGCGCTCGACCTCGACCACCCGAGTACCGGTCACGCGCGCGATCTGACCGTGCATCGCATAGGTCGGTTCGAAGGTGAGGACCGAGCGACCGGGCCCGCCCCACGCCAAGAGGATCGTCTGCAGGACCTCGTTGGAGCCGTTCGCGACGAAGACATTGTCGGCACCGATCGCCGGGTTGTCGGCGTGGTGGTGCTCGGCAAGCCGTTCTCGAAGCATGCTCGCACTGCGGTCCGGATAGCGGTTCCAGTCGAGTGCGGCCACCTGCTCGGCGACGGCCTGCTGGAAGCCGGGCGGCGGCGGCTCGGGGCTCTCGTTGGTGTTGAGCCGATGCGTGACGTCGATCTGGGGCGAGTGGTAGCCCGGCAGTTCGGCGAGGTCATCGCGGACCGGAGGACGGAAGCTCATGTGGGAACCCCGATCACAGGTCTTGGACACGGAGTCGCACGGACTCGGCGTGGGCATCGAGGCCCTCGGCGGTGGCCAGCGTGGCGACATGCGGCGCGGCCCAGCGGAGAGCGTCGTCGGTCACCGTCACCACGTGGACGTCCTTGGTGAAGTCCTCAACGCCGAGCGCCCCACCGAAGCGCGCCGTGCCGTTGGTCGGCAGCACGTGCGACGGACCGGCGATGTAGTCGCCGAGCGAGGCTGGGGCCATCTGGCCGAGGAAGACGGCGCCAGCGTGGCGTACGTCGCCGACGAGCTCATCGGCATCGACGGTCATGATCTGGAGGTGTTCCGGTGCAATCGCATTGGCCACGGCGATCGCTTGACGCCCGTCGCGGACGAGGGCGACGTGGCCCCCGGTGGCGAGGGTCGACTCGATGTCTTCGGCGCGTGGCGCGGACGCCAACAAGGTGGACATGGCGGCCTCGATCGACTCGACCACCTCCTCGTCGGTGGCGATGAGCCAGGACAAGCCATCCGGGCCGTGCTCGGCTTGGACCATGAGATCGATCGCCGCGTAGCGAGGGTCGGCGCTGCTGTCGGCGACCACGCAGATCTCGCTCGGTCCGGCGAAGGCGGATGGCACACCGACCACACCGGCGACCTCGCGTTTCGCCAGCGCGACGAACACGTTCCCGGGGCCCACGATCACGTCGACCGGTTCGATCGTGTCGGTCCCGTAGGCCATGGCCGCGACCGCCTGCGCGCCACCGACGGCGTAGAGCTCGTCGACGCCGGCGATCGACGCCGCAGCCAAGGTCACGTCGACGACACGCCCGTCGGCACCCGGAGGGACGCACACGACGACCGACTCGACGCCGGCGGCGCGGGCCGGCACGGCGGTCATCAGGACCGTCGACGGGTACGCCGCTCGCCCACCCGGCACATAGCAACCTGCGCGATCGACGGGCTGGCGAATCTGGCGGATCGTCATCCCCTGGTGATCGTGGACCTCGCCATCGCCGATCCCAGCGCGATGGAAAGCATCGATCGACCCTGCCGCCGCCCGCAGTGACTCCACGACGTCGGGATCGACTCGATCGACCGCTGCGGCAAGTTCATCGGGACCCAGACGTAGTGGATCCGGCGCGGCACCGTCGAACCGTTCGCCGAGCTCATGGATCGCCGCGTCGCCACGTTGGCGGACGTCGCCGATGATCTCCCGAACCGCCTGGAGCGGACCGTCGCCATCGTCTAGCGGCCGAGGAAGCACCGATGCGTAGTCGCCCTCGATGGGGCGCAGGTCATGGCGTGTCAGCACGGCCTGCACGGTATCCGGGCCGCCCACCGTGGTCACGGTGGTTTGCAGCGATTGCGGCGATCTGGCCTTGCCACTCGATCCCGGGCGAGCTACAACCTGCCGGTGAGCAATGCCGCGCCCGACTCGTCCCACGACGCCGCCGAACTGTCCTCGATCGGCACGGTCCTCGATGATCTCCAGAGCCGGGTGGTCGAAGTCGCCGACCGGTGGCGCGAGGCCGAGCGGGAAGATGTCTCCGGTGACCTCTACGACGTCGAACGCTCGCTCCGATCGGCACAGCGGCGCATCCGGCGAGCCCTGAACAGCATCGACCGAGGATGAGCGACCGGTCCGCGTACACCACGGTCCTGTTCGACCTCGACAACACACTGTTCGACTTCGCCGCATCGGAGGAAGTCGCCTTTGCGGATTGTGCGACAGCCGCCGGCTTGCCCGCCGCAGCCGAGGTGTTCGCTCGCTACAAGGTCATCAACTCGGCCTTGTGGGCCCAGGTCGAGGACGGCTCGATGTCGCCGTCGGACGCAGGACGAATCCGTTTCGAGCGTCTGCTCGACGAATTCGGGGGTCACGGCGAATTGAGCCCGGCCGAACTGGGCGAGCTCTTTCAACAGCGGCTGGGCGTCCATGGCGAGCTGTACCCCGACGCGGCGGCGCTACTCGACGCCCTCGTAGACAAGGTGAAGCTCGCTTTGGTGACCAACGGACTCACCGACGTTCAGCGGGCGAAGGTGGCCCGACTCGACCTGGAGCGATGGTTCCCGGTGATCACGATCTCCGATGAAGTTG
This sequence comes from Actinomycetota bacterium, assembly GCA_039028435.1. Lineage (GTDB taxonomy): Bacteria > Actinomycetota > Acidimicrobiia > Acidimicrobiales > UBA10347 > UBA10347. The sequence goes on along the minus strand of JBCCIC010000007.1, from coordinate 277,815 downwards.
GCGTAGCCAAGCCCGACCCAGCGATCTTCGACCTGACGTTCGACGCACTCGAGGTCCAGGACCGGTCCCGGGCACTCATGATCGGCGACAGCCTCGGCGGCGACATCGGCGGCGCCCACGCCGCGGGGATCGCCAGTTGCTGGTTCAACCCCGCCGGCCTCGCACTGCCCGATGGCCGCACGACGCCAAACCATGTGATCACCGCGCTCGAAGCCGTGACCGGCCTCGTCCTCGGCCGGTGAACCGGCCTGCCCGCAACGGCTTCTCACCGATCTGGCGTCCGCGTGCGGCTTCTCACCGACTCAGAGCCCGCGTTCCGGACCTGGAATCGGTGAGAAACTGAACGCCGGGCAAAAAGAAGGCCGGCGCCCCGAAGGGCGCCGGCGCTGGCGACACAGGGCGGCGGATCCCTGAGCTAGTCACCAATGTGTCGGGTGGCGGAACCCGACGACGTGACTATAGAGGAACCCCCCGGGTCTGCCAAGCACCTCATCGGCATTTTGATTGTTCCTTGACATTCCTCGCTGACAGGTTGGCATGCGTTCTAGATTCGCCTCATGGCCATCGTCACGACCCAGGATTCCGGCACTCAGATTTGGGTAGTCGACGTCTCAGAAGACCACGATTCGACCCGCCTCGACCACGAGTTGGACCAGGAGCTCGCATCGATCGCCCAGGCTGGCGGCGGCAACGCACAGCTGTGGATTCACGACGTGAACGACGCCGCCGATTCCGCCGCGGTTGCGGCGGGCTTCACCGCCTACCGCGACCTCTGGCAGCTCCGCTGCCCGCTTCCGGCCGAACCGGCGAACATCGAGACTCGGGCGTTCCGTGCCGGCGATGCCGACGCCATGATCGGTGTCAACAACCGCGCGTTCAGCTGGCATCCCGAACAGGGTGGCCTGACCCGTGACCGGCTCGAGGCGACGATGAGCGAGCCGTGGTACAACCCTGACGGCTTCCGCATCCATGAGCGTGACGGCGAGATCATCGGTTTCTGCTGGACCAAGGTCCACGCCGACGACGACCCGGTGCTCGGCGAGATCTTCGTGATCGCCGTCGACCCGTCGGCCCACGGGCAAGGCCTCGGAAGCCCGATGACCCGTGCGGGTCTCGACTGGCTTGCCGCCCAGGGCATCGAGCATGGCATGTTGTACGTCGAGAGCGACAACCATCCGGCGAACAAGGTCTACGAGCGCATCGGCTTCGTGCATCACCGCACGGATCGGGCCTACGACCGTACGATCGAGGCATCGAATCCCTGATCGAGGCCAACCGGCCGACCACCCTGTACGACCACGATCGCGTCTCCTTCGCGGAGGTGTGTGACGGTGAGCCGCGTTACCGCGTCGAGCAGATCTGGGACGGTCTGTACCGGGACCTCCGTCATCCCGACGAGATCACGAACCTGCCGAAGAAGCTCCGGGCAACGCTGAACGAGCGGGCCCCGCTGGCCCTCGACGAAGTCCAGGTCCAACACGCCGACAAGGGTCAAACCCTCAAGTGGCTGTGGCGAGCCCACGATGGCCATCAGGTCGAGACCGTCCTGATGCTGTATCCCGACCGCGCCACGGTCTGCGTGAGCTCGCAGGCCGGCTGTGCCATGGCGTGTGGCTTCTGCGCGACTGGCCAGGCGGGCTTCGATCGCCACCTCACGACCGGTGAAATCGTCGAACAGGTCGTGACCGCCGCTCGCGCCGCGGGAGATCGACGCGTCTCCAACGTGGTGTTCATGGGTATGGGCGAACCGCTCGCGAATTTCGGGCAGGTCTGGCCCTCGGTGGAGCGCTTTCATCAGGACCTCGGCATGTCGGCCCGCTCGATCACGGTGTCGACGGTCGGACTGATACCGGGTATCCGCAAGCTCACCGAAGCCGACCTGCCGGTCACCCTCGCCGTCTCGCTCCACGCGGCCAACGACCGGCTGCGCGACGACTTGGTGCCGATCAACCGGCGCTATCCGATCGATGCACTGTGCGACGCCATGATCGCCTATCGAGAGCGCAAGGGCCGTCGCGTCTCGCTCGAATGGGCACTGATCCATCAGGTCAACGACTCGGATCGCGACGCTGAAGAACTCGCCGCCGTCGCACGGCGCGTGCGTGCCCACGTCAACCTGATCCCGCTCAATCCCACACCGGGTTATCCGGTACGAGGAGCGCCGCCCAAGCGGCTCTACGCCTTTCGCGACCGCCTGGAGGAGCTGGGCGCCAACGCGACCGTGCGACGAACACGCGGACTGGAGATCGACGCCGCTTGTGGCCAGCTCGCGGCCCGGCATCGGACCGACGCACCGGCCGACCAGGCGGTCTCCCTCACGCCTCGGGCTCGCCCAAACGGATCAGGTCGGTCAGCATCCGATTGATCGGCACGTCGATGCCGTGACGCTCGGCGATCCGGCCGATCACGGCGTTGCGCGCCTGCCACTCCGTCGCATGCCCTTCGATCCGATCGACGACGATCGAGGCCATGTGTCCGTTCGCATGACGGGTCAATCCCTCGAAGATCCGGTCCGGAAGGTCGTCGGGTAGGTGGGCGCCTTCGGCACGACCGACCTGGATGACCTCGGCCATGAGTGACCGGGCCAGCGCTTGAGCCGCGGGGTCGGCAAATACCGTGTTGTCGGTCCGGGTAAGGACACAGAGGCCACCCGACGCCGCATTGAGGACCAACTTGGTCCAGGCCGGCGTCAGCCAATCGTCGACCGCCTTCGCCCGAAGGAAGCTGTCATCGAACAGCGACGCGGCCTCGTCGGCCTGGGCGGTTCGTTCGAGGGTGAGCCGAGCCGGCCCGCCGACCCGGACGACTCCCGGCTCGAGGCGCCGTGCCGGCAGGTTGACGACCGCCGGGATGACCTCGACACCGGGCCCACAGATGCCCGCAAGGCGTTCGCGATGCTCGACCCCGTTCTGGAGCACCACCACGGCGGTACCCGGGCCCGCAAGTGCGTCGAGCCAGGGCGCAGCCGTGGCGGTCTGATGCGCCTTGACGGCCAGGAAGATCACATCCGCCGAACGCTCGACAGCATCGGGCGACGTCTGCACCGCCACCGCAGCCTCGACTGAGCCAGCGGGATGTTCGACCCGCAGATCATCGAAATGGGTCCTCGCCGCAATCACCGGCTCATGGCCGGCGTCGACGAGCGCGCCGGCAACGGCACCGCCGATCGCGCCCGGCCCGATGACCGCAATCCCTGACTCGGACGTTTCCATCACCCCAGCATGGCACCAGGCGTCACCCGATGCGCTTTGGTGCCAGGCACCGATCGTTACATGCGGAAGTTTCGGCCCCACCCGAAACTGCGTAAGTGAGCGAAGCGAACGACAGCACCATTCGTTGCGCAGATCAATTTGAACGACGCGCTGGCACACTTGGCGGGTGCAGAACGTGCGCTGGGTCAACCAGTTCCATCCTCAAACCCTGCGGATCGGCGTGATCCTGCTCTACTTCAACGCGGTCAGCACCCTGCTCGGAAGCCCGTTCGGCGGTGCCATCAGCCTGCTGATCATCCTCGGATCGGTCGCCGGCGGGGTGGGCACGGCGAACGACCGGCGACCGGGCTACTACCTGGCCGTCCTGGTCGCCGCCATCATCCCGGCCCTGCTCGTCTACGTGCTGTGGATCGACGGGCTCGACCTGTTGTTCAACATCCGCTTCCTGCTCAGCGCGGTGTTCCCCGTCGCCCTGCTCGCGGCACTCGTGCATCCGCTGAGCCGCAATTACGTGAAGATCTACTTCGAATGAACGCCATCACATGAACGCCATCACATGAGCGCCATCCCGCAGCGCGACGAGCCGCTGCCGACCGGCGACGACAAGGTCGCCAGCGTTCGCACGATGTTCGACACGATCGCGCCGCGCTACGACCTCGTGAACCGGATCATGACGTTCGGTCTGGACGTGCGGTGGCGCAACCGGACGGTCAACGACCTCGCCCTGCCCAGTGGCTCTCGGATCGCCGACCTAGCGTGCGGAACCGGCGACTTCTGCCGGACCCTGGCCGACCGTGGTGAACATACGCCGATCGGCTTCGACCTTGCGTTCGGCATGTTGGCCCACGCTCGAACCGAAGCCCCACTCGTCCATGCCGATGCCCTGCGTCTCCCCGTCCCCGACGGCTCGATGGATGGCGTGACCTGCGGGTTTGCCCTCCGCAACTTCGTCGAGCTCGATCCGTTCTTCGCCGAGCTGGCCCGCATCGTGCGTCCCGGCGGTCGGATCGCATTGCTGGATGTCAGCCGGCCGCGGTCGCGGTTCCTTCGGACCGGCTATGACGTGTATTTCGGAAGGGTCGTGCCGTTCATCGGCGGGCTACTTTCCAACGCCGACGCCTACCACTACCTGCCTCGGTCGCTTTCGTACTTGCCTGAGCCGGAGGTCTTGTCGGCCCAAGTCGAAGCCGCCGGATTCGCCAAGGTCGAGCATCATCAGCTCAACGGTGGCCTGGTCCAGCTCATCACCGCCACGCGCTAGCAGCTCGCCTCGCGGGCCTCAGCCCACCCAAAGACCGATGGTCAACAGCACGCCGTAAATCAGCTGTGTCTGGCCGGTTCGCTCGAGAACGGGGATCAACGCCCGACCCACCGCTCGATCCTGCACCGGGCCCGTCGCCACGATGGCGATCGGCATGGCGGCCAGAGCCAGCAATGCCCCAATCCGATCGAATGCCATGATCGATGCCAGAACGAACGGCGCACCCATCAGCACGGCATAGAGCAGGCGTGTCGCACCGTCACCGAGTCGAACGGCGAGCGTGTTCTTCCGAGACGCCGCATCGGTCGGGATGTCGCGCAGGTTGTTGGTCACCAGCAGCGCCGTGGCGAGACAACCGACCGCCACTGCGCCGGACCACGCCAACGACGACCATCCGGCTGGCTGGATGTAGGCAGAGCCGACCGTCGCGACCAGGCCGAAGAACACGAACACGAACAGCTCGCCGAGTCCGAGGTAGCCGTACGGGTTCGATCCGCCGGTGTAAAACCAACCGGCAGCGATCGCCGCAACGCCGACGATCAACAGTTCCCATCCGACCGCAATGGCCAGGGTGAGCCCGGCGACAGCGGCGAGGCCGAAGAAGACAAACGCCATGCGCTTGACCGCCGCCGGCTCGGCCGCACCCGAGCCGACCAGGCGCATCGGCCCGGCCCGATCGTCGTCGGTGCCGCGAATGCCGTCGCTGTAGTCATTGGCGTAGTTCGTGGCGATCTGCAGGGCGAGCGACACCACCAGCGCAGCGGCGGCTCGCCACCAGATGATCTCGAGATCTGGCGCCGAGGCGTACGCCGCGGCCGTGCCCACGGCGACGGGCACGACGGCTGCGGGCAACGTGCGCACGCGAGCTCCGGCGACCCACTCGCCGACCGTCGTCACCACGCACCTCGATGGACCATCTCGTCGACCGTCGGCACACCCCGACTGGCGGATTGACTCGGTCGCTGTGTCTCAGCCGGCCAGCCGAGCGCGACCGTGCCGATCGGGCGGACCGAAGCCGGTATGTCGAATCGCTGGCACAGCGCGGTTTCATGCTCGAACTGGCCGAAGAACAGTCCGCCCAGACCCGCAGCGGCTGCCCCGTGCAGCAAGGTCATCGTCGCCATCGCCGTGTCAACGTGCCAATACGGGATCGGCCATGCCTCGCGACCAGCGCCCAGGCCGGTGCGAGCCTTGTCCCGCTCGGCATAACGGGCGACATAGGCGTCGGCATCCCCGCACGGCAGGACCAGGACCGGGGCATGCAGCAGACCAGGCCACGGAAAGTCGTCGCGCTTGTCCGAGGGCAGCGAGACGTCCCAGTACGCCGCGACGTCGGCCCCTTCGAGCACAACGAAATGGGTGCCCCAAGTGTTGCCTGCGGATGGGGCCCGCAACGCCAAGGCGAGTAACTCGTCGAGCAGCTCGCGAGGCACCAGCTCGGGCCGAAAGTTGCGCACCATGCGTCGGGCGCGCACCAGCTCGCCGAAGTCGTCCAGGAGCCGACGCTGATCGGCACGGTCGCCGGACGGGTCCGGCATCATCGACGCGGTCAGCTGCCGAGCTTGACCAGGCGCTCGGGCGACACCCAGCCGTGGGCCACCATCGAGTCGCCCTTCGAAGCATCGATGTCGGCGAACATTGCCGCGACATCGGCATCGATGGTCGAGGGATCGAGGGCGGTGTAGTCGAGCACCGACGCCTGGGAACCGTCGCCGGTGGCCTTGAAGGCGCGGTCGTCGTACTTGCTGTTGCCGATCTGGAAACGCTTGGCCAATCGACGACCCCAGGCACGCTCCTCGCCGTTCGGCTTGTAGTCCGGTCGAGGGATCAGGTCGGTCAGCTCCTTGTAGGCCTCGAAGCCCGACGCGTCGTTGAACTGGGCGCCGAAGAGGACGTCCTCGTCGGGAAACGCCATGAGCGCACGGTGGTACAGCTCGGACATGAGGCCACGCAGCACCGTCGAACGCTTGCCGTTGTTGACGACGGCACCCAGGCCCACCAGGACCGACGGCGTGCCGCCGATGCGCTCGAGGGTCGAGAACGCGTAACCACGCAGCTTGCCGTTCTCACGGGCCGTCGTGCACAGCACCCACAACTCGGTCTGCTTGGACAGAAGCCCCACGGAGAACGGGTTCGGTCCTTCGGCCACCAGATCCGCCATCTCTTCGAGTTCGGCGTCGGTTACCGCAGTGCAGTCCTGTGTCGTGACTTCAAGACCCATAAGTTTCAGCCCCCAGAGAATCTCTCTCCGCCCGCGGAATCCGCGTGCGTTCCACCAATGATTGTCTCAGGTCATCGGCCCCGCGACAACTCGAACGAGCGAGAGTGCGACCCAGGATGCGCTGAGCGGCGCTCGCGACAACGCCGAGAGGTCGCCGCGTCAGAGTGTCACGGCCTCCGGCCCGAGCAGCATCGTCAATTCGCCCATCAAGGCGGGTGCGGGACGGACCGAGAACCGGCCACCGAGGTCGACGACGGTGCTCGGGCCGAGCTCCAGGAGCACGTCGGAATCGCCCGGGTGACGCAGGAGCACCTCTTTGAGCTGCTCGAGTCGGCGCTGTTCAAGCGCCTTGGCGTTGAGCTTGACCTTGATCGCCGACTGGCGTTCGGGGGCCTCGAAGATCTCGACCTCGTTGGCGATCATCTGGCGCTCATCATCGTTGGCCTTGACCCGACCCTTGACCAGCACGACCGCGTCGTCGCGAAGCGCATGGCCGAACTTCATCATCGCCTTCGGGAAGACCATGACCTCGATCGAGCCCTCGAGATCTTCGAGTTCCATCACCGCCATCAAGTCCTGCTTGCGGGTGAATTTTCGCTGCAGGTTGGTGACAACACCGCCGACGCAGCGGAACTCACCGTCGGGCAACTCCTTGAGATCGGCGACGCTGCAGTCGCTCTTGCGCCGAAGGGCATTCTCAATGCCCATCAGCGGATGATCGCTGACGTAGAGACCGAGCATCTCCTTCTCGAACGCCAACCTCGGCGACTTCTCGAACCACAGGTCGGGCACCGACGGACGCTCTTCGAAGCCGGTCTCTTCGGGCGAATCGCCAAAGAGCGTCTGGATGCCCATGTCGCGCTCGCGACGTCGGGCCAGCGTGAGGTCGATGATCGTTTCGAAGACCTGCAGCAGACCCTTGCGGCCGTACCCCATGGCATCGAAACCACCGGCCTTGATCAGGGCCTCGATCGTGCGCTTGTTCAGCACCGACGGGTCCACACGCTCGCAGAAGTCGTAGAAGTCGATGAACGGGCCGTTCTCGTTGCGCTCCTGGACGAGAAGGGTCACAAGGCCCTCGCCGACGCCGCGCACCGCAGACAGGCCGAAGATGATGCGGTCCGGTTGGCCGGTTTGGGGATTCACACCGGCGCTGAAGTTCATCTCGGCCTGGTTGACGTCGGGCACCTCGACCGGGATGTCCATCATCCGGCACTCGTGCAAATAGCCGGAGGCCTTGTCGAGGTTCGTTTTGACGCTGGTGAGCAGGCACGCCAGGTACTCGACCGGATAATGCGCCTTGAGGTAGGCGATCTGGAACGCCACGAAGCCGTAGCCGTAGCTGTGGCTCTTGTTGAAGGCATAGTCGGCGAACGGTTCGATGACCTCCCACCACTTCTCGCCGACCTCGGTGCCGTAGCCGGTGTTCTCGCAGCCGCTGACGAAGCCGGCCTTCTCCTTGGCCATGACCTCGCGGATCTTCTTGCCGCAGGCCTTGCGCAAGTTGTCGGCTTCTTCGAGGGAGTAGCCGGCGAACTTCTGCGCAATACGCATCATCGACTCTTGGTAGATCATGAGTCCGTACGTGCCGGACAGAATCTCCGCAGCGTCGGGATGGAGGACCTCGATCGCCTGCCGCCCGTTCTTGCGGTCGGCGTAGTCGTTGTGCATGTTCATCGCCATCGGACCAGGGCGGTACAAGGCGACGAGGGCGGCGACGTCGTCGAAGGTCGTGGGCGCGAGCGAACGCATGAGCGCTCGCATGGGCGAACTCTCGAGCTGGAACACACCGATGGTGTCGCCGCGCTGGAGGAGCTCGTAGGTCGCGAGGTCCTCGAGGTCGACGTTGTCGATATCGACCGTCACGCCCTGCGTCTTCTCGATCATCTCCAACGTGTCGCTGATGACGTCGAGGTTGCGTAGACCGAGGAAGTCCATCTTGAGCAGGCCGAGATCCTCGACCGGACCCATCTCGTATTGCGTGACGACCGGCGCGTCGTCGGGGTTCTGCCCCGACTCGGGCTTGCGCTGGATCGGCAGGTATTCGGTGAGTGGCTCGTCGGTAATCACCACCGCCGCAGCGTGGATGCCGTCGCTTCGGCGAAGACCCTCGAGGCCGCGTGCGACGTCGATGACCTCCTTGGCCTCAGGGTCGGCCTGGTACAGCTGGCGCAGCTCCTTGGCCATGCCGTAACCGTCGGCGTACTTGGGCTGCTCCTCGAAGCAGGCGTAGAGGGGCGTGTCGCGGCCCATGACCAGCGGCGGCATGAGCTTGGCGATCCGGTCACCGACCGCGTAGGGATGACCGAGCACGCGTGCGGCATCGCGCACCGCAGCCCGCGCCTTGATGGTCGAAAAGGTGACGATCTGGGCGACGTGCTCGCGGCCGTACCGTTCGGCGCAGTAACGGATCATCTCGTCGCGGTAACGCGAGTCGAAGTCCATGTCGATGTCGGGCATCGACTTGCGGCCGGGGTTGAGGAAACGCTCGAACAGCAAGTCGTACTTGATCGGATCGAGGTCGGTGATCCACAGCGTGTAGGCCACGGCGCAGCCGGCAGCTGAGCCGCGTCCGGGACCGACACGGATGCCCTTGGCCCGAGCGTGGTCGATCAGGTCACCGGTGATCAGGAAGTACGCCGAGAAGCCCATGTCGTCGATGACCTTGAGCTCGAAGTTGAGCCGGTCGACGACAGCGGCCGAGAGGTTGTCGCCCCATCGCTTGCGAGCGCCCTCGAAGGTGAGGTGCTTGAGGTACTCGGTGTCGGTGGCAAAGCCCTCGGGCAGCGGGAACGTGGGCAGCTTAGGGTCGCCGAACTCGATCTCGAGTTCGCAACGCTCGGCGATCCAGAGGGTGTTGTCGCACGCCTGAGGAACATCGCGGAAGAGATGCCGCATCTCGGCCGAGGACTTGAGATAGTGATCCGTGCCCTCGAACTTGAAGCGATCCGGGTCGCTCATCAGCGAGCCGGTCTGCACGCAGAGCAGTGCGTCGTGGGCGTCGTGCTGATGCTGATGCGTGTAGTGACAGTCGTTGGTCGCCAGCAGCGGAGCACCGATGTACTTGGCGATCTCCAACAACTGCGGGTTCGTCTCGCGTTGGGCCGGGATGCCGTGGTCCTGCAACTCGATGAACAGTGAGTCGCGGCCGAAGATGTCCTGAAGCTTGCCGGCCTTGGCCCGGGCGAGGTCCGTGTCGCCCCGCATGAGATCCTGCAGCACATGTCCGCCGAGGCAACCGGTGGTGGCGATGACGCCTTCGGAGTAGCGCTCGAGCAACTCCCAGTCCACGCGAGGCTTGTAGTAGTAGCCCTCAAGGAACGACCGGCTCGACAGCTGGATCAGGTTCTTGTACCCGATCTGGTTCTCGGCCAGCAGGATCAGGTGGTAGTAGAGCTTGGCCCCGCCCTGGGTCTCGCCGCCCGAGTCGTCGAGCCGGCCCCGCCGCTTGGGGCGCTCACTGCGGTGATCGTGGGCCATGTAGGCCTCGATCCCGATGATCGGCTTGACCCCATGGTCCTTGCACGACCGGTAGAAGTCGAGGACGCCGTACATGTTGCCGTGATCGGTCATCGCCAGGGCCGGCTGCCCGTCGGCCGCCGCCGCCTGCGCGAGCTCGCCGACACGCGAGGCCCCGTCGAGCATCGAGAACTCGGTGTGGACGTGAAGGTGCGCGAACGAATCGACCATGGTGCGGGAGGAGAAGCCTGAGGAGCGAATTACGAGGTTGTCATTCGGAACCTAGCAGCGATCCCGATTTCGCGCGCAGCGGAAGAAACGGAGTGGAGCTCCGCTCCTCGAGATCTAGAGGTAGGTGCCGGTTTGGGGTGGTTCGGTGTTGGGCGGCTGGCCGGGTTGGGGGCCGGCGGGGAGGCCGCCGCGGATCGACTGGAGTTGCTGCTGGGCGGCGATCTGCTGGGCGTAGATCGTCGCCTGGATGCCCTGCACCAGGCCTTCGAGCCAGCCGACGAGCTGGGCCTTGGCGACCGACAACTCCGCCTCGCTCGGCGTGTCGACGTCGCTGAACGGCAGGCTCAGTCGTAGGAGCTCGTCGTGGAGTTCGGGCGACAACGCGCTGCCGAGTTCGGTGATCGACTGCTCGTAGATGTCGCGCATCCGCTCGCGGCTCGGCTCGTCGAGGTCGATGTCACGAACCTGTTCGAGGAGCTGGCGCATCATCGCTCCGACCCGCATGACCTTGGCCGGCTGCTCGATCGACTCGCCGCTGCGGACCGGTGATGCGTCGGCAGCACCCTCCTCGACCAGTTCGGCCGGTTCCACCATCGATGCAGCCGCCTCGCCGTTGCCGCCTGCTGTTGGATCGCTCATTGGCTCTTCTCCCGATCTTCGGTCGCCACTCGGACGGCCGAGGCTAGCCCCCTCGCCGCCCGGTTGTTCTCGGGCGCCATGGGCCGACTCACGCGGTCGAAACCGCCCGAGAACCGACCCAGGTGGTGAGACAGCGGTCAGATCGAGAGAAGTGGCACCAGCATCTCGTCGGCGGTGAGCGAACCGTGGCGTCCAAGGAGATTCGGGATGCGGCCGACGGGATCGACGAGGGCGTTCCGCTGCTTGGCGATCAGCGCGACATCGCCCAGACGTTCCCGTGCCGCGCTCGACACCATGCGTCCGAGCAGGCCGCGCTCGACGACCTCGTCCGCCGTCATCGCGTGGGCGTGCTCGCCGTGCACATCGCGAGCGCACATGAGCGCGTCGATCGGGTCACTGGCATGAAGCCAGACGAACCGATCCTCGCCCGACACCGCATGAATCCGACGCTTGAGCTCGGGCGCCAGATGGTGCACGTGGCCGGTGGTGTCGACCTGACCGTGGTCGGCGGTCACCAACAGCGCGACCTCGTCGGGAAGCGCCGCCCGGAGGTCGCCGACGAGCCGATCGACGAACGCGAACTCGGCATCGAACGCACCGCCGTGGCCACGTTCGTGGCCGGCGCGGTCGAGACCGTCGTAGTACGTGTAGACGAAGCGCTCCCCCGCCGCGATCGCCTGCTCGACCTCCCAGACGAGGGCAGAGAGGGTCCCGTAGCCGCGGTAGTCGACGCCGTCGTGATGGGCCACCGTGAGCCCCGAGCCGACGAACTCGGCCTTGTTGACCACGACCGGAGATCGCCCGCCAAAGGCCGGCAGCGGCTGGAACTCTCGGGGTGGAATCGACGAGCGGGCATCGCCACGCCCGGTCGCCCAGCGCAGGCAGTTCAACGTGTCACCGCCGACCCGGATCTTGTAGCCGACGATGCCGTGCTCGCCTGGCGGAGCACCGGTGCTGATCGAGGTCAGGGCCGCCGCCGTCGTCGAGGGCGCCACGGTGGTGATGGGCCCACCTTGCCCGGCGCTCAGCACGGGGGTGATCGAGGTACGTGCTCGAAGTTGGTTCCAGCCGAGGCCGTCGACAACGAACAGCACGACGGCACGCGCTTCGTCGACGCCTGACGGCATCCAACCGTCGCCGATCGACGGGTGCTCGAGCAGCGCCGGCACGACGTTCGTTACGCACGGCCCGCTGTAGTCCGGGATCACGAACTCCTCGGGCAGGGCATCGGTCGCGGTCGACGGCACGGTCCTAGTCAAGCGGGTCGGCGACGACGTGACACGCCGTACGGGCGGTGACCGTCGCTCGCGAAGCCCTACGATGGGGGTGTGCGAGTGTCGACCCGAGGGGACTATGCCTGTCGAGCATTGCTCTCGATGGCGATGCGCGAAGACCACACCCAGCCCGTCTCGGTGCGTGACATCGCCGAGCGGACCGGACTACCCCAGCCCTATCTCGAGCAGATCCTGCTGTCACTGAAGGGTGCGGGCCTCGTCCGCTCCAAGCGCGGCGTCGGTGGCGGTTACATGCTCAACCGCGAACCCGAAGACCTGCCGCTGAGCGACATCGTGTCGGCCGTCGACGGACCGATCACCGCCGGCGACTTCCGCGAGCCGCACACGGACGGGGCCTGTGACCACGAGGGTCAATGTGTGCTTTTGGCCGTCTGGGGCCATGTCGGCGCCCAGATGCGCGAACTGCTGGGATCGTTCTCGCTGGCCGACATCGCGGCGATGGCGGGTGGCACACGGGCCTGGCCCGGTGTCTAGCGCCAGGCGCTAGCGGGACCCGGCCTCGGCAGAGCGGATCATCTCAGCGACCGCCGCGAGGTCCTCGGGGATGGGCGCCTCGAAGTGCATCTGCTCGCCGGTCACCGGGTGTTCGAGCCCGAGGCGATGGGCGTGCAGGGCCACCCGCTCGATGTGCGTACTGCCGGTACGTGGGCCGTACACGACATCGCCGATGACCGGGTGACCGATCGCGGCGAGATGTACACGGATCTGGTGAGTGCGCCCCGTCTCGAGCTCACATCGAAGCCAGGTCGCATCGTCGCGCTCGGAGCGAGCCTGAACCTCGTAGTGCGTGCGTGCCCATCGCCCTTCGGTTGCGACGGCCATCTTCGTGCGCTGCTTCGGCGAGCGACCGATCGGCGCATCGACCACGCCGCGATCGTCCTGAACGAGCCCGCTGACCGCCGCGGCGTAGACGCGCTCGACCTCGTGTTCCGACATGGCCTCGACGAGACGCGGGTAGGCCTCAACCGATCGTGCGACCACGAGCAGACCGCTGGTGTCACCGTCGAGTCGATGCACGATGCCCGGGCGACTGGGGTCGCCGACGTCGGCAATCTCGGGAAAGCGTGCGATCAGCCCATTGGCCAGTGTCCCGTTGGGTCGCCCGGCGCCGGGATGCACCACGACCCCCGGCGGCTTGTCGACCACCACGATGTGGTCATCGGCGTGGAGGACGTCGAACGGCACCGTCGGGTCCGGTGCGAGCGCCATGTGCTCGTCCTGCTCGACTCCGCGGAAACGCACCCGCATACCGGCCTCGACGCGAAACGATCGCTGGGTGACGACCGAGCCGTCGACTTCGACCGAACCGTCGTCGATGAGTGCTGCAGCCTTCGAACGCGAACAGCCATCGAGCATCGAGACCACCCGATCGAGACGTTCGCCGTGCAAGGCCTCGGGTAGTAACTCCTCGATGATGTTGCCGTCGCTCACGACGACGATGTGGTGGCGTCGTCGGGTTCCTCGTCGGCGACGGCTTCGGATCCGTTGGGCGAGTCTGGTGGCTCGGCGGCGTCGTGGACATCGCCCGGCTCGGGACCGCCAGTCGACGGGTCGCTCGGATAGGTCTGCTCGGGCATGATCAGCGACAGGATCAACAGGCCGATCGCCCCGCAGACGACGCCGATGTCCGCCACGTTGAACACGGGCCACCATTGCAAGTCGAAGAAATCGACGACACCGCCACTCAGGAAGCCTTCGTCGGCACGGGCCGCTCGGTCGATGAGGTTGCCGATCGCCCCACCCACGATCATCCCGAGCAGCACCCGCGCCCATCGGCCGGGCACCTGGCGTGAGTAGCGGATCACTCCGATCACGACCAGAACGATGATCACCGCAAGCCACTGGCCGAAACCCTCACCGAGGCTGAAGGCCGAACCCGTGTTGTAGATCAACCGAAGCCGGAACGTCCAGAAGAGATCGATCGGTCCGTCGTCGAGCGCGGCAACCGCCCAGATCTTGGTGATCTGGTCGAGCAGAATGACGATCGCCGCGACCGCCGCGACGGTTCGCAGGCGCGATCGACCATCGCCGCCCGCGGTGGGCGTGTCATCGACGGGGTCGGTTGTGGATTCAGCCACGCTGCTCGAGCGGGGTCAGCGACGACCCAAGCCGGCCGCCTTCTCCTCGACGCGCTCCGCCGCCCACGGAATCGCCTCGAGTCGTTCCTTGGGGATCGGCTTGCCGGACGTGATGCAGACGCCGTACGTGCCGGCTTCGATGCGCTCGAGCGCCTCGTCGATCTCCTCGACGGCGGCACGGGCGTAGCTGCTCAGTGCAAGGTCACGTTCACGCTCGATCGCCAGGGTGTCGCCCTCGCCCGACTCTTCGTCGAACTGCACATCGCCGGGTTCGCGACCTTCGAGGAGGCTGTCCGCCTCTTCCTTCCAGGTCTTGGCCGACTTGAGGTAGCGCGCCCGCTCACTGAGCAGGGCTTCCTTCTGCGCAGCGATGAACTTGGCGCCAAACGGTGATTTCTTGGGCGCGTCGGCCTTTTTCGCTGGCGCCTTCTTGGCCGCCGCTTTCTTGGCCGGAGCCTTCTTTGCCGCGGCGTTCTTGGCCGGAGCCTTCTTCGTCGCCTTCTTCGCCGGCGCCTTCTTGGCCGCTGCCTTCTTCGTCGAGGCTTTCTTGGCCGGCTGCTTCTTCGTTGCCATCGCCACCCTTCCAGATGTTGGGGCGCCGGGAGTATACCCACGGAATTGCGACCCGAGCGATCGGGTTACGGCGGTAGCCTGAACCGGCCCATTCCCCGACGAATCTGCGCCCATGACCGACACGAATCCGTACCCGACCGTCGACTCCAAGCTCGACCTTCCCGCGCTCGAGGAGCGCATGCTGGCGCAGTGGGACGCCGAAGGCGCGTTTCACGCATCGATCGAGGCCCGTCCGGAGACCGACGAATACGTTTTCTACGACGGCCCGCCGTTCGCCAATGGCCTCCCGCATCACGGGCATCTGCTCACCGGCTACATCAAGGACGTCGTCCCCCGCTATCAGACGATGCGCGGCCATCGGGTGGATCGTCGGTTCGGATGGGACTGCCACGGGCTCCCGGCTGAGATGGGCGCCGAACAGGAGCTGGACGTCTCGGGTCGTCGGGCGATCAGCGAATACGGCATCGCCAAGTTCAACGAGTACTGCCGCTCGTCGGTCATGCGGTACACGTCGGAGTGGGAGCGCTACGTGACCCGCCAGGCACGCTGGGTCGACTTCGAAAACGACTACAAGACCATGGACCTCCCCTACATGGAGTCGGTCATCTGGGCGTTCAAGCAGCTCTGGGACAAGGGCCTGATCTACCGAGCAAACCGGGTCATGCCGTACTCGTGGGGTGCTGAGACACCGTTGTCGAACTTCGAGATCCGTCTCGACGACGCAACCCGCCCCCGCCAGGACCCTGCGCTCACCGTGGCGTTCACCCTCGACCCCGCTGACGGCGACCCGGGGCCGCTGCGCATCCTTGCATGGACCACCACGCCGTGGACCTTGCCGTCGAACTTGGCGCTCGCGGTAGGTCCGGACATCGACTACTCGATCGTCCGCTCCGGCGACGGTGACCTGCTCGTCCTCGGGGCCGCTGCGGTCGACAAGTACGCCCGCGAGCTCGGCGAGTACGAGATCATTGCCACCATGCCTGGCCACGAGCTCGTCGGCCGCACCTACACCCCGCTCTTTCCTTACTTCGCGGATCACGACGCGTTTCGGGTCCTTCAAGCCGACTTCGTCGACACGGCGGAGGGCACGGGTGTGGTCCACATGGCACCTGGCTTCGGCGAGGACGACCAGGCCGTGTGCGAAGCCAACGGCATCGCGATGGTCGTACCGGTCGACCACGAGGGCAAGTTCACCGCCGAGGTCGCCGATTGGGCCGGCGTCAACGTCTTCGACGCCAACCCGCTCATCATCGCCCACCTCAAGGAACACGACGTCGTGGTCCGTCATGAGACGTACGACCACAACTACCCCCACTGCTGGCGCACCGATACGCCCATCATCTACCGCGCCATGCCGTCTTGGTACGTCGAGGTCACGGCATTCCGTGACCGCATGGTGGAACTGAACCAGCAGATCAACTGGGTGCCGTCCAACGTCCGCGACGGCCGGTTCGGCAAGTGGCTCGAAGGCGCCCGGGACTGGTCGATCAGCCGCAACCGCTTCTGGGGTTCGCCGATCCCCGTCTGGGAGTCCGACGATCCGAACTATCCGCGCATCGACGTCTACGGAAGCCTCGACGAACTCGAAGCCGACTTCGGGGTGCGTCCCGACGACCTGCACCTTCCCTACATCGACGAACTCGTTCGACCCAACCCCGATGACCCGACCGGCAAGTCCATGATGCGCCGTGTGCCGGAGGTCTTCGACTGCTGGTTCGAGAGCGGCTCGATGCCCTACGCCCAGGTGCACTACCCGTTCGAGAACAAGGAGTGGTTCGAGAGCCACTTCCCCGCCGACTTCATCGTCGAGTACGTGAACCAGACTCGCGGCTGGTTCTACACGCTGCACGTGCTGTCGACGGCGCTGTTCGACCGGCCGCCGTTCCTCAACGCCATCTGTCATGGTGTGCTGCTTGCCGAGGACGGCGCCAAGCTGTCCAAGAAGCTCCGCAACTTCACCGACCCCGACGAGATCTTCAACACCGTCGGTGCCGACGCGCTGCGTTGGTACATGATGTCGTCGCCAATCGTCCGAGGCGGCGATCTGCGCATCAGCGATCGCGAGATCCGCGACGTCACCCGACTCATCATCAATCCGGTGTGGAACGCGTACTCGTTCTTCACGCTCTACGCCAACGCCGATGGGTTCCGCGCCGAGTACGACACGTCAAGCGAGGATGTACTCGACCGTTACATCCTGGCCAAGACCGCGGAGCTTGTCGCGTCGGTGACCGAAGCGATGGACCGCTACGACCTGCCAGGGGCCACGGCCACCGCACAGGCGTTCACCGATGCACTGAACAACTGGTACATCCGCCGGAGCCGCGATCGCTTCTGGGCTCCTGCAGCCGAGGCCGCGCCCGGTGACAAGCAGGCGGCCTACAACACGCTGTACACGGTGCTGGTGACCATGACCCGCACTCTGGCTCCGCTCCTACCGATGGTGACCGACGAGATCCACCGTGGACTGTGCGGCGGGGACTCGGTACACCTGGCCGACTGGCCGGACCTGCGCGCGCTTCCGACCGATGCGGAGTTGGTGGCAGCAATGGATCGGGTACGCGACGTGTGCTCGGCCTCGTTGAACCTGCGAGAAGACCATGGGATCGGCGTACGAATCCCGCTTTCTCAGCTCACCGTGGCCGGCCAGGACACCCAAGCCATGGCGCCGTTCAGCGACCTGATCCGCGACGAGATCAACGTCAAGGACGTGCAACTATCCGACGATCTGGATGTCTATGCAAGCCGTGTGCTCAAGCCACACGGCCGGGTGCTCGGCCCGCGGCTCGGCAAGCAGATGCAAGCGGTACTCGGCGCAGCGCGGGCCGGCGAGTGGGAAGCCGGCGAAGACGGCAGCGTTGTCGTGGCCGGCGAGACCTTGACCGGCGACGAGTTCGAGCTCGCCCTCGAGCCGAAGGGTGACGATGCCGTCGGCGGGTTGACCGGCGGCGATGGTGTCGTGGTCCTCGACCTTGAGCTCACCCCTGAGCTCGTCAACGAAGGACACGCCCGCCAGCTGCAGCGCTACATCCAGGACGCGCGCAAGGCAAGCGGACTCGAGGTCACCGATCGGATCGTGCTGACGATCGACGCCGACGACGAGATCCAGGGCTGGCTCGCACCACACGTCGACCACCTGGCATCCCAGGTCTTGGCAACCCAGCTGTCCTTCGGCCCGACCGAGGGCGAATCGTTCACGGCCGAGCTCGACGGTCGCGAACTGGCGTTCGCCCTCCGCACTGCATAGCGAACGCGATGATGTCAATCGATGTCGAAGAAACGGTCGGCGGCATCGTCGTCCTCGACCGCGCCGTCGGCGTCATCGGTAACACCGCGAAGTTCGGATAGGAACCGATCCGAATCGTCGGCGGGTTCCTCGTCGGCGGGTTCAGCGACATCGTCATCGGCGGCGGCGCGCACCTCGGCGAGGAACGCGCCGGACCCCATCGATGGCGCCGACTCCGCATCGGTCTCGGTCACCACGTCGAGCGGAAGACCTTCGAACGTCTCGTCGCCGGGTGAGTCAACCTCGAACGTCGCGTCGCCGAACAGGTCGTCGTCGGGCGAATCGGTTGGACCATCCGCGCCATCGTCGAGGTCGAACAGGTCACCAGACGCCGACATCGAATCGCCGTCGATCGAGATCACCTCGGCAAGCGGCTCGTCGTCGGACTCCTCGTCGTCGCCCGAGGCGTCGCCAAGGCCATCGCCGGATTCGTCGCCCGCCTCGTCCTCATCATCACCTGCATGGCCCCAGACGACATCGTCGACCACGGGCGGAACCGATTCAAGACCACCGTCGACCATCGAGCCCTCAGCAACATCACCGCCGTCGTCTTCATCCTCTTCGCCGTCGAGCCACGCGTCGACATCGTCGGATTCGATCGGAGCCACCGCCGAGGTGATGATCTCGTCGTGGTCCCCGGTGTCGTCGTCGCTACCGGCGACCTCGTCGTCGTCCTCGGGCATCTCGTCGGTGGTAAGGACGCCGGCGAGCGCGACGTCGTCGGCGACGAACACGGGCAGCGAGACCGTCAGCAAGGGCCCGGACGCCGCGCCGGCCAGGATCTCGCTCGCTTCGTTGGACTGGCGGGCGTACCGCTCGAGGATGGATTGCAGCTCGATGGCCTCTGCTCGGATGTCATCGCGGGCCCGGCGGATTTGACCGAGCTCCGCGACCGCCTTGTCTCGTTCGACCTGGATGGCCGTGCGCGCTGCGGCGATGCCTTGCGCACGAACCTCGGCGGTTTGGGTCTCGATGTCGGCCATCATCTTCGCAGCGCGTGCGTCGGCGTCGGCCATGGTCGCTGCCGCCGCCTCTTCGGCCTCTGCCCGGCGACGATCCGCCTCGATCTGGGCATCGTGGAGCACCCGATCGGCGGTTTCCTGGGCGATCGCCAGGGTGCGCGTCACCGCACCTTCGGGGTCATGGAGACGAGCATCAACACGAGCTTGCTCGGTGGTCATGGTCTCGAGCGCATGCCGCTGCTCCTGCAGCTCGGCACGCAGCACTCGCAGATAGTTGTCGACCTCGGCGCGGTCATACCCCTCGGGACGCACCGTGAAGTCACGGGTGGATCCACTCTCACTCATCGCAAAGACCTACTGACTGACGATCCGGCCATCGCGCGAGCGTAGCCAGCGCCGGCAGCCCAGTTTGAGGATGCCTGCCGATTGCTCAACGGCTCGGCCGTCAGCAGATGAAACGGGAGAGGATCTGGAGTCCGAAGATCACGACGATCGGTGAGAGATCGAGTGCGACTTGGCCGATCTGCAGCGCTGGAAGAGCCCGGCGCAGCGGTCCGAGCAACGGTTCGGTGAGCAGATGAAGGAACCCGTGGACCGTCGCCATCGCGCCGTCGGGATTGATCGGGAACCAGCTCATCACGATCCGAAGGAAGATGATCAGGATGTAGAGGAGCAGCAGGTTGCAGACGATGGTCACGTGATCCGTTTCCTGGAAGGGTGAAGAGGGATGGAAGCGGGAGGGTGGTTCAGCCCAAGAGCCCGCTGTCGCGGATGAGGTGGTGGTCGTCCGGGCTGAGCTTGACCTCGGCCGGGGTCACCAGGAACACGCGGTCCCCAACGCGTTCCATCTTGCCGTTCAGGGCATAGCAGAGACCTGAGCAGAAGTCGATCAGCCGACGACCGAGCTCGGCGTCGGTCTCCTGCAGATTGAGGATCACCGGCGCGCCACCGCGAAAGCGGTCGGCGACTTCCTGAGAATCGTTGAAGCTGCGCGGGGCCACCAGCTGGGGCTTGCTGGTCGGGCTTGCCGGCACCGCGGTCACCGATCCCATGGGAGGGTCATCGCGGTTGACCACATCGACGGGTTGCAGCGAGGTGTTGCTCATCGCACGCTCAGCCCGATCGTCGCGGGTGTAGTCGCTGTCCTCGCTCATCGGGCCGAGCGAACGGACCGCGCTGAAGTCGGCACCCTCAGGGTCCGGCGCCGGAGCCGGCGGGACAGCTCCCATCGGTACCGGGGTGACTTCTTCGACCCCCAATGCCGGGTCGTTGAAACCGGGTCCGCCCTCGGAGCCGTATTCGTAGTCGGCATCGGGGTCAAGACCGAGCCAGGTCATCATTCTCTTCAACATGGACATGGGGGCGCTCCTTGGTTGAGCGTGTTCACCATCGTACTGATCGGGCCCTGCCAAGGTGCGGAGGGCCAGTGGGCGTCGGGGGTCGACTTGTGCAACGTCGGTGGGGCGTTCATGTCGGTCTCGAGCGAGGCCCAAAGACTGCCGTGCCGATGCGGACCATGGTCGAACCGGCGGCGACGGCGAGCTCGAGATCGTCCGTCATGCCCATCGAGCAGTGGTTGAGACCGTGCCGGTCGACTACAGCTCGCAGCTGATCGAAGCCTGCTGAGGTCGCGGTGGTGTCCTCTGCGGTACCAACACCCATGAGGCCCTCGACCCGAAGGCCCAGCTCGCGGAGCTGGTCGACCAGCTCGTCGACCTCATCGAACGCACAACCGGCCTTGCCGGGATCGTCGGCCAGGTTCACTTGCGCGAACACGGTCGCCCCTGGCGCGCGCTTGGCGATCTCCTCGCCGACCCGGAGCCGGTCGACGGATTGCCACACGGCAACGTGTTCCGCGATCAGGCGCACCTTGTTCCGCTGGAGCTGACCGACGAAGTGCCAGTCGATGCGATGGTTGTCGGCGGCAATCGCCTCGGCCTTGGACGCCAGCTCCTGGGCATAGTTTTCCCCGAGGCTCGTCAGCCCGACCTGGGCCGCGGCGACAGCCGCCTCGACGGGCTGCGCCTTCGACACGGCGAGCAGTTCGACCTCGTGACCACCGGCGACGCGCAAGCGCTCGTGCAACGCCTCGAGGCGCGCCCGCAAGGGCTCGACAAGGGCTGCGGTCACGGCGCGATCGATGAGCGGCGTGTCGGTCATGGTCGCTCCAACCAGGCGACCAACGCGATCCTTCCCGACTCTTGTCGGGCGCGATGTGACCAGTAGTGATCGGCCAGTTCGGCCGTGCAGTCGGCCGACACGTGTTCGACCTCGACGTCGGCGGCCTCCAAGGCGGCGAGTGTTGCTGCCGTCAGGTCGAGGGCCGGCTTGCCATCATCGGTCGTCGCCCGGACCTGATCGCCGAAGCGCAAAGCCATCTCGTCGAGGTCGGCAAGACCGAACTCGTAACTCGCCGATCGGATGTGTGGGCCGACGGCAGCCGTGACCACGCCGGGGCCCGCCGCGTTGCGAAGCGACCTGGCGGTCGCATCGAGAACGCCGGCATACAGACCCCGCCAGCCGGCGTGGGCGGCGGCCACGGCTCCGGCCTCGTGCACGAGGCCGACCGGCACGCAGTCCCCGGAGTGGACGGCCAGGACCTGTTCCGAACCGCGCGTGATGAGCGCATCGGCTTCCGGGCGCTCTTGATTCGGGGCGCCGTCAACCACGATGACTTCGGACCCGTGCACCTGGCGCAGTGCATGCCATGGACGGGAGCCGACCGCCCGGCGTCGTCGCTCGGTCAGATCCGCGGCGTGGACGGTCGATGGTGAGAGGTCCTCGTCGGCGCGGGTGGAGTGCGCCACCAGGGCGCGTCGTCCGTCGGCGACGTCGATCGCCAAGAGCTCGCGCATGCGCGCTCGCTCCCTACTTGAGGAACGAGGGAACGTCGAGGTCGTCGAAGTCGCTCGAGGCCGGTGCCGGAGCTTCCTCGAACGGGTCGGCCAGCTCATCGAAGACGTCGGCGTCGTCATCGAATACCGAGACCGGTTCGGGGGTCGGCGCAGGGGCGGGTGTGCTGACCGGCTGCGCAGGCGAATCGCCCCAACGGTCGAAGCCAGCGGCGATCACCGTCACGCGCACGGCGTCACCCATGTTCTCGTCGATGACCGTGCCAAAGATGATGTTGGCGTCGGGATGTGCCACACCCTGGATGATCTCGGCCGCCTCGTTGACCTCGAGGATGCCGAGCGATGATCCACCGGTGATGTTGAGCAGAATGCCGCGAGCGCCTTCGATCGAAGATTCGAGCAGCGGACTCGAGATCGCCTTGCGGGCCGCACCCACGCCGCGCTCTTCGCCCGACGCCTGACCGACTCCCATCAGCGCCGACCCCGCATCGGCAAGGATCATCTTGACGTCGGCGAAGTCGGTGTTCACCAGGCCGGGCGTAGTGATCAGCGTGGTAATGCCCTGCACGCCGGCGAACAGCACGTCGTCGGCAATGCGGAAGGCCTCGAGGATGGAGGTGTCGGGACTGGAGATCGACAGCAGGCGATCGTTCGGAATGACGATCTGGGTGTCGACCTTTTCCTTGAGTCGGTTGATGCCCTGTTCGGCCTGGACCGAGCGACGTCGACCCTCGAACGAGAATGGCCGGGTGACGACACCGATGGTGAGGGCGCCGAGCGACTTGGCGATGTCGGCGACCACAGGGGCCGCACCGGTGCCGGTACCACCACCCTCGCCGGCGGTGATGAAAACCATGTCGCTGCCTTCGAGGGCGGTACGGATTTCGTCCTCGTGCGCCTCGGCCGCTGCCGCTCCGACCTCGGGATCGCTGCCGGCGCCAAGGCCGCGAGTCAATTCGCGGCCGATGTCGATCTTGATCTCGGCGTCGCTCATGAGCAGCGCCTGGGCATCGGTGTTGATGGCGACGAACTCGACGCCGCGAAGTCCGGCATCGATCATCCGGTTCACGGCGTTGACGCCGCCGCCGCCGACGCCGACGACCTTGATGACCGCGAGGTAGTTGATTGGTGTCGTCACAAGTGCTCCATTCGCACGGATGATCCCGAAAGTGTAGCCCTCGGAAGCTCTACCTGAGGTTCAATCGAACCAGTCTGAACCAGTGGTTCAGACTTTCAACATTGAAGATGAGGTAGAGATTTGATCATACCAGTGTGGCCAGTGTTGAAGATGAGGTCAAGGATCTGTCGTGAGGCGTCTGCGATCGCGAGCTCAGCGGCAGCTGTCGGCTCGAGCGAGAATCGGAACGGTGGCGGCCCGCACGTCGATCCGCTCCAGACAGGACAGGCTCACTTGACCGATCAGTGCGCGGACCGCATCGAACTTGGCATCGAGGTCACGGGAATCGCCCAGCTCGATCACGCCGCCGCCGACCAGGTCCAGTGCGAGCCGGTCCTGACCGACGATGATGCGGTCGACGATGCGATCGATGTCACTCGGCAGTACATCGGCGACGACGATCGAATCATCGAGTTCGACGGGCACGTGGGTGCCGGCTTCGGCACTGAACATCGCCCCGCCGATGACGGTGAGCCCCGGATCGGGCTCGTCGGTCACATCCAGCACCAGGCCGTCGTCGGCAACGATCAGGGTTCCCTCCGGCGTCGCAACGCGAGCAACGGGACGGCGTTCCACGATGGTGAAGGTCACGACTCCGCTC
The DNA here is from genome assembly GCA_039028435.1 of Actinomycetota bacterium. Classification (GTDB taxonomy): domain Bacteria; phylum Actinomycetota; class Acidimicrobiia; order Acidimicrobiales; family UBA10347; genus UBA10347. Next base: position 253,968 of record JBCCIC010000007.1, on the reverse strand, counting down.
CACGTACGTTTCGACGACACGGCGGCAACCTGGTTCACGCCGAGCAGTCGTTGTTCGGCGGCTTGGAGGTCGAGCCCGACGAGTGGCGCCCCCACCTCGACGCCGGCGATACCACGCCAGGTGTCCCCTGGCGCGCTCGACGCGCCCAGAATCCGGACCTCGTCGACGTCGAGTAGCGCGGTACGGGTGGAGAGTGCCGCAAGCGCCAACACCGCGACCACGGCTCCAAGTGCGATGAGCCACCGATTTCGACGGCGGGTCTCGGCGTCCTCGACCGCGTCACGACGTTCCTGAATCCGCGGATGGGCGGTCGACTCATCGAGTGCATGCTCGGGAGGTGCTGCGGTCACCGTCACGATGTTCCTTCTGACGTTGGGAACCCGAGGAGGTGGGTCTCGGGATGGAGTCGAACGCCACTCGATCGCTCCACGAGTTCGGCGATCTCGCGCATGAGCGCATGGACGTCGTCGGCCGACCCACCGGGGTCGACCTGGATGAAATTGGCGTGCTTGGAACTGACCTCGGCCGATCCGAGGCGGCGTCCTTTGCCGCCCGCCACGTCGATGAGGCGACCGGCGCTCTCAGGTTCGGGATTGGTGAACACCGATCCCGCATTCTGACCGCCCGGCTGGTTCTCTCGTCGCCACCGCACGATCTCGCTCAGTAGTGCAGTACCCGCCCCGCGATCGCCATGGGACAACGAGAGCCTCGCTCCGAGCACGACGAGGTCGGTCGTGATCGACGAGGACCGATAGCCGAAGGCGAGATCGGTCGGCGACCAGCTGTCGATCGAACCGGTTCGGACATCGAGCACACGCACCGATGTCACCGAGGCGGCCATGTCCGATCCATGGCCGCCGGCGTTCATCGTGATCGCCCCTCCGATGCTGCCGGGCACCCCGACCGCCCATTCGAAACCCGCGAGACCGGCCGCGACGGTTTGGCGCGCCAACGCGGGCAGGGGCACGGCGGCTCCCGCCTGCACCTCGGTGGCGTCAATCTCCACACGCTCGAACTCTCCGACGAGCGCCACAGCGACGCCATCGAAGCCTCGATCGGCGACGAGCAGGTTGGAACCCCGACCGATCACTCGAAGCGTCGTGTCGTGGGCGCGCACGGCTTCAACGACTCGAGTGAGGTCTCGGAGCGAGCCGACCTCGACCAGCGTGCGAGCCCGCCCACCGACCCGATAGGTCGTCCGCGGTCCGAGCGGCTCGTTGACGAGGACCGAGCTGCTCGGGAGGTCGTCGTCGAGGGACTGAGCCCACGATGCGTGTCGCATCGCGATGAGCCGGTCAGGCACCGAGGTCAGATCGCCAGCGCCCAGGGTGAGGCAGAGATCGCCGGGTTCGAGCATGCCGGCGAGAGCCCGAGTCGCGTCCTCGAGAGTCTCGGCATAGGTGGCTGCCAGTTCAGGCGTCGCGTCGCGGACAGCGTGGTAGACGATTCTGCCCGTCACGCCGGGGCGAGGAGCTTCCCCGGACGGATAGATGCCGGTCAGCACGAGACGATCGACCCCGCGGAACGACTCGGCAAAGGTGTGCCCAAGAGCTTCGGTTCGCGAGAAGCGATGAGGCTGGTAGGCCGCGATCACACGACTCCACCCGCCCGAGCGAGCCGTGGCGATCGCGGCCTCGACCTCTGCGGGCAGGTGGGCATAGTCGTCGACGAAGGTGACGCCGCCGGCGCTCCCCCGCTGCTCGAACCGTCGCGCCACCCCTCGGAACGCCCGCAGGCCGCGCCGTACGTCCTCCGCCGCGACCCCCAGGTCAAGCGCGAGCGCCGCGGCGCCGGCGGCATTGAGCGCGTTGTGCCGTCCCGGTAGCCCCACGACGAACTCGCCAAGGTCCTTGCCCCGCCACGTGAGATGCATCGACGTGATCAAACGATCGACGGCGATGTCAGAGATCCTGAGGTCCGCGGTCGGCGCGTGCCCATAGGTCACGACGCCTGGAAGATCGAGCAGCGGACCGGTGTCCGGGTCGTCGCAACACACCACAGTTGTTCCCGGGATCGACCGTACGAACTCGACGAACGCGCCCTCGAGAAGCTGGCGCGAGCCGTAGAACTCGAGATGGTCCGGGTCGAGGGACGTCACGATCGCGTGCGCGCCAGCGAGGGCCAGGAACGTTCCGTCGCTCTCGTCGGCCTCGATCACCATCGGGGCGTCGTCGTTCCAGCGTGCCCCGGTCCCGAAGAACATCACGTCCGAGCCGATGATGAAGGACGGGCGCCGCTTGGCATGGTCGAGGACCACGGCGAGCATCGACGAGGTCGTCGTCTTGCCATGCGTGCCGGCGACCAGGAGTGAGGGTTGCGCAGCGCTGATGGCCGTGAGCACTTCCGCACGCGAAGAGATGCGCAAGCCGCGCTCGCGACCTACCGCGACCTCGACGTTGTCGTCTCCCACCGCCGTCGACCGCGTGATGACATCGACATCCGGCATTCGGTCCCCGTCGTGGCCCACCCACACCTCGGCTCCGAGCCGAGCGAGTGCAGCGAGGTGCGGCGAGTCCACACCATCCGAGCCCGAGACCTGATGCCCCATCGCCAGCAGTACACGGGCAATCGCCCGCATGCCGGCACCGCCGATGCCGACGATGTGCACACGACGCGACGACCGAAGGTCGATCGCGACGGTGTCGGGCCGAAGCCCATCGAGGTCAACGCCCGCCATCGCGCTAACGCTCGGTGTGGCGGGCGATGTTCAGGACGACGCCCATCGCGGCAAGGTTCACGACGAGCGACGAACCTCCCATCGACACGAAGGGCAAGGTCACGCCGCTGATCGGCAGGGCGTTGATGGCGGCGCCGATGTTGATGAACGCCTGCATGGCGATCGCGGTGGTGATCCCGGCGGCGAGCAGCATGCCGAGCCGATCGGGCGCCCGGAATGCGATGCGGAGCCCGAAGCCGACCAGCATGACGAAGAAGGCGACCAGGGCCACACTTCCGACGAACCCGAGTTCCTCGGCAACGACGGTGAAAATGAAGTCGGTGTGGGCGAACGGGAGGAAGCCCCACTTGGCGCGCCCCTCACCCAGTCCTACGCCATCGAGGCCGCCCGACGCGATCCCGACCAGCGACTGCACCGTTTGGTAGCCGGCGCCGTCCGGATCGCTGAAGGGATCGCCCCACACGTTGAGGCGCGCCCGGCGATAGGGCGTCAGAACGGCGAGTGCGACGAAGGCGCCGGTGAGGCCGATCGTGACCGTTCCAAGCGACCAGATCGACACGCCTCCGAGGAACAACAGAATCATGGCGATCGCCACGATGATCGTCGCCGTTCCCTGGCTCGGCTGCATCAGGACCAGCAGGGCCATCCCGAGCGCAAGCGCCAGCACAGGAGCCAGTACCTGGCGGTTGTCGTGCACCACGTTCGCCCGGCGCGCGATGAGATCGGCAGCGAACAGGGTCAGGCCGAGCTTGGCGAACTCCGAAGGCTGGATCGTGAACGGGCCGAACTGCAGCCAACGTCGGGCGCCGTTCACCTGCGTACCGACCATCGGCAGGAGCACGATCACGAGGAGCGCACCGGTGATGAGCAGAAAGACCGGCGACAGTCGTGCCAGATCGCGATAGTCGAGGCGCATCACGACGAACATTGCGAAGAGCCCGATGGCCGCCCACATGCCCTGACGCTGCAGGTAGAACCACGGCGACCCGGCATTGTCCATGCCGGTGACCGACGACGCGGAGAGCACCATCATCAAGCCGATGAAGGTCAGCACCAGGGTGAGCACCAGCAACGCCGCGAACTCGACGGTGCGGCGACCAGGCACCACGCTGGGCGTGCGCAGCGGCGCAAGCCAGTGACGGTTGGATCGCTGGTTGATCGGCGAGCGTCGACCAGCCCTCCGGTTCGAGCGGCCAGGGCGAATGGCGGTCATTCATCTCCTCCGAATCGGGCGAGGACGCGCCGGCGGAAGTCGTCGCCACGCTCGCCGTAGTTGCGGTACCAGTCGAACGATGCACACGCCGGTGACAGCAGGACGACGTCGCCAGCCTGCGCGGCGGTGGCGGCCTGGTCGATCGCGAGCTCCATCGAATCGGCGGTCGACACCGGGGTGACGCGGTCGAACACTTCGGCGATCACCTCGGCGCACTCGCCGATTGCGACCACATGCCGCAGGCGTGGACCCTCGGCGAGCAGTGGAGCAAACGACAGGTCCTTGTTCCGCCCTCCGGCGATGAGCACGACCGAGTCGAAGCCGCTCAGCCCGGCTTGTGTCGCATGCGGCGTGGTGGCCTTCGAGTCGTTGAACCACCGGACGCCGTCCTGCTCCGCAACCAGTTCCACTCGATGGGGCAGGCCCGCGAACTGCCGAAGGACATCCGCACAGGCTTCGCGGCTCGCGCCGGCGGCCACTGCGGCGGCCGCCGCTGCGAGCGCATTGGAGCGATCGTGCGGCAGCGATCGTCGGAGCGCATCAACGTCGATCAGCGGTTCACCCGCGATGAGAAGGTGGCCATGGCGTTCGCCGTGAGCGCCGGCGTCGTCGAGACCGAACGTTTCCACACGGCCGGCGACCACCTGGTTCGATCGCGCCATGACGACCGGGTCGTCCCGGTTGGCGAGGGCCAGCGAGTCGTCGCGAAGGTGGGCCCAGATGGCGGCCTTGGCCGCCTCATACGCCTCGATCGACGCATGCGCGTCGAGATGATCGGGCCCGAAGTTCAACCACGCCGCGACTGCCGGTGCGAACCGGCGGCTGTGTGCGAGCCGGAACGACGACGCTTCGACCACGAAGACCTCGGGTCGCGGGTCATCGATCGCTCGCACCCAAGGGGTGTCGGTGTTCCCCACCGACGCGGCCGCAACCCCACTGGCTTCGAGCATCTGCTCGATCAAGGTCACGACGGTGGTCTTGCCGTCGGTCCCGGTCACCGCGACCGCCGGGCGGTCGTCCCACTCGGCGGCGAGGTCGAACTCGCTGATGATCTCGACGCCGGACCGCTCGGCTTCGGCGAAGAACGGATGGCCCTCGGGAAGACCGGGAGCAGGAATGGCAACATCCGCTCCGGTGAGGGCCTCCGCGAACGCGCCATCGACGGGTGCCGCCACGGGGAGGTCGAGATCGGACGCCCACGCTTGGAGGTCGGCACTGGGCCGGTCGTCGAAGGCCCGCACGGCGTGATCACGCTCGAGCAGGGACTCGGCGACCGCACGGCCCGTGATCCCCATGCCCATCAACACCGCCTGCATCACTCGACCGATCCCGGGATGGAGAGGAAGTCGGCGTAGAAGATGCCCAAGGCCAGGGCGGCGGCGAACCCGGCGAGGAGCCAGAATCGGATCAGGATCCGGGTCTCGGGCCAGCCCAGCATTTCGAAGTGGTGGTGGACCGGAGCGATCCGGAACACACGGCGTCCGGTGCGCTTGAAGACGGCGACTTGGATCATCACCGACAGGGTCTCGGCGACGAAGAGTGCGCCGATGATCGGCAACATCAGGTGGGTGTTGGTGGCGAGCGCCATTGCAGCCAGGCCAGAGCCGAGCGCCAGGCTGCCGGTGTCGCCCATGAAGATGAGTGCGGGTGCGGCATTCCACCAGAGGAAGCCGGCCAACGCGCCGACGGCGGCCGCGGAGATGACGGCGAGGTCGAGGGCGTGCGGCACGTCGTAGATGCCGAGATTGCCGAACATCCAGAATGCCATCGCAGTGAAACAGGCATAGGCCAGCAGCGAACTTCCGCCGGCGAGGCCGTCGAGGCCATCGGTGAGATTGACCGCATTGCTCGTGGCGACGATCAGGATCACGGCCCACACGCACCATCCGACCGGACCGAGATCGATGCCGATGGAATCCCAGCGTGTGAAGGAAATCTCGGTGTGAACGTCGGTGAGCGTCACCATGCCCACCGCGAAGACGATGGCCACGGCCAATTGGCCGGCCGCCTTCGTGCGGGCCCGCAGACCGAGATTGCGCTCGCGCCGGACCTTGATCCAGTCGTCGGCGAAGCCGACGAGGCCGGACCCCACGATGGCGAACATGACGAGCAACCCGCTGCGGGTGTAGATGCCGTTGTAGAGGTCGCTGATCACATAGGCGATCGCGATGCCGGCGACGATGGCGATGCCACCCATGGTCGGCGTTCCGGCCTTGGTTTCTCGGTGCAGCTGCACCCCGTCTTCCTGGATCGGTTGCGCGACCTGGCGCTGGCTGAGCCAGCGGATCAGGAAACGCGTACCGAACAAAGAGACCGACAAGCCGACTGCGGTAGCGATGAGGAGCCGAATCACAAGAGCAACTCCTCGAGTGCGGCAGCGGCTTCGGCGACATCGTCGAACGGAAGTGCTTCGTCGCCGATCGTCTGGGTCTGCTCGTGGCCCTTGCCGGCGACCAGCACCACGCCGCCCGGAGGGGTTGCGGCTGCGGCCAGGCGAATGGCGGAGCGACGATCGACCTCGATTCGCGCTGTCGTCGGGTCGAGCATGCCGGCGACGGCGTCGTCGATGATGCCCGTCGGATCCTCCGACCGAGGGTTGTCACTGGTGACGATGACCAGGTCGGCGCCGGCCTCAGCCGCCCGGCCCATCAACGGACGCTTGGCTCGGTCGCGGTCGCCACCGCAGCCGAACACGATCGTGACGAATGCATCGGGTGCGCTGGCCCGAATCGCCGCCAGCGCCCGCTCGATGCTGTCGGGCGTGTGCGAGTAGTCGACGATCGCGGTGACCGGTGCCCCAGCGACTTCGACGAGTTCCATACGACCAGGCACCTGTGGCGTTGCCGCGAGCCCCGCAGTGATGGCCTCGGGTTCGCCGCCGAGCACCATGGCGGCCTCGGCAGCCATCAGCGCGTTGGCGACATTCATCATCCCGGGCATCGGCAGGCGCACCTGCTGGCCTCGCCACTCAAAGGTCGTGCCCCGAGCGTCGGCGACCACCACCTGGACCGACTCCAGGCTGAGGCGTAGAGCGCTCGGACGTTCGTCGGCCAGTCGGCGACCCCACTCGTCGTCGACATTGATCAACTCAGCCGCGGCGCGACCGTCGAACAGACGGCGCTTGGCGTCGAAGTAGCTCGCCATGTCCCGGTGGTAGTCGAGGTGGTCGGGGGTGAGGTTCGAGAAGGCCGCGACCGCAAACGACACCGCATCGGCCCGGTGTTGATCGAGCGCATGCGATGAGACCTCGGCGGCGACAATGTCGACGCCGGCGTCGGCGTCGGCGCGGAAGCGTCGCTGGAGGTCGGTCGCTTCGGGGGTGGTGTGCACGCCACCAAGCGTGCCCACGACATCGACGATCCGTCCGAGCGATCGCAGAATTGCCGCAAGGAGGTGAGTGGTCGTCGTCTTGCCGTTCGTGCCGGTGACGCCCACCACGGCGAGTTCTTCGCTCGGGTGCCGATGCACGGTGGCGGCTGCGATCGGCATCGCTGCCCGGACTCGGTCCACCCGAAGCTGGGCGATGTCGACATCCACGAACCGCTCGACCAGCAGTGCCGGTGCGCCCGATGCGACGGCACCTGCGGCGAAGTCGTGTCCGTCGAACCGCTCCCCCGGCACCGCACAGAACAACACACCGTCGGCGACCTTCCGGGAGTCGTGGGTCGCATCGACGAGCGCCGGCGAGGGTGCCGTATCCATCGACCGCAACTCGACCTGCTGCCCGGCGGTACGCAGGTCGTCGATCACCGCGTCGAGGAGAACGGCCGGCTGCATCTCAGCCACCGCCGTCCTGGGCCAAGCCCTGGCCACCATCGGTCGAGTTCTCAAAACTCGGCAACGCCGAGTCGTCGGGTTCGGACACTGCCGGTGGAGGTTCGGGGTCGCTCGACTCCGTCGGTGCGCTGGCCGTGTCGGCGGCCTCCGCCGAGGCCGGCGCCGCAAGATCGATCGGTTCGGGAACGACCGCAGCCTCGCCGACGATTCGCTCCTCGAGGCGTTGCGGAACGTGGACGGCGGTGTGTTCCACCGGGGCACTCGCCGGCGGAGCGATTCGCATGTGGCGCACCGCGTAGGTCGCGATGTCGGCAAAGACCGGCGCCGCGGCGTGACTGGCGTAGATCGTCGCTGTCGGCTGGTCGATGGTGACCAGGATCGACAATTCGGGTCGGTCGGCCGGGAGGAAACCGACAAAGCTGGCGACGTAGCGGAAGTTGCCCGCGCCGTCCTCGTAGCCCGCTCCGCCATCGAGTGCCTTGCGAGCGGTTCCGGTCTTGCCGCCGACGCGATAACCCTCGACCTGCGCATTGACACCGGTGCCGACCGAGACGGCGTTCTCGAGCATCGCACGAACTTGCGCGGCGGTCTCCGGGCTCACGACGCGGTGTTGCTCCGGCAGCTGCGGGACTTCGCGGGCGCCGTCGTCGTGAACGATCTCGCGAACGAGCTGCAGCGGTGCGTACATCCCGTCGTTCGCCAGCACGTTGTACGCGGCGATCATCTGGGCCGGCGTGACCGAGATGCCCTGGCCGAGTGCCGTGGTTGCGGTCGCGATGCCGCCCCAGCGTTCTTCGATCATCAGGCCGGCAGTCTCACCCGGAAATCCGAGCTCTTGGGATCGCCCAAAGCCAAACAAGCGCAGGTAATGGTCGAGTTGTTGCCAACCGAGCTGCTCTGCCCAGTGGATGGTCCCGACGTTCGATGACACGGTGACGATGTCGGAGACCGACCAGTTCGCGGTCTCGTGGGGCGTCGAATCGGTGAATACCGCGTCGTAGAGTTCGTAGGTGTCGGCGACGTCGACCCGGCTGGTGGTGTCGGCGATCCCGGCGTCGAGCACCCCGGCGAAGGTCATCGCCTTCATCACCGATCCGGGCTCGAACGCCCAGCTCGTCGCCATGTTGAGCGATGTGCTGACAACATCGCCCACGTCGTTGCGCGTGACGTTGGCCATCGCCAGGATCTCACCGGTCTGGGGCTGGGTCACGATGACCACGCCGCCCCGAGCACCCATCGCCTCGACCTGATCGGCAAGGACCCGCTCGACCTCGAACTGGAGCGACCGATCCAGGGTCAACACCACGTCGGCGCCGGGTACCGCCGGCTTGATCAGCTCCGGACCGCCAGGGATCCAATCGCCGTTCACACCGATCTCGATCTCCAGCTGGCCCGGTTGGCCCTGAAGAAGATCGTTCTGGATGAGTTCGACGCCGCTCAGTCCGAGGCTGTCGATGTCGACGTTGCCGAGCACGGAGCGCGCCAACGCGGTCCCCGAGGGATGGAACCGTGTCGGCTCCTCGGTGGTGAAGACGCCAGGAACATCGAGGGCTCGGATCTCGGCCGCCTTGGCGTCGGTCACTTGCCGAGCCAGCCAGGCGAACCGGCCGGGGCTCGTCAGCAGTGCACGAACGTCTTCCTCGGAACGCCCGATGATCGGCGCGAGACGGCGCGAGGCTTCGATCGGGTCCTCGACGAATTCGGGATCGATGAAGAATGACGTGCTCGGCAGCGAGGTTGCCATCGTGTTGCCGTTGCGATCGAGTACGTCGCCGCGACCGCCGGCGAGTTGGATGGTGCGGAAGCGCTGCTGACGCCCGATCTCGACGAACGTGTCTGCGTCACGAAGTTGGAGATCGACCAATCGCCAGACGAGGCCGCCGGCTGCGACCAGCACGATGAGCAGCACCCCGAACAGGCGACGGCCAGCGGGTGCAGGTCCCCCGACGCGGACCGGGCGAGATCGTGTGGGCGCGGGACGCCCGGTCGAGCGCCGGGCGTGGGGCCGGTCGACCGACCGACCTCGACTCGTGGCGGGCGCGTGGCGTGGGCGGCCCTGTCCTTCGCGCGTCCGCGCGGGCTGACGCGAGCGCAATGGCGCCGGCCGTTCACCAGCGGAGGAACGGTGGGCCGGCCGCGCCGTCGTTCGGGGCGCGGGGCCGGGGCGTGCGGCTCGCCCATCGCGCGGTGGTGTGCGTGTCGTCATCCCGCCAGCAGCTGGTTCTCGGCCACGACGATGGTTCGCTCGTCGAGCAGCCCGCCAGGACTGGTGAGATAGGTCACAGCCGGCGCCTCGATCATTCCGAGGTCGCGGGCTTCGGCCACGACCCGCGCCGGAGCCTCGAGCTCCGCGAGTTCGTGCCGCAGTGCTTCTGTGTCGGCCTCGAGCGTGGCGATCGCACGACGCTGATCGTCGAGCGCTCGCTGGTCTTCGATGATCGTTGCGTGCACGATCAGCACGCCGACCAAACCGATGATGAGCGTGCAGAGCAGCGTGGTGCCGAGGAGTCGGATCCAGCGCGCGGCCCGATCGAACCCACCGTCGATGACCCGAAGTTCGCCACGCGCATCGGCCTCGGGGCGTGCACTGGGCTCCGGTGCCGTTGTGCGCTGGGCGCGCAAGCCGTCGATCAAGCTCATCGCGATCCACCTGCCGGCGCAAGCCGCTCAAAGCTGCGCAAACGCGCACTCGTGCTGCGCGGGTTACGGGCCTTTTCTTCATCGCTCGCCGTGCGCTGACGGGGCGGAATGATCCGAACCGTCGCTTCGGCTCCGCACACGCACGGGAGGCGAGGCGGGCATGTGCAGTTGCCCGCCTCGGCCTCGCCGATGGTGCGCTTGACGAGTCGGTCTTCTCCCGAGTGATACGACAGCACCGCACATCGCCCGCGTGGCGCGAGCAGGTCGATGGCGTCGCGAAGGGCAACCGGGATCTGCGACAGCTCGTCGTTGACGGCGATGCGCAGTGCCTGGAACGTTCGTTTGGCCGGGTGACCGCCGGTGCGGCGTGTCGCGGCTGGGATGGCGTTGACCACGACTTCGGCAAGCTCGGTGGTGGTCGAGATCGGGCGGTGGTCGATGATGCGGGCCGCGATCCGACTGGCGAAGCGCTCGTCGCCACCGTCGCGGATCGCGTGCGTGAGTTCCTCGTGCGACCACTCGTTGACGATCTCGGCTGCCGTGATTGGATCGTCCGGGTTCATCCGCATGTCGAGCGGCGCATCGTGGCGATAGCTGAAGCCGCGATCGCCGTCATCGAGCTGCGGCGAGCTCACACCGAGGTCGAACAACACGGCGGTCACCTCGTCGTCGATCGAATGGGTGCGCTTCGTCGACGCCACGAGGGCGCCGATTTCGTCGAATCGGCCGGCGGCGACGTTGGCACGCGAGCCGAAACGCTCGAGCCGTTTCGCTGCGGCCTCACGAGCGATCGGATCGCGGTCGATACCGATCAGGGCGAGGTCGGGGCGTCGATCGAGTACTGCGCAGGCGTGACCGGCGCCGCCGAGGGTGGCGTCAACATAGATGCCGGCGGGGGTTGCGTCGAAGATCTCCAGGATCTCGTCGAGCATCACGGGGTCGTGCTCAAAGCCGAGGTCGCCGGCCCCAGTGACGGGCTGCTCGTCAGGCGACATGGCAGCCGCCTCGCTGCCCACCCCGTCGTCCTGGATCCAGGGGGCGCCTACGCACCAAACGGGGCGAGAACGACGACCGACCCGACCGAACGGGGCTTCCGACGCAACGTGTCCACTGATGGGACTGACCGGTGTGGGGCCGACCCATCGGTCGTCCCCCGAAGAACGGGCGTCTCCTCGATTTTCTCTTCGAAGTAGACTCGATGGCAAGCGGGCGGAGTAGGGGCTCTCCATCGTGTTCTTCGGGAAACGACCCATGGGTCGAGCTCCCGATCTGGTCATTGTTGCTGGCGGATGCTCCCGTGTCTGGTCGGGTCGGTACTGGATTCAGGTGTGGTGGGTCGAAGACTGGCGGTGCGTCGAGGATCACGGCGACACTCACAGCAGGTCGGAGATGTCGATGAGGTCGTCGAGTGCGGCCTCGGGGCTGTGGACGTCGGCCGGGAACACGGCGATGTGGTTTGCGGCCCCGATGAGGGTCGCGTCTTTGTCCAGGTTGGCGTAGCTGCGTAGGTGTTCAGGGAGGTTGATGCGACCCTGGCCGTCGATCGGCGATTGGGCGACTGCGGCCATGAACGAGGTGAGCTGGCGCTGGCTGAAGCGGCCGGCGCGCTTGGCGTCCTGCAATCGCTCGACCATGGCCCGGAAGCCGTCGCCGTTGTAGATGGTGAGGCAGCCCTGACTCTGCTCGGGGACGATGTAGCACAGCTTCTCGGAGACGAAGCCGTCACGGAAGGCGGCAGGCAGCGCGACTCGACCCTTTGCGTCGATGCGGTGCGTATATGCGCCGAAGAAATCCACAACGTGTCCATCCCGAAGAGTGGGCCAACGACCCGATTGCGGCGCTCCGATTCCTTCACGCTGAAAACCATGGTGGTCTCCTGGTGCCCGAGGCGGTCCGCGTTCTCAACACGGGCCACAGTAACCACATCACCCCCACTCGTCAACACTTCGCCCCACATTTCCCCACCTCGCGCCATCGCGGACCCCGAGATCGTTGATTTCATAGGCCTACGCTTGGGCAATGAGAGCGATTTCCCTCAACTGAGTCGCGGGCGAGCCGTCACCGTGCGCGCGATCTGGCGACCGAGAACCCTGGAAACAGAGCCTTCTCGACGCTCGAGCACCACCCAGCGCGCGATTCGCCGCCAGCGATGCAGCTGGTGGGGAACGGTGGGCTGGCAGATCAGTGGGTGACGATGCGCTGGGGCCCTGGTCGAGCTACAGGGCGTGATCGAGCAGGGTTGCGATCACCGCCCGCTCGAGGGTGCGTGGGTCGATCGGGAGCGGGTGTGAACCGATCACCTCGCGGATCTCGCGCAGAACCGCAGGGTCGACGTGGCTGCCGAACCAGTCGACCACGCGGTCGGCTGAACCATCGAGCACGGCCATTGCCTGCACCCGTGCACCCCAGCGTGTCCGGCGCTGGGACAGCCCCACGATCTTCACGCCATCGAGTGTGATTTCGCCCCACCCGAGCCCCGCCCAGCACGCCAACCGCGCGTGATCGCTGCGATCAGGCGAATCGACGACGAGTTCCGCGTCGACGCCCAGGTCGACCAACGCTCGCTGCCAGCATGCGCCGACCCGCAGGAACGTCGCGGCCAGATCGTCGTCCCAAAAGGCGCTACCACGGGGCGCGAGCACATCGACCCACGCCACACCTGACGGTTCGATGTAGACCGCTCCTCCCCCGGTGCGCCGCTCGGCCAAGTCGATTCCGGCAGCGGCCAGACCGGACTGGTCGAACTGGTCGGCTCGCTGCGCACTCCCCATCACGAGTGCCGGCGCGGCGGGACGGAGGGTCCACAGCTCGGGTCGATCCGGCGGAGGAAGTGCGTGTAGCTCCGCTGCACTCCCGTGGTGCTCGACGGCGACGGTCACTCAACTCGCGGCGGCGGTTCGTCCGGGCTCGATGTAGGCCAGCCAGGCGTCGGGTACCTGGGGCACCGCTTGGCGGACCCACGCAAAGCGCCCAGGTGCCTTGGGTTTACTGAGTGGCAGCATGCGGATCTCGGCGGGCAGCCGATCTCGTTTGCGGGTGTTGCATGCCTTGCAGGCGGCGACGACGTTCTCCCACGTGTGTGGGCCACCGCGACTCCTCGGGGTGACGTGGTCGATGTTCTCTGCCCGACCGCCGCAGTACTGGCACTTGTGTCCGTCTCGTGCGAACACGCCACGGCGCGTGATGGCACAACTGCGTCGCTGAGGTGCACGCACATACGTGCGAAGCCGGACCACCGATGGGAGCTCGAGTTCGTGCCTGGCCGACCGGATCATGCGGCCGGAGCCGTGCACGACATCGGCCCGCTCGTAGAGCACGAGGACGGCGGCACGGCGCTGGGTCACAACGGACAACGGTTCGTACGTCGCGTTGAGCACCAGCGCCCGGGCCATGTCCGACCCTAACCCTCACCGGCCGATATCGCCGTTCGAATGGGCGGGTGACATCGGGGGCTCATGCCACGCGCTCCGGAAGCTGTCGCATCGAGCGGCACCACTCGAGCCAGACGAGCGTGTCGTGGACGCTCGGGGATCCCTCGGCGTCTCCGGTCGCGGTGACCTGCCGAAAGTGGAGGTAGTCCGCGGGCGGCACCGGCAGATAGGGCGCGCGTCTCCACCACCCGTTGGGTGCCATCGCCTTGGCTTGGCGGACCGCCGTGACCATCAACCCGGGTCGGCGCAACAGACCGCCGCCGAGCCGCAGAACGAAGATCGGGAACCCCAGCCGCGCAGCCATGACGCCAATCTAGCGATCGCAAGCCCAGGCCCTCGTCACCGCTCTCGGCCGACCACGCGAGTGAAGCCGATCACGCCGCAGATCACGAAGATGGTCGCTTGTGTGTTGAGGATCGAGCGCGAACCGAGCGGGTCGAGCAGCAGGCCGGCGACCAGCGCCCCGAGACCCAGTGCGCCACCCTGGATCGCCGCGATCAAGCCTCCGACGCGACCCATGACCTCGGGTGGGCTGAGCCGTTGCATCGTCGACTGGACACCTACCCCGGCCGCCACGTTCGGGAACCCCGTGGCTCCATAGAGCAGCAGGTAGGCCCAGATCGCAGTCGTGATCGTCGGTAGGTTGACGAATGAATAGGCGACTAGGCCGAAGCCGACGTAGCCGACCGACATCAATCGATCGGCGGCCATGTTCTTCGCCACCGTTCCGACCACGGCAGCCGCGGCGAATCCGAAGATGGCCGAGGTACCGCGCAGCAAGCCCACGTCGCCTCCGCCACCACCGAGTACATCGGTCACGAACACGATGAACACGACCGGAAAGCCGCCGAACACGAAGAAGGCGAGGCCCTGCATCACGAGCACCGAACCGAGCGCCGGGCGCGTGCGCACCTCCTCCACGCCGGCGCGGATCGAGGAATCGCCCGACTCATCATCGCCGGAGACTGCGGTGACGTTTGCTCGATCGCTCATCATGGCCGCGGCGATCCCGCCGACGACGAACGTCGCGCCGTCGAGGGCGGCAACGACCGCCATCCCGCCGAACTCCACCGCGAAACCCCCGGCCGTGGCGCCGATCAATCGCGCCAACTGGCCTCCCATCGACAAGGCCGAGTTCGCTGCGACGAGCTCGTCGTCGGACACCAACCGCGGAAGCAGCGCGAAGGAGGCGGGATCGTTCACGCTCGAGATCAAACCCTGCAGCACCACGACCAGGAAGACCGGCCAAACACGTTCCGCCGTGACGAAGAACAGGGGCACGAGGGCGATGATCTGCGCGACATTGGAGCGGACGAGCGTGGAGCGAAGCGGCAGGCTGTCGACAAGTCGGCCGCCTAGCGGTCCGAACAGGACGTTGACGACGACCGAGAGTACGTACACCGCAGCCGTGGCGAAGCCCGACCCCGTTTCGACGAACACGTACAAGGGCAAGGCGAGCTCGAGCAACCAGTCGCCGACACTGTTGACGCTCGAGCCGGTCACCAACAGGGCCACGTCGCGGTTACGCCAGACCGACCCGCCACCCATCGGCTCCACCGTAGGCCCTTCCGACGTCGCGTGCCGGTGGATCCGGTTGCGCCGAGATCCTCGGCGCACGGACAACGCCGATACACCTCGCTAGCCTTGACCGCTGGTCACCTCGGAGGTCCTGTGAGCCAGTTCGCGGAAGAAGTCCAACGCACCGAGTCGTTCACCGACCTCTTTCGGTCGCTGACCGGCGCGGTCGAGCGGGTGATCAAGGGAAAGCGCGACGTTGTCCAGCTCACCCTCTTGGCGCTGTTGTCCGAGGGACACATCCTCCTCGAAGACGCTCCCGGCGTGGGCAAGACCACGATCGGAAAGGCCCTCGCTGCGTCGATCGATGTGCCGTTCGGACGGGTGCAGTTCACGCCGGACCTGCTGCCGAGCGATGTCGTCGGCGTGTCCATCTGGAACCGCAAATCCGACGAGTTCGAGTTCCGCCCCGGACCGATCTTCAACGGCATCGTGCTCGCGGACGAGGTCAATCGTGCCTCGCCGAAGACCCAGTCAGCCCTCCTCGAGGCGATGGCCGAGCGTCAGGTCACGGTCGATGGCACAACCCGCAGCCTCGGTCAGCCGTTCTTGGTGATCGCGACCCAGAACCCGCTCGACCACGCGGGAACCTACCCACTTCCTGAGAGTCAGCTCGACCGCTTCCTCATCAAGGTGTCGGTCGGTTATCCGAGCCGAGACGCCGAACTCGAGATCCTCGACACCCACGGCGACTCAGGAGCACTCGCTTCGGTGACGCAAGTCGCCGATACGCGCCACATCCAGTCGATGATCCGCGCCGTGCGCTCGGTCCATGTGCCACCGGCGGTGCGGGACTACCTCCTCGACGTCACCGAAGCGACCCGGCGCCACCCCGCACTTGCCCTCGGCGCATCGCCGCGCGCCTCACTCGCGCTCCAGCGAATCGCCCAGGCCCGCGCCGCCGCCGCCGGGCGCAACTACGTCACGCCTGACGACGTCAAGGCGCTCGCCCCCCACGTTCTCCCGCACCGACTCGTCCTCACCCAGGCGAACCATCTGCACGGTGCGAGCACGACCGACATCGTCGACGAGATCCTTCGGGTGGTACCGGCCGGGGCTTCCTGATGCCCACCCGGGCCGGGTACGCCACCGTCGGCTTCGCCGTCCTCTGCCTCGCAGCCGGCCGGCTGTTCGGCCTTTTCGAGCTGTACATCGTCGCCGCGGCCGCGCTGGCCCTGGTCGTAGGAGCGATCGCCTGGGTGGTGATCAATTGGCGTGGCCTGACCGCCGATCGCGCGGTCACCCCGGCCCGGCTCCACGTCGGATCGCAAAGCGTGGTCACGCTTGCGCTCTCCAACCGTCGCATCATCCCCACGCCGGTCGCACGCATCACCGACGAGGTCAACGGGGTACCCCGCGCCGACGCCCAGGTCCCGCCGCTCGGTCGCCGCCAGGCCACGCGCGCGAGCTACCGCGTGCCCGCCGAAAGGCGCGGCCTCGTGGCGCTTGGTCCGATGCGCACCACCGTCACCGATCCGTTTGCGCTGGCGAGCAGTCGCCGCATCTCGGCACCCGACACGTCGGTGCTCGTGCTGCCTGCGTACGACGACATCTCGCCTCCGCCCCAGCCGAGCGGCTCGATCGCGCATCGGGCGGACCGCTCCCCCGGTCGCATCGGCGCTCATGGCGACGAGTTCTCGTCGCTGCGGGACTATGTCGTGGGCGACGATCTTCGCAAGGTGCACTGGCCGAGTACCGCCCGCTCCGGCGATCTGGTCGTCCGAACCGAGCACGTGCCCGAGCACGGCGACACGCTCGTCCTCCTCGATGTGCGGGCCCAGGCTGCGGCTGAAGCCACCTTCGAGCGCATGGTCTCGGCCGCGACGAGTGTCGTCCTGGCGTGTCAGCGGCGGGGCGACACGTTGCGATTCAAGACCACCGGCGGCGAAGACATGACGGCCGAGGACGATGCGGGCTTCGACCGCATCCTCGACCGCCTCGCCCTCATCTCGCCCGTCGCCTCCGGACTCATCGAAGTCACCCAGGAACGCGGGCGGGCGACCGAAGCGGCCGTCGTGGTCCTCGGCGATGACAACGGCATCCTCGAGGACCTCGGTCCGCGCCAGGGCATTCCCGCCGACACCTACGTGGTCCGCTTCAAGACCGAGGCGAAGGCCGCAGCGGAAAACCCTGCAGTACTGTCTCGCCGCATGACGACCGTCGGCCCCAACGACGACTTCGCGACCATGTGGACCGCACTGATCGGCGGAGGCGTGGCGACCACACCATCCGACCGATGACCGCCGCTGAACACCCACGCGACGTCCGCTGGGTCTGGCTGGCCGCGGAGATAATGCTGGTTCTGACCTCGATCGCCGGTATCCAACTGCTGCAGCGGCTCTACGAAGACGGCGCGTTCTTCAATCCGATGCTCTTCAGCGTGATCGTCGGCCACGTCGTGCTCGTCGCGACGCGCTGGTTCGGGTTCGCAACCGTCGTGAGCGCGATCTCGTCGTTCATCGCCGTCGTGCTGGCGATCGTCGCAACGCACTATTCGTCCAGTGCTATCGCCGTCGTGGTTCCGACCGGGCAGACCGTCGACCAGGTTCAGGTCGACTTCGAAGTCGCCCGAGACGTTTTCAACACGCTTCAGACCCCCGTGCCGACCTTGATCGGCTTCATCGTCGCCGGCTCGTTGATCTTCTGGGTCCTGACCTTCGCCGCAGACTGGGCGGCGTTCCGTCTGCTCGCTCCAGGCCAGGCACTGCTGCCGATGCTGACGGTGCTGATCTTCGTGTCGATTCTCGGAGTCGAGACCGACCGGGTGGCCACGACCGCAATGCTGATCGTTACCGGTGTGCTGTTCCTCCTTGCCCACCGAGCGGCGAGCCGGGCGGCGCAGGGCATCTGGCTCGACGAGGGTCCGGTCCGTGGCTACCGCGCACTCATGACCGCTGGTGTCATCGTGGCGGCGGTCTCGGTCTTCGCGGGCGTGCTCGGGGGGCCGAACGTGCCCGGAGCCGATGAGGCGCCGTTGGTCGAACTCGGTGACGAGGGTCGACGTGAGACCGAGCCGATCGAAGTCATCAGCCCCCTCGTCCAGATCCAGCCTCGGCTCGTCGAACAGTCCGATCGCATCCTGTTCACCGTCGACACCAACGAACGGGCCTACTGGCGCATTGCGGCCCTTGATGTCTTCGATGGCTCGCTTTGGCGCTCACAGGGCCAGTACAGCAACACCGACGATGGGCTCGATGTCGCCTACGACGCGTCGGGTGTTCCGATCGTGTCGATCGATGCGACGTTCGATCTCGGCCCGCTGAACGTGGTGTGGGCACCCTCGGCCTACCTTCCGGTCGGCGTCGAAACGATCAGCGGTGGCGCCGATCTCAACTACGAAGCAGAGAGTGCGACCTTCATCGTCGACACCAGCGAGCGGACGGTGTCGGACGGACTCCGATACCGGGTGCGGTCGGCCGAGCCCGACTTCTCCGCCGATCTCCTGCGAAGCCTGCCGGCCACGAGCAACGACACGATCGACGATCGCTATCTGCAGCTCCCGGACAACTACAGCCCGCTGGCGCGCAGCGAGGCCGAACGGATCACGGCGCCTCACGCCACCACCTACGACAAGGCACTCGCGCTCCAGAACTTCTTCCGCGACAACTTCACCTACGACATCGAGGTCGCCAAGGGGCACGACATCCGTCGGCTCGAGGACTTCCTCACGGTCCAGCGCGGCTACTGCGAGCAGTTCGCGGGCACCTTCGCGTCGATGGCGCGTGCCGTCGGCATCCCGGCTCGCGTGGTGACCGGCTTCACCCCCGGCAACCAGGATCCGGCCAACCCCAATCGCTACTTCGTCAGCGGCAAGCACGCCCACGCGTGGCCCGAGGTCTGGATCGCCGGCGCCGGCTGGGTTGGCTTCGAACCGACGCCCGGCCGCGGCGCGCCGAACGCCAGCGACTACACCGGTGTCCCGGAGTCGCAAGCGTCCTCGGATCCGCTGGCACCTGCGCCGGCGCCGACCGCGGGCGCCGTTCCCGAGGCCGCAGAAGAAGTGCCGGGCGCTGCGCCGACACCCACCCCCGTTCCGTTCGAGCCCGAACCGATTCCGGTCACGCCCGAGGCGGCGGAACCCGAAGCCGAGCTGCTCGCCGAGCCGGAACCTGGTCCGAACCTGATTCCGCTCTTGATCATCGGCGCGATCGCGGCCCTGGTGGCGGCGTGGTACTTCGGCATTCCGGCATTGAAGCGGTGGCGAGCGCAGCGCCGGTTTGCGCTCGTCGGGGACGACACTCGCCGTCGCATCACACTGATCTGGTCCGATGTTGTCGACCTCCTCGAACGTGTCGGCCATCCACCCGAGGGCAATGAGACGCTCGTCGAGTACGCGGACCGCCTGGAGTTCGACTACCCGGTGTGCACGCCGGCGTTTGGCGAGTTGACCGCCCTGACCGTCGCCGCCGCCTACGGGCCTGCCGCACCACCGCAGGCCGACGCGGATCGGGCCCAAACACTCGCAGACGCGCTGCTGGCGTCGATCGCCGAGACCCAGACCTGGATCGAGCGCAGCGCCTACGACGTCGATCCTCGCCCGCTGATGCGCTTCGAGGACCGCATCGGCCGGCGCGCCGATCGGCTCGCTGCCGGTGCCACACTGACCGCCGCGGTGGCGACAGCGACACCGGGCGCGGCGATCATCGATGATGCCGAAGTGACTCCCATCGACGACCGGCTCGTCGATCCTTCCTAGGGCGTCGGCCGGTCCTGAGCAGGTTGCGGTGACTAGTCGTCGCTGCTGCGCTCGTCGCCTTCGGTCTTCAGCCGATCGCGGAGGCGCTGTGCCGGTTCGGAGAACGGCGTGCGGTTGCCATTGGCTCGAAGCGACTGCATGAGCTGGTCGAAGCTGACCTTGCCGAGCGAGCGAGCACTGCGCTCGAAGACCAAGGCGGCACCGAGCATGATCAAGAACCCGACGAACGCCAGCCAGTAGCTGGTCGACAAGGTGATGATCATCATGACGAGACCGGCGATGAACCCCACGGTGGCCCAGCGCAGACTGCGCAGACCCGCGGTGTAGACCGTCGTCGAGCCGACTTCCTTGGCAAGACTCGGATCAGTCTCGTAGAGCTTCGCCTCGATCTCGCTGAGGATTCGCTGCTCATCTTCGGAAAGCGGCACGAGCACATCATCCCACAGCGGGCACGGAACGACAACGCGCCGCGAGCGGTTTCCCACGATTCGCGCGAATCCCGGGTTCGACGCCACCGAGCGCGTTCAGCCCCAGGGATTCTCGTTCTCGGTGCGGGTCGCCAAACCCTCGCCCTGATCGCCGCGTTCGATGAGCGTTGCGGGACCGATCGCCGTCGTGCCGAACCGCCGCCGGATCTCATCGACCGCTTCCTCGGCCAGTCGCCAGTCGTGCTCCGACGTCTCCGAGCGCTCGGTCTCGTCGCTCGCCCCGGCGTCGGCGAGGTCGTCGAGCGAGAGCTGCTCGGGGGCCGGATCGTCCAGCCCGGTCGCGCCAACGCCGAGCAGCCGAACGCCCTCGGCCACCTCGACGCCGTCGAGAAGTCGCTTGGCCGTGCGGGAGATGACGGTCGCCGTGTCGGTCGGTGTGCCCAGGGTCTCGCTTCGGGTGATCGTTCGGAAGTCGCCGAACCGCACCTTGATCGTGACGGTGCGTCCGTGCAGGCCGGCCTTGCGCAGTCGACCGGCCACCGAGTCGGACATTCGGATCAGCTCGCGATCGAGTTCATCGCGATCGACTCGATCGTAGGCGTAGGTTTCCTCTTGGCTCATCGACTTCGCACGCTGGTGCGGCTCGACCGGGCGATCATCGATTGCACGCGAAAGAGCCGCCAGGTGGCGTCCCGACGCCTTGCCGACCGCGGCGGTCAGGGTCTCGACATCGATTGCGGCGATGTCGCCGACGCTCGCGATGCCGATGCGCTCGAGTTTGGCCATCGTCGCCGCGCCGACGCCCCAGAGCGCCCGCGCCGGAAGTGGGTCGAGGAACGACCGTTCCTGGCCGGGCTCGATCACGAAGACCCCCGCCCCCGGCACCGGTCCAGCCTTACTGGCCGACGGCTTCGCCTGCTCGGAGGCCAGCTTCGCCAAGAACTTGTTCGTGGCAACGCCGGCCGAACACCACAACCCGATCTCGTCATGGATGGCGGTCCGCAACTGGCGCGCGATCGAGGGCCCATCACCGAACAGGCGGTCCGCAGCCGTGACGTCGAGGAAGGCCTCATCGAGCGACAGCGGCTCGATCAACGGGGTGTAGCGAGCCATGATCGCCATGATCTCCCCGCTGATCTCGCGGTAGTGCGCGTGATCGCCCGAGAGAAACACGGCGTGCGGACAGAGCCGGCGAGCTCGCGACGACGGCATCGCCGACCGCACGCCGAACCAGCGCGCTTCGTAGCTTGCGGCCGCGACCACGCCGCGCCGACCGGCACCGCCGACGATGACCGGCTGACCTCGCAACTCCGGGCGGCGCAGCAGCTCAACCGACGCGTAGAACGCGTCCATGTCGACGTGGAGAATCGAACGGATTGTTCCCGGCGAAGGGTCGTTCACGCGGGTCCGTCGAGGCGGGTCGCAGTGAACCCCTTCGAACCTCCGACGGCCTCGTAGCGCCAGTGCGCCGGCTCGGGCGGCGGTGCCGTTGGACCGAACAGCGAGGCCAACGCATGGGTGAGCGGTTCTGCGACCCAGGCCGGACTCTGTCCGAGCAGCAAGACGGCCTCGGCGTGATCGACCCATCGGCCGTCGACGACGACGTGGTCGGGATCGTCGATGTGGAGTTCACCGCGAAAGCGCTCGGCGCGAAACACCTCGGCGTGCAAGGTCAGATCGCGCCCGACGAAGTCGACGTCGACGCTATAGAGCAGCGGCGACCACGAATCGACATGCAGGGCGGTCTCCTCGACAACCTCTCGCCCGAGCGCCTCGAGGACCTCTTCGCCCGGATCGACGACCCCACCGGGCGTGCTCCAGTCGAGCGATCCGTTGCGTCGCCGGTTCTGCACGAACACCATCCGGTCGCCGTCGACGATGATTCCGGAGGCGACGGTGAAGTCCTGCACCCTCTCAGTATCGCAAGGGAGCGGAGCCGCTGCAGGGTCCGTCTACCCTGACCCCCGTGGCCGCAGGTCAAGATCCCTCCCAGACGGTCGTTCCCTCCGCGCTTCCGAGTGGCCGAGCGCGAGCCTTGGCGGTGCTCGCCGTCATCATCAGCGGTGTGTGTGGAGCGCTCATCGGCACGTCCTTCGCCGACATCCAGTGCAGCGGTGACTGCACTACGTGGCGCGGAATCGGGCTCGTCGTCGGGGCGCTGGTCGCCTCAGTCGGCGTCGCCGTCGTGGCGGTGCTGACCCTCCGCGCCATGGACGAGTGGCAGGACACGACGACCGAGCGTCGACGTTCACTCGACGCCGCACCGATTTCCGACGAGTCGACGTCGGCTACGGACGACTGATCGACCGTGGCGCCATCGTCGACCTCGGACCGCCCGACAGCCCATCAACTGCTCGAACTCGCCAAGACCATCGGCGACGAAGCCGGCGAGCTCATCCTCGATCGCGTTGGCGGTGCACACACGATCGACACCAAGGCGAGCGACCTCGATCTGGTGACGGAGGTCGACCGGGCGAGCGAGGAGCTCATCGTCGGTCGCATCCTCAGCGCGCGACCCGAAGACGGAATCCTTGGCGAGGAGGGATCGTCGGTTTCGGGAACCTCGGGTGTCGACTGGGTCATCGATCCGATCGACGGCACCACCAGCTTCGTGTACGGCCTACCCGGATTTTCCGTCTCGATTGCGGTTCGCGTCGATGGCGAAACGGTGGCGGGCTACGTGCATGCCCCGGTGATCGGTGCCCGCTATGCCGCGTCGAGCGGCGGCGGGCTGCGACTCGATGGACGTACGACCGGGTGCAGCGACATCACCGAACTCGACAAGGCGCTCATCGGTACCGGCTTCTCCCCCGACCACGCACGACGCGAGCGTCAGGGACTGCACTTCGCCTCGTTCATCCCGCGGGTCCGAGACATCCGCCGGATGGGCAGTGCGGCCCTTGACCTCAGTGCGGTGGCCACCGGGCAACTCGACGGCTACTTCGAGATCGGTCTCAGCGAGTGGGACTGGGCCGCCGGCGAGCTTCTGGTCCGAGAGGGAG
Source organism: Actinomycetota bacterium (assembly GCA_039028435.1). Lineage (GTDB taxonomy): Bacteria > Actinomycetota > Acidimicrobiia > Acidimicrobiales > UBA10347 > UBA10347. The sequence goes on along the minus strand of JBCCIC010000007.1, from coordinate 230,529 downwards.
GCGGGCGCGTGATCGTCGAACGCGACGCCGCTTCGGGCCGCGCGTTCATCGCCGCGGCGTCCCCGGGGATCGCCGATGTCTTCTTCGCAATGCTCCGCGAGCTCGGCGCCGACCAGGTCTAGGCGGTTTTTCGCTGATTGACCACCTTTTCGGCGCCCGATCGGGCAGCATGAACGGGTGGAAACCCGGGTGCTGACCGTCGAAGACGACGACTCGATCCGAACCGTCGTCAAGCTGGCGCTCGAGGACGAGGGCTGGGGCGTGCTCGAAGCCGGTAGTGGCGAAGACGCGCTGGAGATCTTCCGAGCCGAAGGCGCCGACGTCGTGCTGATCGACATCATGTTGCCCGGCATCAACGGCTTCGAGGTCTGCCGCTCGATCCGGCGCACCACCGATGTGCCGATCATCATGGTCACCGCTCGCAGCGATACCCACGATGTCGTGGCCGGGCTCGAAGCCGGCGCCGACGACTACCTCACCAAACCGTTCGAGCCCAAAGAGTTGAGCGCTCGCATCCGGGCGCTTCTTCGCCGTTCGCGGTCGCAGGCCACCGACACGATGGCCATGACTTTCGGCGAGCTCGAAGTCAGCCCCGACGAGGGCGTCGTCCTACTCCGCGGTGATCAGGTGCACCTGACCAAGACCGAATTCAAGCTGTTGGTCGAGCTGGCCAGCGGTCCCGGCAAGGTCTTCAGCCGCGAGACGCTCCTCGAGAAGGTCTGGGGCTACGACTACTTCGGCGACGGCCGCCTCGTCGACGTGCACGTGCGCCGCTTGCGCACCAAGATCGAGCCCGATCCGGCAGACCCCCGCTACGTCGTCACCGTTCGAGGACTCGGCTACAAGCTGGTGCCGTAGCCACGGCCGCCTTCTTGACGTAGCCATCGATGATGCCGCGGCGATTCGGCCTTCGTGCCCGAGTGATCGTCTCGTTCGGCGTGGGCGCACTGCTGCTGTCGCTGGTGCTGTCGGCGGTTACGTACTCCTTGACGAGCGCCAACCTGATCGAGCGCCGCACCGAATTCGCCCAGACCACCGCGCTCCGCAACGCGCGAGACCTCAACGACCGCTTGACTCCGGAGACCGATCGAGCCCGCTTCGGCGGCCTGCTGGCTGCCAACGTCACGCCCGATGACACCGCCCAGGGCCTGCTGTACAACGACGGCTGGGAGTGGGTCGACACCCTGAGCCCGGGCCAGGCCGCCGGAGCCCTCCGCTTCACCCAGTCGTCGCTGCCCGATGAGTTGGTCGACGCCTTCGAGGACGGCATGCCGGCGGTAATGCAGTTCGACGTCGGTGACGGCCCGTTCTATGCCGTCGGCTATCCCTTGCCCAACGCCGAGGCCAACGCGATCTATGTCCAGGCGACCTCGCTGCAGGACGTCACCGGAACCCTCGACAGTCTGTTGGCGACGCTGCTGGGTGCGTCCGCGGTCACCACCATCCTCGGCATCGCGTTCGGCATCTACATCGGCACTCGTCTGTTCTCACCGGTGAGCGAAGTCAGTGCCGCTGCGGCCCAGATCGCTGAGGGTGCACTCGACACGCGGCTCGACGAGGTACCCGACCCCGACATCGGCCGTCTCGTGAGTTCGTTCAATGCGATGACGAGCGCGCTCCAGGAGCGCATCGAGCGGGATTCACGCTTTGCGAGCGATGTCAGCCACGAACTTCGGTCTCCGTTGATGACGCTGACCGGGTCGGTTGCGGTGCTGGAGAAGCGTCGCGAAGAGATGCCTGAGCGTGCCAAGGTGGCCCTCGATCTCTTGACCGCGGACATCCGACGATTCAAGATCCTGGTCGAGGACCTGCTGGAGATCAGCCGCTTCGATGTCGGCGCCGTCGAGCTCGATACCGAGGAGGTCCTCCTGACCGACTTCGTGGCTCGGGCGCTTCAGGCGGCGACCAGCGGACGCGAGGTCCCGGTCATCCATGATCCGGGTGCGGACGATCTCATCGTCGACATCGACAAGCGCAGGATCGCACAAGTGATCCGAAACCTCAGCGAGAACGCGGACAAGTACGCCGAAGGTGTGACCCAGGCGCGGATCGGCCTCGACCCCGCCGACGACGGTCAGGGCGGCGTGCGCATCGAGCTGGAGGACGAGGGCCCCGGCGTGCCGATCGATGAGCGAGAGCTCATCTTCGAGCGATTCGCTCGCGGAAGCGAGGGCGGACGCCGCGGGAGCGGCACGGGCGTCGGTCTCGGCCTCTCGCTGGTCGTCGAGCACTTGCGGCTCCACGGTGGGACGATCCATGTGGCCGATCGCGTCGATGGCCTGCTCGGTGCCCGATTCATCGTGACGCTTCCTGGGGTGGTGGTCGACGAATGACCGCTCAACCGATGAACCCGTGTCCGCGCGGGTGCCTTGCGACGCTCCTGACCCTGCTTCTGCTGGCGGCGGGTTGCGGCATCGCCCTCGACGACTCGCCACAGCCGATTGGGGACCTGCCGATCGACCTGACCGACAACGCTCCGCCGACACCCGTCCCGGCCGCCGACGCCTTGCTGTTCCAGATCTACATGATCGGCGACGACAACCGCCTGAGCACCGTGGCCCGAGAGATCACCCTGACCCCCGAGGGTGTCATGAACTCGCTGCTGCTCGGCACCGACCCCGCCGAGCGCGAGCGCGGCATCACCTCGGCAATCAACGAGCGCGAGACGTCCTACTCGTCGATCGATGCGTTCCCCGAGAGCGGACGGTTGCGGGTCAACCTGACCGACGGGAGCCTGCAGAGCAATGTCGGCGGCGAGCGGAAGCTCGCCCTGGTCCAGATGGTGTACTCCCTCGCCGCGCTGCCCGGCTACAACGAGGTCGCCTTCACGCTCGGCGGTACACCGTTGGCCGTACCGGCCGATGCCGGCGATACCGCACCCGGCGAGTTCGTCAGCCCGATCGACTTCCTGTCGCTGGTGCGAAGCGCGCCGCGAAGCTTCGGCACCGAGGACGAGTTCGACACGCCGCCGGTCGCCACGCCGACCCCCACGGTTCCTGCAGCCACCTCGCCCCTCGACGACCTCGGCGAGCGAGTCATCGTGCGCATCTGGCTGATCGGCCCTGATGACCATCTCATCGACACCACACGATCCGTGGTGTCGTCACCCGAAGGCGTCCTGGCCAGCTTGATTCTCGGCCCGGACGAGGGCGAGAAGGACATCGGGTATCGGTCCGAGGTCTCCTCCGGTGCCAACGCCATCATCCCCGACGTCGACGACGGCGCTCGGCTGGCTTTCGTCAACCTGTCCCCCGAGGTCGTGCAGGGCACCTCCGACTACGAGCTTCGGCTCGCCGTGGCGCAGGTCGTGTTCACCCTGACCGAGGTCGACGGGATCGACTCGGTGCAGTTCACCTTCGACGGTGAGGATCGGCAGTTCCTGACCGACAACGGCGTTGCCGGACCGGGTGTACCGGTCACTCGCGACGACTTCGTCGACCTCCTTCCGGCCATCGATGACGCCGCCGAGACAACAACGCCGACTCCTACTCCGACGCCCACGCCGGCCGAGGCCGCTCCCACGACAGACCAGGACGATGGGGATGCCGGCACCGCGCCATCCGACGCGTCATCCGCAGACGCGCCATCCGATGCCGCAACCCCGACGGTGGTCCCCACGCCAACGCCGACACCGGAGCCCTGACCCAAGGCAGCCCTGGGCAGAACATCGCCGATCTCGCCATGACACCCCCTGCTAGCGTCGCAGGCCGTGAGTGGCATCGTGATCGCAATCGACGCCGGCACGACGGGGATCCGTTCGGCCGCCATCGACCAGTCGGGAAACATCATCTCGTTCTCCTACCGAGAGTTCACCCAGCACTTCCCGCAGCCGGGATGGGTCGAACACGACGCCGAGGAGATCTGGCAGACCACGCTCACCACGCTCGCCGAGCTCGGCACGATGATCACCGATGCGGGCCCGGTGGCCACTATCGGCATCACAAACCAGCGCGAAACCGTGGTCGCTTGGGATCGCACGACCGGCGAGCCGCTGCACCACGCCATCGTCTGGCAGGACCGGCGCACCGCAGCCCGGTGCCGGGCACTCGAGGAAGCCGGCCATCTCGACCTGTTCCGACAGCGGACGGGGCTGGTCCTCGACCCATACTTCAGCGGAACCAAGATCGCCTGGTTGTTCGAGGAAGCCGGTGTGCCGATCGAGAACACCGCCGTCGGGACGATCGACACCTGGCTCATCTACAAACTGACCGGCGGCGCCGCCCACGTCACCGAGCCGAGCAATGCGTCGCGCACGCTGCTGTTCGACATCGACGAGATGGCATTCAGTGCCGAGCTGTGTGATGCCCTCGGCGTGCCGATCGCGGTCCTGCCCGATGTCGGCACGACCTCGGGTCGCTTCGGCGTGACCACCGACGCCTGCCCACTCGGCGCGGGCATCCCGATCAGTGGCGCTGCCGGCGACCAGCAGGCGGCGCTGTTCGGCCAGGCCTGCTTCTCCCCTGGCGACGCCAAGAACACCTACGGCACCGGCTCATTCGTGCTGATGAATCTCGGCGCTGACCGCCCCGCACCGACCGAGGGCCTGCTCACCTCGGTTGCCTGGACGTTGCCGGGCCAACCGACCACCTACTGCGCTGAGGGTGCGATCTTTGTGACGGGAGCGGCGGTGCAGTGGTTGCGCGATGGGCTCAACATCATCGACGAGGCGCCCGAACTCGAACCGCTCGCCTTGCAATGCGACAACACCGGTGGCGTGATGTTCGTCCCGGCACTTACCGGCCTCGGCAGTCCCTGGTGGGATCCGAACGCTCGCGGCACGATCGTCGGCATCACTCGCGGCACCGGCCGGCCGGAGATGGCCCGAGCGGTGATCGAGGCGATGGCGTATCAGACCCGAGATGTCGTCGATGCCATGGGGGCATCCGCCACCACCACGATCTCGCGGTTGCGCGTCGACGGCGGAGCATCGGTGATGGACACCCTGTGCCAGATGCAGGCCGACCAACTTGGCGTGCCGGTCGAACGTCCGGCCAACCAGCAAACCACGGTCATGGGCGCCGCGTATCTTGCAGGTATCGCCGAGGGGTTCTGGGACTCGCCCGATGCCGTCCAAGCGGCCTGGCAGCTCGATCGGTCGTTCGAGCCCGACGCGACCGTCGACCGCAGCAGCGGGTATGCCGACTGGAAGCGGGCCGTCGAGCGCTCCCTCGACTGGGCGAGCGACGAGTCCTAGCTCGCCGGAGCGTCGGGAGCGACCAGGTCGGGAAGGGCATCGCGGATCTGGCGAATCGCCTGGTTGATGCGCTGTTCATTCTCGATGAGCGCGAACCGGACGTTGCCCTCGCCGCCGGGGCCGAACCCGACACCAGGCGAGGTTGCGACCTTGGCGTCGGTGACCAGCTTGGAGCAGAACTCGACCGATCCCATGTGGCGGTACGGCTCAGGAATCGGCGCCCAGACGAACATGGTGCCCTTGGGCGGATCCACCGGCCAGCCGATGCGAGCCAGTCCGCTGCACAAGGTGTCGCGGCGTGACTGGTAGATCTCGTTGACGATCTTGGGATGATCGGGCGCCTCGTTGAGGGTCACGGTCGCGGCGATCTGGATCGGCTGGAACGCTCCGTAGTCGAGATACGACTTGATCTTGGTCAACGCACCGACGACTTCGGCATTGCCGAGCATGAAGGCCACACGCCACCCGGCCATCGAGAAGGACTTCGTCATCGAGTACAACTCGACGGCGACATCGGTCGCACCGTCGACCTCGAGGATCGATGGCGGTCGATAGCCGTCGAAGCCGAGGTCGGCGTACGCGTTGTCGTGCACGAGCAGCACGTCGTTCTCGCGGGCGAATTCGACCGCGCGCTCCATGAACTCGAGGTCGACACAGGCGCCGGTCGGGTTGTGCGGGAACGACAACACGATGACCCGCGGCTTGGGCCAGCTGTACTCCCAGCGCTCCCGCATGGTGTCGAAGAAGTCGCTGTCGGTCGACATCGGCATCTCCCGCACCTCGGCGCCGGCAAAGATCGCTGCGTAGCGGTGGATCGGGTACGAGGGCGTCGGCACGAGGACTGCATCGCCCGGCTGCAGGAGCGTCCACATCAGATGCGAGAGGCCTTCTTTGGCGCCGATCGTGTTGATGATCTGGGTCTCCGGATCGAGCCGCACCCCGAAGCGATGCTCGTAGTAGTTGCCCATCGCTTCGCGGAGCTTCGGAATGCCCCGACTCGACGAATAGCGGTGGTTGCGTGGATTCTCCGCCGCCTCGCGCACCTTGGCCACCGTCAAGTCGGGTGACGGAAGGTCCGGGTTCCCGAAGCCGAGGTCGATGATGTCGTCGCCCGCTCGTCGTCCCGCGACCTTGAGTTGGTCGATGATCGTGAAGACGTATGGGGGAAGGTTGGTGATGCGGCGGAATTCCATGGGGGCTCCAGAATCGTCGTTGATTCGTCGAGTTGGTTTCGCTGAGGAAGCGGTGTTCGGACCGAGCTCAGACCGACGAGGCCGGGCGGCCTTCCTCGACCCAGCTCCGTAGGTCTTCGAGCGCCGTGCGGAGGATGCGAGATTCGGCGCGGCGACGGAGGAAGCCGGACATCGGCATCGAAACGTCGACCTCGAGTTCGTAGGTGACTTCGGTGCGCGGACCGGTGGCATCGGGGTCGAGCTCGGTCAGCACGTAGCGACCGTCGAGTCGGCGAACCAGGTCACCTTCAGCCAGGCGCCAGGACACCCGAAGCGGGTTGGTGCCATAGAAGTACTCGAGGGTGTAGGCCGCGCTGCGGCCCATCGCGGCCGCGCGGTACGCCACGAGTCCGGCGCGACCGTCTTCATCGGTACGCAGTACGTCGACCTCTTTGACGTTGGTCGCCCACTCGGGGTAGTCCGCGTAGTTGATGATCACGTCGAAGATGCGCTCTGCGCTCTCGCGGATCACGGTGCGTTCGTTTGCCCGATCACTCATTGAACGACTCCTTGACCTGGGCTCGGGCGCGATCTCGGGGATCGTCTCGCGGGCCGAACACTCCGTGGCGTGCAGCCCAGAGTCCACCGAGGCCGAGTCCGAGCATGGGTACGAGGATACCGAAGGCTTGGGCGGTGAAGGGCCGCATTGCGGCGGTTGTCACCGCGACGACGGTCTGGAACGCCGTCATGAGATGGAATCGCCGCTGCACGCCCTTCGGTGCGCTGCCGCTCAGGCCGTAGATCCCACCGATAGTGATCGCGTCGGTGCGGCTACGACCGATCGCTTGGCCATACGCGGCGAGGAACGCCAGGGTCCCGATGGCGAAAAGTACGCAAGAGAAAACCGCGAACGGAATGCGTAGCGGCCCGGGGAAGATCGCCGCGAGGACGGCAAAGACCGTGAAGATGGCGCTGGCCCACACGTTCGACCCCCAGATCGACTCGCCCGGTGCCGATTCCCCGAGGGTGGTCTCCGGGAGGTCGAGTCGGTCGAGCCACGCCATCGTGCGCAGGTTATCGCTAGGGATTCGACGGCCCGAGGCCGCCGATGGCCACCCGCAGCCGCTCGGCGAGCAGGTCGTAGGCGAAGTGTTCTTCAGCATGCGCCCGGCACGCCGCCCGCATTGCGGCGTCGTCGTGGCGCCGCGCCAGCAGGTCGTTGAGTACCGACGCCACCGAGGCGACGTCGGTCGGATCGTCGACGATCCACCCCGTCTCTCCATGGGCGATGGCCTCTGCGGAACCGCCGGATCGGCCGGCAATCTGGGGACATCCGGCGGCGGCGGCTTCAACGAACACGATGCCGAATCCCTCCTGTTCGAGCCCACGCCAGCGTTCGCGGCACAGCATGACGAAGCCATCGGCACAGCCATAGAGCGACGGAAGGTCGCTGTCGGGAACGAACCCGAGCAGCTGGGCCGGCGAGCCGGCTCGCACGATTCGCTCCCGCAGACGGCGTTCGTCGCGGCCCGTCCCAGCGATCACAACCTGCAGCCCGGGATGGCGATCGGCGATCGCCGCCGCGGCGTCGATCAACACATCGAAGCCCTTGCGAGGCACCAGTCGGCTCACGCCGACGATGAGCGGTGCCTTGGGATCGAAGCCGAGCCGACGACGGGTGGCCTGGCGCTGTGCCGGACTCAGCGGCGAGAAGCGGCCGGTGTCGACGCCGGGTGGAACGTAGACCGATGGTGGCATGTCGCCGACGATCGCTGCCGCGGTGCTCGTCGCCCAGTGGCTGGCGCTGATCACCAGATCGGCACCGGCGACCGCTCGACGCAGCATCGTGCGGGCGACCGGGAGTCTCGACGGCACGTTGACCTCGGCCCCGTGCAACACGACGGCATAGGGCACACCGAGCCGTGGTCCGACGAAACCGAGCGGCCAGGCCGGATCGATGACGACGGAGGCATGGCCACCGTCGCCGATCAGCCGTCGGGCACCGCTCGCAACGCGCCGGCTGGGAGGGAGCCAGAAGTGGTCGTAGCGGTGGATCCGATGATTTTGGCCGGAGTCGAAGCGCCTCGCGTCCTCGTGCGGCGAGGTGAAGACTTCGAAACTGTCCAGGGGCAAACGCCGCCAGAGTTCCCACAGATACGTCTGGATCCCGCCGACCTTGGGTGGGTAGTCGTTGGTGAGGAGGAGGTGACTCACGCCGAGAGCCCCAAACGCTCTCGGGCCCAGCGCGCATGCTCGGCCAGCAACTCGTCGTCGCCCTCGTAGTGATCGAGCAGCCGCAGCGCCTCGTGAACGTGTTCCTCGTTCAGCTCAGCGTTGCCCAGCGCCACGAGGGCGTTTCGGCGCACGTATCGGAGATCGCGTCGTGGGATGTACCAACGACCGACATCGGCCAGCAGACGCTGGTCGTCGGCGGCCAGCAGTTCGAGAAGGTCGAAGTCGGTCACCTCGTCGCCGATCAGACCTGTCGGCTCGTTTCGGCTCGGCGGACACACGGTCTGGCAGTCGTCGCACCCGTAGATGCGTGTTCCCAGGGCCTCTCGGAACTCGATCGGAAAACTCCCTTCCGCCTGCAGCAGCCAGGCCAAACAGCGGCGCGCATCGACGACGCCGTCAGCGACGATCGCCCCCGTTGGGCAGCCGTCGAGGCAGCGCCGGCACCCACCGCACTGGTCGGCAATGGGTCCGTCGGGCGCAAGCGGCGCATCGGTCACGATGGCTCCGAGCACGAACCAACTCCCCTGCCCCGGCAGCAGAACGTTACTGTTCTTGCCGGACCAGCCGATGCCGGCGCGAACGGCTGCGGCTCGATCGACGAGCGCATTGTCATCGGCGACCACGCGGGCCGTCCAGCCGCCACTCCGAAGCGGCTCGGCGATCGTCTCCAGGGCGTCTCGGAGCGAGCCGTAGTGATCGCGCCAGGCGTAGGCGGCCACTTCGGCGCGGGGCCGACCGGCACGGTCTGCAGCAGCGACTGACGCATACGGCCACGCGCCGACGATGAGCGTCTCGGCTGCCTCGACGATGCGCTGCGGCGTGGTCGAGCGGTCAGGGTTTCGGTAGGTGAACTGCATGCCGGCGTGAAGCCCTTGCGCCTTGCGAGATTCGAGGACGACCCGGGCCTCGGTCAGCGGGGCGGCATGGGTGAACCCCACCGCGTGAAGCCCGGCCCCGAGACCGAGGCTTCGGAGCGCGTCGCGATCGGGAACGGGCGACTCAGGTGATCTCGAAGACGGCGCTGGGGTCGACAACGTTGGCTTCCTCGCCGATGGCGGCCCGACGGACGTGGTCGTCGCCGGCGATGACGACCAGTGGCTGGTCGGGCGGGAACCCGATGCAGAGCGCACGGATGCGGTCTGCGACGGTGTCCGCTCCGCTGATTGCGTGCACGCCGATCGCCGGGAGCGACGGGATGCCTCCGACCGGGGTGGACACGGGGGTGACGACGACCTCGACAGGCACGTCGAACTGGTCTCGAAGCGCCTCCATGCGGCTGAACAGTTCGCTCGGGCGCACCCCGGTCCGTCCGCAGAAGCTACGGGCGTCGACGATGGCGGTGACCCCGGGTTGATTCAGCAAGAAGTGCACTGCGGCCGGCGTGTCAGGCTCCATGTCGGCGGGGAGCACCATGCGTCGGCGCGATGGGTCGTCCTGCTCGGAGTCTCCGGGCTCGATCGTCGGAACCTGCCCCTCGGGAGCTGCGCCGGCCGTGACCGCCCCGAAGGCCGCGGCCACAGGGACATCTGAGGGACCGACGGTGTCGCCCGCCTGCTCGGGGGCGGGTTGCGGGAGAGCCTCAGCAGCGGACGGAGCAGCTGCCGCGTCCGCCGCCATCCCCGGGATCTCGATCTGGGGCGCGCCGTCGGAGGGCGCCGCCTCATCGGCGGGCGGTTCGAACCCCGGCGGAACCTCGATCGACCCATCGGACGACGGTGCGACCTCGACAGGATCTGCCGTGGTCTCCGCCGAATCGGGCATGGTGATCTCGGGGATCATGATCTGGGGGGCGCTCGCCGCCCGAGCAGCCGGCTCGTCCGGGGCCGCTGCGTCGGGTGACGGTTCGGCGACGTCGGCCGCCGCGGTGATCGAGGACAGCATCGACGATGCTTCGGCCGGCGAAGCCGGAGGCGCGGTGGACGCCGGTGGGGTGGCGGCAGCCGCAGCTGTCTGAGCCGTGGACGGTGCCTGTGGGGTCGCCGGGGCCTGAGGCACGGCGCTTTGGGGCGCAGGAGCCGCAGTCGGTTCGATCGACCCCGATGCCAACGGTGCGTAGTCGCCAGAAGTGCGCTCTGCTCCCAAGGCGCGAGCCCGGCTCGCGAGCTCTTGGATCTCCGATGTCGCCTCGACCGCAGCAGTCGTCTGTTCACGGCGCACCGCGGCGGCCTCGAGTTCAGCGATCCGAGCGACCAGTTCATCGTGCTGCGCAGAGCGATCGGCGATGGCCTCGACGGCCGCTGCCGAGGCCGCCGCCTGATTGGTCTGGGCCTCGACCTCGCGCTCAAGGTCAGCAACCCGCCGCCCGAGAAGCGTGTTCTCCTCGCCGAGACGGTTGGCGCGGTTTTCCAACTCGTCGCTCTCCGCGGCGCGTTCGGTCAGCGATTCGATCCGGCGGTTGAGGTAGTTGACCTCGTTGGCCCGCCGCTCGTTCTTGGACTCGGCCTTGTCCGCCCGACCGATGGCCTCATCGCGCGCATGGGTCAGCTCCTCGATGAGTTCTCCCATGCGTCGCGTTTCGGCCCGCAAGGTGGTGAGTTCGTCGTAGCGTTGCTCGTACTGCTGTGCCTCGGCCTGACGCGCGGTCTCGATCCGGGCCACGTCCTCGGCCAGGGCGGCGCGGCCGCGGTCGACTTCTTCGAAGCGGTCGACTGCCGCCGACAGCAGCCCATCGAGCTGGTCCTTGTCGGTGGTCAGGCGTTGGGCGACCTCAGCGAGCTCCTCGCGTTCGGCGGAACTGGCTTCGAGCAGGGCCCGTACACGGGCGAGCTCGCGCCGCTCTTCGTGTAGTTCCTGTCGCACGATTGTGGCCGCTCGCTCTGCTTCGTCCGCGACGCGAAGGCGATCCTCGAATTCGACGATGCGGTTGCCGAGGTCGGCCAACATGCGGTCGCGCTCGTCGAGCTCAGCTGCCTGGCGTTCGACATCGGAGCGCAGTGTCGCGACCTCGCTCACCAGCGCATATCGCTCGGTCGATGCGGCGACGGGATCGGGCGTTGCCAATGTGGTCTCGACTTCTTCGGGGGTGAGTCCCTTGCGCGCCTCTTGAAAGCGCGCGGCGAGGTGGGTGAACCGGTCGTCGACCTCTCGGAAGAGGCCGCCGACGAGATCATCGACGTCATCGTCGTCGGTCGTCGCCGTGACGTCGATCGCAGGGTCTTCGGCGGGAACGGCTTGGTCCGGATGCCCGTGTGTGGTCGGTTCGCCGCCGGGCTGCGCACCCGGCTGGCCCTCAGGATCGTCGATTGTCACCCATGCTCCCGTGTCCGAGACGAGTCGGCGGTCCCTTCAACTGTACGCGGCCGACCAAGCAGGACCGCCGATCCCCTCCCCTCGGCGACTCGCGAGCGACATCGGAGCGACCGAGTACCCGCAATCGAGACAGCTACCCTGCCGGGGTGCCTTCTTCACGTACCGCACTCGCCGCGCTGTTGCTGACGGTGGTGGCTCTCGTCGCCAGCGCATGCGGCGGCAGCGACGGCCCCAGCGACGTCACCTCCGAGGAGCTGTTCGCCGCCGGCGACGACGCCCTCGACCTCTCGGTCAAGCCGCCGGTCGACGCGGCGTATCTCGTCCCGGTCGACGAGCTGATCGTTACCGACCTTGTCGTCGGAGACGGCGATGTCGCCGAATCCGGATCCAGCGTGTCGATGCAATACGTCGGCGTGCTCGCCGACGGCGGCACCGAGTTCGACGCAAGCTGGAATCGGGGTCAGCCCCTGTCGTTCGATCTCGATACCGGTCGCGTGATCCCAGGTTGGGACGAAGGCATTCAGGGCATGCAGGTCGGCGGGCGTCGTGTGCTCCAGATTCCGGCCGCACAGGCTTACGGCGACGCGTCGCCGAGCCCCGCCATCCCGTCGAACTCCGACCTGGTCTTCATCGTCGATCTGATCAGCGTGTCGCCGCCGCCCGAACCCGCACCGCCGGTTCCCGAGGACGCCCTCGGCAGCTTCGACGAACTCAACGTCATCGACCTCGTCGAGGGCGAGGGCCGAGCGATCGAGAAGGGCGACATCGTCGCCGTCCACTATGTCGGCGTGACCGCGGACGATGGCACGCAGTTCGACGACTCCTGGGGTCGCGGCGAGACCTTCCGCCTGGTCGCCGGCGTCGGCGGCGTGATCGAGGGTTGGCAGGACGGACTGCTCGGCGCCCAGGTCGGCACCGAGCGCATCCTGCAGATTCCGTCTGCGCAGGCGTATGGCCAGGGCGACCTGGTCTTTCGGGTGCACGTCGAGGAAGTCATCGAGGGTCCGGACATTCATCAGCTCGAGTTCGGTGGGCCAGTGCCCGACGACGCTGAGACGACCACGCTCGTGGAAGGCAGTGGCGATGGCGCCGAGGAAGGCGATGTCGTCAACGCCCGGGTCGTCGTCTATCGCCACTCGGACAGCGAAATGCTGTCGAGCACCTACCGCGACGACTCCGTCACACCGCTGTTCCTCGCCCCCGACGGCGTGATCCCCGGCCTGTTCGAGGGGATGGTCGGCCTGCAGGCCGGCGAAACCCGCCAGATCATCGTGCCGGGCGAGGTCGCCTTCCCGGACGGCATCCCCGAGAACTCGGGCCTGAGCGGCCCCGGCGACGCCCTGGTGTTCGTCGTCGAAGCCGTGAGCATCACCAACCTCGACGACGAGTAGCAACGACCACCCGCCGGGTAGATTCATCGACGACGGTGAGTCGGCTTGGTGACCGCGGTGCCGTCGTCGTTGCGTGGTCCTGCCACAAGGCGGCGATGGGTCGAGGAAGGTCGGGGCTCCACAGAGCAACGGTGCTGGCTAACGGCCAGTCGAGGCGACTCGCAGGACAGTGCCACAGAAAACAGACCGCCGATGGCTCGGCTCCTTCGGGAGGCGAGCACAGGTAAGGGTGAAACGGTGCGGTAAGAGCGCACCAGCACCCCGGGTGACCGGGGTGGCTCGGTAAACCCCACTGGGAGCAAGGTCAAGTGTGAGGGACGGGCTGCTCGTCCGCACTCCGGTGCACCTCCAGGTAGGCCGCTCAGATGGATGGTCACCCACGGGGCTTCGGCCCCCGGACAGAACCCCGCCTACAGGCCGACTCACCGTCATCCACGATTAGCTGATTCCGCCGGGATCGTTGGACTTGCAGCCGTGCACGGCCTTCCGCGTCGCCGGCGACTGTCGACCATGACAGCCGTTCACGTCCTCGGACAAGCAGATGACAGCCTCTCCAGGCTGCGGTGGCCCTTTCTTGAGCCAGCACAACCGTGCGGAACGCGCCGATTGCCCACTCGCTTTCCGCGGCGGCGAAGCAACAGTCGGAGGCTTGCTCTCCGAAACGAAATCGAGCCGCTGCGCTCACCAACGAAGCGATCGGCCATCTTGAGAGCATGCCCCGGCGCTACGGCCCTTGCTGAGGCGTGCGCTTCCGAACTCTGTGCGGCCGGTAGCCGCCGCGTGCCCTTCACGAAAGGCTCGACGCAAGCGATATGAAGGGGTACCTCGGGCACCGTGCCACCGCAGAACGCTCAAGATGGAGGTCAACGTCTGCTTCTCAATGGACGACCGGCTCACAGCGCAGCCCACCTCCAGAGTTGGAATCCAGGGTCTAATCGACTGAACTTGAGCGCGTGAGGAGCCTTCGAGATGCAACGGTCCTTTTTGCGGTGATTCTGATGGCGCGGGTTAGGCCGACGCGGACAACCACCGCCGAAACACGCCCAACCCGGTACTGGTGGGCGCAGCACATTGTCTCACCGATCGCTACCGGAATCGTTGTGAGTCTCGTCTTCCTCAGCTGCGAGGAGAACAGACTCGCTCGATCGCAGCGTTCTGAGCTCATCGCGAGTGTTCTCGTTACGAACGACCTCCGAGACATAGTCCTCGCAGAGCAGGATCTCCGCGGCATTGTGCTGACCCAACGGGACCTGTCCGGCTCCAACTTCTTCGATTCTGATCTCACAGGGGCTGGGTTCTTCGAGGCGAAGCTCCACGGAGCGACTCTGGCGATTGCCGACCTCAGTGGCGTAAGGGCCTACGGAGCCGATCTCACTGAGGCCAATCTCAACAAGGCGGTTGCGCTCGGTGCAGACCTTGAAAAGGCCAAGCTGGTGCGAGCGACCTTGGCGAACGCAGACCTGTCCGGGGCATCCCTCATCGAGGCGGATCTCTCCAGTGCAAACCTCTCTTGGGCGGTCTTCGAAGGCGCAGATCTCCGGCGCGCCCAGCTTGCGAACGCGCATGTCGTGCAGACGGACTTCACCGATGCAAACCTGGAAGGAGCAGATTTGAGAGGGGTAGACCTCTCGAGTGCCGATTTGAGCGGCACCCGGTTGGACGGAGTTCTCTGCAACGAAGCAACGGTGTTGCCGGCGGGTCTCACCCCGTGCGGCTCATCCTGATGAGGGGTATCGCCGTCCTGGGTCCCGATGGGAGCCAGGAACGAGACCTTCGCGAAGACCTCAGATTCGGTCGGCAAGATGCCCGAGCGCGGGATTGGCCTCGGACGCGTAGGGCATTGTCGATATGAGCTCAGCCGGGCCCAGAACTTCCCAAGCGAAACACCCTGTTCGGGTGATCCGACCTCGTCGACAGCGCCGCTAGGGCCTCCGAAACTCTACGCGTCCAGACGGGTCCCAACCGTTAACGGGACTTGGTCAGTCAAGGGTGGCAGGGTGGTCCCAGTTCGCGGCCGACGGAATCGGCGACGAGATACTCGAACGGCGCATCCAACCGAGTACGTCGCCGCTGCGTGCCTCAGGCCCAGACGAGCATGCTGAGATTTTCAAGGCGAGCCTTGAGACGCCACGGTGCACCGAGCATGCGGTCTCCGAGATAGACACCTAGCCAGCGCCCGTGACTGCGCATACGGCCCCTCTTACTGTGATCCCACCTGACACATTGCGCCAAGACCTCTTCGACGGAGACGCGCTCCGGCTGGGACTACGGGATGCCGCTCTCGAGCTCGCAGGAGCCGTCGGTCGCATCGATGTCCGCGTCTCCATTGCACACGTCGTTGGCACCGGCTCCGCCGAGCAGGGTGTCGTTGCCGGGCCCGCCGTTGAGCGTGTCGTCGCCATCGAATCCCCAGAGCACGTCGTCGCCGTTGCCCCCGGTCATCGTGTCGTTGCCGGGTGGCAGACCGACGTTGTCTCCGAGCAGAAGGTCGTTTCCATCGCCACCGTCGACCGAGTCGTCACCCTCCTCGCCGGCGACGACGAAGTCATCGCCACCCTGGCCGCCGAGGGTGTCGTTGCCGGGGCCGCCCCACACCAGGTCGCCATCGGGCCCACCGAGTAGCCAATCGTTGCCGTCGTGGCCGAGGACCCAGTCGATGCCATAGCCGCCCTCGCCGTAGTCGTTGCCCTCGTTGCCGAGCAGCACGTCGTTGCCGGCTCCACCGAACATCCGGTCGTCTCCGCCGAGGCCCCAGATCACGTCGACCTCGGCCCCACCGAACATCGTGTCGTCGCCGTCGTGGCCGATGAACGTGTTCGTGCCCGATCCACCCAGCATCGTGTCGTTGCCATCCATGCCCTGGAGGATGTCGTCACCGTTGCCACCGAAAAGGTCGTCGTCGCCGTCGAATCCCCAAATCTGATCATTGCCGTTGTTGCCGAAGAGATCATCGACTCCGCCACCTCCGAGCAGGATGTCGTCGTCGGGTCCGCCGATGATGAGGTCATCACCCTCGCCGCCCCACAACACGTCGGCCCCTTCCTCGCCGCAGATCGTGTCGTTGCCGCCAGCGCCCACGATCGTGTCAGCGCTTGCCGTACCGACGATCACGTCGTCGCCCGTTGTACCGGTGATCGCAGTGACCCCCAGCAGTTTCATGTCGTGCGTGGCCAGCAGGTCGTTGCAGTAGGCCAGCTCGGAAATCGTGACGCTGAAGCCGGCTCCGACCGTGATGCGATAGTCCTCGTAGATGAGTTCCTCGCCGGGCATGAGCAGGTCGAGCTCCGTCGGCCAGAGGAAGACCGGGTCCCCAGCCAACCGGATCGGGCCCTGACCGGTGGGCAACGAGGAGTCCACGACATAGGCGAGGACACCCCCGAAGAAGAGGTCGTCATCGAACCGAGCGCTGGCGCGGGCCTCGACGACGAGTGCGGACGTCGCGCTGAGCTGCACGACCATGGCGTGGGTGCCGCCTGCCGCCTGCGCGGGCACCAGCGTGGTGGTGGTCGGGTAGGTGGTGATGCACTCGATCCGCTCGTTGGTCAGCCAACCGAGCTGCCAACGTGACCACGCGAGCAGCTCCCTTGTGTTCCGGTAGCCCATGGGATCGATGTCCCCGATGTACTGGAAGCTGAACTGCGGAGTCGGATTCACCCCCGGCGGCGGATAGGCGTACAGATCCGGCAGCCCGAGCGTATGCATGATCTCGTGGGCCGTCACGGCTTCAGCGAGGCCGGGTACGGGGGCGATCCCGTAGTTGCTCTTGGCGATGGCCGTGTGCACGGACGAACCGTCTGCCACGAAGGGCTCGAAGGGCGTGTACCACGCCCAGCCGGTGTCGACGTTCAGCCCATCGCTGAGCATCAACCAGATGGAGTCAGCCCCATTGAAGTCGACGGTCGGGTCGGCGGCTACCACCGCATCGCGCATGAGTTGGATGCGCAGCGCGTCGGACCCCTGCCCATAGTGGCTGTAGGGAAGGTTGAGACGCACCCAGCTGTGATGCGGTGTCGCCTGAAAGTCGAGTAGACCACCGCTCAGCGTTTCCAGGTACCCCTCGGTGGCGCCCCAGTTCGCGGCGAACACGTCGGCGGTGGAAGACACCGCCGGCGCATCGATGAAGTCGATGAACAGTACGACCGCGTTGTATGTACCGATCTTGGGCGCATAACCGGAATGGATCGGAAAGCCGGCGTTGACCTGCAGCGGGTCTGCTGGTGGAGGTAGTTGACACGGCGCGAGCACGCTCGCGACCGACGGGCCGAGGTTCTCCGGCGGGCTGATCGGCGGACCGGAATCCGGTGGAGGTGGCGGCTCGGCGTCGCCGACCGGCGGCTGACCGTTCGCAGAGGAGAGCGCACCCGAGAGCAGCAACAGCGGAACGAAGAGCATGACAGTCCGACTCGCCCAACGTGTCCAGCCGCGCACACACCGATCGTAGCCGCCCGCATCGGACTGATCCGCCGACCCACCAGGGCTGTGCACTCGAGAAGGAGATCCTCAGCGACCGCCGCCGTTGTTGTTGCCGCCGCCGTTGTTGCCACCGCCACCGTTGTTGCCACCGCCACCGTTGTTGCCACCGCCACCGTTGTTGCCACCGCCACCGTTGTTGCCACCGCCGCCGTTGTTGCCGCCGCCACCGTTGTTGCCACCGCCACCGTTGTTGTCGCCACCACCGTCGCCGTTGTTGTTGTTCCCGCCACCACCGTTGGTGCCATCGTTGCCGCCACCGTCGTTGTCATTGCCAACGTTCGGAGCGGTGAGGACGACACCGTTGACGGGCTCTTCGTCGAAGGCGGAGGGAGCGTCGGGCTGTGGCTGCGGGGCGGGATTCTGCGGTTGGGCGACGGTGATCGCGGTCGGCGGTTCGGGCGGAAGGACCGGTGCGGGCGCAGGAGCCGGGTCGTTCGCAACCGGCTGCTCCGCAATCGCTTCCTCGTCGGGCGCATCCTCGCTCACGTCGACGAGGTCGACCACTCCACCGACGCCGCCGATGTCGTCGTTGCCCGAGGGTCGTGGTTCGGTGGGGTTCTCCACCGGCGGATCGTCCTCGAATCCCTCGGCGACCTCGACATCGTCGTTCGCCTCGTCCTCGGACATCTCCGCGGGCGGGGCGGCGAGGATCTCCTCGATGGTCGGGCCGTCTTCCGTGAGCACCGAGACGACCGGCGACACCAGGGCCACATCGACGGCCGGTGCGTCGATGCTCACAAAGCCGTAGCCAACACCCGCCATCGCCGCGACGGACGCTGCGACGGCAGCGGCACCGACACGCAGTCGGCTACGTGCCGACGTGCGCGACCGACGGGCGGGAGTGGCCGGCGCAGGAGACACCGGCCGCTCGACCACCCGATGGACGATCGTGGAGGCCGCTCGGACCTCGTCGTCGAGGCAGATCATCTGTTGGTCCAGACCGAGTGTGGCTCGGACCTCGTTCAGCTCGACGGCCAACGCGTGTGCCGATTGCGGACGCTCGTCGGGATCCTTGCTCAGCGCCTGGTGCAGAAGCTCCGCCAAGGCAGCGGGCACGCCGTGTTCGCGGAGATCCGGATACGGCTCGACCGCGATGCGATGCATCGTGGTCACCGCGGTCTCCTCAACGTCGACGGCAAACGGCTCGCAACCGGTCAATGCCGTCGCCAGCGTGCTCGCGAGCGAGTAGACGTCACCGATCGGTCCGACCATGCCGTCGAAGGCCTCGGCCGGCGCATGTGCGTACGTGGCATGGACCACGCCGGTCGCCTTGCGATCGGCGAGCGCGGCCACACCGAAGTCCGTCAGCATCCATGCGCCGTACGCCGAGCGGATCACGTTCGCCGGCTTGACGTCGCGATGCACCACCCCCGCCTGATGGGCGCTCTCGAGTGCAGCCGCCAACGTGATCCCGAGGGAGGTGACCTCGTCAACCGACATCGGACCGCACGTTTCGAGCCAGCCATCGAGCGACCCACCGGGCGCGTACTCGAGAACGAGATACGGCACGTCGTCGCTGGTCGAGCCGCTGTCGAGTAACGACACGATCGCGGGATGGTCCGACAGCCGGCCGAGGGCGGTGCGCTCGCGATCGAAGCGGCGACGGGTTCCGGCGTCGAGAAATCGGGCGTCGAGCACCTTCAGGGCAACGACACGGTCGTGGCGGAGCTCACGCGCCCGAAACACCGTCCCATGTCCCCCGCGGGCAATGGGTTCGAGCACTTCGAGGCCGGGGATCGACGGCGAACCGCTGTGGCTGATCGCTTCGGGATGGTTCGAGGGGACGTCGGACATGACATGCATCCTTGGATCGGTGGTTGCCAAGACCATCGGTGAGGAGATGCACGCGGTTGCACAGAGAATCGACAAGGTCTCGAAAGGATCCCGAGCGAAATCTTGCCGATTGCGCGACCAGGAGTCGACGTGAGGCTGCTACGGCCTTCCTGCGCCGCCGGTGCCGGCTCCAGGCGGAGGCGGCGGAGCACCGGTTCCACCACCGGCATTGCCGGCTCCACCACCGTTGCCCGCTCCAGGAGGCGGCGGCGCGCCAGGTCCGTTTCCGGCGTTGCCGGCTCCAGGGGGCGGCGGAGTCCCTGTCCCGCCACCGGCCGCTCCCGCACCGGCGTTCCCAGTGCCCGGCGGCGGAGGCGCCGGCTGGCCGTTGGGGGCGGGCTGGTCGGCTGGCGGCTGAGGCGCAGCGGGCTGCTGGACCTGCGGTTGCGGCGTGGGAGGTGTCGGGGGCGTCACCTCAGCGGGCGGATCAGGTTCCGCGGGCGCCGAGCTGATCGCGGGAATCGTCGCTGCAGCGCCGATGTCATCACCTGTGTCGTCTCCGGCATCCGGTTGCAGGCTCCCGCCGCCCACAGGAGCGACGGTTGGTTCCTGTTGTGAGGCCGGTACGGCGTCGGGCGGAACCTCGTCGCGGAGCGCCAGGATCGGCGGCGGATCATCGTCGACGTCGATCGAGGTCCCATCACCGCCGAGCGTGGCCTGCACAACTCCGACCGTTGCCCCGACGCTCAGGACGACTGCGACCGCGGTGAGGGCGAGCTTTCGACTCGAGGAAGCTCTTGCGCCTCCGGCCTTGTGCCCCGGCTTCTCGGTGCCGGACTGCGTCTTCGACCCCAGGGTGCCCGTGCTCGTTTTCGGCGCGTGGATCATCGTCGACGCCGCTGGGCCACCATCGGCGGTTCGGATCGGTTCGGGCTCGAATCCCAGCTCGGCCCGCACACGGTTCAGCTCGGCTGCGAAGGCATGGGCACTCTGCGGGCGCTGGTCCGGGTCGTTGCTCAGCGTCCGATTGAGCAACTCAGCGAGCGCGTCAGGCACGCCCTGGTGGCGAAGATCCGGGTACGGCTCGGTCGCGATGCGATGCATAACGGCGATCGCGCCTTCGTCCGGGCGGACGGCAAACGGCTCGACGCCGGTGAGCGCCGTAGCAAGCAGACTGGCGAGCGAATACACGTCGCCGATCGGTCCAACCATGCCGTCGAAGACTTCGGGCGGGGCATGCGCGTAGGTGGCGTGCACCACGCCGGTGGCCTGGTGGTCGACCAGGGCCGCAACGCCGAAGTCGGTCAGCATCCAGGAGCCATAGGTCGACCGAATGACGTTGTCCGGCTTGACGTCTCGGTGCACCACCCCCGCCTGATGGGCGCTCTCGAGTGCACCCGCCAGGGCGATGCCGACCGAGGTCGCCTCGCCAACGCTGAGCCGGTGCCCTGCGCCGACGTGGTCGGCGAGGGAACCGCCGGGGGCGAATTCGAGCACGAGGTACGGCAGCCCCTCAGCCGTGTCGCCGCTGTCGAGCAGCGACACAATCGCCGGATGATCCGACAGTCGGCCGAGGGCAAGGCGCTCGCGATCGAAGCGGCGGCGGGTCGCCTCATCCAGAAAACGGGCGTCGAGCACCTTGAGGGCCACCATGCGGTCGTGGCGGAGTTCCCGTGCCCGATACACGGTTCCATGCCCGCCACGAGCGATCGGTCCAAGTACGTCGAGGCCCGGAACCGAAGGCAGTGGTGCGCCGTGATCGGCGCCCGGAGCGGAAACGTGCAGGTCGGCCATGGCAGGTGATCCTCGGGATCCTCGGGTCAGGGAGCGCGCCTCCCATCGGCAGCTGGTCCCGAAAGTTCCGTGCCGATTCGGCAAGGTCTGGTCAGGATCGGGGTACAGACCATGGCGACTCGCACCGAAACCGCATAACGGTGCCGATCTGCACCGTTGGGTCGACCGAGGCATCACAGGCCGAACGAATCATCCATGCCCGGCCAAGCCCTACGCTCCTCGTGTGGGCAGGGTCAACCATCGCGGCTGGATCGTGCTCGAGAGCATCCCGTCCGACGACCACCTCCTCTGTGTCGACTTCTTCGAAGACCCCATCGGTGGCTTCGGCTTCGAGCACCTGCGGGCAGACCCTGAGGACGGCGGCCGATGGACGGCCGTGGGCGGCCATGGCACCACTCGCTACGACACGCCTGGGGTCGCGGCCGACGCCGCGTTCGAGAGCATCGCGTGGCTGCGCAGCCACCGCGGCGCGAGAGCCGCATTCGAACACTGGACCGCGGCCCTCCAACAGGGCCGCGACCGATGATGCGCCGGCTGCTCGTCACCGCCCTCCTGGCCGCGGCCCTCAGCGGCTGCACCAACACGGAAACACCGCCAGAGAACGCCACTGAGATTCAACCTGGGCTGCTCAAGGTCGCGGGAGAATCACCAGGCTTCGGATTCACCTTTGCGGTCGTGGACAGCAGCGGGATCATCGAGCAAGGCGCCTACGGCATCTATGACCCGTCCGGGAGGGCAACCGAGCTGGACACGCTGTTCCACGTCGGGTCGACGCACAAGGCGATCAATGCGCTGGTGGTCGCCACCCTCGTCGACGACGACATCGTCGACTGGGACACGGCGCTCGCGACGGTTCTCGATGACCCGGACATCGATCCTGCGATCACCTTCCGGCACTTGCTCACGATGTCGAGCGGCATTCCTGCCGATATCGAAGACGACCTCCCCGAGGACCTCGCGCAACCCGACCTGGCCGACACGGTTTTCGACGCCGTCGCGACCATGGACCCGCTCGCCGACCCCGGCGAGACGTTCGAGTACAGCAACGTTTCCGCGGCAGCCGCTGGGTACGGCGCGGCCATGGCAGGGGCCACCACGAGTAACGCGCACCAGGCCTACATCGACCTCCTGCAGGATCGGGTGCTCGATCCCCTCGGCATGAGCGATTCGACCGTGTTGGCATCCGAGGCCGCATCGACAGGTCGCCTGTCAACGTCGTTCAGCCCGAGCGGCTCGGTGGCGTCGATCGACTCCGACACCGACATCCTGGCGCCTTCGGGCTCACTCAAATCCACCGCCGGCGACATGGCGCACTTCCTCCAGATGATGCTCGCCGGTGGAACCACCACCAACGGCGAGCGACTCGTCAGCGAAGCCGTCATCGCCGAGATGTGGACACCGGCGCTCGAGAACTACGCCATGGGTTGGGAGATGATGCACGTCGACGGCATCGAGGTTCTCGTCCACGAGGGCAGCTTCGATGGGTTTCTCAGCATCATCGCCGTCCTCCCGGACGACGATCTCGGCCTCGTCGTGCTAACCAACAGCGAAGTTCGAGGACAAGGCGTGATCGATGCGGCGGTCGGACTACTCGTGGCCGAGGTCAGCTGACGCAAAGCCCTCTGTCGTCCGGACGACGTTCTCACGCTGTCGGGCCGTTTGGCCCGCTGTCTGGACCTGAATCCTCGGCCACCCCTTCCGCCAACGCCACTCGCGCCGATGGAGCCTTGACCCACTCTCCCGCCCCTCGAAGGAGACCCACAATGGCGTGGATCGATGACCAGGGAATCACCCAGGACGGCGAGCCTCCGGCCGGCTACTGGAACATCGGTGGCCGCTGGTACTCGGTCGACGCGATCACTCGCGACCACCAACCTGCCAGCCGCCGCGAACGACAGCTAGCCCAACTCCTCACCGGCTGATTGCGGGCATGGGATACCGGGTAGGTGGCGCGCGCACCTGCCCGGCCCTTCTGCTGCCTGCCCTCAGGGTCAGTTGAATTCGATGATGCCGCGGATGTTGATGCCGGCGTTCATGTCGTCGTAGCCCTGATTGATCTCGTCGAGCGTGTATCGCCGCGTGATCAGCTCATCGAGCTTGAGCTTGCCGTGGCGGTACATCATCAACAGTTCGGGGATGCGCACGTTCGGACTCGCCGAGCCGAAGATCGTTCCGCGCAGCTCCTTCTGACTCAGCGTGAGCCTCGCCAGATCGAGGGCCACCTCCTGCTGATCCATCGGAGCGACCGCGGTCGCCACCACCGTGCCGCCCTTCGCGGTGAGGTCCATGGCCGGCTGAACCATGTCGCCGGTCAGCACACCCGGCGTGAGGATCACCGAATGCGCCATCCGCCCCCACGTGATGTCGTTGACCAGGCTCACCGCCTCTGCCATCGACGTCGCCGTGTGCGTTGCGCCGAACGTCATTGCGGTCTCCCGCTTGAACTCGACGGGGTCGACGGCCACCACGTTGGATGCCCCGGCGGCTGCAGCGCCCTGGACGGCGTTCATGCCGATGCCGCCACAGCCAACCACGACCACGGTGTCTCCCGGGCGAACGTCGGCCCGATTCACCGCCGAGCCGTACCCGGTCGCCACACCGCAGCTGACGAGACACACGACTTCGAGCGGAATGTCCTTCTCGACCTTGATCACCGACTCTTGGGCCAGGGTCATGTACTCGGCGAAGGTCCCGAGCTGGGCGAGCTTGCCGAGTTCGGTGCCGTCGGTCGTGTGCGTGCGATACGTCCCGTCGGTGATCATGCCGCTGCCGAACGTACGCGCGCCAAGGTCGCACAGGTTCTGGCGCCCTTCCGCACACGGCGGACACACGCCGCACGCAGGCACGAACGAACAGCTCACGTGATCGCCGACCTCGACCTTGGTCACACCTGCGCCGACCTCGACGACGACTCCACTTCCCTCGTGGCCGCCGATGATCGGGAACATGGTCTTGCGCGGAAGCATGTCGATCAGCTCCTGCGGCGGAACCATGTCGCCGGTCACCAGGTGCTCGTCGCTGTGGCAAAGCCCGGCGAACGCCGTCTTGACCATGACCTCACCGGGGCCCGGTGGATCGAGCTCGATTTCTTCGACGCTCCAGCGTTCGCCGACCCCGTACAACACTGCGGCTCGAGTCTTCATCGCTTCTCCCCCTTCGGCCGCCCGCACCCGAGCAGCTGGAACTCAAGCTACTCCGCGGCGAAAGCGAGCCGGAATGGACGCCTGACTAGCGTGGCGACATGGCCAACTCGGGCACCACGCTGTTCACCCACCTCCACAGCCGCACCAGGGCGGGTCAGGTGACCTCGCTCGATGGCGAATGGCGGGCGATTCCCGACCAGTACGGCACCGGCGCCGTCACCATCACGGGCGACTGGAATCCGCGCGGCTGGTTTCGCGACTTCACGCCCCGCCATGAGGGCGACCGGGTCGAGTACGACTTCGACACATCGATGGTGCTCCAGGTGCCGGGCGACTGGAACACCCAGGCACCCGAGCTCTACTTCTACGAGGAGCTGGTCTGGTACCGACGGATCTTCACGATCGATGCCGCACCCGAAGCGCGCAGCTTCATCCACTTCGGCGCCGTCAACCACACCTGTCGGGTGTTCCTCGATGGCGAGGAGCTGGGATCTCACGAGGGCGGATACGGACCGTTCGCAGTCGAGGCGACCGGCAGGCTGCAGCCCGGCGAGCATTCGCTGGTCGTGATGGTCGAAGCCCGCCGCCAGCCTGAACGAGTGCCGGCGATGCGGACCGACTGGTTCAACTTCGGCGGTTTGCATCGCTCGGTGTCGCTCGTGCAACTGCCGTCGACCTTCATCAGCTCGGCCTGGCTCACGCTCGATGCCTCTGGCGCCCTCGTGGGCGAGGTCAATTGCGACGGCGACGCTGGCGGCCGGGCGACGATCTCGATTCCCGAGGTGGGGTTCACCGCCGAGGTCACCGTCGGAGAGCGCTTCCGCATCGACACGTCCGCCGAGATCGAACGATGGCACCCCGGTGCGCCACGGCTCTACGACGTCGTCTTCACCGCAGCGGAAGACTCCCTGACGGAATCGATCGGCTTCCGCACGGTCGAAACTCGGGGGAACCGGGTGCTGGTCAACGGTGAGGAGATTTTCCTCAAGGGCATCTCACTGCACGCCGAGGGCCCGTCGGGCGGTCGCCGAGCAAGCGGCGACGACGATGCCAGCACACTCCTCGGTTGGGCGCAGGACCTCGGCGCCAACTTCGTCCGACTTGCCCACTACCAGCACGACGAAGCCATGGTCCTCGAGGCGGACCGCCGTGGCCTCCTTGCCTGGTGCGAGCTTCCCGTCTATTGGGGCATCGACTGGACCAACCAAGCCACGCTTGCCAACGCCCAGGACCAAGCCGCAGAGCTCGTCGTCCGTGACCGCGCCCGCGCCTCGGTCGTGTTGTGGTCGGTGGCCAACGAAACGCTTCCTGGGCACGACCGCAACCGCTTCCTGACCAGCCTGATCGACGGCGTCCGCGAACTCGACCCGACCCGCCTGGTGTCTGCCGCGCTGTTCACGCTTCCGGAGCGAGGACTCGAAACACACATCGATGACCCTCTAGGCGAGCACGTCGACGTGATCGGGATCAACCAGTACTACGGCTGGTACTACGGCGATCGCGAGGACATTCCCAGCAAACGGTGGACCTCGGACTGGAGCAAGCCGATCATCTTCACCGAGCTCGGGGCGGGGGCGAAGGCCGGCCACCACGGCACCGAAAACCAGATCTGGACCGAGGAGTTCCAAGCCGCCGTCTACCGGGCGCAGATCGAGATGATCGCGGCGCAGGAAGACTGCGTGGGCCTCAGCCCCTGGATCCTCAAGGACTTCCGCACGCCGATGCGTGCGCTCCCCGGCATCCAGGACGGCTACAACCGCAAGGGCCTGGTGAGTGAGGAGGGCGAGCGCAAGCTGGCCTTCGATGTCCTCGCCGACTGGTACCGCACCGTGTAACTGCAGATCGTGTTGCTGCGGTTCACCGCACTCCCTGGGCATTCGGACCGCCGCTGCCTGGGTGAGTACCGTCGGTCGGGACAGCGAGGAGCGCCGATGCCGACGGATGAACCGAGCCGACCAACAGCACCGTGGCGCATCGGGGTCGATGTCGGGGGCACCTTCACCGACCTCGTGCTCGCCGATGCCGAAGGACGAACCTGGGTCTCCAAGGTGCCCTCGGTGCCGACCGACCCGAGCCGGGGTGTGCTCGACGCACTCGAGCGAATGGCGGTCGACCTCGGCCTCCCCACCGCCGCGGTCCTGGCCGATTGTGCACACTTCGTGCACGGGTCGACGATCGCCACCAACACCATGCTCGAAGGCAAGGGAGCAACCGTCGGGCTGCTCTGCACCGAGGGCTTCCGGGATGTCATCGAGATCCGCCGAGGCCTTCGCGACGATCAGTGGAATCACCGAGCGCCCTACGCGCCGCCATTGGTGCCGCGCTATCTCCGTCAACCGGTCCCCGAGCGAGTCGACGCCGACGGGACCGTGCACCGACCGCTCGACACCACTGACCTCGACGCGACATTGCGGGGCTTCGAGGACGAGGGTGTCGAATCGATCGCAATCGCCCTGATGAACGGCTACGCCAACGACGCACACGAGCAAGAGCTCCGTGGCGCCGTCGCGGAACGGTGGTCGGGCGACTGGGTGACGACATCCGCCGCGGTCTCACCCCTCATGGGCGAGTACGAACGGACGTCGACCGCAGTCGTCAACGCCACGCTCATGCCACGCATCGTCGGCTATCTGCGATCGCTCGAGGCTGACCTCCACGAACGCGGGCTCACAACCGCCCTCTTGCTGGTGCAATCCAACGGTGGCGCAGCTTCGGTCGAGCAGCTCGCCGATCGGCCGGTCAATCTGCTCCTCAGCGGCCCAGCCGCCGCCGTCGGTGCCCTGAACCTGTACTCGAGCGCCGTCGACGATCTTGACCTCGCCCACGACCCCGGCCACGTGATCTCGATGGAGATCGGCGGCACGTCGTGCGACGTGCTCCTGATGGCGAACCGCGAGGTCGCCACGCGCGACGAGACCTCGATCGCCGGCTACCTCGTGTCGACGCCGGCCATCGACATTCACACCATCGGTGCCGGTGGCGGCACGATCGCTCGGGTCGACGACGCCGGTCTGCTCGTGGTCGGTCCCGAAGGCGCTGGCGCCGACCCGGGCCCCGCCTCCTATGGCCGCGGCGGAACAGAGCCGACGGTCACCGACGCCCACCTGGTGCTCGGACGCCTCCGCCCTGGCAAGTCGGCAGGCGGCACACTCGATCTCGATCTCGACGCGGCCGTCGAGGCCATCCGCACACATGTCGCCGAGCCGCTCGACATGACGGTCGAGGCGGCAGCGGCCGGCATCATCGAGCTGACCGAACAGCACCTGCTCAGTGCCGTGGAACACATCTCGATCGAGCGGGGTCACTCCCCCCGTCGATTCCCTCTCGTTGCCGCGGGTGGCGCCGGCCCGATGCACGGGGCCCAGATCGCTGCCGGTCTCGGTTCGCCGACGGTGTACATCCCACGGGCCGCCGGCGCCCTGTGTGCGATCGGCATGCTGCATGCCGACATCCGCCAGGACTTCACCAAGGTGCTCGTGGGGTCGCTGGACACCATCGAGCGCTCCCTCGTCACGGCGGGATTCGACGACCTGCGCGACAACGCCCTCGGAGTGATGGCCGCCGAAGGGATCGACGCCGCTGACGTGGACCTGCGGTACGAGCTGGAGCTCCATCATCCCGGCCAGATCTGGAGCGTGCGCGTCCGCCTCGACGGCGCGGCCTTCGACCCGGCGGCGGCCCGAGCATCGTTCGAGGAGGAGTACCAACGGTTGTACGGGCACGTGCAGCCCGACGGCACGATCATGTTGGCCTCGCTCCGGCTCATCGCCAGCGCCTCCACCGGTGCAATCGCCTCGCCGGTCCTTCCCGAGTCGGCCGAGTCCCCCGTCGCACTGGCCAATCGTTCCGTGTTCTTCGGCGACGACGGATGGTGTGACAGCGACGTGTACGACGGCGCGCGCCTACGGCCAGGTGCCCGAATCGCCGGCCCAGCACTGGTCGAAGAACTGACGACCACGGTCGTCGTGCGACCACGCGACGAGCTGTTCGTCGATCCGAGCGGTGACTTCGTGATCGAGCTCGACGTGTTGGCCCGCACGGCCGAACCTGTCGCCGAGGAGCCGAGCACACGAGCCGACATGGACCCGATCATCCTCGCGCTGATGCAGAACCGGCTCGACCAGATCACCCGCCACATGGGCTGGGTCATGACTCGGACGGCTCGCAGCACCATCTTCAGCCAGAGCCACGACTTCAGCTGCTTCATCACGACCCCCGACGGCACCTTGGTGGCCAACGCCGACGGCATCCCGATCCACACCGGCGGCGGTGGCTTCGCCGTCCGCGCGGTGCTCGATCGCTTCGCTGGTCGCATCGAGCCCGAGGACGTGTTCCTGCTCTCCGACCCGTATGTAGCTGGCGGAAACCACCTGCCGGACTGGGTCATCGCACGGCCGATCTTCGTCGAGGACACCCTGGTCGGCTTCTGCTGCAATCGGGCCCACCAGAACGACATCGGCGGCGGCCTGGCCGGCACATACAACCCACAAGCGACCGAGATCTGGCAGGAAGGGATCCGGCTGCCGGTCCTCAAGCTCATCGAACAAGGTCGCGTGCGGGACGACCTCTGGGAGCTGCTGCTGATCAACTGCCGCACGCCGGAGCTGCTTGATGGCGATCTCTTGGCGATGATCGGCTCAACCCGCATCGGCGGCGAGCGGGTGCAGGGCCTGGTCCACGAGCTCGGCGAGGAGCCCTACCTCCGCTACCTCGATGGTGTGCTCGATCACGCAGATCGGCGCCTGCGAACGGCGGTGCGGGCTATGCCGGACGGCGTCTTCCACGGGGAGGACCACTCGGACAATGATTGTTTCGAGGCACGCGACATCGCCGTACGGGTTGCGCTCACGATCGACGGCGACGAGATGACCCTCGATTTCACCGGGAGCGATGACCAGATCGAGGGCTTCAAGAACAGCTCACTTGCCAATACGTATTCCTCGGCGTATCTGGCGATCTCGTCGTTCTTCGACACGACGATTCCCCGCAACGAAGGCACGTATCGAGGTGTCACGATCATCGCCCCTGAGGGATCGATCGTGAACGCGCTCCCGCCGGCGCCGATGACGATGAACACCGTCTATGTCGCTCATGAGATCGTGATCGCCGTGTGGCAAGCCCTTGCCCAGGCAGCGCCCGAGCGTGCGTGTGCCGCCTGGTCGAAGACGATGCACGGCCATGTCGCCGGCAAGCGCGACGACGGCACCACATGGGTGATGTACCACTGGCACGCCATGGGAACCCCAGGGGCGACAGCCGAGCGTGACGGGTTCGCCCAGATGGGCCACCTGATCAGCCTCGGCGGCCTCGACATCCCGAACCTGGAGTTCCATGAGCAGCAGTTCCCCGTGCGCTACGTGCGTCATGAGCAGCGCTGCGACAACGCCGGGCCGGGGCTTCGCCGCGGCGGCACGGGTGTGGTCTACGAGGCCGACGTGCTCGAGCCCGCGATCTGGTCATTCCGAGCCGAAGGCCTGGGCTCGGTCAGCGGCCATGGCGTGCAGGGTGGCGGCGAAGGCGGTGTCGGCCACGAATGGATCGATCCGGTCGACGAAGACCGGTTCACGCCACCCAAGTACGGCGTGCAACGGCTCGGCCCGGCGCGCATGATCGCCTGGACGCCGGGCGGCGGCGGCTGGGGTGATGCGTTCGAACGCCCCGTCGACCAGGTGCTACGCGACGTGCGCGATGGCGTCGTTTCGATCGGCGCGGCTGCGAGCGACTACGGCGTGGCCATCGATGCGGACACGTTGGTCGTCGATGACGTCGCCACCGCAGCGCTTCGGCAGCGCTGAGGGCGACGGAGCCGCCGAGCGCTATTCGCCGCGAAAGACCGGGGTTCGCTTCTCCACGAAGGCAGCTGCGGCCTCCTTGTGGTCCTGGCTGCGCATGGTGAGCACCATGTTCTCGGCCTCGCGGTCGAGGGCCGTCGCCAGGTCGACCGTCGTCGCCCGATTGATGTTCTCCTTCATCTTGCTGAGCGCCAGCGGTGCCCGAGCGGCGATGTCCTCGCACCAAAGCAGGGCCTGCTCCTGAAAGGTGCCCTCGCCATCGAGCACCTCATTGACGAGCCCGATCTCGGCGGCCTCGATACCCGACAGCCTCGGCGATCGAAAGTAGAGCTCTTTGGCCTTGGCCTCGCCGAGCAAGCGGCTGAGGAACCACGACCCGCCGAAGTCGCCCGACGCACCGATGTTGGCGAAGGCGGTCACGATCAGCGCATCCGGCGTAGCAATGCGCATGTCGGTGGCCATCGCCATGGAGAACCCGGCACCCGCACACGCACCCTCGATCGCCGCCACGACCGGCTTGGGGAACTCGTGCAGGGCGAGTGAGACGGAGCGCTGACGACGTTGAATGTCGGCGATGCGCTCCTCGTTGGACATCTCGGCCCGAGGACCGGTGCCGGTTTGGTTCGACTGGTTCATTGCCTTGACGTCGCCGCCGGCGCAGAACGCTCCGTTGGCCCCGGTCAGCATCACGCAGCGGACCTCGTCGTCAGCTCGCATGGCGGTGAGCGCGGCATCGATACCGAGGTACATCCCCGGGGAGAGCGCATTGCGCGCCTCGGGCCGGTTGAAGGCCAGGACGCCCACACGATTCTCGATCCTGGCCTGCAGGTCCTCGGTACCGGTGTCGACGATGGTGGCCATGGTGCTGCTCCTCAGGGCTGGCGTGCGCTGGGCCGACAGTACTTGGCCGACCCCGAACGGTCATCGCTCGAGGCTCCGAGGGATCGAGGCTCCCGTGCTGGACAATGCCGGGTGAGTAGCGTTGCCCCTGCGATGAAGTCGATGAGCGAACTCGCGGGCGTCGATGACGACGCCCCGGAGGCGCCATCGCGACGCGTGCTCCAACGCCTCAGTTTCGTGATCATTCTGATGGGCGTGGGGGCCATCGTGGCCACCGTGATCATGAGCCGGATGCCACAGCGCTACGAGTCCACGGCCGTCGTCGGACTCCCCTCGGGCACCGACGCTGAGGAACTCTTCGGAGCGGACCTCCAGAACACCTTCGTCGGCGAGGATGGCGACCTTCGCGTGGAGTTCGACGGTTCCACCGTGCGGCTGATCGGCGCGGCGGAAACGGCGAGCGACGCCGAATTCATCGCCAACGAAACCGCAAGCGACTTCGTCGCGTTGAGCGACGATCCGGGCATCCGCCTGCTCGAAGAGGCTCCCGTGCCGACCTCGCCGACCTCGCCGAACCGACTGCTCGGCTCGCTGATCGGCGTCGGTTCCGGTGCGCTCCTCGGTCTGTTGCTGCAGCCGGCCCTCCGTCCCCGCCAGCGCGACCCCGACGCGGAGTACATCCCGGCATGGACCTCCGAAGCATCGCCGCCCGACAGCGTCGAAGAGTTTGCACCGTCGCATCCCGAGGAGCAGGCCGCGGGTCCCGGCGAGCCCGACACAGCCGAAGATCCCGACGTACACGACGACAACGTCGACGTACCCGACGGCGTCGCGCCGATCCCCGAGGAGACGTCGGCGCAAGTCGCCGAGATCGACGCCACCGACGCCGACGAGCTCTGGATGGTCACCATCCCCGCGGTTGCCACGAGCAGCAAGGAACCCGATGCCGACGACGCTATGCCCAGCGACGAGGCAGCCGCCGCCGAGACCGACGACGAGCCCAGTGACGAAGCCGAGGATTCCAATCGCGAGCACAACGAGCGTGACGACGACGAGACCGACGACGACACCGACCCACTCGACACCGACTCCCAAGAAGCCGAGGTTGCCGAAACCGGGGACGCCGATCAAGAAGACCCGATAGAACCCGCGCCCGAAGAACCCGCGCCCGAAGAACCCGCGCCCGAAGAGCCCGAAGAGCCCGAGGCGGGCCAAACCGAGCCCGAACCGGAACCCGCCGAGCCGGCGGCGCGTGGTTTCCGCTCCCTCGTCGAGCGCACGACCGCGAACATCGACCCCCTCATCGATCGATTCGCCACGGGTGACGAGCGGTTCAGCGACGAGGTCCTCGCCGCGTCCCGCCCGGAAGACCCGATCGAATCGCTAGACGACCTCTACACCTGGAAGCCTCCGATCGACCTGCCCGTGCGAGCCCGTCGACAGAGCGAGGAAGTCTCCGCCCTCGTGGCCCGTATCGAGGAGCTGTCCGACGACCTCGTGACCGCTCGCCGGAACCTGGATCGAGAGCGTCGAGCTTCGCGTCGGGACCGACAAGCGTCCCGAGCCTCACACGTCGAAGAAACCAGCAGACTCCGCGACGAGGTCGACCAGCTTCGGGACGAACTGACCTCGGCTGAGGAGCGTCGCGACACCGTCCGTTCCCGCCTCGAAGACCGTGTGCAGGAACTCGAGTTCGAGCTGGCCACCACATCGGACCAGCTCGAGCGGTTCCGCCGAAGGTTCGAGGAGTCGGAGCAGGCCCCAAGTGCCAACGCCGAGTCACTGGCCGAGCAGAACGCCTTCCTCGAGGACGAGGTCGAGCGCTACCAGCGCTCCCTCGACAGCGAACGTGTCGACCATGCCAAGGCGGTGGCCCAGGCCCGGCTCGAGAACCAGGAAGAACTCGACCAGCTCCATCGCGACCACCGCCAGACCTTGGCCGAACTCGCCCAGAGCAATCGCAGCCTGCTGACCCAACAACGGGCCGAGGGCGAGCGAGTCATGGCCTCCCTCGAGGCCGAACACCAGCAAGCCCTCGACCAGCTCCATCGGACCTACGAAGAACGCATCTCCCAGGCCAAGAGTCACCACCGCCAACAACGCGAACAGGCCGAGGCTCGGGTGCTCGCAGACCTGGAGGAAGGCCATCAACGCGCCCTCGAAACGCTGCGCCGCCAACTCGACACGGCCGTCGACGAACAGGCGACGTTGCGGGAACGAGTCCGCGACGCTGCACGCGATGAAGAAGCCGCAAACCGTCGGGCTGACCAAGCTCGCACCGATGTCGATGCTGCATGGCGCCGCAGCAGCGATGAGCGGCGCCGTCTCGAGCACCGAGTGACCGAACTCGAGTCGCTGTTGGCCCGGAGCGAGGAACGCCTGTCGGAGGAACGCCGGCGAACCAACGAGGTGATCCGCAACCTGCTGCAGGAGTCCGCCACGACGGCAGCCCAGGCCGAATGGGCTCGCAAGAACCTCGCCGAGGAGCAGGAACAGTCCGAGCGTGATCACCAAGGCAAGCTCGCCGAACTGGAAGCTCAGCTCGCGCATCTCGAGCGTTCGAGCGCCGATCGCGAGGCCGATCTGGAGGCGACGATCGCCGCACTTCGCCGAGGTTCGGCGTCCCCAAACGAGGATGGATAACGCACTAGTGTCCTGACGATGAGCGACCCGGCGAACCCCTCATCGCCCGCAGAGGTCGCCACGCGCTGGATCGTGGCCATTTGCGCCGTCGCCGGGCTGTTTCTCGGCCTGATCGTCTACTCGCTCCGCGACAGCGTCTACGAATCCGAAGCCATCGTGACCATCCTCAACCCAAGCGGCACGATCGCCGAGGAAGCCGCGCTCATCCAGTCCGAGACCATCCTCGGCCCCGCGGCCGAGGCATTGGGTTTCGAGCCGGATATCTCGGTCACAGCAGTGACCGGGGTCCTGACGATCACGGCTCGCGCCAACGCCCCCGAGGCGGCCTCCAACGCGGCCAACGCCGTGGCCGCGCTCTATGTCGATCGGCAGCGGATCCTGGCGACGTCATTGGCCTCCGAAGCCGTACCCAATCCCGATCCGGTGGCGCCAAACCAGCTCGCCCACATCCTGATCGGCTCGCTGTTGGGCGCCATGGTCGGCGGCGCGGGCTTCGCGGCGACCCGCATGGCGGACTTCCTACCCGAGCGGCGGGAGACCGAGTTCGAGCGGCCGACGCCGATTCGACCGCCCCGAGAGCCGTCGGCTGACCTGCACGTCCTCGTCGACGGGCCTCAGCTGGAGCTTGCCGAGCCGGACGAGCTCGGTGGTGGGTTCG
This sequence comes from Actinomycetota bacterium, assembly GCA_039028435.1. Taxonomy (GTDB): domain Bacteria; phylum Actinomycetota; class Acidimicrobiia; order Acidimicrobiales; family UBA10347; genus UBA10347. The sequence goes on along the minus strand of JBCCIC010000007.1, from coordinate 196,172 downwards.
ATGCCGCGGTCGCCCGCATGCCGATTCGTGAGTTACTGGGCGCTGAGGACGAGGGGCCCGGCTCGACGCGAGATCCCACGCCGACCGCTATCGACAGCGATTCCCACCAGGCCGAGCTGCACGAGCTGGACCCTTTCGACATCGAGGAGCTGGATCACGAGATGGCCGACATTGGATTCGACGAGTCCGAACTCACCTTGGAATGGGGAGGGGGTGAAGCTCCCGAACCGACGCCTCCGGCGGGTTACACGCCAAGTGCGTTCTCGACCTTGTCCGGTTCGCTCGTCGCGAGCCCGCCGGTCACCGAATCGGCCTGGCGCGAGGGTCACGCCCACGAAGTCCAGGGCGACCTTGCCGACGTCGAACTCCAGGAAGATGACATCCAGGAAGATGGCCTCGAGGAGGATGGCCTCGAGGAAGATGACATCGAGGAGGATGGCCTCGACGACGACCTCCGCGAGCATGGCGATCCCCGCGATGCCACCGGGGACGACTTCGGATCTCCGGACGCCGAAGCTCCGACCACGGGCGGTACCTGGTCACAGGCCGCGGTTACCTTCATCCCGGCCCCGGCACCAGAACTCTCGCCAGCAGGCTCCGCGGCACCGTCCGAAGCCACCGGATGGGGCGAACCATCCGACCTTGAACAGGATCGGATCGACCAACTCGCCAGCCAGCACGAACGCCACATCCAACAGGTCGAATTCGACCACGCCGCCGAGCTGTCCCAGGCCGCCGCGACCTACGAACGCGAGGCCTCCGAGCTCAAGCGACAACTTGCCGACGCCCGCAAGCAGGGCCGTATTGCCACGGCCCGCCTCAAGCGCCTGAGCGGCGACGACCAGCATCGCGTTGGCGATCTCGAAGCCCAAGCGACCGCCCTCGAAGCAGAGATCGCCACGCTGCGGGGCCAGCTCGAAGCCGAACGTATCGCCCACCTCACCGAGCTGACCAATGAGCGCGATGCCGCCGACCGGTCACTCGACAACGCCCGGCGCGACTTCGAAGACCGCTCCCAAGCAGCGGCCGATGACAACCGCCGCATTTTGGCCGAGAGCCGCCAGGCCCTCGACGAAGAATTGGCCGGTATTCGAGCCGAGCACCAGGCCGCCCTCGACCGACAGCACCGCGAGTACGACGATGCACTCCGGCGCGAGCGTGCACGGTCCAAGGAAGATCTTGCTCGGCTCAGTGAGCGCCACATCGACGAGCTCGAGGCCGCACGCCAGCAGGGCGACGACGAGGCCGAGCGACGCAATCACGACACCAAAGCCACGATCCGGGACCTCCGCTCATCGGAGAAACGGCTGGCCGCACAGGTTGAGCACCTCGAACAGGCCGAACGGCAGTACCGATCCGAGCTGGCGCGCCACCGCAGTCAACAGACCGACCTGCTCCGCAAGAGCCGCGAGACCGAGCAGTCGCTCCAAGACGAGCTGGCCATGGTGAAGAAGTCGCTGGCCAACGAAAAGGACCGCAACGCCGCACTTCGCGAAGATGTCGTGCGCCGGACTGCCGAGGCACACCAGGCGGTCGACCGGGCGATCGAGGATCGAAGCGCACAGCTGGCCGAGCTGGAGGCCCTGGTCGCCCAGCAGCGCCGGCACGCGGAGGAACGCGTGCGCGAAGCGACGACGTCGGCCGAGGAACGCGCCCGCGACGCTGCACGCCGCGAGGCCGACCTCACCGCCCGGATCTCACGCCTCGAGCGCGAGTTGTCCGAAGCTCGCTCTGCGACGAGTTAGCCGGGCTCGTCCAATCCGCGCAGATGCGCGGTCGTGTTGAACTCAACCAGACGAGGCACACCGGCCATCACCGCGATTCGACAGATCGCCGCCTGCGCGAGCACGGTGCGCCATGTGGCCGAGTCGTCGACGCCGAGGGCCCATGCGACACCGGCCTTCATCGGCGACACGTGGCTGACGACCACGATGTCCGACCGCTCTGCCGCGCCGACCAACTCCTCGAGGGCCTCACGCACCCGCGCGCCGAGTTCGTTCAGCGTCTCTCCCCCGGGCGGTCGAAAGTCGAGGTCGGCCCGCCACTGCGCCCACGTCTCCGCCGGCACCGAGCGAACCGGGGTGCCCTCCCAGTCGCCATAGTCCAGCTCGATGAAGCGCTCGTCGATCTCGACGTCGACGCCCAACGCCGCGGCGGTCTGTTGCGCCCGTTGGAGCGGGCTCGAAATCACCCGATCCACCGATCCAAGCCAGGTGGCCGCGGCCTCGGCCTGTGCCCGGCCCAGATCGTCGAGTGCGGGGTCGATACGCCCCTGGAGGAGGCCGCGAGCGTTGGCTTCGGTGCGCCCATGACGTAACAGAATCAGCATCTTGGCCTCCTCAGGCCTGAAGGACCGAGCGATCGATGTGACCGCTCCGGGTGAACAGTGATCGGCGCTTCGGGTCGTCGAGACCCAGGCGCCGGAACAGCCACGCCAACACCGCGAGCCCCACCACCTCGAGCACCATCCCAAGCACCAGACCAGGGCGCGGCGGCTCAGCACCCCCGACGTCGACGCCGAGTGCCGGCCACCAGAAGATGTCGCCGGTGGTGAAGGTGGCAGCGAGCACCAGGTGCATGAACAGGCCGATCGCCAGCCCGAGCCAGCGGCGCTGACGCAGCCGACGGCCGCGGAAGAGCACCATGACGAGGCACATGACCAGCACGGGAAAGAGCACGCTGTGCATGACCCACGGCGCTCCCCAGATGACGTCGAGCCATGGCAACACGGAGCCGGCCATCACGAGCCGATAGTCGAGAAGGGGCGAATCGAACACCATGAGGACCAGCGCGAACGACAGCCCGAGGAACCAGAAGAACATGGGGTCGTCGATCAGTCTCGAACGAGGATCCGCTCACACTCCGGGCAGGGGATCACGGCGTCGGCCGGTTCCTTGCGGATGCGGTCGAAATCGACGGCGGAGAGCTGGAGGTGGCAACCCTCGCACGTCTTCCCGTTCAGTCGCCCGACGGCGATGCCACCGAGATCCGCCCGGGTGCGCTCGTAGGCCCCGAGCAGCCCGGCATCGACCTCGCTGGCCGCCCGCTCGCGATCATCCTGTTCGGAGGAGATCTCCGCATCGATTGCCGCCTCGCTCTCCGCCAACTGGGTCTCGATTCCCAGTCGTCGCTCGGCCACCTGGGCGAGGCGAGTGTCGAACGAGGCGAGACCTTCATCGAGCGGCTCGGCCTGCTCCATCAATTCGAGGACCTGGTCCTCGATCGCCTCTTGGCGTTGTGCCAATACGTCGAGCTCGGCCTGAATCGCCTGGAGATCCTTGTGGGCCGTCACCGTGCCCGAGTACAGGCGGTCGTTCTCGCTGGCCCGCCGATCCTCGATGATCGCGACCTCGTCCTCATGACGCTTCTGCTCGCGACTCAAGGCGTGGCGCTGTTCCTCCAGGACCGCACGATGCTCATGGAGATGGGCGGCCTCGTCGTCGCAATCGGCGATCGCCTGGAGCTCGGGGAGCTGCGCCCGTTGATGGCGCAGACGGTCCATCGCTGAGTCGTGCGCCTGCAACACCAGAAGCTGGGCAAGGGTCATGGCCCAAGTGTGGCGCGCCGATGGCCGCGGTGCGTCATCATCGGCGGACCTGCTCGAACGAGCGGGCTCAGGGTTGGGAGAAGCAGGTGTCGACTCGCCCGTCGCCGGTCGTGTCACGGCCGTACGGGAACTCGGCCGGACACGGATTGTTCGGGTCCGACGGCGGCGGTGGCTGCGTGTTCTGGCCGGTGTACAGGCAGACGTCGATCCGCCCGTCACCGTTCGTGTCCCGCGGCTCGTAGCCGACATCGCACAGACCGGATTGGCCCCCCTGTTGGCCTCCCGGGCCGCCTTGTTGGCCGGCCTGATTGAGGTTGGCGCACGTGTCGGCTCGCCCATCACCGTCGAGGTCGACCGGCTGGAAGCCGGGATTGCAGCGCACGCCGGCACCGGCACCGCGGGCCCCAGGCGACCCAGGGGCACAGAACTGTTCGAGGATCTCGTCGTCCTCGGTCTGAATGGCACCGCAGCGCACATAGCCATAGAGGGTCGGGTTCACGATGCATTGGTCCACGTTGCCGTCGCCGGTCGTATCCGTCGGTGCATAGCCGGGATAGGCAGCGCAGGGGTTCTGAGTGCTCAGCTCACCGTCGTCGCGGATGAACCGGCCGGCTCGAGTCCCCGAACAGGTCGGGAACTCCTGTCGCTCGAGGTCGAGGTGATAGGCGTTCATGAACTGGCCCCACGCCTCGGCCGGGAACGAGCCGCCGGTGACGTTGCGGCCACCGACGTTCTCCATCTCCACACGGGCCTCGGGGTTGCCCATCCACACTGCGGTCGCGAGCTGTGGCGTGAAGCCCACGAACCAGGCATCGCTGAAGTTCTCGGTCGTGCCGGTCTTGCCGCCGGCCGGCTGATCGACGACCTGGGCGCGGGTGCCGGTGCCTCGGATCACGTTCTGCTCGAGCACCTGGGTCGCCTGACAGGCGACGTCAGCGGCCAAAACCCGATTTCCGCTCGGGGCGCGTTCATAGATGACGTTGCCCTGCGAGTCCTCGATCCGCTCGATGTAGAACGGCTCATGGCGCACACCACCATTGGCGAGGGTGGCGTACGCGCTGGCGACCTCGAGCGGACGGACTTCGGTGGCGCCGAGCGGGAGCGAGAGGTTGTTGTCGGTCTCCGGGTCGAGGTTGACGCCCAAGCGGATCGCAGTCTCGATGACTTCGGGAATGCCGATGACCTGACCGAGGCGCACGAACGCGCAGTTCGACGACCGGGTCACCTGGTTGGTGAGGGTGTCGACGCCTCCGGTCGAGTTGCCGAAGTTGATGACCTCGTAGATCGGGTCGACGGCGCCCGGATTGTCGAACAGGCAAGGACCGACACCGGAGATCGTGTCCTGCGGGATGTAGCCCGCTTCGAGGGCGGCGACCAACACGAAGGTCTTGAACGAGGAGCCGGGTTGGCGGTCACCCTGGGTCGCCAGGTTGAACTTGCGATCCTGGAATTCAGGTCCGCCGACCAGTGCTCGGACCGCCCCGGACTCGGGTTCGATGGCAGCGATGGCCATCGTGAACTCTCGGTCGTCGCCTTCGGGCAGCTCGGGCACGACCTCGTCGCGAGCCCGTTCGGCCTCGGCTTGGGCCGCACGATCGTAGGTCGTGAAGATGCGCAGTCCACCTCGGAACAGGGCGTCGATGCGTTCTTGGCGGGTCTCGCCGACCGCGTCGATGACCAATGGATCCTGGTTGGCGATCAGGTCACCGTCGAGGAACCGGCGGCGCACTTCGGCGACGTAGTAGTCCTCGGGCGGAACATCGGTGATGGTGTTGCTCTTCTCCGGCAATGGAACCCGGTTGTAGAAGCGAGCCTCTTCGCGGTCGATCGCGCCAACCTCGACCAGACGGTTGAAGACGATCGATCGCTGGCGGAGGGCCTCACCGGGGTTGAGAAACGGGTTGTAGGTGGCCGGACTCGAGATGAGCGAGGCCAACATCGCCGTTTCCGGCCAGTCGAGATCCTGGGCGTCCTTGCCGAAGTAGACCTCGGCCGCGGCCTGCACGCCGTAGGCGCCCTCACCGAAGTACACGCTGTTCAGATAGGCCTCGAGAATCTCCTCCTTGGTGAGGAGTTCCTCCATGCGCCACGAGATGACCGCCTCGCGGATCTTGCGCGGAATCGACGGGTCGTCGTCCTCGAGCACCTGCTGCTTGACGAGCTGCTGCGAGATGGTCGAGCCACCTTGGGAGATGCCGCCGGCGCCGACGTTCTCGACCAAGGCGCGGAACGTGGCCCGCAGGTTCACTCCCGGATGCTCCCAGAACTCCTCGTCCTCGACCGTGACCACCGAGGTGATCAGCTGCTCCGGCATGTCGGCCAGGGTTAGGAGTTCACGGTTCGACCCGTCGGTGCTGAACCGATGGATCAGGTTGCCGTCCTTGTCGTAGAGCTCACTGCGCGTGTCGAGGGCGGCAAGTGTGACTTCGAAGGCGGCTTCGCCATCGACGGCGTTCTTCAGATCGGCGATGTTCGGCGCCAGAGCTGCGCCGGCGGCGACCACGGTGACCCCCATCATCGTCACGACGAGGAACAGTCGAATCACCCTCGAGAAGAAGGTCAACACTCGATCAACGGTAGCGCCCACTCGGCCACCGAAATCGGCACCCCGGTTGGGGAACGCTCCTCCAACGGTCGCCGGGTGCGAAGTCGGCCCAAAACGTCCGAACGCCCCGCCGAGGGGGGATGGCGGGGCGTTTCCGGCAGCCGGGCTCCGAGGGGGAATTCGAGCCACAGCGCCTTGGACGTAGGCAAAACGGTAACGAATTACATCCGTGTTGTCTACGTGACGTAGGCCACAGAACAATCCGATGATCGTTGGAATAGTGGGGTTTCGACGACGTTTACCGCCCCGATTCGGAGTGGGTCAGAACTGCACGTACAGGATGATTGCGGCGATGCCGCCGACGACGAGAAAGAACAGTGCGGCCTTCATCGCCGCCTTGGTCACCCCATAGAAAAACCCGGCCAGAGACAACAGCGCCACGGCCGCGAGAACGACCACGAGCGTGATGTTCACATCGCTGGCCAACAAAGTCTCCGGGATCCGATCGACCACGCCATCGGGCAGCTGGTCCAGGACCGCATCGGGAATCTCGTCGATCGCGCCGTTGCGGAGGTCTTCGACGACCTCGGGGAATCGCTCGCGAATCTCACTCGGCAAGGTCTCGAGGTCGGTGGGATCAGCCTGTCGAAGCACGACACGAGCGTAGGCGTCGTCTGCGAGCCGAGACTGGCACCCCGGGCGACCATCGACGGCCCGAGCCGAGCTCGACAGACCGCGCAAAGCCAAGCCAACCGAGCCAGACTTGCGCCCGATGAAAGCACACGGTCTGAATCCGCGGATCCGCAAGTCGCCCTTCTTCGCCTCCACCCTCAAGTACGGGGCGACCGAGTTTCACCCCTACAACAACATGTGGATGCCCGTGGGCTACGACACGCCGGTCAACGAGTACTGGAACGTCATCGAGCGCGCCAGCATGTGGGACGTCGGCGTGCAGCGGTGCGTGGAGATCGCGGGACCTGACGCCGAGGCGTTCATGAACCTGCTGACCACGCGCGACATCTCCAAGGTGGAGGTCGGTCAGTGTCGCTACATCGTGATGACGAACCAGGACGGCGGCATCCTCAACGACCCGGTCATGCTTCGCATGGACACCGATCGCTTCTGGCTCTCGACCGCCGACGGCGACATGTACCTCTGGGCCAAAGGGGTGTCGTCGTTCAGCGGCCACGACGTCACCATCGCCACGCCGCACGTGTATCCCCTGCAGATCCAGGGACCTCGATCGGCCGATGTGGTGTCGGCGGTGTTCGGCGACGAGGTGCTCGACCTGCGGTACTACCGATGGATGTACGGCGCGGTCGACGGGATCGACGTCGTGATCTCACGCACCGGCTATAGCTCAGAGCTCGGCTTCGAGGTCTACCTGCTCGGACACGAACGCGGCGATGAGCTCTGGGAGACCCTCATGGAGGCCGGCGTCCCCTTCGGGCTCTCCCCCGGCTCTCCCAATCGGATTCGGCGTATCGAGGGCGGGGTCCTCGACTTCGGCAGTGACATGACGGCTGCCGAGAACCCGCTCGAGGTCGGGATGGACCGGCTCATCGACTGGGACAAACCCCAGTTCATCGGCAAGGCCGCCCTCGAGGCGATCCGCGACGCCGGCGTCGCCCGTCGACGGGTTGGCGTGTTCATGAGTGGCGGTGCCTTTGCCAAGAACAACGAGAACCGATGGCGGGTGACGGCCGAGGACCGCAAGGTCGGCGAGATCACCTCGGCGGTCTTCTCCCCCCGCCTCGAACGCAATATCGGCTTCGCCCTCCTCGACGTGCCCCACGATTCCGGCGAGTCTCCGTTGACCGTCGACACGCCAGAAGGCGCCCGGGAGCTCGAGGTCACCTCGCTGCCGTTCATCGACCCGGACAAGGCGATCCCGCGCGCTCCACTTCGGTAGGCATCATCGACCTCGTACGCGGCATATCTGGGTCCGTCGGCCAGACGCCACTATCCTGTCGGTACGGAAAGCACTTGGGGGTGCGTCATGGTGAAGTCACTCGACGAGGCGATGGACACGATCGTCGATGCTGCAAGCATCGAGCACGGCGACTACGAGGCCGAGCGGCTTCACCGCAAACAGCGCCTCGCAGCCGGACTGCGCACGATCGGGCGCCTGCATCTTGCCGAGGGTGTCGCCGGCCATGTGACCGTGCGCGACCCCGAGTTCCCCGATCGTTTCTGGGTAAACCCGTTCGGCCACAACTTCAAACTCATGAAGGTGAGCGATCTCATCTGTGTCGACCACACCGGCGAGGTCGTCATCGGTGACCGCCCGGTCAACACCGCGGCCTTCGCCATCCACTCCGAGCTCCACAAGGCACGGCCCGATGTCATCGCCGCCGCCCACAGCCACTCGATGTACGGACGCACGTTCTCGGCGATGGGCGTCGATCTGGCGATGATGACCCAGGACCACACGATGTTCTACAACGATGTCGCCTACTGCGATGTCGGCTCGGGCACCCCGGTCGTCGACACCGCGATCAGCGCCAAGATGGCGGAGGCGCTCGGCGACAAGAAGGTCCTGATCCATCGCAACCACGGCCACATCACGACCGGCGGATCGGTCGATGCCGCCGTCTGGTGGTTCGTCGCCCTCGAACGCTGCATGCAGTCCCAGCTCCTCGCGATGGCCGCGGGCGGCCCGGTCGAGGTCTCCGACGAAGTTGCCCAGCAGGGTTGGGAAGTCCAAGGCCATGATCTGGCCGGATGGTTCTCGTTCCAGCCGTTCTGGGACGAGCTGGTCGCCCGCGAGCCCGAGTTCCTCGACTGATCGACCGCTACGAGCCGACGGGTTCGACGGCCTGCTCGAGGGCTTGGGTTGACGCATACCGAAGCGTCGCATCGACGAACAGCATTGCGGCCAACATCTCGCCGAACTCCTCGACCATGCCGAGCAGCTCGGTCACCACGTTGCCTTGGCCACCCTCGTCCAACAGCAGCGCATGGAACATCTCCAACCCTACGGCGCACCCGACGAACACCACGCCGCTGAGGATCGTGTGTGTACGGGTGGGTTCGGGTAGGTCGAGTAGGAAGCGACGGAGCAATAGGACGATGATCGGAACCGCCACGAGCGCGACGAGCACCCACGACCAGTAGAGCGCGCCGCCGAGGTCGAGTGCGTCTCGAATGGGATCGCTGGCCCGTTCGTGGATCTCATTCGCCTCGTCGAACGAAGCCCAAGCCATCAGGGCGGCGACGAACCCGTAGCCGCGACGAAGCACTGGCTCGACGCTCTTGCAGGAGGCGATCACGGCGGCCAGCGCACCCGAGGCCAAGAGCAACGTGGACACCCAGGTCGGGACGTTGCGTTCGAACCCCACGTCGAACCACACGAAAAACGCGAGCGGCTGTTCATCGAGCTCGTAGTCGCGCCACTTCAGGAACCCCACCGTCAGGTTGAGTGGGATCAGGGCGACGATGAAGGCGAGCAGCGAGCGACGAATGGTGCGCATCGGCACCTCGCCGCCGATGTGGACCGGCTGCTGCGCGGACCAACCCGTCAGCAACTCGATCCCCCGCCATACCCGGTTCACGGCAATGACTCCTCGCCGATCAGTGGCCCGACCGGAGACTCGACAACGAACTCAACCTTGGTATGGATATCTCGGCTCGAGCGGGCGATCAAGAGCGTGTAGTCACCTTGGTCCACATACCAGCCCGGTTCCGGAGGTGGTCCTTCGCCGGCGCCGGCCATCGCTGCGGCCCCGCCCCGCGTCTTGGCGATGTCGATGTGATCGGTATTTGCCGGGTTCCAGAACGCGAACGACCGCGGGCGGAGCTCGATGCGGGCGAGGGCTCGCTCCCCCGCTTCGAGGTGGACTTTGGCGGTGCCGGCGAGGTGCATGCTGGGTCGCGTGAACGGCGACGATGGTGGCGCGACGTAGAGCTGGACGACGTCGCTTCCGGCACGGTCGCCGGTGTTCGTGACCTCGAGTTCGACGGTCGCGCTGGCCATGTCGGTCGGCGCGACCCGAGGTGCTCCCCAGTCGAACGTCGTATAGGAGCCGCCATGGCCGAAGGGGAACAGCACCGGCAGATGGCGAGTGTCGTACCAGCGATGCCCGATCAGCGGACCCTCGCCGTAGAGGGTGCGGTTCGATTCGCCGGGGAAGTTGCCGAACGACGGGGTGTGTTCGATGCGCTCGGGAAAGGTGACGGCCAGGCGCCCGCCTGGGTCCACGATGCCGTAGAGCACGTCGGCGAGGGCCGGTGCCATCTCCTGACCACCGAGCCAGGAGGCCACGATCGCCGCCGGCTCGTCGACCCATGGCATGGTCACGGGTGATCCGGTGTTCACGACCACGACGGTGCGAGGGTTCGCGGCGCATACGGCGCTCACCAGCGCATCCTGATCACCGGGGAGGTCGATGCTCGCCCGATCGACACCCTCGGTCTCCCATTCGTCGCTGGTGCCGACGACAACGATCGCCGTTTCCGACTCGGCCGCGAGCGTGGCGGCACGTTGGATCAGATCGGCGGGGATCGGCGCACGATGGCCCACCGCCACGCCGCGAATACCGGTGCCACCGGTCTCGACCGACTCGACCAGCAACTCGACGGCCTCGCCGGCGTCGAGTTCGATGTCGTAGGACATCTCGATGCTGCCCATACCGAAGAAGGCATCGCCACGCGGCGGCCGCACGGTGTGCCCGTCGATCACGACCTCGCCGTTGATGAACAGGCGGCTGCGATACAGCTGGGTGAGCGTGAACGTGTGGGTGCCGGCCTCGAGCGCCGTGACGTGGCCGACCATTCGGGCCGAGAACGAGTCGGTCCCCATTCCCGGCGCCGGCTCCCCGGACCAAATCGCGCGCCCGCTCGACCTGGTGGAACGCGCGATGACGTCGCCGCTCCAATCATCGCTGGCGTAGAACTCGATCTCGAACGGTGCGTCAGGCCGCACCATCGGCGCCACCTTGTCGATGTTGCACCCTGGCTCAACCCGCACTCGGTCCCCGAATCGCTCGGTGAGTTCCTCGGCCAAGGTCGTGCGGCGATGCGCGGCGAGCTGGGCCGAACCACCTCCCATGAGATGGGCGGTGGCGGCGTTGGGGCCGATCAGCGCGATCGCTCCTTGAGCCGTCGGGTCGAGCGGCAGCACGCCATCGTTGGCCAAGAGCACCATCGAGGCAGCTGCAGCCTCGCGGGCGAGGGCTCGATCCTCGTCATGCTCCACACCGAGCTCGGCTTGGTCGACATCGTCGTCCCAAGCGCCGAGGACCCGATGCACGTGGATTCGACGATCGACGATCGCATCGAGGTGAGCCTCGTCGGCCTCGCCGTTGGCGATGGCCTTCGCGACCGGACCGCCATAGAACCGATCGGGTCCGGGCATCTGCACGTCGAGGCCGGCCTCGAGCGACGCGACGGTCTCCCCTGCCGCGAACCAATCGCTCACGACGAAGCCTTCGAAACCCCACTCGTCGCGCAGAATCCCCTGAAGCAGGTCTCGGTCCTCGGAGCAATACGTGCCGTTCAGGCGGTTGTAGGAGGTCATGATGCCGAGCGCGTTGGCATGACGCACGGCCCACTCGAACGGCTGGAGGTACACCTCGCGCAGTGTCCGCTCGTCGATGACGGAGTCGATCGTGTAGCGCTCGAACTCGGCCTCGTTGCCGATGAAGTGCTTCGGCGTGGTGGCGACACCTTCGGATTGCACCCCCGAGATGAAGGCGGCGGCAAGCTGGCCGCTGTGCCAGGGATCCTCGCCGTAGCACTCGAAGGAACGGCCGTAGAGCGGCGAGCGGATCAGGTTGATGGTCGGGGCCAGCAGGACTCGGCACTGCTTCTGACGTGCTTCGCGGCCCAGCATCTTGCCGATTCGATGGACAAGCGCAGGATCGAAGGTGGCCGCGAGCGCTGAACCACACGGAACCGCAACCGCGCGGACCCCGCCGGTGAAGGCGTCACCGCGGGCACCGTTCGGGCCGTCGGTCATCTTGAGCGGAGGTACACCCAGCGCTTCGATGCCCGGCACCGTCCAGACGTCACGCCCGGCGGTGACCGTCGACTTCTCTTCGAGTGTGAGGTTGTCGAGTGTGTACTCGTCAGGGGTCATCGATCAGCCGGCGATGGCCATCGCGGCATAGAGGGCGACGCCACGGTAGAACGCCGACTCGTTGACCCGCATGAGATTCGAGTGCAGCGGCTCCGCGGCGGCGGGGCTGACGTCGTCAGGGCACGCACCGAGCATGACCATGGCGCCGGGCACCTCGTTGAGCACGTAGCTGAAGTCCTCGGCGGCCATGATCGGATCGGACAACATGACGAAGTCATCGGCGCCAACGAGCGCCTTGGCAACCTCGCCGACATGCTCGGCCTGCGCGGGATCGTTGATGGTCACCGGATAGCCCGGGATGATGTCGGCGTTGCAGGTACAGCCGTGCGCCCACGCGGTGCCACTCGCCACGCGAGGCACCGCTTCGAGGATCGTGTTGCGAGCCTTCTCGCTGTAGGTCCGGATCGTGCCCTCGAGGAAGGCCGACGAGGGGATGATGTTGTTGGTCGTGCCGGCCTCGATTCGGGCGACCGTCAACACGGCCGGATCCGACGCTGCGACCTCGCGCGTCATCATCGTTTGGAGATTGCCAACCATTGCGGCCGCCGGCGGGATCGGGTCGGTGGCGTCCTGCGGTGCCGACGCGTGCCCGCCGTTTCCGTTCACGGTGATCTCGAAGCGATCCGCACTTGCCAGGATCGCGCCGCGGCGGGTGGCGATCATGCCGTTCGGAGCCGTCGTGGTGATGTGCAGTGCGAAGGCCTTGTCGACGTCTTCGAGCACGCCCTCCTCGATCATGTAGCGGGCGCCGTGGAACCCTTCCTCGCCCGGCTGGAACATGAAGCGCACCTTGCCGGTGAACTCGCTGGTGTTCTCGCTCAGCAGTCGGGCGGCGCTGGCCAGCATGGCGGTGTGGGTGTCGTGTCCACACGCATGCATACGCCCCTCGAAACGCGACTGGTAGTCGGTGACATGGTCTTCCTGGAGCGGCAAGGCGTCCATGTCGCCGCGCAGCAGGATCGTCGGGCCGGGTTTTCCGCTGTCGAGGTCCGCCACAACCGAGGTCGTGGACTCGCCGAGCTTGATGTCGAGGCCGAGGCCGCTGAGTGATTCGACAACCTTCTGCTGGGTGAGCGGATTCTCCAGCCCGAGCTCGGGCTCTGCGTGGATCGAGCGGCGGAGCTCGACCGTGGCGTCTTGGAGTCCGCGAGCTTCCTCGAGCAGGTCCTCACCGATGTTTGCAAGCTGCGTCATGACGCAAGTCTCGCACGTCGGGCCGAGGCACGCCTTCCGCTCGGACATCAGGCGTTCGTGAAGTCGGTCGCGAACTAGCGTCGATGCCATGCGCACCCTCATCGCCGACGGGACAGTCCTCGACACGGAATCCATGTCGTATCTCGGTGAGCGCCATGTCGTGATCGAGGACGGTCGGATCGTGTCCGTCGATGACGGCCCGCCCCCCGAGGCCGACGTCGTGATCGATGCCGCCGGGCGGTACGTGCTGCCCGGCTTGATCGACGGCCACGTGCACTTCCGGCTGGCCACCATGGACCTCCGCGCACTCTCTCGCATGACCGAGGTCGAGTTCGGCGTGCGCATGGCATCGCTGGCTCGCGCCACCGTCGAGCGTGGCTTCACGACGGTCCGCGACCTCGGCGGCGAGCTCTACGGGCTGATCTCTTCGATCCGCAAGGGCCTCGTCGTCGGGCCGCGCATCGTGCGGGCTGGTCGCATGCTCTCGCAGACCGGTGGGCATGGCGACATGCACAGCGATACGCGTGTCGTTCCCGAGTGTGGCTGCCAGTTGGACTCCGACGTCATGAGCATCGTCGCTGACGGCGTCGAGGCTGTTCGCAAGGCGGCCCGCTTCAATCTCAAGGACGGCAGCGACTTCATCAAGGTGCATGTTTCCGGTGGTGTTGCCAGCCCGAGCGACCCGCTCGAATCGGTGCAGTACACGCGGGAGGAGCTCGAGGCCGTCGTGACCGAGTGCGACCACCGCGGCACCTACGTGGCCGCGCATGCGTACCTGCCCGAGGCGATCCAGATGGCCGTCCGAGCGGGCGTGCACTCGATCGAGCATGGCAATCTGATCGATGCCGAGACGGCGACGCTGATGGCGTCGGAAGGTGCAGTGATGGTGCCGACGCTGGCGACGTACTTCGCCATGGACGCCCTCGGCAAGGAGCTCGGCCTTCCCGACGTCAATATGCGCAAGAACGTCCGGGTGATGGAAGCGGGTCTGGCCTCGCTCGAGCTGGCGGCTTCGCACGGCGTGACCTTGGCCTACGGCACGGACCTTCTCGGCGAGTCGCAGGTGCAGCAAGCGCGCGAGCTGGCGATCCGAGCGCAGGTGCAGCCTGCCGAGGACATCCTGCGATCGATGTGGATCGAGACGGCGAAGCTGTGCCGCCTCGAAGGCGAGATCGGCGTGTTGGCACCGGGTGCTTTCGGCGATGTCGTGGTCTCGACCGTCAATCCGCTCGATGACATCGTCGGCTTCTCCGAGGTCGAGGAGAGCCTGACCCAGGTCATCCAGGGTGGCCGCGTGATCGTCGATCGCTGAACGTCACGTACGGTCGATGCATGGAACTGCAGGACCATGCCGAGGAAGCCGGTGCATTCTGGCGTGATGCCGACGGCTTTCTGAGCCCGGTCCGCCCGGGCGTCGGACCCCGCCGCGACCCGGTCGGCGACTTCCCGACCGGCCCGGCCGTCGGCGAACGGCTGCCGGCGGTCGTCGCGCTCGACACCGCCGGGCAACGGTTCGAGATCGAGGTGGACCGTGCCGGCCAAGCGGCCATCGTGGTCTTCCATCGATCGGCGGTCTGGTGACCGCCGTGTCGGTCGCAGCTGGTCGAGCTGCAGTCGATGTACCAGGCGATGCGCGAGGCAGGCGTTCGCCTCTACGCGATCTCCTATGACGACCCCGAGGCATTGGCCGACTTCGCCGATGCCCACGAGATCGAGTATCCGCTGCTCGCCGACCCCGAGTCCGCGGTCATCCGTGCATTCGGGATCCTGAACACCTTCGTCCCCGAAGAGGAAGCCGAGTATCACGGCATGCCGTTCCCCGGCGCGTACGTGACCGACGACGACGGCACGATCGTCGCCAAGTTCTTCGAGAACAACCAGATCTTCCGCCCTGGACCCGAGCGATTGCTGCGGGCAGCTCTCGGCGAGCAGGTCGAGGTTCCCGAACCTGCGACCGTTGCGATCGAACAGGTCGAGGTGCGCGCGTTTCTCGATGGACCGCATCTCGTGCCAGGCCTCGTCCGTGACCTCGTGATCGAGCTGTCCGTGCCGGAGGGGCAGCATCTCTATGGCGAGCCCGTGCCGGCCGGCCTGGTCCCGACCCACGTGACGTTCGACGAGGAAGATGGGTTGGTCGTCAAGGCAACCGAGTTCCCGCCAACGACGCCGCACCGTCTAGCCACCGGCGAGGAGCTGCATGTGTTCGAGGGCGCCGTGGTCCTCCGCACACCGATCACCGTGCTCGGCGGACATGGTCGCGGTCTGGACGGCACCGAGTCGACCCTGGGATTGGGTCCGCGGGTCGTGCGGGCAACAGTGCACTTCCAGAGCTGCGACGACCACGCCTGCGGTCTTCCCGAGCGGGTCCCATTCGAGGTTCCGGTCACCGTGGAGCCGGCCATCATCGGCGACTTCGGTGGTCCATCGATGCGGGGGAAGAAGATGCATGGCGGGCGCCACATGCGGAGGCTGCTCGCTCGGCGCGACAGCGACCATGAAACGGACGAGGAGAACCGGGCATGAGTACCGGCTCGACGCCAGAGACCTTGGCCTGATGCTGGTCTGCAACGTGGACTTCCCCCTGGCGGCGCGGGCCGGCATGGACCTCGAGCGCACCCAGACGAAGATGACCGGTGCGAGCCATTGCGACTTCCGCTACCAGCGACGAGGCGACTGAGCCCGGGTCATCAGGGCCTCTGGTCGATACCGCCGAAATCAGGCTGGCTCGGACACTCAATGCATTAGCATGCAGCGCGATGCATAGTTATGAGGTCGCGAGCACGACCATCCGCGATGCGCTGCCTCAGGATGCTTCGCACCTGGCAATCCTCGCCGACGCCGCCACGCGTCGCCTCGTGTCCTGGTTGTGGGACGAAGGCGCTTCGCCCGGCCAGTCCAGCCTCGAGGTCGGACGCACGCTGATCCTCGACCACACGGACAGCCCCACCCACCTGTCGAACTGGGTGGTCGCCGAGCAAGCGGGATTGATCGTTGGCGCGCTGAACAGTGGCGTGCTCGATGCACCACCGCCGCCGTCCAAACGCTCGGCTGAGGTACTGCGACCGCTCAACGCGCTGAAGGACCTCGTCGTGGGGTCGTGGTACGTAGCAGTCGCCTCCACGCACCCCGAGTTCCGAGGCCAAGGCGTCGGCCGGATGCTCCTCGCGCACGGCGAACGCTCGGCGGCGGCTGAAGGATGCGACTCGATCACGCTGATGGTCGGGAGCTTCAACGAAGATGCCCGCCGCCTCTACGAGCGGATCGGCTTCGCCGAGCAAGCGCGACGCCCCTTCCACCCATTCCCCGGTTCAGACGATCCCGGCGAGTGGATCCTGATGGCGAAACCCCTCTAGGGCCTGCCCGCTCCGAGCTAGCGGTCGACTGCTGCGACGCGAAGGCCGAGCGCGATCATCAGCGTCCCGAACACCACGTCGATCGGGCGGGCGGCTCGGCGGTACGCCTTTCGCATCGCGGCGAGCGAGAACGCCGTCGCTACGACCGTGTACCAAACGAGCGCCAGCCCAACGATGGTTGCGACCACGGCAACGCCGGTGGCAGCGGATGCGTCGGTCGGCACCACGGTCGTGAAGAGCGCCAGGAAGAACAGGGTGGTCTTGGGGTTCGACATTTGCGTGAGCCAGCCGTCCAGTACGGCTCGACGAACACCCAGCTGGTCGGCGGATGACACCGCCGCCTGGGCGGGACGAGCGACCGCGGTGCGGCGGGTGCGCCACACCGACCGCAGGCTCTTGAAGCCGATCCAGAACAGGTAGCCGGCGCCGAGCAGCTTGGCCGTCGTGAAGATCCAGCTGTTCGAGCGTAGGAGGGCACCGAACCCGGCAATCCCGAGCACCGCGTGACTCGCCGTGCCGAGAGCCACGCCACCGGCCGAGGCGATCGCCAGCCGTCGCCCGCTGGCCATAGCCCGGCTGGTGATGAGTACGAAGTTGGGTCCTGGCGAAATCAGCGCTGCCACAGTGAGCCCGGCGACGGTGAGGAGGAGGGACGTCATGCCACTGAGCTATCACGCGAGCGATTCGGCCCGCGCCGAAGTGTCCTTCAGGTCTGGTTGCCTTTGGCGAGGTTGTGGGGGCGGCAGCGCACGGTGAGGTTGGCCCAGTTGGTCGGTCCGGCTTTGGAGTGGGGATGTTGGTGGTCGGCTTGAAGCCACGGGAACGGTGCGTCACAGCCGTCGTCTTCGCATCGGCCTCGGGTACGAACCAGGGCGAGGTGTTTGAGCCATTTCGGGAAGTTCCGCGTGGCGTAGCTGGTCTCGAGCGGCCGGCCCTTCGCAGTCATCACCGTGCGCTGCAACGCCGCGACTCCCAGGACCCGCATGACCAGATGCGGGTGCACTGGCGTGCCGTCGATGAACTCGCAGCGCCCGTCGACGTCGTGTGGGTCGACGGGCAGCGGCGACACATCGTGTTCGGCGAGTCGACGCAGCGTGTCCTCAGCGACCGCCTGTGACATGACGACGTTGATCAAAGGAGCAGGTTGGGATCCGTCTTCGCGGGCCGCGCCCTTGGCCACCAACTCGAGCAGCGCGACCGCGCCTCGTTGACCCTCGGACCGGCGGATACCGGTTTCGTCGTCGTCGACAGCGAGCTGTTGCTTGTGCTTCTCCCAGGCGGTGAGAAACACCTGACCCGAGAGCGGGTCCAACAGCCCGTCGACCTTGACCATTCCATCGTCCCGCTTCTTGGCGGTGACCGAGGTGGTTGCGAGATGATCTCGGGGTTCGGCACCGTCGGGGTCGGCAGCGATCTTCCAATAGTCACAGGCCCGGTCGAAGTCGACGAAGTCACACGTCATCGCCGTCTCGATGAAGAACCGCTGATCACGCCGCAACAAGAAATGTGTCCGGGGATTGTCCAGACCCTTCCGAATCCTCTCCAGGTGCTCGACGGACAAGATCCCGTCCGCATGCGCATCGGCCAGCTCACCGAAGTCCCGTAACCACTTCGCTCGCCGAATCCGAGCCCGCACCTCAACACCGGAGTTGTTCCCGTTGGCCAGCATGAACTGGTCCAGCTTCCTGACGCCGCGCCCGTGTCGGAGTACGACCATGTTCCGCTCCGACGCGTCAACGATCGCACCCAACGCCGCGTCGATCGCCGCGGCGATCGATCCGACCTGCACCACCGCCGCCGCCAGATCCCGGTGATCATGCGACGAATCCGCAGCCTCGAACACCGCACGGGCCACCGCCCGCAACTCGCCCACCAACGCCGTCACTGGACCATCAACCAGCTCCTCTTCACCAAGACGAAGCACCGCGGCCGACATGAACCAACCATAGCAGATTGAATCGAACGTATGTTCGCTCTCATTGTGAACTCGGTCACCGCAGCGTGCGCGTAGCATCGCGTTATGAGTGCAGGTCTCCCCCATCGCCGAGACCTGGCAACGGCAGTCGCAGCCCGGCACAACGAATTGATGCGCAGCCTGCAGGAGCTACCGGCGACCCGGCTGCACGAGCGGTCTCTCCTCCCAGGTTGGAGCCGTCTCACGGTGCTCTGCCACCTTCGCTACGGGGCCGAGGCCTCGCGCTCGATGACCGAGGAAACCATGGCCGCCCGACCCACGTCGTTCTATCCCGAGGGGCGGTCGCAGCAGCGGCCTCGAACCCTCGAACCACGACCAGGCGAGAACGCCGGCGACATCCTTCGATCGCTGACCGAAGCCTGCGCCAGCCTGGACCGCACCTGGGATGAACTCGATGACGACGCCTGGACCATGACCGTCGTCGAACCCGCAGACAACGTCGACCTCGGGCCGATCTCGCTCTGGTCGTTGGCCTTGTTTCGACTCACCGAGGTCGAGGTGCACGGCTCCGATCTCGACATCGGGCTCGCCGACTGGAGTGACACATTCGTCGCTGCAGCGCTACCGACCCGGCTCAAGATGCTCGAGACCCGCCGGTCCAACCACGGGACGGTCGACGAATCGGTCTCCGGGACCTGGGCCTTCAACATCGACGGCCGCACCTCGTACACGATCGCTGCGGTCGGAAGCGATGTAACCGTCGCCCATGGCGACGCCCATGCAGACACGACGTTCGCCGGCACCGGCCATCAGATCCTGGGGTTCCTCCTCGGACGCACTGCGCTCGACGAACTCGAGGTGCGCGGCAACCACGAGCTCGCTGCCAGATGGCGGACCGCCTTTCCTCCGCCCTAGCGACGAATGCGCCGACGCTCAGCCGCTCTCCTCGACGACCCGCACCGCCGGCATCCAGCGAGGACCGGCGGTGTCGTCGATGCGTTGCTTGAACGCCTGCTGGTTCCGCTCGATCAGCTCGCAATACGCCTCGGCAGCTTCAGCACCGACGGCCTTCCAGGCGTCGACGCACAGGGCATCGGTGCGCCGCTCCAAACCCTGGCGGAACTGTCGCCCTGTTTCGCTCAGTCGTGCGCCCTCGGCGAAGCCCTTGGCCTCGAGCCGCTCCCATCCCCTGGAGACCGCGGCATCGTCGGCCCCACGGCTTCGGGCAATCCACTCCTCGCCTCCGTACTCGTCCACATCCACCATCGCTGCGTGCAGTAGGCCGACCTCCACGTCGTCGAGATCAGCGGCCGCGCAAAGCGCCCAGTGGTTGTCGCCGCGTAGCTCACGCAGACAGTTCGCCGCCAACCAGCCGGAGAGGCACGAGTCGATCGTGTCCGGACGAGGTCGCGCACGGTGCGCTTGGAACATCGTCCGTGCACCGTGGTGCACGACATCGACGCCGCGCCACAAGTCCGTTGCCAGTGCGCCGAGCCCTTCAGCGACCTCGGGAGCGATATCGCGCAGGGCCGGTTCGATCGCCGTATCGCGAACGGCCAGGATCTGCTCGGCCGTCGCCACGCCTCGGTAGAGGTTCATCACGAACTCGACGACGTTCGGATGGATGGAGTATGTGGCAGCCGCAGCGACGGCGGGACTGGCGTCGCCGAGTGCGGCGACTCGCCAGGCGACAACCCAGCCCCTGCCCTCCTCGATGCCCAGGTCGGCGTACGCATCGATGGCGGCGCGATCCCACATCAGCCAGCCCACGAGGTGGTGTCCAGCCAGCCCACCCCGGGCACTCAGATCCTGCCAGTCGGTCATCGGCTACCAGGCGTCGATGTAGGTGCGCCGCGGTTCAGCGCCGGCCGCCTCGGGCGGAAGCGATCGCAGACCAGACACCACCCAGTCCCGTGACTCGGCCGGGTCGATCACGTCGTCGATGCCGAAGTACTGAGCACCATTCACGGCCCTCGCGCTCTCATACGCCTTGGCCACCATCTTGTCGAAGAGTTCCTTGCGCTCCTCGGGTGTCTCCAGCTCGGCGATCACGTTGCGGTAGCCGAGCTTGACCGATCCCTCGATGTTCATACCAGCGAACTCAGCGGTCGGCCAGGCAACCGTGAACAAGGGCGCCATCGAACTGGCTCCGCACATCGCCTGCACGCCGAGCCCGTACGCCTTTCGGATCACCAGGCCGAACATCGGCACCGTGAGATTGGCACCGGTGACAAACATGCGAGCGGCGTGGCGGACCAGCGCCTCGCGCTCGGCATCGGGGCCGACCATGATCCCCGGGCAGTCCATGATCGAGATGACCGGTAGGCCGAAGGCGTCACAGAGCTGGAGGAAGCGGGCGCCCTTGTCGGCGCCGTCGCTGTCGATCGCGCCGGCGAGGTGGTGCGGGTTGTTGGCGATGACGCCGACCGCCTTGCCCTCGATCCGGGCGAGGCACGTGATGATGCCGATGCCGAAGTCCTTGCGGATCTCCAGCACCGAATCCACGTCGCACAGCGTCTCGATGACTTCACGCACGTCGTACATCCGCACCCGATTCTCGGGCACGATGTGACGCAGCTTGCGCTGGTCGTGCGACTCCCATTCGGTCAGGTCGCCCTGGAAGTAGGACAGGTACTTCTTGCCCATCTCGGCGAGCTCGGCGTCGTCTTCCACGAGGATGTCAACCACGCCGTTCGGAACCTGGAACGACATCGGGCCGACTTCCTCGGGTGTGTACACGCCCAGACCGCCGCCCTCGATCATCGCCGGGCCTCCCATGGCGATCGTCGACCCCTTGGTCGCGATGATGACGTCGCAGCACGCCAGCAACGCCGTGTTGCCGGCGAAGCAGTACCCGGAGTTGAGGCCGACGAGTGGCACGGTGCCCGACAACTTGGAGAACTGGGTGAACGTGTACGTGTCCATCCCGATGACGTTGTGCCACTCGGTGTCCCCGGGGCGTCCTCCGCCGCCCTCCGTGTAGATCAGCAGCGGCAGCTTGTATCGCCGGGCGACCTCGAACAGCCGGTCCTTCTTGTAGTGGTTGTGGGTGCCCTGGGTCCCGGCGAGCACGGTGTAGTCGTAGGCGATCGCCATGCAGCGGGCCGCCTCGGGGCCGAACAGATCCGCGTTGACGGTGGCGAGACCACCGACCAAGCCGTCGGCCGGCGACCGCTCGCGCAGCCACTCCTCGGTGCGGCGCTTTCGTTGCGCTGCGACGACGAGCGGCCCGTACTCGCGGAAGCTCCCCTTGTCGACCAGCGCCTCCAGGTTTTGGCGAGCGCTCCACTGATTCTTGCGCTGCCGTCGCTCCATGGCCTCGGGGCGGTTCTCATCGAGCGTGTACGCCTTGCGCTCGTAGAGCTCGAGCAAATCGCTCCGGATGTGGTCGAGGTCGATCGCCTCGTCGTCACCGGCGGCGTCGACATCGACATCGGCGTCGAGCACAAACACGAGGGGGAAGCCCTCGCGGATCACATCGCCGACCGCACAGCTGACCTGGGTGACGATGCCGGTCCGGTCGGCCGCGATCACGTGCTCCATCTTCATGGCCTCGAGGATCACCAACGGCATGCCCTCTCGGACTGCCTGGCCCTCTTCGACAGACACGGCCACGATCGTCCCCTGGATCGGAGCAGGTAGACCGACCGACCCGTCGGCAGCGGTCAGCTCCGGCCGGTCGTCGGACGTGTCGGCTGCGGCGGCACGAACGTCGTCGGCATGCTTGAACAGCGCCATCGGGTCGGTGGTGTCGACCTGGGCGCCGGCCAGCCCGGAATCGGCGGAGTCCGGCGACTGCCCTCCCGCGCCCCATCGGGTCGGCGCCGCCGCTGCTGCCTCGACCAGCTCGGCCGCATGCGTGTCGATGAACCGGGTGTCAAGCGTGCCATCGACCAGCTCGGGACGATCCAGCAGGGCAGCGAGGAAGGCGAGGTTGGTCGCAACTCCGTCGATCCGGAACTCGCTCAGCGCCCTCGCCGACTTGGCAATTGCCGCCGCGTGCGTCGGCGCCTTGACGATCACCTTTGCGAGGAGCGAGTCGAACGCACTACTCGTCGCATAGCCCGAGTACCCGAAGCCGTCGACTCGCACGCCGGGACCGCTCGGCGGGTCGTACGACGCCAGCGTGCCACTCGCCGGCATCACCGCGCCGTTGGCTTGCATCGTTTCCATGTTGACGCGGCACTGCACAGCGGCGCCTCGCAGCGTGACCGGCTCGGTCAAGGTGAGCTCTGCGAGGGAGGAACCGGCCGCGATCGCCAACTGTGTGGCGACGAGGTCGATACCGCTTACTTCCTCGGTCACCGTGTGTTCGACCTGCAGGCGTGCGTTGGCCTCGATGAACACGAAGCGCCCTGAGTCGGCATCGACGAGAAACTCAAAGGTGCCGAGATTTCGGTACTCGACCGACCCGGCGAGCCGCATCGCCGCGGCGTGGATCTCCGCTCGCAGCCCGTCATCGAGCGCCGGAGCCGGCGCCATCTCGATCACCTTCTGGTAGCGGCGCTGCGCACTGCACTCGCGCTCACCCAGGTGGGTGACCGCACCACTCCCGTCGCCAACCATCTGGACTTCGATGTGGCGGGCGTTCGCAACGAACTCCTCGACGAACAGGGCGTCGTTGCCGAACGCCATCTGGGCCTCGCGAGCACATGCGGCATAGGCGTCAGCGAGCTCGTCGACCGAGGTGACGCTGCGACTCCCGCGCCCGCCGCCACCGGCGACGGCCTTGAGCATGACCGCGCCTCCAGCACCCAGGCCCTCGAGGAAGGACTGGGCGGCTTCGAGGGACACGGACTCGTCGCTTCCCGCCAGGACCGGCACGTCAGCGGCGGACGCGGCCTGTCGGGCGCGTGCCTTGTCGCCGAAGAGCCCGAGTTGGTCCGGCGTCGGACCGACAAAGATCAGGCCGGCCGCTTCGACCGCGGCAGCGAAGTCATCGTTCTCGGCCAGGAAGCCGTAGCCCGGGTGCACCGCGTCGCAACTGGCGTCGACCGCCGCAGCAACGACACCCTCGATGTCCAGATACGCGGCAGCTCCGAGTCCATCGAGGGCGACCGCCTCGTCGGCAAGACGAACATGCAGCGACGACGCGTCGTCCTCCGAATGGACGGCGACGGAGGTGATGCCCGCGTCAGAGGCCGCTCGACAGATGCGGATAGCGATCTCGCCGCGGTTGGCGACGAGCAGACGCGTGATGGCGCCAGTGGTCATGGATCCCCCTTTTGGACACCTCGAGACTACGAGAGCCGCGGTCCGGCCCTGGAATCGTCGGCGGCGAGCCCGCCCCCGGCTCGTCACTCAGTGGTGACCCACCCAGTGGGGCCGGGTATCGGCCACTCCGCGGCACTGGTCTCGACGGTGCAGCCGCCGGACACGACCGTGTCATCTTCATCGGCGACGATGATCGTCGGTGCGATGACGAGCGGCGTCGAGGCCGGATCGGCCGCGAGCAGCGCTTCGGCCGCCTGCAGTGTCGACGTCAGCCCAGCGACCAACGTGTCATCGACCGGCTCCTCATCCTCGTCGCCATCACCGGCATCCGATCCGGTCGGGGCGGCAAGCACGAGCGCCCCATCGATCAGGCGATCCTCGCCCGAATCCCCTGTCAGCTCGTCGGCACCGGTTTGTCTGGGCTCGGCAGCACCCGTCTGTGCGGTGGCGACCGAACGAAGGAGTTCCAGCACCGTCCTGAGCTGGGCCGCCAACGCTGCGGTCTCGGCCGACTCGGGCGACGTTTCTGCGCCGGTGCCGGGAAGGTCCTGATAGAGCCCGTCGCGCACGATGATGTCATCGCCGCCCGCCCCGGCGAGTACATCCGCATCGTCGATGACACCACCCGAACGATGGATCTCGACCGACGCGAGCGGCCCGACGAGGCCCACGGTCTGGCCCGCACCGGTGGTCAGCGGTTGTGCTTGGCGGACCGGTCGCACCCCCGGCCCGATGCAGTCGAGCGAACGATCTTCGCTCCAGAGATCTGGGACGAGCCGCACGTCGCCGTTCAGCGCGTCGAACTGCGACGCAGCGTCGGGGGCGACCGAGACCAGGTGGAAGCCGCGTGCGACGGCTGGCATCAGTTGCCCGACGACGGCGTTCAGCAGCGAGCCACCGAGCACCAGGTCGGCGCCGGGTCCGCCGTCGGCATCGTCGTCACCTGCACCGCCGGAGGCGACATCGTCACCAGGACCTCCTTCGATCATGTCGTTGCCCGCCTGCCCGAAGATCAGGTCGGCGCCACCACCGCCGCGCAACACGTCGTCGTCGGTGGTCGGCAATGTGGCGACCAGGAGGCCAGTGCCTCCTGCGCCGAACACCGCCCACATGCCGTCGGCCAGGTCTGCGCTGCCGTCGACCCGTCCGATGAGCTGCACACGATCGAACAGCACGATCGATTGCGCACCGACAACGCCGTCGCCGCCCAGCACGATGTCGTCGTCGGGCCCGCCGTCGATTTGGTCGTCGCCCGGACCACCGATGAGCTGGTCCTCGTCGAGCCCGCCCTGCAAGACATCGCTGCCGAGTTGGCCAAAGATCCGATCCATCCCGGATCCGCCGTCGATGCGATCGCCAGCGCCAAGCCCATCCAGATGATCGAAGAGCCTGACCATACGCGTGGCAGACCCCGCTGGCCGGTCGATGAACGCGTTGTCACCGGCGATCACGTCGTCGCCGAAGCTGCCGGTGATCGTGTCCGACCCGTCGACGCCACCGATCACGTTGTGACCACCGATCAGATCGTCGTCGCCGAGTCCGCCGTCGATCTGGTCGCTGCCCTGGCCGCCGATCACGGCATCGTCGTTGTCAGCTGCCGCGTTGAAGGCATCGCCGATCGGACCATCGTCCCCGAACACCATGTCGTCGCCGCCGAGCGAGTCCGGATCAACGAAGATCGACCGCCAGAGCACCGCCCCGCCGAGACCTCGATCGAAGCGGCCGAAGTCACCGAACACGATGTCGGGTCCGGCGCCTCCGTAGGCCTCGTCGTCGAGCGCACCGCCGATCAGAATGTCCGCTCCGCCGTCGCCCCGGAGGAGGTCGTTTCCGCCGAAGTTCGGATCGATGCTCATCACCGACCACACCGCGCCGAGCCAGCCGCTCGCGGCGTCGAAGAAGCTGGCCGTCGCATGATCACCGGCCAGCACGTCGTCCCCTTCGCCGGCGAAAACGAAGTCGAATCCGGCGCCGCCGAAGCCAAGGTCATCACCGCCGCCCAAGACGATGAAGTCGCCGGCACCCACATGCGGTGACGCGGTTCGGACGGTGAGCGGTTGGAAGGCGCCGAGGAACGTTGCGGCTCCGAGGTCGCCGAGCACAACGTCGTTCGCCAAACCGCCGCCCGCGTCGAGGCGATCCGACCCCGGCCCGCCGATCAAGACGTCGGGTCCGGCACCGGCCAGGATCTCGTCGCTGCCGCCGACGTCGGCGTCGGTGGACACGACCTCGCTCAGCTGTTCCCCGGCGGTGAACACGACGCGTCCGGCGTCACCGATGGCCACCGACGGTTCCGATCCCGGTCCGATGTTGATCCGATCGCTGCCTCCGCCGCCGAACGCCACATCGGAGCCCTGCTCGGTGGTGATCTCGTCGTCGCCGTCGGCATCGGACCGCAGCGTCTCGAGACGCATGCGCTCCGGCATACCCGAGCCGGTCGCGAAGGTGAACGCGGCATTGTCGCCGGCCACAGTGTCGGGACTCCGATCGTCGTCGCCGGCGCCCCCGGTTGGATGGACGCCGATCCGATCGCTGCCCGCACCGCCGACGCCGATGTCTGCACCGATGCCGAGCGAAACGTCGTCGTCTCCGCCCTCATCGACATCGGCCGACGTCGCCTCGCGGACCACGCTGCGGGTGACACCGGCCTCTTCGACGACGTCGTGCGCCGTCGATCCGAAGTCGCCGAACACGATGTCGGCGCCTGCCGCGGTGTCGACGGTGTCGCCTCCCGCGCCGCCGAACACGAGATCGTTGCCGCCGCCCGTCGAGATGGAGTCCGGCCCGCCCTCGGGTGCGTCGGTCGCCATCGCTGCCGTGACGAGCGGTCGCGGGGTGGTTGTGTCGAACGTCGCCGATCCGAAGTCGCCGAACACGATGTCGTCACCCAGATCGTTCGCGTCGATCCCGGTGATGATCGCGTCGGCAGCTGCACCACCGAACACCACGGAACGGGCACCGACGATTTCGACCCGGTCGGCGCCGCCGGGTAGGTCGGTCGTCATCGCCATCTCGACCAGCGGGACGCCGACTGCCGCGAACACGGCGGAGCCGCTGTCGCCGAATGCCAGGACCTGATCGCCCGTTCCGGGGGCGGTGCCGATTTGGAGGAGGTCGGCGTCGGGTCCACCGAGCACGACGTCGTTACCGTCGCCGCTCACGATCTGGTCGACGCCTCCCGTGGCGTTGTCCGACGTGATCACCGCCATCAGGACGGAAGCACCGGTACCCGTCTCGAACAGCACCAAACCGTTGTCGCCGAAGAACACGTCGTCGCTGGGCGATGCCGGCGCACCCACGTTGATTCGGTCAGCGCCCGAACCGCCGAGTGCGGCGTAGTCGTCGACCGACAAGATCGTGTCGTCGCCCGTCACCGGCGCATCGAGCGTCTGGATCCGCCGCGGAATGGACGCGGCGCCGATGACATCGAGCAGCACAAGCCCCTGGTCGCCGATCACGATGTCACGACCGAGTTCACCGTCGAGGTCATCGCCGTCCGCCCCGCCGACCACGATGTCCTCGCCTCGGCCGCCTCGGATCAGATCGGTGGCCGGACCGCCACCTCCGGCGACGCTGAAGACCGCAACCTCGGCGGTGCCGAGTGCGACGGGCAGAGCCACGTCGGGCCCGCCGAACTGCTCGACGCCGTTCGGTCCGAGGATCGCCACGCGCCCGTCGTCGCCGAAGAGCGCATCAGCACCATCACCACCGAACAGTCGGTCCTGGCCCGCGTTGCCGAACGCGATGATCGGAAGTGCCGCAACCGGGGCACGAGTCTGGGCATCGATCATGTCGTCGTCATCGCCGCCGAACACGACGAGCCGGGCGTTCGGCACGTCGGGGGCGGTCACGAAGATCTCGTCGGCGCCGCCGTTGCCGAAAACGGTCGTCAATGCGATCTGTGGCGGGTTCGTGCCCGGCGTTCCGGGCGCCACGCTCGGCACCTCGATCGTGTCCGCACCCTGGCTGGCGTTGAGCGTGATCGTGCCCTCGATGCCGGTGAAGTCGACGCCGTCGGGGTGCAGGCCGAAACCACGCACCGTCGCATCGGTGAGCACCCCTGCGTTGTCGGTGAGGTCACCCGAGTCATCGAGGTCCAGGTGGTCGATGCCGGCTTCGCCGCGGACCGTCACCTTGGCGTCGATTTCGTCGAGCAGTCCGCCCTGGTTCGTTGGGCCGGCTTCGTCGGCCATCGTGCCGATCAACAGTCGATCGTCGCCCTCGCCCAACGCGACCTCGAGGGTCGATTTGAGGTTGCGCAGCGCCACGACATCGTCGCCGTCGCGCTGGAAGAGGTCGACCGATTCGATCCGGTCCCCGACCGACAGCACTGAAACCGGCAGGCCGACCTCGGACAAGGAGAACCGCGTGTTCGGGTGGCTCACAGCGCCCGGGTCGTCGCCGAAGACACGGGGCGCGCCGCCCTCGATCCGAGTTCGATCGGCCCGGTCGCTGCCCTTGATGATGATCTTGTCGTTCCCGCCGGCGTTGGCGCCCACGAAGATGTCCGGGAACACGTCTCCGGGATCGATGAACTCCTCGGGCGCCACTCCGTCGAGATCCATGCCCCCATCCTCGACACCGTTCCCGTTGTCGTCCCGGAAGATGATCTGCCGATCATTCTCGAAGACGTCGATCACGGCACCGGCGAGGCCGCCCTGTTCGATCAGGTAGGTGTCGTCGCCACCGAACCCGTTGAAGTCGACGATCCGCGAGAGCGCCGTGACGGCCCTCAAGATCCCGTTGACGGCGACCATTCCCGTATCGTTCACGCCCGCGGTGAACAGGTTCGCCTCGCCCGCCGAACTGCCGGCGATCGTCGCTCGTTCGAAGACCGAAGGGTCCTCCTCGGTTGCGGCACCCGTGAAGCCGGTGACGGCGAAGTCCTCGCCGACCCCTGCCGTCTGGGCGGTGCCCGTCACGAACAGATTGCCGTAGAGCCCGAAGTCGAACGCGTCGAACTCGAACAACGTGTCGTCGCCCGAAACATCGATGAAGGTGTCGGTCCCGCGCCCGCCGGACACCCGGTCGTTGCCGCTTCCGGAGTCGATGACGTCGTCATCGGGTGTGCCGAGGATCAAGTCGTCGTCGGCGCCGCCGATCAGGTTCAACCGATCGAGCACCACTTCGTCGACTCGTGCGTTGAGAATGTCGTCACCCGCCAAGCCGTCGATGGTCAGGATGTCGAGATCGGCCGAGGTTCCGGCCAGCACCAGTCGGAAGTGCTGCTCCCAGAGTGCGGCGAGCACCGTGTCATCGCCGGCCCGCAGGAACGTCGCCAAGTTCACGACGTCGTCGGCACCGGTGAGGTTGAGCGTCACCCGGTCGATCGAGGTATCGGGGTTTCCGTCGACCGCACCCGGTGTCAGAGCGTTGGCGTTCGCACCGACATCGACGGTCACCGACTGCACGCCGGCGGCATCGATCGCCCCATTGATGGTGAATGTGTCGGCGCCCTCGCCGAGGTTCAGGCCCAGGTTCTCCACGCCGGGCTGCACCGTCAAGCTCCCCGCCGCGCGGTCGATGAGCAGCGCCGGGCCGACCATGCCGAGGGTCACGACGTCGTTGGAGACACCGTCGGACAGCAGGACCTCGTCATAGCCAGCTCCGGGGTCGAAGGCATCCCCGGCGATGAGGTTCGCCAGCACGTCGATCGCACGATCATTGCCGATGCCGCCCACCAGATTGTCTGGGCCTCCGCCACCGTGCAGATCATCGTTGCCGGCGCCGCCGTCGAGGTGGTCGGGGCCGGGTCCGCCGCGCAGCACGTCGTTGTCGCCTTCGCCGAACAGCCCCGTGCCGGTCACGGTCTGCGTCTGGAGCAGATCGTTCCCCGCGCCGCCTCGGATGAGGAGACCGCCCGTGGCGGTCGTGCCGATCGTCAGATGGTCGTTACCCGAATCGCCATGGATCACCGCCGATGATGTTCCCCGGTACTCGATCAGGTCGTTGCCCGAGCCGCCCCGGACGTCGATGCTGGCGGCGACGCCGGTGTTCACGACCAGGATGTCGTTGCCCGTGCCGAAGTCACCGACGATGTGGGTCACGCCGCTGAACGTCTCCTTCACGCCGAAGGCCTGGACGGTCAGCTTGGTCGGGTCGAAGAAGTCGAGCGAGACGATGTAGTGCTCGTGCGGCTGGAAGCCCTGAAGGTCGGGTCGACGCACGCCGGCGCGGGCCCCGACGTTGAGGGTGAGCACATTGCCCGTCTGGGTCGCGAGCATCGGTGCCGGCGGACGCAGGTTCTCCAGCGGGAGCGACGGCAGCACCAGTGCGCCCACAGGGATGTTGAACGACGGCGTCTCGAGCTTCGGCTCCCAGCCACTCCAGCTCGTGAACAGCGACAGCACCTTGCTGACCCATCGCAGGAAGTACCCGGAACCGCGAACCGACAGGGACAGGTCCAGGCGCTGCGCGTTCGGGCCGAGATTCGCTGACACCTCACCGCTCGCCGTGACGCTGAACAGGCTCACGCCTTCGAAACTTGCGCCCGGGCTGCCGCCGAAGCTCAACACGAACTGTGGGCGACCGGGCCCACAGCGGAACAGGCACAGGTTCGCGGTGAGCGCTCCCCCGATCGACCCGGGGCCAGCGCTCAGCTCGAAGTTGGCCGTGAGCCCAACCGAGACCGCGGCGGTCGAGTCGAGGTACAGGTTTCCGGTGATCGGGAACGGCAGACCGAAGAAGCCCATCTGAAGCCCGGTGGCATTGATCGACCAGAAGTTGTTGTTGCCGACCGTCAGGGCGAGGTTCTGCACGGTGACCGGGATGATCCCGAGCAGGTCGATACCGCCACTGAGCGAGATGCGGAAGAACGACCCGAGACCGAGTCGGGTGTTGATCGTGAGCGTGCCGGTGGCATTGACCTCGGCGATCTTCCGGAAGTTCTGATCGATCGTGACGCCCATCGTCAGCAGCACACCGCTGTTGTCGATGTCGATCGCGCCGGGAGCGGAGAACTTAATGCTGATGTCGTCGGGACCGAGCTGGAAGTCGAACTGCACCAGCACGCTGAGCTGACCGGCGTTCAGCTGGATGGCGCCAACACCGCGGGCATTGGGGTTGGCGGCGTTCTTGTCCAGGAAGCGGAACTCGGCGCCGAGGATCACGGCGAGCCACGGGTCGCCGGCGGCGGTGCTCGAACCGATGGCGCCGCCATTGAGCAGCGGGCCGATCACCGCGCTGTCGGGAGTGCCGTTGGGCTTGAGCAGCGGGGGTGCCGCGCGGTTGATCGTGTAGCACTGCCCGGCGCCACACGGCACGAGGTAGTTGTCGAGCACGTAAGCGGCACTGGCGTTGGTCGGTCGCGCGTTCTCCAGGATGTCGACCAAGGCACTGGGGAGCTCGATCGTCTGGTTCGTGCTCGTCGTGTTGAGCGCGACCCGCGCATTGCCGCCGACCCGGAAACCGGGGAGGTCGATCGAGAGGTCGACCCGGAAGTCGGCGGCCACTCCGGCACTGCTGATGTCGAGCACACCAGCGCCGGTGAGGTTGATGAGTTGGGCATCGGTCGATGTCGGCCACACGGTCACGCTGCCGAAGGCAACGAGGGCAAGCGAGGTGGGTTTGATCTCGAAGAAGAAGTCGCCGTTCACGGCCGCGAGCTGTTGGCCGTTGGCGTGGATGGCGACCTCGCCGGCCAGGAATACGTGGATCAGGAAGCCCTCGTCGTCGAGGACGACAGGCTGCGCGAGATTGCCGGGCTGGATCCGGAAGCCGGCGGTCGGCCTCGGCGGGTCGGCGCCGAGATCGACGGGGAAGCTCGTCGCCCACTTGACCGCAGAGATACTTCCGGCATTGACGCCAACGCCGGCGTTGGCTCGAATGCCGAACGCTCCGTTGAAGGTGACGACGTCGGCCGGAATGCCCTGGAACGAGAAGCTGGCAAACGAGATGTCGAGCCCGATCCAGCCGCCGACCGAAACGCTGGTGTCGAGCGAGCGATCCAGGGCGATGGCGATGCCGGCGGTGCCGTCGCTCAGAGCGAAGCCCTTCGCGTTGCCGTTGGCCTCGTTCGCGTCGAACTCACCGTCGCCGTCTCCGCCGTTCGCCGGATCGTCGCGGGTGATGTCCCAGTACGGCCCGTCGAAGCCCACGAAGCCACTCACGTCGGCGAGACCGACCGTCAGCATGGCGACGTCGTGGGTGGTCGTGCCGGCTGGCCCGGTGACGGTGACATCCTCGGCCGCGCCGACATCGAGCAGGAACGATCCGTAGAGCGTGGCGACGTTGAGCAGGTCGACCTCGACATAGTCCGCCTCGACTCGGATCCGGAACGAATCGAACAAGAGGCAACCGGTCGGCAAAGGTGCCACCGCGGGGTCGACCGTGCAGTCCCCCGGCACCGTGGCGCTGAAGTCGGAGAACGCGAAGAACCCGGGGTCGGTCACGTCGTCGCCGTCGAAATCGAAGCCGAAGTCGGTCGTCGAGAAATCGACGACCGGGAGAATGGAGATTCCCTTGAGCGTGGGGGTCGACATGTTCAGTTCGAGCGCGATGCGCTTGCCGGTCGCCTCGATGCCGCGTCCGGCGACATCGCCCAGGCCGACGAGCTCGAGCTCCGCCGCCACCGCACGAGCGGCGAAGTACTTGATCGGATCGACCGGTCTGCCCGCGATCTTGAGCGGCTTCATGAGCGCACCGGCAAGATCGAGATCACCGAGACGCACGCCGACCGCCTTGTCGTTGGCCTCGGCTTGATCGAACATGCCGTTGCCATTGCCGCCGTTGGCGACCGCATCGCGGTCGAAGCTCCAGTACGGACCGCCGTAGCCGGCGAAGGCTTCGGCGTCGTTCACCGCGACCGTCAGGAACTCGAGATCCTTGGTTGCGACACCGATCACGGCGTCGATCGTGGCGTCGTCGATTCCGGGGATGATCGCCTTGACCTCATCGGCGATGGCGCTCACCACCGACGTGTCGAGGAGCGAGTCGACCATGTTGACGGTGTGGATGCCGCCCATCTCGATCCCGAGATCGCCGGCGACGTGCACGAACTGACTGAGTGCGATCGTCGCATTCGTCACGCTCGCGCCGCGGCGACGATTGTCGAAGTCGACATAGCGCTGCACCGCGGGGTCAGCGCCGTTCTCGGGCTTGACCTCGACCTGGAATCCGGCCGGCTCGTCGGTCAAGCCGTCGCCGTCATTGTCGGCCCCGCCCGTCTCCTCGGGGAATGACGCCTTCCAATCCACCACGGGTGGACCCGACTTGGTCGGCCAGAGCTTGCCCCAGTTGTAGACGACCTCGATGGCGTCCCCCGAGATCTCAACCTGGTCGAAGGCGTCGAGCATCGGGTTGGCACCCGAAACCGAGATGGCGGTGAAGCCCAGGTCGAGTCCGGGGATCTGGTTGATCACCGGCTTCGCCGCGACATAGGCGACCTGGGCGTCGGGCACCACGAACTCGACGCCGGCGATGCCGATACGGGCCATGACGTTGTCGGCGCCCAGGGTCAGCGTGTCGACCGTGAGATTCTCGATGCGGGTGAACCCGGCGTCGACCGTGATCGTCGTCGCGTTGACGGCGTCGCGAATCGGCTGCAACGATGCGAACTGTCCGGCCAGAGCGCCGACGCCCTGGAGCGCGGCCCGTTCTGCAGCAGCGAGGCCGGTGAGGATGTCGACCTCGACCTGTGGGCCCTTGACGAAGGTGAAGTCGCCTTCGAGATGGACGAAGCCCCCGAGACCGACCATC
Organism: Actinomycetota bacterium; assembly: GCA_039028435.1. Taxonomy (GTDB): domain Bacteria; phylum Actinomycetota; class Acidimicrobiia; order Acidimicrobiales; family UBA10347; genus UBA10347. Next base: position 162,629 of record JBCCIC010000007.1, on the reverse strand, counting down.
AGGTTCTGAACACTGGCTTCCTGACGACGCTGCCCGTCGTAGTCGAAGAACTCGAAGACGGCCGGGGTGGTGTTGGTCGCCGGCGCGGTGAGCACCGGGAACCCGGCCGGATCCCCGCCAGCCGCGGGGAACGATGCGGCCCAGTCGATGATCGGCGGGCCGAGGTCCTTCCCCTTCCAGGGAGTGCCCTGGTTCGAGGCGTAGCGGGTCGGTCCGCCGGTGCCGTCGATCGGGCCGAAACCGATCAGTTCGATCGAGGCGGCCGATGCCGAGGTTGCCGAAAAGCGTGGCGCGTTGACCTTCTTGAACTGGTTGAGCGTTGGGACGGCCTTGACGAGAGCGAAGGAGGCGTCGTTGGCGAGGATGCCGCGATCACCGGTGAGCTCGCCAGGCTCGATCACACCGTCGCCGTCGTCGTTCCATTCGGCGCCGAGCCCGAAGAACACGGTTGCGCCGCTCAGGGACATCGTCGAGACGTCGACCTCGAGGTTCCAGATGGACTTGAACTCGGTGTCGATGCCGAGCTGGTTCTGGTCGACGGGCTCAGCTGCGACGAAGAGAGCGTCGGCTTCGTCGACCAAGTCCACGAGACCGCCGGCGCCCGGGAATCCACCCAGGGTCGCGGCCTCGGCGAGCTTCTGGGCGAGACGTGAAGCCGCATCGGCGCCAGAGGCGCGAATGCGCTTGAGCGCCTCTCGCTCGAGCGTGGTGAGACCGGTGCTGATGTCGACCCGGGTGACGGTGCGCTCTATCGCCAGCGCACCCGAGACGTGCACGTTCGACCCGATGAGGACTTGGGCGTTGGCCGCAGCCTTGACGTTCAGCGGCGTGCCGTCGAAGTCGATCGCGATGTCGGGCGAACCGGTCACCGGGATCTGAAGGCCAGCGGGTCCGTAGGTGTCGATGAAGTCGACGGCCGGCGGGCCGATCGTCCCGATCCACTTCTTGCCGCCGCTGTGGCGCAGCTGCACGCCCGTGAGGCTGCCGGTGATGCTCGGACCGGCGGGTAGATCGCCGGTCAATTCGGCGGTGGCCGCGTCAGCCTCGAGGGCAACGAACACCTGGCGGATGCGTTGTGGGGCGGTCGGTCCCTCGAGCACCGCCGGCGGGACCGCGAGGGTCAGGTTGTGCAGTGCCTGCGCCGTGGGGACCATCCGGACGAGCGCGATGTCGACATCGGTGGCGAAGACGCCCAGGGTCGTCAACCCATCAATCCGGCTCGATGCGACCGGCTTGACGAGCTGGGTGGGATCACTGACGCTCACCACGCGGGTCGGGTCGGCTGCATCGACCGTCCACTGGGGATTCGCTCCGACGAAGACGGTGGCGTCGTTGACGGCGATCGTCTGAGTCTCGACCTCGACGTTGGTCAACGTGCTCCAGGTCGCGTCGATCTCGATGTCGCCGTTGCCGGTGCCGACCGGGTCGAGCGAATCGAAGTAGTCGCGGAGTCGCTTCTCGGGGGTGCCGGCGGCGAAGGTCTCGAGGATCGGCCGGGACGCCACGCCGGTCTCGACGGTGACGTTCTCGGTCCCCCCGGTGAGCGTGGCGCTCGTCGCGTGGATGTGGAACTGCTCGAGGCTGACCACGACATCGCCGGCCCGCGGGTCGAACTCGCCGGGCAGCACGGTCCGGCGATTCGGCATGATCAGCCGGTCGACCGCGGTCAGCGCACCGGTGATGTTCTCGATGCCCTCGAAATCGAAGCGCCGTTCCGCGCCGAGGTCCGGCGTGCGAAGGTCGAAGTTCAGGTCCACCTTGTCGAACCACGAGCCCGCGTCGGCATCGGTGAGCTTCCAGGTGCCGGCAATGTCATCGTCGAGCACGATCCGGTCGTCGCCATCCCCGCCGATCACCCGCAGCAGCGCCCCGTTGTCCCGCAGCCGCTCGAGCACCCCGGCACCGATGGTGAACACGTCGTCTTCGTCACCCAGGTCGACGATCAAGGTCTCGGTCGGCGTGGTCAGGTTGTGGGTCTCCATCGCCGGACTGTCGAGCACCACCACGTCGGTGGCGAGCGGGTTGGGATCGACGGTGAGGTTGATGTCATCCTCGACGCCGACGCCGGCGACCAGCTCGAAGTCGTTGGTCCCGGCGACGTTGACCGGCTCCAGTCCGCGGTACTCGAGGATGCCGTCGTGCAGCGTGACCACGCCGGCGTCGGGGCCCCGCACCGTGTAAGTCGAGCTCGGCGCCGGATCCTCGACGACGATGGTGTCGAAGCCACGATCATTGCCGTCGACCGAAGCGACGTAGCCGCCCGCCTGGACGATGAAGGTGTCCTCGGTGTCGGCAGCGCCGACCAGGCGCTCGAAGTCGTGGAACGAGACGGTCGCCACGGTTCCGGATCCGAATCCGGTGATGTACCAGTTGAGGTCCAGTGCCGGACCGAACAGGGTGTCCGCTCCCCCGCCGCCGTCGATCGAGATGACGACCGGCTCAGCGGTGGCGATGACGATCGTGTCATCGCCCGCCGTTGCAACGATCTCGAGCGGTGCGCCGAGCGGCCGCGTGAAGCGGTTTCCGGCGCCATCGACGACGACGATTTGATCCGCCGACACGGTGATCTCGGCACCGGGAGCCTCCAGGACGACGGGCCCGCTTGCTGGCACCGGCGTCGGCTCCGGCGTGGGTTCGGGCGACGGCTCCGGGGTGGGCTCCAGCGTGGGTTCGGGGGTCGGCTCCGGCGTGGGTTCGGGCGTCGCCTCCGGCGTGGGTTCGGGCGTCGCTTCGGGGGTCGGCTCGGCGACGATCTCGACGGTGTCGGAGCCAGCCGGAGCATCGGTGCCGGCGGCTTCGGCATCGTCCCCTTCGGGCAGCATCTCGGCGCTGCCGAGGACCACCTCGGGGGTCGGCTCCGGCGTTGGCTCGACGGTCGGCTCCGGCGTCGCTTCGAGGGCGATCGTGTCGTCGGTCAGCGACGCTTCGGCCGACGGCTCCAGTGCGGGTACGGGGGTCGGTTCCGGCGTCGGTTCGACAGGCGTTGCGAACGGGTTTGTGGCGCCCGCATCCCCATGAAAACAGGGATCGGAACCCGCCAGCAGCTCGTCGAAGTTCGACGTGGCGTCGTCGTCCCAATCACCGTCGAGATCGGTGAACACCGCCTGTACGTCCCAGTCGGGACAGGCTTCCTCAGCGGAGATCGCCGGGGCCGTGGCGGAGCTTGCGGTGCGCACGACCGGCACGAACTCGGCCAGGCACGGGTCGGACGCGCCATGGAGTTCTGTCAGGTTCGACCGGCCATCGCCATCCCAGTCGGAGTCTGCGTCGGCCATGACCGCGCTCACTGACCACGCGGGACACGCCCCAACCGAGACGGTCTGCGGGAGCTCGACGACTTCGTCCGGCTGCACCAGCGCCTCGAGTAGGCACGGGTCGGTTGCGCCGTCGAGCTCCTTGAGGTTCGACCGGCCGTCGCCATCCCAATCGGTGTTCGGGTCGGCCATGACCGCGCTGATCGACCAGTCCGGGCAGGCGCCGTTGGTCGAGGCGACGGGGACCCCGATCGGGTGGGGATCGAGGAGCGTCTCGGACACGCACGGGCTCGTGGCGTCGTTCATCTCGAAGCTGTTCGAGCGTCCATCGCCGTCCCAGTCGCTGTGCGGGTCGGCCATGACGGCACTGACCGACCAATCGGGACACGGCAGTGGCTCGGGTGTGGAGTCCCCGACCGGTTCCGGTTCGACCACAGGTGCCGGGTTCGGCTGCGGTGCCGGAGCTGGCGGCGGGAGCGGTGCAGCGGTCGGTGTCGGGTTCGGGGTGGGGCTCGGCAGCACGGTCGGCGTAGGAATGACGAGTGCAGCGCGCCAGGCGGCCTTGTGATCCGCCCGGTGGATAGCGCCGGAAATCGCCGCGTGGTCTTGTGCACCAACGTCGCCACGAGCGGCCGGATCCGGGGTCCGGAGCGCAGCATCCACGATGGTGACCGCCGCAAGTGCCGGTGCCTCAGATGTGGCGGCAAGTCGAGCAGCTGGCGCTGCTGAGCCGGCAAGAGCGGTCGACCGGGGCGGCGTACCGTCGGCTCGCGCGTTCGGGGCAGCGAGAGGAACGGCGGTGGCGATCAGCAGCCACGCGACGAGCAGTGTGCACCACGCGCGCGACGCACGCGAACGTCCAGCGACTTCAGCCCACACCAGCCACAAAGAGTGACACGTCCCACACGGAGTGTCAAGATTGGGCGCGTCGATGCCACAGCGGGCGCGACGGCTCGCCACCGAGCGAGAGCACGCTCGTATTCCGGACTAGGCGAAGTCGATGCCGGGATACCCCTGCTCGGCGGTGTCGGTGATCATCCGGACGTACTTCGGCCCGCCGCCGTTGTAGACGTTGTAGCGAATCTTGCCGTACTCATGACCATCGAGGTTCGAGTTGTAGCCGGTCATCCAGTGTTGGCTCGTCTTGATCAGTAGCCGCTCGTACCAGAGCACGACCTCCTTGAACCAGTCCTGCTCGGCGGCCTCGCTCGCATCGAACTTGGTGTGACCATGCTCGCGGGCGAACTCCATCAGGGGCGTTGCCCAATCGATCGTCGTCTCGACGGTGCGGGGGAAGTTCACCACCGCCGACTGCGGTCCCGGAATCATCATGAAGTTCGGGAATCCATGGACCAGGATCCCGTAGTAGGTCATGGGCCCGTCGTGCCATTTGTGCGCCAACCGCTGGCCGTCGACCCCCTGGATGTCGAGCTTGTCGTAGGCCCCGGTGAAGGCGTCGAACCCGGTCGAGTAGATGATGACGTCGAAGTCGTAGTGACCGCCGGTCGTCTCGATGCCGGTCTCGGTGATGCGTTGGATCGGTTCGTCGCCGACATCGAGCAGGGTCACATTGTCGCGGTTGTACGTCTCGAAGTAGTTCGTCTCCATCGGAACCCGCTGGATGCCGAATCCGTGATCGGTCGGGATCAACTTCTCGGCGACCGCGGGATCGTCGATGCGCTGGCGGGTGCGCTCGGCGATGTAGTCAGAGAACTCGGCGTTGGCGTCCTTGTCCATGAAGATCTCGGTGAAGTTCTGCAACCAGATGCCGAAGCCCGGGCCGTCGTAGAGGCGATCCCAGAGTTCGAGCCGCTCTTCGCGGCTGACGTTCCAGAAGCCGCGTCGGTCAGGTGCGTGCTCGAAGCCGCCTGGCGTCGATGCGCACGTCGCAAAGATCTCGTCGTAGCGGCGCCGGATATCCGCCATCTCCTCGTCGTCGATCGGCGAGTTGTTGAGCGGTGCTGCCCAGTTCGGCCGTCGTTGCAGCACCGTCAGATGCTGGGCTTCCTTGGCGACCTCAGGGATGATCTGGATCGCCGTGGCTCCGGTACCGATGATGGCGACACGTTTGTCGGACAGATCGACCGGTTCGTGGGGCCAGTCATGCGGATGCCATGCCAGTCCCTGGTAGTCCTCGATCCCCTCGATCCGAGGAAGGGTCGGAACGGACAACAGGCCGAGCCCGGTGAACACGAAGCGACAGGTTCGGGCTTCTCCACCGGCCAGCTCGATGGTCCAGAAGTGGCCGTCATCGTCCCAGCGCATCGCCTCGACCCGCTTGCCGAACTCCATGTGACGGCGTAGGTCGAACTTCTCGGCGACATAGTTCAGGTACTTGAGGGTCTCGGGCTGGGGCGAGAATCGCTCGGTCCAGTGCCACTCGTCGAGCAGCTCCTTGCTCCACGAGTAGCCGTAGGTGTAGCTCTCGGAATCGAAGCGGGCACCCGGATACCGGTTGTTCCACCAGGTTCCACCGAGGTCCTCGCTGGCCTCGAGGACGGTGGCATCGATGCCGCCGTCGACCAATCGCTTGATCTGGTAGATGCCGGCGACGCCGGCACCGATGACGATGACCTCGTGATCGAGATCTTCGGTGGCGACTGGCTGCGTTCGGTCCATCACGCTCTGATCCGTCATGAAACGATCATGCCAAACCCGAACGTGCCAACGTCAGCCGAGACTCTCTCGGATTCTGCACGGAGTTGTCCGAACCGGCGTGCTACAACGTTCGGTGCATGGCGGAATCAACGGGCACAAGGATCGACGTTCGCGTCGCGTCCGACGACGAGGACCTCGCGAGGGTCGCGCGGCTTCGCTACCGCGTCTACTGCGAGCAGCTGAACCTGCTGCGACATCTCGCCGACCACGAGCAGAAGACCCTCCGTCTACCGAACGACGAACGATCTCGGATCGTGTTGGCCGAGCGCGACGGCGAGGCGATCGGCACCGTCCGCATCGTGCCCGGAGCGATCGCCCGCAGCGAAGCCGACACGGTGGAGTGCTTCCAGCTCAACCGCTTCGACGGCCTGATGGACGCTGCCCGCTATGTCGTCGCCGACCGTTTCATGGTCGAGCCAGACCAGCGCGCCGGCAACCTCGCCGGCGACTTGATGAGCGCCGCGTCGATCGAGGCATTCGGGCTCGGGGCCACGACCGGCTTCGCCTGCTGCGAGGCACACCTCGTGCCGCTCTATCGCAACTTCGGGTTCGTGCCCTACACCCGGCTCTACAACCATCCGACGAGCGGGATACTCGTGCCGCTCGTGTTCGTCGGCGATCACGACCATCTTGCCGAGATCGGTTCTCCGCTGGCGGGCTTCTTCACCGACGAACTGCGCTCACCCATCACCATCGCCCAGGTCCGCGAGGCGTTCGGAACACACCTGGGCACGGCCGACGTCGATGCCTCGACCGTCGACGCCCTCGACGCATTCACCACCGCGGCGGACTCGAGACCACGGATGCTCGATGGCTTCACTCGTGAGGAACTCGATCTGCTGACCAGCCGTGGGGCAGACATGCGCTTCGCGCCAGGCGACGCACTCATCCGATCCGGGCAGACCGCGCGCACCCTCTATGTGCTGCTCGAAGGGGCCTGCGAGGTGCGGCGAGACGGCGTGCCGCTCGCCATGCTTGCCGCGGGCGACGTCGTGGGCGAGATGACCTTCCTGCTCGAGGATCGGCGCAGCGGAGATGTGGTCGCGGTGTCGGACGTGCGTGCCGTCGCATTCCAAGCCTCGGCACTCAACGCCCTCATCGACGAACGCGACCCGATCGCCGTGCGGTTGCTGCGCAACCTGGCTCGGGTCGTCGCCGATCGCCTCGCTATGGCAGGGTCCGATGCGTAGCGATCGTGGCACCGTCGAGTACGACGCCGAACTCGGCCAGCTGGCGCTCGGTTGGACGATCATGGTCCTGGTCTGGAACGGGTTCCGCTGCTGGTACGCCTGGGCCGAACTCGATGTCGCCGCATGGGCGCTTGCCGTGTTCGCGCTCATGGCATTTGGCACCGCAGTGCCGTATGCCCGAGCCAGCGGTCGACTGGCTCGGGCGATCGCCGGTCGGTCCCAGCGGGACTCGGGAGGCGTCACTCGGGACACGGTCATCATCGTCGTGAGCGTGCTCGGCCCCTACATCTTCCTGATGTTCACCGCCGAGCAGCTCGGCACCTCGCAGCTGATCGGTGTCGGCGCCCAGATCTTCGTGGTCCTCGGGTTCTTGGGCCTCACCTTGTTCGGCGGTTCCAGCGACACGCTCGATGAACCGCGCGAGGCATCAGCCGAACAGAGCCGCCTCTAGCGCTTCGACGGTGATTCCCAGCGTTGCGGCTGCAGCGCCAAGGTCGGGCGGCGGCGCACCGAGCGCCGCTTCGAGCTCGGTGACGGGGATACCCAGGACCGCCGCGGCCGCGTCGAGATCGGGAGGTCCGCCCGGGCCACCCTGCTGTCCCTGGCCCGGCTGTTGACCCTGGCCTGGTTGTTGGCCCTGGCCTGGCTGTTGGCCGCCACCACCCTGAGCTGGCTGCTCGCCTCCCCCAGGTCCACCGGCAGCCGTACCAGGGCCGGCCTCGGTGAAGTCGCCCATCAGGCATCGGGGTACGAACGGGTAGGCCTCGGTGATGACGTAGGCGTACTGGCCGTCGATCGCCGTGCCGTTGCACTGGTCGAGATCGCCGAGCCCGGCGACATAGTTCCAGTCCGACACGTAGGTTCCGTCAGGGATCGTCCCGTCGATGGACACCGCATCGCCGCGGTAGTCGCAGTCGCTTCCACTCCGATTCTCGGCCGAGAGGACGTAGCTCGCGGAGTAGGCGCTCGACTTCGAGTAGTACAGGAGATGGCCGTCGGCGGCGAATCCGACGAGCACCAGGTCGGCGTCCGAGTCGAAGGCCTCGACCAGCAGGGGCGACACGCCGTGGTAGTGGTATTCGCCGGTCGGCTGCACGTGGGCGTTGTTGAAGTCCATCCCGAGGTCGAAGGTCTCCTGCAGTCCTTCGATCCGGTACTGCTCGCCGCTTGCACAGGACACCGACTCGCCGGTTCCTGGCTCGAACTTCACGCCGTTGAGCGCCACGCCGATCTCGCGCGCGGTGCGGGCCTGGCCGGTGAAGGCCGGCTCGGTCGTGAGTGTCCAGGTGCGGTCCTGTGCGGTGATCGTGTTCGGGTTCCCGGAGTTCGGAAAGTCGCCGGTCGAGTGGTTTGGCAGTGCATTCGACGCGATCTGCCGCGTCGTTCCGGAGACCGAGACGGTCACCATGGTGCCGAAACCTTCGTCGATCAGCGTGTACGAACCGAGATACGAGTCGTTCGCAACCTCGGGCCCCGAGACCGTGGGCTCGGATTGCGCCGGTTCGCCGGCTGCCGGTTCAACCGGAACCGTGTCGGGTTCCTCCGGCTCCGAGTCCGCGGCGTCCGGGGTGGTGTTCGCCTCGGCTGGATCCGCGTCCGGCTCGGCTGCATCTCGTTCGAGCTCGACCGCTGCCGTCTCGGAAGCATCGGTCGATTCGGGTTCAGGCGTGACCGGCGCGGTCGTTGGAACCGCAGTCGGTTCAACGACCGCGGCGGTATCCGCCGTTCCGGCCGACTCGACGGGCTCGGCGTCGGAGCCGCATGCGGCAGCGAACAGCACGACCGCGAGCGAGATGGCCAAGACGATGAGGGTGTGGGGGTGCTTGATCATGGCGTCATCGTGCGGGCCGAAGCTGTGAGCACCCTGTACGAGCGCTCACAGACTGCTCACAGGTTGGTCGTCGACGTCCGACTCGACGGGGACAGCTCGATCCGGAAGGTCGCTCCCCCGTCCGGTGTCGGCTGGAGTGTCACCCGGCCACCGTGCTCATCGACGATGCGACGCACGATCGCCAACCCGAGGCCGGCGCCGTCATGGTCCTTGCGCGAGCGCGATGCATCGCCTCGGGAGAACGGTCGAAAGATCGACTCGGCATCGGCGGGGTCGATGCCCGGTCCGTGATCAACAACATCGACCGCGGCGCGAGTGTCGACAACGTGCACCTTGATCTCGATCGGCGACTCGCCTTTGGTGTGCACACACGCATTGGCACCGAGGTTGAGTACCGCCTGATGCAGACGGTTCCGGTCCCCGAGGACGTGAAGATCCGCAGCGATCTCGACCTCGATTGGTCGACCAGGATGGGCAGCACGTAGGTCGGAGGCGACGTCACCGACGACGGCGCTGAGCGAAACCTGCTCGACCGCCGACGACGTACGCACCACATGCAACATGTCGGTGACGAGCTGTTGCATGCGTTCGCTCTCACTGCCGATCCGAGCCATGGCACGGCCCAGCGCATCGTCGTCTTCGAGCATCCCGCCGGCGAAGAGATCGCTGTAGCCCCGTAGCGCAGTAAGTGGGGTTCGGAGTTCGTGCGACGCGTCGGCGAGGAAGCGTTGCATGTCAGCTCGTGCGGTCTCGGCTTCGGCGGCGGCGCGCTCGCGATCCTCGATCGTCGACCGCAAACGAAGGAGCATCTGTTCGAGGTCGCGGGCCAGGTCGGCCGTCTCGGCGGTTCCCTCGGGGGGTCCGACTTCGGTTCCGAGCTCGCCCGCCGCGATGTCTCGTGCCACCTCGCTCATTCGAGCGACCGGCCTCGAGACGCGTGCGGCAATCACCCACACGACGATGCTCTGGGCGACGAAGAGACCGACACCGCCGAGCAGCAGGTTCCGACGCAGGCTGGCGGTCGACTCGTCGACGGTGACGAGCGAAACCGCCACAAGGTCGGTGGATTCGCCGATCCCCTGAACGGTGCGTACTCGGTAGGACGGGTCGCCCTCGATGGTGGAGGTCGCACGGGTACCGAAGAGCTCCGCGAGCTGGGCTTCCGTGAACGGATTCTCCCGACCATTGATGCTCTCCACGGTGCCGTCGGCGAACACGACGAGCTCGATAGGAGCCACCGCCGTATCGGAGATGGCGACCCGGCCCTCGGCGACCCGACCCGGCGCACCGTCGCCACGGTTGGGCGGCGCGCCGCGCTGCGGATCGCGCGCCAGGACGCGCTCCAGCTCCGCATCGAGATTGTCGATCAGATCGCCGCGGACGTTTCGCTCGACGTACACGCCCAGCCCAGTGATCCCCACGAGCAGTGTGAGCAGCACCGGAGCGAGCAACGCCAAGCGCAGCGGCGGGCGCCTCACGATGACACGCGCATGACGTAGCCGGCACCGCGCTTGGTATGGATCAGCGGCGCGCGGCCGTCGTCGATCTTGCGGCGGAGGTAGCCGATGTACTGCTCCACGACGTTCTCGCTTCCGTCGTAGGCGTAGTCCCAGACGTTGACGAGGATCTGGGCCTTCGACACAACGGCGTTGGCGTTGGTCAGGAGGTAGTGCAGGAGCCGGAACTCGGTTGGCGACAGCTCGATGCGGGTGCCGCCCCGCCGCACCTCCTGGCCTGCGGGGTCGAGCGACAGATCACCGAGGGTCATCAGATCCGACGGCCCCGTCCGACCGACCCGCCGAAGTATCGCTGCAACCCGGAGCACCAGTTCGTCGACACTGAACGGTTTGGTCAGATAGTCGTCGCCACCGGTCACGAAGCCCTGAATGCGATCGCTCGGATCGTCGCGAGCGGTGAGAAACAGCACCGGGGCGAACGTGCCCTGATCGCGCAACCGCCGACAGATCTCGAATCCGTCGAGACCGGGAAGCATGACGTCGAGGACGATCAGGTCGAACGTCTCGCTCTCGCCGAGCCGAAGGCCGTCGAGGCCGTCGTCGCATTGCACGACCGTGTGACCCTGGTACCGCAGCGCCGTCGACACGATGTCATTGATCGCCGGTTCGTCCTCGACGACGAGGATGCGACTCGCGGCGCCCGGGTCGGCCTGACTCATGCCAGCAGTCTGCCGGGCAAACCTGTGAGAATGCTGTGAGGGCTGGCGGCGCTCGGTCCGATCGCCCCAACTTCGGATCGCAGGGCTCGTTCCCGGCGAAACGGCGCCGATACGACAGCAATGCCGCAGCAACTCACTCGCTCCCAGATCACCGACCTCGCCGACCAGGCCCGCGTCGCTGCGGCCCTCGGCACCGAGCTGACTGCGCTGGAACTCGCGGCGATTCAGAGCCGACACGAGACCGGCCCGATGACGGACTTCGGCGAATGGCTCGACATCTTCGACAACCACTTGGCCGGTGCCGCGTTCCACGACAACCTGTCTCCCGACATCCACCGGTATCTCCTCCGTCACGACGACCCGCTCGTCGTACTGGCAGCCGGCGCCAACGCTGCGAGTACTCCCGAGCAGTTCCGGGCAGCCTTGGATGAGCATCGCGAGGTGCTCGCCACGTGGCGGTCCCCCCACGAACCGACGCTCGATGCAATCGAGCATCGAGGCAACGAACGGGATCTGCGAGCAATCGCCAAAGCGACGCGAGACGAGCAGCGCCTGCAGCGGCTCACCCACCACGAATCGAGCGATGTTCGGCTTGCGGTCTGCGAGAACGGATCCACGGTCGACACGGTCCTTCGGCGTCTCGTGACCGACGAGAATGACCTGGTCGCACGCGCTGCGGCTCGTCATGTGAACGCGACCGGCGAGACTCTCGCCGTTGCCGCGCAACACCATCACCAACGCGTGCGCGTCACAGCTGCGCAGGCCCACAAGACGCCGCTCGAGACGCTCAGGCACCTGGCGGAGGCGCCTGAGCCGTCCGTCCGCCACGCGGTCGCCCGCCACAACGATGCGGACGGTGCCTTGCACCACCGCCTAGCGGGCGACGACGACGAGGGAGTCCGCTCGGCGGTGGCTGGATCCGCATCGGATCCGGAGCTCCTTCACCTACTCCTCGATCGTGTGCCCGACCATGCGATTGCAGCGAACCGACACGCACCCGCAGAGCTGTTGGAAACGATCGCCCGGCGGAACCCGACCGTCGGAGGTGATTTGGGGCTCGACGCCGACACCGGTTCCGGCAACTTGGCGACGCTTCGGAGCCTTGCCTCGAACCCGGCAACGCCTGAGGGGGTCGTCGACCGTCTGATCGAGCTCGCCATGTTGGACGAGGTCGAACGGCTCTGGATCCCGCTTTCGCTGTCGCCAGCGCTGGACACCCGGCATCGAGACGTTCTCGCACGACACCCGCTCGAATCGGCCCGTGCGACCGTCGCCCGACGAGGTGGTCCGAAGCAACTTTCCGAGGCCGCATACCTCGCCCTCGCGGCCGACCCCGCCGTCGAGGTCCGGCGAGCGGTTGCAAACAACTCGTGGGCGCCCGCCTCCATCCGCTCAGGCCTGGAGTCCGAGTTCCCCGACGAGACCAAGAAGGCGCGCCTCCAGAAAGAGCAGCGCGACTACAACGCCTACAAGCGCGAGCGGTCGAAGCTCCAAGCCTGGCGGGACATGCGCCGCGCGAAGCGGTCGCTGAAGCGGTTGCGGAGGGCGCATCCCGAGGTGTTCGCCAGGATCGATCGAGACATGAAGGCGATGTCAACCTGGCGGATCAATGGCGGGAGCTGACCCACACCAGCTCAGCTGCCGAGCTCCTCGTCGATTCCAACCGCCGTGGCCCACTCGGGCACGCCGTGCAGGTTCCCGAACCGGGAGACCGCCACGACGACCGATGGTCCCGGTGGCTGTTCGGGCCAGGGCGTGTGGCCATCGGTGAACACGACGACCAAGTCGGACCGAGGCCGTAGTGCAGCAGCGGCTTGGAGGCCTGCGCCCATGTCGGTGCCTCCTCCGCCGGCGAGCTTTGCGCCGTCAATCACGCGATCCGCCGGAATGGGCTCGTGGGCTTGGGCGTCGCAGGCGATGACCGGTACGTCTCGGGCTTGGATGCGGAATTGGCCGACCATGCCGACGATTTCGGCGATGAACGCGTTCAGGGCTCGTTCGCCGATCGAACCCGAGGTGTCCACCACCACGGCAACCGACGGCACGATCGAGATCGTGGCCGGGAGGATCACGCCGGTGCTGCGACGGCGTCGGTTCGGACGAGTCCACGTGTAGTCGTCGACCCCAGCGGCGACCTGGAGAGGTCGACGCACCGCGGTTCGCAATAGTTCGCGCCACGGGATCGTCGGCGGCTGAAGGAAGTCCTCGGCCCACCGCGCCAGCTCGGAGGGCACCGAACCCAAGCCGTGCTGCAGCACATGCTTGGCGACCTCGCCGGCCACGTGTCGACGCTGAAGGTCGATGTCGAGCTCCGAGAGACCCCGGCCGAGACCGTCTGCGTCGCCGCCGCGATCGGGATCGTCGCCGGCATCGGGGAACTCCCAGGGATGCGGTGCGGCGCCGGCACCGGACCCGCAGGTATCGGGCGAATCGTGTTCGCGATGGCGAAGTTCGTCGAAGTAGACCTCGACGGTCTTGCCCGGCTCCACGCCGAGCTTCTCGCAGAAGACTCCCTCGGCCGGCACGTCGAAGCCACCGGCAACCAGGTCGTCGTTGATCGTCAGGTCGGCAGCGATGCCCCAGGCCGCTCGTTCTTCGTCGAGCACCCCCCGGTGCTCGGCGCGCTCGGAGTGGCCGTGGACGATGTGGCGCACCTCGTGCAGCAGGAGCGCCACCGCCTCGGTGTGGGTCAGGCCGCCGAACCATGCCATGTCGAGATACAGCCGGGCGGCGCGATCGACGGCCGCCGTGCCGCCCTCGATCGCGTACACCGGCATGGCCAGCAAGAGCGACGCGAGATACGGCGCGGCTTCGGCGGCGCGGAGCCGGCGCGGCGCGACGATCCGCCACTCCTCCTCGGTGAGAAGCCTCGCTCCGCCGATGTCGGCCCCCGTCATCGTCGCTCGACCTCAGCCCTGCGTGAATCCGGCGGCTGCGAGGACTTCGAGGAAGTTGGTGATGTTCGCGGGAAGCTCCGCGCCCTCGGGCCGCGACGGCAGCGTGCGAGCGGCGTGGGCGGCGATGTCGGGCACAGTGTCGGCGGCGTGGGCGAGGAACGACATCGCCTCGGTCCAGACTGCGGGACGATCGCCGACGATCTCCTTGGCGTGGAGGACGATCGACAACAAGATGGCGTAGGCCCGATCCGGCCGTTGCGGCGAGAACTCGACCGAACTCGGGTTGGCCAGAGCGTGTGCCGGGTCGGGCAGGTCGATGTGGGTCAACCAGTGGAGGAACTCCCGGCTGGCGAACGGACCCACGAGCGACTCCACGACGAGCTGCGCCTGGGACGACGCTTCGACCCCGACAACGGCCAAGCCCTTGACGACCTGGGCCCAGGTGCGAGGCGATGGCCACGCCAGCCCGGCCGCGCCCGCCGTGTTGGGCCGATCGTGGAGCAGGTTCGGCCTCGATCGGATGAAGGCCGCCACCGCCGCAGCGGCTGTGCGTTCGTGGTCGGGCAGCGGCCCGAGGCCCCACCCGTCGACCAAGGCGTCGGTCCAGGCCGTCGCCGACGGCACGGCGAGATGCAGGTGCATGAACCGGTTCGCCGTCGGCGGGCTCAGCTCGAAGCCGTTGGCGGCAATCTCGGGTGGGTTGGCCGCAGCGATGAACTGCACGGCGTCGGGCAGGCGCACCCGTCCGACCTTGCGATTGAGGATCACTTCGAGCGCCGCCGCCTGGACCGATGGGCTGGCGTTGGTGAACTCGTCGAGCAGGATGATCGCCTCGCCCGCGGCAAACGCCTGCGCTGCCCAGTCCGGCAGGGCGTAGTCGACGGTCGGCACCTCGTGGTCCACACCATCGGCCGACACGACCGATGCGACCGATTGCACCGGCATGCCACCGAAGTCGGTCGGGTCGCTCTGGCTGGCGATCACGGTGATGACCGGCACGCCGAGCTCGCGCCCGAACCGCTCGACCAGTGTGGACTTGCCGATGCCGACGTCGCCCCAGAGGACGGAGGCGTAGCCGATGCGGCGAGCGACCTGCAGGACCTGGATCGCCTCGTCGTGGTCGACCGGCCGAGGGTCGGCGGCCGAGGCCATCCCCGTGGCCGGCGCCGTGTCGTCTGCCATCATGGACCGCCAATGCGTTGTCGAAATCGTGGCCGGACGAGCGTAGTGCCGAGACCTCGATGAGTGCCGACGCCGTGCGCGCCGCCCTCGCGCTGGGCCACCGGATCAGCGTCGAGGAGATGGCGACGCTGCAGGCCGACGTGAGCGACAGCGCGACCGCCGACCTGCTTCGCACCGATGTGATCGCTGCGACCGGTCGCGACGATCTCGCGCTGGAACTGCGGCGTTTCCTCACGACCTCGGACGACATCACCGTCGCCTGCGCGGCGGCACTCCATCCTGATGCTCCCGAGGAGATGATCGAGCAGGCCCTCGGCCGCCAGGACGTGCGCGTGCGGCTCCGGAACAACCCCGAAGCGCTCCCGCCGCATGTGCTGACGATTCTGGCGCAGCACGGATCGGCAATCGAGCGAGGAAACGCTGCCCGCGCCACCACCGATCCGGAGTTGCTCGATCGTCTCTCCTACGACGACGACAACCACGTGCGCATCGGTGTCGTGGTCAATCGAGCGACTCCTGATGAGACCCGGCGGCGATTGGCTGACGACGAGGAATCGAGGGTTCGGGCCGTCGTCGCGCGTGCGATGGTGACTCCGCCCGACGTGGTCGAGGCCCTGTCCTTCGACCCGGCGGACACGGTGCGCATGAGCGCTGCGACCAACAGCGACCTCAGCGCCAAGCGGCTCGGCGAGTTGGCCGAGGATCCGTCGGCGATGGTTCGCAAAGCGGTGGCCGGTGCGTTCATGGCGACCAATGCCCAACTCCAGCGACTGCTCGAGGACGAGGTCGAAGCCGTTCGCGAGACGGCCCAGGAGACCCTCGATCGACGCAGCGGTGTCCGGGCCGGTGCTAGCCGGGCCGCACTGCGGGCTGCGGTCCGGCTGCTGGGTGCCGGGCGTTCCCGACGAAGAAGGCAATAGCGGCGGCGGCGCACATCACCGCGCCGACCTGCATGGCGAATGCGATCGACGTTGCATCGCTCAACCAGCCGAGGAACACCGGACCGACGATGACACCCACGTCGCCGGCCGAGCGATACATGCCGACCAAGACGCCGCGGAGGTGCGGTGGGGTGATGTCGGCGACGAATGCCGCTGGCGCCGGCCCGGCCGTGCCGGTGCCGAACGACATGATGATGTTGCCCACCACGTAGGCGGTCGCCGTGGCCGATCCCGCCACGACCAGTGCTCCAGCGCCGGCGACGACGCCGCTGAACAGGATCACCCAGCGGCGGCCGATGGAATCCGCGGCGCGCCCGGCGGGCATCAGCGTGAAGAGCGTGAGCGCGCCGGTCAGGGTGAACACGAGCCCGATCTCGCGTGGCCCCCACCCGATGTCGCCGGCCGCCCGAAGTGGCATGAGCGTTCCTCGGACGCCGGCCCGGACCATGAAGATCGTCATCGATGCCACCGCCAGGAGCAGGAACGGGCGGCTCAGCGCCAGGTCTCTCGCGGTGCGGGGCGCGTTGGAGCCGTCCGCTGCCACCTGCGGCTCGGCCTCCTCGGCGGCTTCGCGCGCTTGTTGCATACCCTCCCGATCGAGGGTTTCCGGCAGACGGATCACCGCGTACAGCGCGGCAAGAAGCGCCGTGCAGCCGACGACGAGGAACGGGGCGTTGAGGCCCCAGCGATCAGCGACCACGCCTCCGATGCCGGGGCCGAGGGCGACGCCCAGACTGAGTGCCCACTGGTTGGTCGCCACGTAGCGCGACAGCTGGTCTGGCCGGGCGATGTCGATCAGGTAGACCATCGCGCCGCTCATGTAGAGCGCCGAGCCGCAGCCGGCGAACAGGCGCCAAGCGAGCAGGGTCCAGATGCTGTCGGCCAGGCCGCTGCCGATCATGCCGATCGCGGTGATGATCGGGCCCCCGACGAGGATCGCCCGCCGTCCGTATCGGTCGGCGATCAAGCCCGCCGGGATGTTCATCAACAGTCGGCCGACGGCGAACATCGTGACGGTCAGGCCGACCATCGTCGTCCCGACGCCGAACTCCGCCGCGTAGAGCGACAGCACCGGCGACACGATCCCCTGGCCGGCCATGACGATGAAGGTCGCGCCGCAGAGCACGAGCAGCTTCTCCTCGCGGCGGAGCCGCTGGACGAGCGCGGTCACGAGGTCAGCGGATCGCGAAGAAGGCGACGACGATGTAGTGGCAGGCGATGCCGGCGATCACGAAGAGGTGGAAGACCTCGTGGAAGCCGAAGATCCTCGGCCACGGGTCGGGGCGCTTCAGCGCGTAGACGGCACCGCCGACCGAGTGCATGAGCCCGCCGGCGAGGAGCAGCACGAAGCCGGCCACGCCGAGCTCCCGCCAGATGTCGACGATCACAACCAGCGCCACCCAACCGACGGTCAGGTACAGGCCGACCAGGATCTTGCGCGGCGCGTCGGGCCAGAAGAGATGGAGCACCGCTCCCCCGATCGCCCCGGTCCACACGACGGCGAGGATCAGGCGTCCCTGGAAGTCGGGCAGGGCGACGACGGCGATCGGTGTGTAGGTCGCGGCGATCACGACGAAGATCATCGAGTGATCGAGCCGCTGGATCACGGCGTGTGCGAGACCGGACCACTCGAAGCGGTGATAGGTCGCCGAGATGGCGAAGAGGGCGATCACGCAGGCGCTGTAGATCGCCGCAGGGGCTCTGGTGCCTTCCGGTGCGAGGGCGATCAGGATCGGGCAGATGGCGACGGCAGCGACGGCGGCAACCACGTGCGACCAGCCTTTGAGCAGCGGCCGGATGTCCGGCTGAAGCTGCGCGCTGGCGACGGGATCCACCTCGGCAGGCTACGTGCGAGGCACCGATGGTCTGCGGCAAGCGACCGGTTTCACATCTTTCCTGTCACGGGATCGGGCCGAGGTCGCGAACATCGTCCAAGATGAGGTGGATGAGTTGGTGGTGGCGGTCGCTCGGCCTGGCGATGTTGATGCTCCTCGCAGCCTGCGGCGGCTCCGGGGTTGAGTCCGCTGGCGATGCGGCGGAATCGGTCGAGCCAGAGGGCGAACAGATCGCGAGCGAGCAGGTGGAGAACGAAGAGGCCGAGCCGACTCCGCCTCCGACGACCACGGCGGCTCCCGACCCGACGACAGCGCCCGAGCCGACGCCAACACCTGAGCCAACGCCGATCCCCGAGCCAGCGTGGACCCAGATCGCCGACGATGCGCCGTGGGGGCGGCGGGCCGGCCTACGCGTGGTCGAACTCAACGGCTCGCTCCTCCTGCTCGGTGGACGCACGCCTCGCAACTCGACGCTGCCGGGTGACAGCGACATCTTCTCCGATGTGTGGCGCTCCGATGACCTGGGCGCGACCTGGGAGCTGGCCCTCGAGTCGGGCGGCGACCACTGGTCGCCGCGTGCGTACTTCCAGGCGGTGCTCCTCGGCGACGAGATCATCGTGCTCGGCGGCCAGGACTACGGCCTGATGCCGAACCCCTTCTGCGAGCTGCTCGAGCAAGGCTTCGAGCCGCCACCGAGCCTGGGCATCGACCCCGACGCGCCGTGCCCCGAGTTCCTCCCGACGTCGAACTTCTTCAACGACGTGTGGGCGTCGTCCGACGGAATCACATGGGAGCAGCGAACCGTCGATGCTCCGTGGACGCCTCGCGCCGGTCTGAGCGCAGTCGCCCTCGACGGATACGTCTATGTCCTCGGCGGCTCGCTCAACGACGACTCGGCGCTGATTGGTCCGAACGGTCCCGTGCGGCTCTACAGCAATGACGTCTGGCGGTCGGCGGACGGCGCGGAGTGGGAGTTGATGACCGACGATGCTCCGTGGGAGCCGAGGGCCGGCGCATCGCTCGTCGCCTGGGATGACGCCCTCTGGCTGTTCGGCGGCGAGGACGGCTTCGTCTGCGAGCCGGTGGAGACGTGCATCCCGCCGTACTTCAACGACGTGTGGCGCTCGGTCGACGGCGCCACCTGGGAGCTGGTCAGCGAGGCAGCCGCATGGAGCCCTCGACCAGGTCACCAGTGCGAGGTGCTCGGACCCGAGGTCGTGTGCTTCGGCGGCTTCGGCCTGATCGAGAATCCCGACGACGTCCAGGTCACCACCGACGGCATCGGCTGGGAGCTCCTCGATGACCCGGCCTGGAATGCCGCCGATCACACGGCGGTCAAGTACGACTTCGAGTCGATTGCCGTGGAGACCGATTTCGGTCCGATCGTGTTGACCTTCGGCGGCGATCGGGAGACGTTCGACTTCAGCGATCCCGACAACTGGCTGCGCGTCGACAGCGACGTGTGGCGCTTCGTCCTACCGACGGATTGACGCTCAACCCGTCAGCCGACGGGTTCGAGTCCCGGCGAGCTGCGCCAAGCGGCGATCATCTTCAGCGTCGGCGGCCCGGTCATCGGCTCGGGTTCGCGGAACGGGTTGAGTGCACCGATCAGTGCCGTACCGGCACCGGAGTTGCCGAGTGCGTTGGTCGCCTGGGCTACCACGATCGCCCACTCGACCACATCGGTCGAGGCGATGCGTGTCGGTCGGAGCCCCCGGCTCATGAGCAGGAGGACCGTGTCGTCGTGCAGCGCCCGCACGTCGGCGGTGTGGCGCTGCGAGCTGACCTGGGCGAGCAGCCACGATGGCCGGAGCGGTCGGTACAGATCGTTGGTCGTCATCAGCAGCTTGCCGTCGAACTCGCTGTAGAGCGTGAACGACGTCGGTCCGACGACGGCGACGATCGTCTCGTCTCGCGACAGCATGCAGCTGTGGGTCGTGCGTTGACCGCTCATCTCGATGGCGAACGAGCCGACCCGCTCGAACCCGTACTCGTCGAGGTTGTAGACGGTGTTGGCGCCCGACACGTCGACGTCGTCGGGCCGAGCGATCAAGCCTCCGCGCTGCTCGGGCATAGTAAAGCTGGGGTCGGCGGTGACCTTGGCCGAGCGAAGTGCCTTGCCAGCCGGGCGCGACCCGACGGCGCAGGTAGCGCCGAACGTGATCGCCAGTACGCCGATGAGCGAAGCGACGACCAGCAGCTGGGTCAGGGCTGTGGCGCCCCGATCAGGCGCGGCGCTTCCGAACACATCGGCGACGCCGAAGACCGAAGCCCAGCCGACCACCACGATGGCGAGCTTCTGCCCCGGGGTCCGACGACCCCACCACGACGTCATGACGGTCCATCGGCCGACCGGCGATGGATCTCAAGGTCTCGACGAGCTCCGACGACCGGCGACCCATGTCACCGCGCCATTCGTTGTCACCGCGCTATTCGTGGGCGAGGGATCCACGGATCCCGCTACCCTTCCTCGCTCCGGGTGATTAGCTCAGTTGGCTAGAGCATCTCGTTTACACCGAGAGGGTCGGGGGTTCGAGTCCCTCATCACCCACCAAGAGGGACATACGCGAACCCGCACTGGCATTGGCCGGTGCGGGTTCTTTCGTTCTCGCCGTGCCTCTGGTGGCGCGAACCCTTGCCTCGGGGACGAGTGTGAGTGGGTCGCCGGGTTCCCAGTCGCTTTCGCCGATGGCGTTGATGGCGTCGATGAGGGCTTCGGTGGGCTCGTTGAGTTGTGGGGAGTCGTTGCCGACGTCGATGTAGATCGTTTCGTAGAACAGATCGTGCAGGCCTTGTTTGAGCTTGTCGGGTGCCGTCCACCGTCACCGGTCCATTTGAGCGCGCGACCCTGGACACATTCCCCGACGACGTGCCTGCGGTCGTGGCGGAACTCGTTGCGCGGCGATCCGTCGTTGTGGTGATGAGAGTGACTGATCGTTTCATCAGTGCGCCTGGCGGGCTCGTCACTGACGGTGGCGCCGGTGCCGAAGCGCACGCTGTGGTTGCAGTCGGTGCAGCCCGGTACGTCGGCGAGGACACAATCCCCGGAATCGAACGCCAGTCCACCTTGCTCTGTGTGCGAAACAGCTGGGGCGTTGGCTGGGGCGTCGAAGGCCATGCTCTGATGACAGCGGATGCAATTGACAACTGCTTCATCACGGCTTTCACGATCGCTCCGACCTGACTGGTCTGCTGCGTCGCCCAAGATCGATTCTGCGAAGCGCAGGCTGGACCGAGCGGCGAGAGTGGTCGTACTCAGGTATAGGACCTCCAAGCAAAGGGCGCGACCGCCGTCGCTCGGCATGACCCGCGCCGGCGAATGCAGTGATCTCACGCCCATCGTCTAGTGGCCTGCCGGGCCCGGTCCATCGACGTTGTTCCGGAACACCAATTCACTAACGACGCATCAAGCAGGAAACCCGCATGGGCGGCCAGGGTGGGCGGGAGGCCCGCCCCGGACCACGGCTTCTATGCTTGGGACGCCTGCGGAGCCATTGACTGGAGGTCTGGCAATAGTGGAAAGTCAACCTTCATCGTTCGGCCGGGAATCTCGAGAATGCTCTGCATCTGGCGTCGGCCCTGAGGGTCTGTCGGCATATCCGTTATCAGTTGGTGGTCGTCCGTCCAGGTGCAGATCTCGACGGGATGGGTGACGCCCAACTTCGTCGAGTCCGCCAAGATGACGCCCGATTCAGCGTATTTGAGCATGATCATCTTGACCTCAAATTCGAAACCCGTAGGCATAGTTATTCCGGACACTGAATCGATGCCGTTGGCGCCCACAAATGCGAGCTTAGGGTGGAGCAGTTTGAGCTGCTCCTCCAATGACGTGAGGCAAATTCTTGGCTTGACTTCCCCCGGGAGAGGGGCGAGCGATAACGTGTTCGGTCGCACGTAACCAGCACATAATACAATCCTTAATGGTGCCGTATCATCCGTCCATCCTCGACGCTCGACCTGATTGTGCATGAGGTGGCAAATGCTGGCAGAGTTCGTGACAATTGTTAAGTCCCCGATCTCACTGGCTGCAGCCCGCTCTATAATGAGTTCTGCCAGCGGGAGAGTTGTGCTGCCGCCGTCGAGGCAGATCACGTCGCCGTCGCTGATCAGCGAAAAGGCGGTCTTCGCAATGACCTCCTTGCCGGGGAGATTGCGGCTGAGCTTGGCGTTGATATGGTCCTCGGCGACGAAGAGTCCACTCGACGCAGCCGAGATTCCTGGCAATCGTCCAACCCTGTGCAGCCTGGCGATGGCATTCGCCAGCTCGGCGCCACCAAGGCCCCCATATGAGGAGGCTTTCCTGCCAAGTCGTGCCGCTATCTCCGATGGCGGGAGTGGTTTTGTTGGGTCCGGCCTGGCGGATAGCACCGCTGTAACTTGCGCAGCCAGTTCTTTTTGCGCTCTGTCCAGAGCGTTGTCAACCTCTAGCCAATTGCGAAGAGCTCGACCCTCATCGTCGTCTCCACCTGTCGTGTCGGCAATCGATGGTCGAGTGGACAAGTATCTAGCCAGCAGGCCGCAGCACAGAACGCCCGATCCGACCGCAAATACGGCTAGCCAAACGCCACCTACGATGCCCGTAATCTCGAGCGACGCGCCAACGACCGCCGCGAGCACTGCAGAGCCTCCGAGCAGCACCGTCAGAACGTTGCCAGCTCGGCCTAAGGCATCGTCCAGTCTATCCGACCTCCGGGTGGTCACTAGCTGGCGCGTCCGCTAGGCAGGCGCGGTATCTGAACTAGAAAGTCAGATTTGGACGCTAGCCGATCTATTCGCCGGGCATTCGGTTCGTCCGATGAGCGAATGAAGGAGAAGGCCTCCGCTCTTGATCTACCGTTGCTCATGTGGCGCAGTGCAAGCCTTCGCAATCGAATTCGGTTCGGACACGAGATGAATGCTGAAAGGTGCAGCATGGGTTGAACTTGCTCCCAGCCGTCATCTTGGAGCAGTAGGTAGTTGCCTTCGACCAATACCACGGGCGCTCCTATCGGTACGAGTACATCACCAGCGATTCCGTCGTGCGATCTCGTCCGGTCAAAGTTGGGACAGAACACATCGGACAATTGTGACTGAAGGCGTTCGAGACACGCAACAAATCCGGCTACATCGAAGGTTTCTGGCGCTCCTTTCCGGCCCAACTGACCTCGCTCCCTGAGGACTCTGTTGGAGAGGTGAAAGCCGTCAAGCGGCACGATCGGGATTCCGAGTTCATCACCAATGAGTCGCGCAGTCGTAGACTTACCCGAGCCTGGGAATCCCGAGATTCCAATGAGCCGCCTCGGCGAGTCTGACCTGGCGCCGCTCGACAGCTCGGCAATGAGGCTCATTAGGGTCTGGAGGTCAATGCGATCCATCGATATGAGTATTGCATCGTGCGGGCGCCGCCGATTGGCTTCGTCCGTCTTCAGAGCGCAGCTGTACAATTCAGGGTTCGCAACCACGAGGTGTGATGTGACGGGATTTGACGACCAGTCGGAGTTTGCTGAGATCTACGGAGGGTTGGGCGCGGCGGCTGTGGACGTGTACAGCGCGCTAAAGGCCGAATACGGGCTCTGGAGCAGGGAAACGCACAACGCCGCAGGTGACGGACAAATTGAGCTTGATGCGTACGCCGACAGCTCCTTCCTCCAGAGTCTCGCAACGTGCGCATCAGTCCGCTACGTCATCTCGGAAGAGCGTCCTGATCTAGTTGCAGTCAACGATGGCCGATTCAGCGTCGCTCTTGACCCGCTAGACGGGTCGAAGTCCGCTCTCGTAGGCATTCCGTCAGGCGCAATCTTCGGAATCTTCGAGGATGTTCAGCAAGCTGATGACTTTGACGGT
The DNA here is from genome assembly GCA_039028435.1 of Actinomycetota bacterium. Lineage (GTDB taxonomy): Bacteria > Actinomycetota > Acidimicrobiia > Acidimicrobiales > UBA10347 > UBA10347. Next base: position 138,842 of record JBCCIC010000007.1, on the reverse strand, counting down.
CGCTCCATTCGTGCGAGTGGATTCTTTGTGTTCGGGCTAAATTTGGAGGTCTTTTACGCAGATAGCCGTGGCGTTTATCGTGCCGTTTACCAAGGGACGAACGGCTGGACGGTCACCCCCGTCCCGCCGGTGCTGCCAAGTTCTTCGTTTTTCGCAATTAACACGTCGAACCAGTACTACTGGGATGCTTGGCTTCGCCGTTACTACAATTCCCTAGTCGAAGTAGATGATGGGAATCCGACAAACCTTCGATGGTATGCGTCGATGGTTTCGGAAGTCAAGCGACTCATTCTCCAGGGAGGGGTCTTCTCCTATCCCAGAGACTCGCGCGCCGGCTACGAGAATGGCCGACTCCGGCACATCTATGAAGCTCTACCGATGGCATTCCTGGTCGAACGGCTCGGTGGCGGGTCGTTCGACGGCACCGGGTCGCTTCTTGACAGGAGGCCGAAGAGTCCGCACGAGCGAGTCCAGGTGTTCCTCGGTGAGGCTGAGAAGATTCAGAACCTGGCTGCTGCATCGCTAGCCGATCGGAATAGCGGCAGCTGACCGGGTTAGAGGCTTCTCGCCAGAAGGAACTGGGGTCACCCGGGCATAGGAGACTCGGAACTGCAGCGGCGGTCTAGCCACGCCTGACTGAAGAAGGCGGTTGAACCAGCCGGAGTCTCGTCGTGCGAGGCGGGACAACGCCCGTGTCGATTGAGTTCGGTGCAGTTCGGCGCCTTGCGGCACCTTCATCACCGGTAGTTCTGACCCTGCGAGCGGATAGGAACACCGATCCGCCTCAACTCGATGCTGACTGTCTTGGCTGGTACGCCGAAGTAGTCGCCAATATCTGCGAGCGATTTGAGATTGGAGTACATCAGAGCTGCTCGTCGCACTTGCTTGTCGCTCATGCTGCGACGCCTGACCCGTCGCGGAACTCCCGCCTTGCGAAGGTGGGATGAGACGGTATGTCGGTGGATTCCGAAAGCTTCTGCGAGCTGTTTGAGCGTCTCACCCGCGACGTATCGCTCACACAGCACGCGGGTGTCGTTCTCCGTCAGCCGCTTGGCCGTACCAACTCGTCGCATCCGAGTTTCGGCCACCGGACCGTTGATGGACTGAAGTTCTGGCAGAGACCCTGAAGCCTGTCGAACCAAGCTCGATAGGGCCGGGTTCGCGTAGTGTCCCTGTAGGCCCACAACAGAGGCCCAGCTCACGCGCAGCTCGGCAGGATTGGCACCGGGAACCGATTCAGAGCGCTGACGCGGCTGCGACGATCGAGTTGGCCAGAGCCTCCGCTTCGACTTCTTGAATGAAGTGCGGACCGTCCGGGAATGCTCTGTGCGGTTGGCCTGCCGCGCCGGGGACGTGCTCCTGAAACACGGTGTCGAACCAGCCCAGAATCGGATCTGCTTTGCCGTAGGCCGTAATGAACGGCTTCTCCCATTTCTCGAGCACGCGCCATGCATCGTTGAAGAGCGCGAGGCCGTCCGGGATCAACTTCTCCGGTTGGATGAGAGAAGGGAAGACGAGTACGCCGGCCTGGTACGAGCCGTCTGGGAAAGGCGCGTCGTAGGCCGCGACCTCGGCCTCGGAGAGAGGAAGCGATGCGCCGGAGACCACGCCGGGAAACCCATCCGCCATGATCTGGCCGACCGACATCGACTCTTGCTGGGACGCCCACTCCTGCCAGCGTGAGAACGCCCCCGCGTCTCGCGACTGGGTCTGCGCCGCGGCCATGCGCTCCATATTCGACGGATCGGGCAGAGCGCCGTTCGCAATCACGATGGCACGGAATCTCTCCGCCTCGTGGAGGGCCGCAGTCAGGCCAATCAGGCTTCCCCAGTCCTGGCCGAAGAAGGTCGCGTCGCGAAGATCGAGGGCGGTCATGCACTCGCGGATCCAGCCCACATGTCGGGCGACGCTGTAATCCGACTGCTCCGTCGGCTTGTCACTGCGCCCGAACCCGATCTGGTCCGGCGCGATCGCGCGATAGCCGGCAGCGACCAGGCCGGGGATCATCTTGCGATAGAGGTACGACCACGTGGGCTCACCGTGCAACAGGAACACCGGCTTGCCATCGCGCGGCCCCTCGTCGACGTAGTGCATGCGGAGCGTGCCGCCATCGGGGTCGCTGACCTCGAGGTAGTGCGGCTCGAACGGGTAACCGTCGAGATCGTCGAAACGTTCGTCCGGGGTTCGAAGTACCTTCATCGAGAATCTCCACGTTCGCTGACTCTTCGCGCTGTCGACTCCGATCGTAAGACGCTGTTGCACCCATAGGTAGCACCGGACTGGGCTCGAGCAGTACGGGCTGCTCGACACCAAGACTTCGTGAGCTGAACGCGAGGTTCGAGTTGCCGACTCGGTCTTCGCCGAACTCGATGCTCAGTTGGGACCGCATCGCGGTGCGCGTGGCGAGCCGGTTCAGCCTCCCTTTGGGCCCGAAGCCGAAGCATCACCTGCAGCCTCGCCATGGACTGCCGAGCTAGCGTCGCGACATGACGGGTCGAGCCATCACACAGGCGGAGAAGGACACCTTCTGGAGCGATGGCGTCGTGTGTCTCCGCGACATGTTCGATCCGGCATGGATCAGCCGCATGCAGGCCGCGGTCGACCAGGCGGTGGCGAATCCCGGACCGATGGCGCTGCAGCTGGGGCAAGGCCTCGAGGGCACGTTCCACGGCGACAGCTTCGTGTGGACCTGGCAGGACGACTTCCGGGCATTCATCTTCGAGAGTCCGGCGGCGTCGATTGCACAACAGATCCTGGGCGCCCAGGAGCGGGTGACGCTGTTCTTCGACACCCTGCTCGTCAAGCAGCCGGGCTCGCAGGCACCCACGCCGTGGCACCACGATCAGCCGTATTGGCCGGTCGACGGAACCCAGGTGTGCACCGTGTGGACGCCATTCGACCCGGCCCCGATCGACGCTGGCGCGGTCGAGTACCTCGTGGGCTCGCATCGGTGGGGACGACGCTTTCAACCGAAGTCGTTCACCGGCGACGACCGCTACGGCAACTCGCTCGAACCGCTGCCCGACATCGAGGCCGAACGCGACCAGCACCGGTTCGTCACCTTCGAGATCGAGCCGGGCGACTGCATCGTGCATCACGGCCTGACGCTGCACAACGCCCCCGGAAATGCGACCGACCGACCCCGGCGAGCGCTGGCCACACGCTTCTGCGGCGACGACGTGACCTACAAACCCGAGGGCAGCTTCCAGCCACTCATCCGCGAGCCGCAACTCGCGTCGGGCGCACCGCTCGAGTGCGACCTGTTCCCTCGCGTCTGGCCGTAGCCGGCTTCAGCGCGACGCCTCGGCGATGGCGCGCCACACCCGCTCTGGCGTGGCCGGGATGTCGACGTGGCGGACGCCCAGGTGCGAGAGCGCATCAACCACGGCGTTCTGCAGCGCAGGCGTGGCACCGCTGCACCCGGCTTCCCCGATGCCGCTGACGCCGAGCGGGTTGCGCAGCCTCGGCGTCTCCTGGGTGACGAGCTCGAACGACGGCAGCTCGGCGGCGGTCGGGATGGTGTAGTCCATGAAGTTCGACGTCAGCGGGTTGCCGTCGTCGTCGTAGCGGAACTCTTCGAGCATCGCCTGGGCCAGTCCGGCGGTATTCGCCCCGTGAACCTGTCCCTCGAACAACATGGGATTCACGATGGTGCCGGCGTCGTCACAGGCGATGTGCCGCAGGATCGAGACCAGGCCGGTGTCCCGGTCGACCTCGACGACCGACAGGTGTGTGCCGAACGGGAAGGTGCGCCCGCCGGGGACGAAGTCCACTTCCTCGTGGAGCGGTACGTTCGCCGCGATCGCCGCGGCCGCGACATCGGCCCACGCGACCGACACAGCCGGCGTGCCGATGACGGAGAACGATCCCGCCGCGTCGAGGACGACATCGTCGGGACTCGCCTCGAGGAGTTCGGCGGCAAACGCGCGAGCGCGTGCGACGATGGCCTCCGAGGCCCGGAACACCGCGCTTCCGCCGATCTGGAGCGACTTGGAGCTGCTCGTGCCGCCGCCACGGGGAACCTCGTCGGTGTCACCTCGCCGCACCTCGATCCGCTCCCGCGGGATTCCGGTCAGGTCGCTCGCGATCTGAGCAAAGACGGTGAAGTGTCCCTGCCCATGGTCGGACGAACCGGTCCGCACGATTGCCAAGCCGTCGGGTTCGATCTCAATGCTTCCGTACTCGGGAGTCTCGGCCGCGTTGGCGATCGCCACGTAGGTGGACCAGCCCAGACCGAGCAGCGGCGCCGTCGGATCCGTGCGGCGCCGAGATTGCTCCTCGCGAAGCGCGGCGTAGTCCGCGGCGTCGATGACGGAGTCGAGGGCCGTCTCGTACTCGCCGACATCCATCACGGCGCCCGTCGGCGTAGTGACGGGAAAGGCTTCGGCGGGAATGAAGTTGCGGCGACGGACGGCGAGCGGGTCCATGCCGAGCTCGGCGGCAAACGCATCGATCATCCGCTCGATCGCCAGCGCGGCCTCGGGGCGACCCGCGCCGCGGTAGGCCCCGATGGACACGGTGTTGGTCACATAGGACGTCGACGAGTAGTCGACCTTGGCGATGTCGTACGACCCCGACGCAACGAGGCGGCCGATCGACGGCAGATAGGCCCCGATCGCCGGGTGAGCGCCCGCGTCCTGGGTGACATGCACCTGGTATGCGGTGACCCGGCCGTCGGAGGTACCGCCGATCGTGGCCTCGTAGGAACACCCGCGCCCGTGCACCAAGCCCAACATGCACTCGGATCGAGTCTCCGCCCACCGCACGGGCCTCCCGAGCCGGCGGGCCACCATCGCCACCACGATGTCCTCGGGGAACGCACCGTTCTTCGCCCCGAACCCTCCGCCGACATCGGGACACGCCACCCGTATCTGATCCGGCGCCACCCCCAGCGCATCGACGAGACCATCGCGGGTGCCGTGGACGTTCTGGGTGCTCGTCCACAGCGTGAGGTGCTCGCGCCCATCCCCGAGGCGATCCCAGCTCGCCGAGGTGGCGCGGGGCTCGAGCGGACAGGGAGCGATTCGGGAGTTGGTGAACGACAGGCTCACCGTGACGTCGCAGTCGTCGAAGAAGTCCTCGGCCGCCCGGCTCGGATCCGCGAAGGTGACGTTGGTGCCTGCGTTCGGGTACAGGAGCGTGTTCCCCTCCTGCGCATGCGCGGTCGTCACCACCGCCGGAAGCACCTGCAGGTCGGCATAGACACGCTCGGCGGCATCGACCGCCGCCGCTAGCGACTCCGCAACCACCACGGCGTACGGCTCACCGACGTAGCGCACGCGGTCGGTGGCCAGCGAGCTCCATGCCATGTCCTGGTTGAGTGCGGCCAGCGCTGGCGGTCGCGGCAAGAGACCGAGGTCCGCAGCGGTGAACACTGCGACCACGCCAGGGGCCGCGGCTGCGTCGGCGATGTGAATCGGACCGAGCTCGGCGTGCGCGACCGTCGAGCGCACAAAGACCGCGTGTAGCGCGGCGTCGAGGTCGAGGTCGTCGACATAGCGGCCGCCGACGGTGAGGAGCGTCGGATCTTCGGTGCGCAAGACGCGTTTGCCAAGGCTGCTCATGGCGGACTCCCTCCGCATCGGTCGGCCAGGCCCTCGACCCTAATCCCGCCGCTGGCGCGCCACGGTCGCTCAGCGCGTCGGTCGAGCACTCGGGATGAACATGGCCACGAGCGCATCGGCGTGGCGCTCGATGACGTCTGGTGAGGACGGATCGATGCCCATGAGCACGGCCTCGGGCGCGTTCGCATAGAGCAGCGAGGAGGCCCCGATTGCGGTGTGGTAGAGCGCCTCGCCATCGACCGGAGCGACGAGTCCCTTGGCCCTGAGCCCCTCCCACAGGGTGACGATGGTGCGGCGTCGCTCTCCGGTCTCGTGCTCGACCAACCACGCGAGACGCTCGCTCGGGCTCGTGGCCTCGTGCATCATGATCCGGCTCAGTTCGGGTCGACGTGAGGCGAACCGGACGAGACCTCGAATCACCGCTTCGACCACCGCCAGGTCGCCGGTCGGCGAGTCGGCCTTGCCAAGCGCCTCGGCGATCGCATCGTCGACCTCGGCAACGAGTCGGCGCAGGCACTGCTTCCACAGCTCGTCCTTGCCATCGAAGTGGTACTTGATCTGCGACTGATGGGCTCCGGCAGCCTCGGCGATGCGCCGAGTCGATGCCCCCTCGAAACCGTGGGCCGAGAACTCCTCGATCGCAGCACTGACGAGTGCGTGGCGAACGACCTCGGAACCCCGATTGCGTCGGGTTCGCCCCGGTGCCGGCGCTGCGCCATCGGAGAGGGCTTCGGACATGTGTCACATCGTACTCCATGTTGACAAGAGTTTGATCGATTGATATTACTTTGTTCGTTCGACCAAATAACTGAGGAGAACCGCCGTGGCGACATCCACCATCATCCGACCCGTCAAGCTCGCACACTTCGTCCTGCGCAGCCCTCGGTTCACCGAATCGGTCGCGTGGTGGACCACGGTGCTCGGCGCAGAGACTCGCCACGAGAACGACTTCGTCTGCTTCCTGAGCTACGACGAGGAGCACCACCGCCTCGCGATCATCTCCGCTCCCCAACTCCACGACAACGAACGAACCACGGCGGGCCTCGAACACATCGCCTTCACGTACGCGTCGCTCGACGACCTGCTCGCGACCTTCTCGCGCCTCAAAGCGGCAGCGATCGAGCCGGTCGCTCCCATCAATCACGGCATGACGCTCTCGATGTACTACGCCGACCCCGACGGCAACCAGGTCGAACTCCAGGTCGACACGATGACGCCGACCGAGGCCGAGGACTTCATGGCGAGCGATGTCTTCGCGGCCAACCCGATCGGCGTGTCCTTCGATCCCGATGACCTCGTCGCCCGCCGATCCGAGGGCGAGTCCGTCGAGTCGCTAGTGGCCTACGTGCCGGCATGACCGCCTTCGACGCGGACGTCCTCGTCGTGGGGTGCGGCCCCGTGGGCGTCATGACCGCACTACGGGCCGCCCAGCGAGGCCTTCGGGTCATCGCCATCGACCGCAGCGAAGAGATCTACCCGCTCCCGCGAGCCCTCGGCATGGACGACGAGATCCAGGATCTGTTCATCCGCGCCGGGCTCGGTGCGGAACTGCGCGCGCACTCGGCGCCTCTCCAGGGCGCCGAGTTCCTCGACGCGACCGGCGAACGAGTCGTCGGCGTGGATCTCCCCGACGGAAGCGTCGGCGCGCTCGGCCACCCGCCCGTCGTCACCTTCGACCAGCCCGGCCTCGAACGTGCGCTCCGGCGCGGCGCGATCGACGCCGGAGTCGACCTTCGCCTCGGTCTCGATGCGTACTCGATCGCCGATCTTGACGACGGAGTCCGCGTCGGCGTGGGCACCAGCCACGACGACTCGACGCTCACGGCGCGTTGGCTCGTCGCCGCCGACGGCGCCAAGAGCACGATGCGATCCTTACGGCAGATCGCGATGGTCGACCAGGGCTTCGATCAGACGTGGCTGGTCGTCGACACGACCGTCCTCGATCCGGATCTCGATCTTCCCCGGCTGGCACGCCAGTACTGCGACCCCGCACGCGTATGCACCTTCGTGCCGGGTCCTGCTCGCCATCGACGATGGGAGTTCCAGCTACGTCCTGATGAGACCCGCGACGACATGCTCGACGAGACGATCATCGCCGAGCTGCTCGCCCCGTGGGGAACGACGACCCAGCTCAGGATCGATCGGGCCGCGGTCTACCGCTTCCATGCAACCGTGGCGGAGCGATTCCGAGACGGACCGGTCTTCCTGGCGGGCGATGCCGCCCACCAGATGCCGCCGTTCAACGGTCAGGGCATGTGCACCGGCATGCGCGACGCCGAGAACCTCACGTGGAAATTCGCAGCGGTCAACGACGGCTTTGCGAGCGACCCACTCCTCGACACGTACGACAACGAACGCCGACCGCATGCCACGGGTCAGGTCGAGCACTCGAAGGACGCCGGCGAGCTGATGCAGGCAATCGCCTGTGGCGACAGGGCAGCGCTCGACTCCGGGTACGGCCAGCGGTCGTTCCCGAAGTTGAGCGGGCCGTTGTTCGAACCCGGCCATCCGTGCGTGGGCGGCATGTTGCCGGCCGCAGCCGTCCCGCTCGACCCACTTCCCAACGGTTGGCTGGTCCTGACCTCGACGTCGATCGACGTACCAGCGCTGCTGCCGGCGAAACCGATCGTCGTACCTGACGGCTGCTTCCCCGGCCTCGTCGATGCGCACCACTCCGTAGTGGTGCGACCCGACCGTCACATCGCAGCCGTGACGGCTGATCTCGCCCAGACGACCCGCCGCCTCGCCCCGTTCGCCGGGGCGATGACCACACCCACCTGACCGCAGCCACCTGATCGCACCAAACCCATCACCCCAAACGCAAAGCGAGTTACACCATGTCCACCTACACCGTCGACGACCTGCTGTTCGTTCCCGCGAACGGCGACGGCGAGACGACCGCCACCGACATGACGATCATCGGCGATGTCGACATGCTCGACGGATTCTCGATCATGCACGGCGTCGTACCAGCCCAGTCCTTGCTCGCACCTCACACTCATGCTGACGAGACCCAAGCCATCTACGTGATCTCGGGTTCACTCGAGATGGAGGTCGGTGGCGAGAACGGCCTGCGCTTCACCGCACCCGCCGGAAGCTACGTGCTCAAGCCCAAAGGCGTGGAGCACGCGTTCTGGAACCTCGGCGACGAGGACGTCGAGTACATCGAGCTGAACAACGGCCCGAAATTCGCCGGCTTCGTCCGCAGCCGCAGCGAGGGACTCGTCAAGTCGCAGCGGCGCGCTGCCAAGGACTTCGACGTCACGGCCAACCCGAAGCGCATCCCGAAGCTCCTGCTGAAGAACCGGCTCAAGGGGCTGGCCTCGGTCCGCTTCGGCAACGCGAACGGCGACGACGAGTGATCGACATCGTCCTCGTCGCCTTGACGACGGTCATCGCGGCAGCCGCCGTTTGGATGGCCGTCGGCTTGTTGCGTCGCGAGCGGTGGCGGGTCGACAACCTCCGAGCGATTGGATTGGTGTCGTCGTTGTGGCCAACCGCGATCGGCGGGCTACTGCTCGTTGCCGTGGTTGGCCTCGTCGTCGGCTGGTGGATCACCGCCATCGGCATCGCTGCGATCGTCGTCATCAAGGCGGCGTACGTGCTGATGCTCGTCGCCTACCGCCGTGCCGGACGCGACCGGAAACACGATGTGGCGTCGGTGGCGCTCAGCGCCCACTCGATCGCAGCGCTCGCACTCATCCTCGGCTGGTAGCCGCAACCCACGAACAACAAGGAGGAAACAACCATGGGTTTCCGTCTCGCCAACGTCAATGACCGAGCAGCCCTCGTCGACAGTGACGGTGCCTACTACGACCTCGAGATGATCAGCGGTGGTGATGTCGGTCCCGAGCCGATGGCCGCAATCGCCCACGTCGCGCTCCTGCACGATCTCGACGCCACGCTCGACCAGCGCGACCCCACCGGATCGATCGACGACGTCGTTCTCGGAGCACCCATCCCCCACCCGCGGAACTGCTTCGCCGTCGGACTGAACTATCTCGCCCACGCCGACGAGGGCGGCATGGAGCTGCCGGAACAGCCGCTCGTGTTCACGAAGTTCCCGAGCTGCATCGTCGGCCCGACGGCCGATGTCGAGTTGCGCACACGGGCCGCGGACTATGAGGCCGAACTGGTCGTCGTGATCGGTACCGGCGGACGCGACATCGACGCAGCCGATGCGTGGGACCACGTCGCCGGGCTCACCGTCGGCCAGGACATCAGCGACCGCAAGCTGCAGTTCGCGGCGAAGCCGCCGCATTTCGACCTCGGCAAGTCGCGCGACGCCTACGGCCCGACCGGCCCACTGCTGGTGTCGACGGACCTTGTGCCGAATCGGGACAACCTTGCGCTGACCTGCGACGTAAATGGCGAGCGGCGCCAGGACGCCACCACCGCAAGTCTCATCTTCGACGTGCGATTCCTCATCGAATACCTGTCCGGGGTCACGACACTGGCACCGGGCGACATGATCTTCACCGGCACGCCCGAGGGGGTCGGCGCCGCTCAGGGGTCGTTTCTCATGCCAGGCGACGTCATCGTCACGAGCATCGAGGGGATCGGCACGCTCACCAACACCTGCGTGTGACGAAGCCACCCGCGTGTGACGAAGCGCCGCCCAGAGAGCGGCTCACATCGAACGGGTGACCTTCGACGCGGATCGGATGGCGGCCTGGATGGTGTCGGTGCCGGCGGCATTTCCGATCACGTGCATCGAGTAACCATGGTCGAGCCCCTCGTCGGCAATGTAGGTCGCAAGCTCATCGTTGAGATCGTGGAACGTCACGATGCAGACCGTGTCGGCTTCGAACGAACGCTCTGCCGCAAGACCGAGGCTGTAGGCGACGACCTCGGTCTCGGTGATCCGGCGAAGCGCCATCGCCGGAACGAAGTCGACGCCCTGAGCGAAGAGGCGCTCTCGGCTGGCGGCGACCGTCGCCGGTGGAAACGGGATCGTGGCGCCGAGCTGCTCGTGTCGACCGATGATCGTGACATCACAACCTGCGGCGATCAGCCTGTCGGCCACCGACACGGCCTCGAACGTGCCGGTGTCGTCGTAGATCACCGCCTTGGAGCCGACCTGGGCTCGTCCGCCGAATCCGAGCACGTCCCAGCTCGTCGACACGTGCGCCAGGTCTGAACCGGGGATCGGTCGGGTCGGCGACGACAGCTGGAAGCCGGCCGGCTTCGGCGTGGAACCTGTGGCGATGACCACCTCGTCGGGGGCATGCTTGGCGATCAGGTCGGGATCAACGGGCGTACGCAGATGCACGCGCACACCGAGGCGGGCGATCTCGTCCGTCAACCAGCGCGTGATCGCTTCGAGATCCGAGCGCGGCGGCACTGACGCCGCCATCCGAACCTGGCCGCCGAGTTCGCCGGTCATCTCGAAGAGGTCGACCTCGTGCCCTCGCATCGCCGCGGTGCGAGCGGCCTCGAGTCCGGCCGGGCCGCCACCGACGATCAACACCGTCTTCGGCACGTCGGCGGGCGCCGGCGTCTCGAACGGCACCGAGGTTTCCTGGCCGGCCGCGACGTTGACCACGCACTGGATCTTGCCGACGGTCATGAGCTGGGCGACACAGCCCATCGACGTGCCGATGCACGGACGGATCTCCTCCTCGCGACCGTCGCGGGCCTTGGCGACCAACTCGGGATCGGCGATCATCGCCCGCACGATCGACACCATGTCCGCCTTCCCGGACTCGATGATGTGGTCGGCGTGGTCGAGGGTCATGATCCGGCCGGTGACGATGGTGGGCACGTCGACGACCTTGGTGACCTTCTCGTTGTTGTCGAGTTCGTAGCCGAGCGGGTCGTCAAGAGTCGACAGGAACTTGTGGAACCTCCAATAGGTCCCCATCGACACGTCGAGGAAGTCGATGTCCGGTTCGAGCTCCTGGGCGATCGCCTCGGCCTCGATGTGGTCGATGCCTCCCTCGATGAACTCGTCGCCCGAGATCCGGATGCCGATCGGGAAACCGGCACTCACCTCGGAACGAATCGCGTGCAGGACCTCGCGAGCGAAGCGGACCCGGTTCTCGAGCGAACCGCCATACGCGTCATCGCGGATGTTGGTCGCCGGCGACATGAACGAGCCGAGCAGATAGCCGTGTGCCGCATGCAGCTCGATGCCGTCGAGCCCGCCGGCTTCGACTCGCCGCGCGGCCTGAGCGAACGCCTCGACGATGTCGGCGATCTCGCCGGTCGACAGCGCACGCGGGGTGATGCCGACCATGGCGTTCGGTATCGCGCTCGGCCCGACCGGCCGCTGGCCGGGAAACCGCTGCAGCGTGATACCCCCGTGCCATAGCTGCTGAAACACCTGCGTGCCGTGTGCGTGCATTCGGGCGGCCAGGCCCTCGTAGAACGGCAGGACCTCGTCGGAGTAGACCGGGATCCCGGTCGGCGAGTCGGTGGTGACCCCGGCGATCTCGATGATGGCGAGACCGACGCCACCCTTTGCACGGGCCTCGTGATACGCGATCAGATCATCGCCCCGCGCACCCGTCGAGTGCGCGGTACGCACGATGCGGTTCGGCAACGTGCAGCCGGCAATCGACTGCGGTTGGAAGACGTGCGGATACCGAGCCATGTCAGGCGACGTCCCACGCCACGGGCAACGTCTCCACGCCGTGCAGAACCGGCGCGGAGATCATCGTCGGCTCGCCTGTCAGCCGCAGGTTGGGCAGACGGTCGAGCACCGCCTCGAGCACCACCGCCGCCTCGACACGACTCAGCGGAGCGCCCATGCAGTAGTGGATGCCCTTGCCGAAGGCCCAGTGCTTCTTGAGCGCCTGCAGGTCCCGGCTGATGTCGAAACGCTCGGGCTGATCCCACGCCTCGGGATCCATGTTCGCCGAGAAGAAGGAGCACATGACCTTGGAGTCCTCGGGGAGCGTGTAGTCGCCGAGCTCCACCGGTGCGGTGTTGGTGCGGAAGAGGCCGTGCACCGGAGCGTCGTACCGCAGGCTCTCCTCGACCGCATTGGGGATCAGGCTCCGATCCTCCTGCACCAACGCCATCTGGTCGGGGTTCTGCAGGAGGCGCCACACCATGTTGCCGATGAGTTGGGTCGTCGTCTGGCTGCCGGCGATGAACAGGAATCCCATGAACCCGAGCACATCGATGTCGGTGAGCACCCGCCCGTCGAGCTCGGCCGTGAGCAGTGCGGTGAGCGTGTCGTCGGGCAGTTCGGCACCGTCCGCAACCATCGCCCGGCGCTCGGCGATCATGCGGAGGAAGTACGTCGTCTCCTCCTCGCGGTTGGGATCCTGTCGACTCGGCCGGCTCGACTGCACGTCGGCGTTCCTGGCGATCACACCGTCGGCACGCGGTCGGATCTCGCGGCAGTAGTCGGTGTCGAGGCCAAGCAGCCAGGCGATCACGATGAGCGGAACCGGCATCGCCAGCAGCTCCATCAGATCGCCTTCGCCCCGTCCGACCCACGTGTCCATCTCGTCATGGACCAGCTCGCGGATGTCCGGTTCCATGGCTTCGAGCGCGGCGGGGTCGAAGGCGCGCTGCACGAGACGGCGGTCGGAGGTGTGCTGGGGCGGGTCGACGCTGACGAGCACGCCGCCGCCGCTGTAGGCCAGGCCGGGGCCGTGCTTGCTGGTCCACAGGCTCGGCTTGCGGAGCAGCTGTTTGACGTCGGCCTCGCGGGTCACGGCCCACCAGTCGTACGGCTCGCTGGCGTGGGCGACCGGACACTGCTCGCGCATGCGCTCGTACTCGCCGTGCGGATCGTGGCGAAACCCATCGCTGAAGAAGTCGAAGTCGTCGGCCATTGCGCCCCCTCGGTTGTTCCCCCTGGTCACCCGGATGCGCTTGCCCCGAGAAGTTAGAGAACGCTAACTTTTGCCTCCATGGCCGTGCAAGCTGCACCGAGACGAACCGGTCGACCGCCGAAACAAGCAGGCGGTGTCCCGACCCGCGAACGAGTCCTCCGTGCCGCGGTCGACGTCTTCGCCGAGCGAGGCTTCGGTCAAACGAAGATCACCGAGATCGCCGAACGGGCCGCCATCTCCGGGCCTGCGGTCTACAAGCACTTCGACGACAAGGCCGACGTGCTCATGCAAGCTGCCCGGTACAGCCTCGAGACCACGCTCGATCCGGCCAAGATCGGCGCACCGAACCCCCGCGAGACGGCGAAGCGGTGGCTCTCCCCTGCGTTCGCGCAGACGCGCCACCTGATTCTCGAGCTGCACCTCACGGCGTCTCGCGAACGCGACGTCGCCGCCCTCCTGGCCGAGTGGCATGTCGAGCGAGCCGAGGCTTGGCAAGCGGCAGCCCCGGTCGACCGTGAGCGGATCACCGCCTTCTACCTGCTGCTCCTCGGACTGGCCCAGGTCGACGCACTGTCGTCACTGCACACCGACCCAGCCGGCGTGCAGCAACACGTCGATCGGATGGTCGACGCCCTCTTCGCCCCGACCAACTGAGGAGTTGTCACCATGGACGTCTTCGAAGCGATGAGCACCTGCCGTGCCATGCGCTATCTCAAACCCGACCCGATCGACGACGACCTGATCGAACAGGTCATCACCGCAGCGACATGGGCGCCGAGCCCTGGCAACTCCCAAGGCCGGGACTTCGTCGTGGTGAAGGACCCGGCGAAGAAGGCCGCGATCGGCGACGCCATCGAGGAGGTCATGGCGCATCGCGTTGCGGCGATGGAACGCCCCGACCGCACGCACCGGCTCATGCTCGACGGCACCGCGCATCTCATCGAGACGCTGAAGAACTGTCCGGCGATCATCCTCGTCTGCGGCAAGACGGTGTACCCGTACGGAGCGCCGCGGGAATCGTTCGTCTGGTCGTCGATCTACCCGGCCGCCCAGAACCTCATCGTCGCCGCCCGGGCGCTCGGGCTCGGAACGGTCTTCACCACCTTCCAAGGAACCGCAGAGCCGACGATCCGCGAAACGCTGTCAATCCCCGACGACGTGCACATCGGCTGCCTGATTCCGATCGGCTGGCCCGATCGCAACTTCGGTCCGGTTAAACGAGCCGGCTACGAGCAGGTCGTCCACCACGGCGGCTGGCAAGGCGACCTGCGCACCTACCCACCCTCCTAGGCGACGCCGCGGACGCTCAGTCGACGATGCCGAGGCGTACGGCCAAGACCGCAGCGTTGGTGCGGTCGGTCGTTCCAAGCCGACGCAGGATCGACGACACGTGGTTCTTGACGGTGCCTGCGCTGAGGTGGAGCTCATTGGCGATCTCGCGGTTGCTCTTGCCTTCGACAAGTAGCTGGAGTACCTCGCGTTCGCGCGGAGGCATCGCCGCGACCTCGGACGGAGCCGTGAGGTTGGGGGCTGATCCGGGCGGTTGCGTCGTCTGACTGCGCAGGATTCGGGTCACGCCCTGGCTGAGCTGCACGACACCGGAAACGGCGGAACGAATGGCGCTCGCGAGGTCGGCCGCGGCGATGTCTTTGGTCAGATAACCCACGGCACCGGCATCGAGCGATCGCTCGATGAGATCGGCATCCTCGAAGGTCGTCAGCATCAGCACCTGAGTCTTCGGGTGGTCCCGCCTGATCTCGGCTGCGGCTTCGATACCGCCTTTGTTCGGCATCCGGATGTCCATCAACACGACGTCAGGCCGATGCTCGGCCGTCAGCTCGATCGCCTCGACGCCGTCGCCACCGGTGGCGACGACCTCGATGTCATCCGAGGTGCTGGCCAACGTCGCCAAGCCTTCGCGGATCATCCACTGGTCGTCCACGATCACGATGCGAATCACCTCATCGCTCACCGTTGACCCCAATCCTCGCCGTCACGGTCGTGCCGTCGTCACCGGTCGACTCGATGGTCACGCTGCCGCCGTGCCGGGCGACACGCTCGCGCAGGCTCCCCAATCCGGTGCGTTCCGGAGTCGTCGCGGTGTCGAAACCAAGCCCGTCATCGGCGACTGCCACCGTCACCCCTTGGTCGGCGACCGTGCTGACGACCGTCGCCAACGTGGCATCGGCGTGACGAAGCACGTTGGCCAAGGCTTCCTGCGCGAACCGGTACACGGTCATCCTGATCCCGGGCTCGAGCGCGTCGTGGTCACCCTGCATGTCGAGGCTGACCGAGAGCTCCTGCGTCGATGCCCGCTCGACGAGGCCGGGCAGCGCCTGTTCCAACGAGAACGTGCTGCGCTCACCGGATCGTGTGTCGTCGACCATCAGGCGCACGTCGGACAGAGCCTCCGCGACCGCACGGGAGGCCAACTCGATCGAATCTGCTGCCGCGTCGGGGTTCTCCGCAATCAATGCGCCGGCGCTGCGCAGCTGGATCGACGAGGCGAGCAGGTTGTGACCAAGACTGTCGTGGATGTCCTGCGCCAACCGATCGCGCTCGTCGAGCCGAGCGAGTCGGGCCTCCAACAGCCGAGCTTGATCGCTGCGCCGCAGGGCGCCGCCGAACATGACCGCCAGGCCCAACACGATGGCCAGCACCAAAATCGACTCGAAGTTGGCACCCTGGGCGCTCGACGCCTCGCTCACGGCCAGCGCGAATACGACGCCGCCGGTGACCAAAGCGATGATGGTCCGCTGTGGAGCGGGCGAGCGGCGGGCGACGTCGACCAGCGGGACCACGACCAACAGCGCCGCATACGTCGGATCGGCGATGGCTGCGGCGAACAACGCCGCGACCAGACTGACGAACCGCCAAGAAGGACTCCGGCCCGTATCCGTGGCCAAGATCGCCGCAGCCATGCAGACGACGGCTCCGAGCAGGAACGGGACGAAGCCCTCGACGGGGGCGATGCGACTTGCGGGAGCCTGGCCCTGCGTCCAGTCCAGGGCCGCGGCGGCGATCACACCAACGACTACGACCACAGCTAAGAGAACATCGCCGGACAACTGGCGGAGGCGGCACACCTGGGCATTGTCCGAGGTTGTTGCGCCTCGCACAAGTACCAGTTGACACATGCCACCTGGCACCCATCCACTTCGGAATCTTTGGACACCTGCCACTTACTCGACGAGCGGCAGCTTCCTACGTTGCCCTGGAGCCGCTGCGGCGGCCCCGAACACACGAAGCAACGACCAAAAGGGAGGGCGACTCGTGCTGCGCCTCTTCGTCAAGATCATGTTGACCCTGATGACGATCTACTACGTCGTCATACCCGCGATGGCTGACATCGGCGACTCGCATCTGCACAGCAGCGAATGGTCCGACCACGCCCGAGTGCACCTGGTGTGGTTCCTGACCTTCACCGCCGCTGCGGGGCTGATCGGTGTCGGAATCATGTGGCTTCGCGACGCACCGCTGGTGTGTGCGCTGCTCGGTCTGGGCTTCAACGGTGCGTTCCTGTTCGCCGGTGCGCTGGCCTCGACCTACGACGGCGTGGTCAGCAATGCGAACGGGATCCCCATCCAAGTCATCGAGTTCGGGTTACTCGCGGTGCTGTTTGCCGCCGCGTTGGCCTATCTCGCCCTCGTCGATCGTCCGGCCGACACGCCAGCGCTGGCGCGCTGAGTCCAGCCGCAACCGAAAGGAATCACTATGCGATCCATCATTTCCATCATCACACTGATCCTCATAGGAGCCACGTTGGCAAGCTGCGGCACCAGCGCCGCGACCGTGGCGGACCCAACCGTGTCGTTGAGTGGCACCTCGGGCTCCAGCTCGTCGTTCACCGCCGAGGTGTGGGCCGACAACTGGTTTGCGCTGTACGTCAACGGCGAGCTCGTCGGTCAAGACTCGGTGCCGATCACCACCGAGCGCAGCTTCAACGCCGAGACCATCTCCTTCGAGGCCACCTACCCACTCACGATCGCCGTCGAAGCGAAGGACTTCAAGGAGAACGACACCGGCCTCGAGTACATCGGCGAGAGCAAACAGCAGATGGGCGACGGGGGTTTGATCATCCA
The DNA here is from genome assembly GCA_039028435.1 of Actinomycetota bacterium. Classification (GTDB taxonomy): domain Bacteria; phylum Actinomycetota; class Acidimicrobiia; order Acidimicrobiales; family UBA10347; genus UBA10347. Next base: position 121,406 of record JBCCIC010000007.1, on the reverse strand, counting down.
GATCACCGACGACGACACCGGTGCTGCGGTGTTCTCCGATGCGACTTGGTCAAGCCTGGTCATCCACCAGGCTCCCCTCGACACGAGTTGTGAGAACGACTCTGATCCCGCGACCACGTGCGAGTTCTGGGCCATCGAAGCCCCCGACGGGTGGACGACGGCGGCCTTTGACGACAGCGATTGGACACCGGCCACGGAGTGGGGCGAGAGCGACGTGTCGCCCAAGGACGGCTACGCAGAGATCACCTGGTACGAGTCAGCAACACTGATCTGGGGCCCCGACCTCGAGGTCGACAACACCGTGCTCTTCCGGACCAGCACCGGCTGAGCCGGCGCCGGCCCCGCGAACGCAGTGCGCACAGCGACTGCAGTCAGGGTGCGCCGGACAGCTCGACCGGCTGCTCCTCGAGAGCACTCGCAAGCCGTTCGTGGAAGCGGACGATCGCACTCTCGAAGAGTCCGAATTCGAGGAACTCGTTCGCGCCGGTCGCAAGGCCGCGCTGGCCTGAGGTCACCATCGCCTGATCTTCGGCCAGCGCCGCCTTGTAGTCGGGGCCCTTGACCTTGCCGTCCTTCTTGCTCGTGAGCGGCTTGGGCCCAGGCACGCGGGTGAACCAGCTGGCCATGCGGGTCGTGCTTGGCGAGAGCGGCTCGAGGACGATCGTGTTCACGACGCCCGGTGTGGTCGCCACGATGACGTTCGGGAACAGGTGGTAGACGTAGGTCAGGTAGTACCCGATCGCACCCGGCCGCAGCGGCTCGTCGCGCAGCCGCTCGATCGACCGGTAGGGGAAGGCGATCCGAGTCGAGCTTCCGGCGAACTCGATCCAGTTCAGATTGTCGTACTGGATCGGATAGAAGGTGTTCGCGTGGGTCGAGCGGATGTGATACCCCTCGAGGAAGCTCTCCATGAAGATCTTCCAGTTCGCCTCGAGCACGACGTCCTGGAAGTCGACGACCCGGTGGTCGCCCGGCACGAGCTCGGCGATGGGTAGGTCGGGGGCGGCGGGTGCGTCGCCGTCGAGTGTGGCGAAGACCAGCCCGCCGGCCTCGACACTGGAAACCGGGACCAGGCCACGCTCTTCCTTGTCCAGCCCGGGAAAGCCGTGCTCGTGCGGGACATGGCGGAGCTCACCGTCCTTGCCATAGCTCCAGCCGTGGTAGCGGCAGACGAACGTGTGGCGGCATCCCGTCCCCTCGGCGACCTGCACGCCCCGGTGGCGACACGCGTTGCGCAGTACGCGAACCGCCCCATCGTCGCCCCGAATCGCGAGGACGGGAACACCGGCGACGTCGCGGGCCAGGTAGCTGCCGGGCTCATCCAGGGCCGCTGACGGGCACACAACGACCGGCGAGCGACGCATGAGCGCCAGCTCACGGTCGAAGCGATCTCGCTCGAGGTAGTTGGCGACCGGTTCCCGCCAGGACATCTCGCCGACGAACGTCTCGCCCGTGTCGATGAACTCGTGAATCCGCTCCACCACTTCGTGGTCGTCGAGCAATGCCATCGGACCAGTCAAGCATCCGCCTGCTCGACCCGACCAGATTCACTCCAGATCGAAATACGGCCGCAGGTTCTCCGGCGTCGTGTCGTCGAAGTGGAAGATCTCGAACAGCAGACCGTCGGGACCCTCGACCATTGAGTAGCTCAGCGGGCCATCGCGCTTGATCGGTCGAGGCGCATAACCGGCGGCACGCAGACGCCCGACGGCGTCCTCGACATCGGCGACCTGAATGCCCAGGTGGTTCACCGGTCCGCGGTGGTTGGGCGCATGGTCGTAGAGATTGACCCGGCCACCGCCCACGTCGAGCAGCACGTTTCGTGAACCCGCCAGGTCCTCGTCGGCGACGATGTGCCCGCCGAACACGTCGCAGAAGAAGGCGATCGTGGCTTCGACATCGGACGCCATGAGATGGGCGTGGTGCAGCTTGGGTTGCGGCTCGTCGCTCACGAGGGCCATGTTCGCAGACGCCGCTTCGGTGGTCGCAACGCCGTTGGTCGCAGTAACCCAGCAGGATTAGCGTCGCCGGGACGGCTCACGACGGGGGGCACACGCGATGATCGGTGAGCGGGTTCTCCGCACCGAAGACCCACGGCTCCTCACCGGGACCGCGTGCTACACGGCCGACATCGACGTACCCGGCCAGACCTATGCAGCATTCGTTCGCGCAACGGACGCTCACGCCGACGTCACGGCGCTTGGCGTCGACGCAGCCGCCTCAGCTCCGGGCGTACTCGGCGTGCTGACCGGCCAGGACTATTGCGCCGCCGGCCATCGGAGCTGGTTCACCCCGGGCAGCCTCCCCGACCATCTCGATCCGACCGAGCCCAGCCTCGCCCCGGACGAGCTCTTTGTGCCGGACGCAGGTCCCCCGATCGTCGTGGACCGGGTCCGCCACGTCGGTGAGATCGTTGCGCTGGTCGTTGCGGAAACGAGGTCCGCCGCCGTCGACGCTGCCGAGCTGGTCATCGTCGACTACGACACCCGTCCATCCGTGACCGACGCACGGGCGGCCCTGACCGAGGGAGCGCCCACGGTGTGGGACTCCGGCAATCTCTGTGCCGAAGCGGAGCGGGGCGACATCGCAGCCACCGCCGCGGCGATCGAAGAAGCGGCCCATGTCGTCCGCCTCGACGTGCACAGCCACCGTGTGCACGGCTCGCCCATCGAGCCGCGCAGTGCAGTGGCAGCGTTCAACGCCGAGTCCGGGCGCTATGAGCTGTTCGCTCCGAGCCAAGGCGTCCACCGGTTCCAGCACGCCCTGGCCCGTGCACTCTGTGTAGAAGCCGCAGACGTGCGGGTCGTGACCCCCGATGTCGGCGGCGCATTTGGCCTTCGTATCCCCTGCTCCAACGAATACCCGCTCCTCCTCTGGGCAGCCCGACGCTTCGGACGTCCCGTCAAGTGGGAAGGCACTCGCGGCGAGGGATTCCTTTCCGACGTGCACGGCCGCGATACCAGCTGCGACGGGACGCTTGCGCTCGACGACGACGGACGAATCCAGGCGCTGCGACTCGACTACGTGGGCAACGTCGGCGCCCATCCGCTCTCGTTCGCGGTGCTGTCGAATCTGCTGCGCATGGCCGGGCCACCGTATGACGTGCCCGCCATGCACGTCCGCGTGCGGGGGGCATTCACCAACACCGCGCCGACCTCGGTGTACCGCGGTGCTGGGCGACCCCAGGTGACCTACATCGTCGAGCGCCTGATGGACCTCGCGGCGGAGGCTACGGGCGTCGACCGAGCCGAGATCCGTCGACGGAACCTCATCCGTCCGGCCGCACTCCCGTATCGCACCCGACTCGGGCTCACCTACGACAGCGGAGGCTTTCTCGACAACTTCGAGCATGCCCTCCGTGTGATCGACTGGGAGGGCTTCGACTCACGCCGAGGTCGCGCCGCACAGCGAGGCAAATTGGCCGGGATCGGCGTGGCGAACTACCTCGAGTCCCCGGGGGCAGCGGTCTATGAGCGTTGCGACATCGCGATCAGACCCGACCGCACGGTCCGCGTCGTGATCGGGACTCAGGCCTCGGGGCAAGGCCACGAGACGAGCTTCGCCCAGGTCGTCGCCGGGACGCTCGAGATCCCCCTATCGACGGTCGAAATCGGGTTCGGAGACTCAGACCTCGCGGCCGGAGGCTCCGGATCGCACGCAGATCGATCGATGCGGTTGGGCGGAACCATCCTGACGAACGCGAGCCATGACCTTGTCAGACAAGCTCGCCGGTGTGCCGCCGAGCACCTGGGTGAGGAGTCGGAGCGCATCACCTACTCCAGTGGACGTTTCGCCGCCGTGGACGGCAGATCCGTCGGACTCTTCGAGTTGTCGAGGGCCACGCCCCTGACCGCCACCGCCGAGATCTCGACCCGCCTGCACGCCCACCCGAACGGTGTCGCCGCGTGCGAGGTCGAAATCGACGCCGAGACCGGAGCGGTCCAGGTCACTCGCTATGTGAGCGTCGACGACGTCGGCCGGGCGATCAACCCGATGATCGTCGAGGGCCAGTTGCACGGCGGCAGCGCGCAAGGTATCGGCGAGGCGCTGCTCGAGGAGATCGTGTACGACCCTGGCACCGGCCAACTGGGGACGGGCTCGTTCCTCGAGTACGGGATCCCCAGCTCGATGGAGGTGCCGAACCTCGAGAGCCACATCGAGCAACAGCCGGCGACCAGCAACCCGCTCGGCGTCAAGGGTGCGGGCGAGGCTGGCATCACACCCGCTGCGGCGGTGATCGTGAGCGCGGCGGTCGATGCGCTGAGCGGTTTCGGGGTCACACACCTCGACACTCCCCTGTCTCCGGCTCGCGTATGGAGGGCGATCGGCAGGCAGGCCCGGTCGACACGCTGAGCGCAACGCGATCCGTCGATAACAACGGCCCACTTCACAGGTAGGGTGACGCGCACCTCTTGCCGAGGTTCCTGCGCTTCTCCTGGCGCCGCACGAAACGAAGGCCCCAAACGTGAAGCACCTGCAATCCTCGTCCTCTCGACTCGTCTTCGCGCTCCTCGGAGTCGTACTGGTTGCCCTGCTCGGCACCGCCTGTGGCGCCGACGATCCCCAGGTCCAGCTCGCCCCAACTGCGCCACCACCCACCGCGACGGCCGCGGCGCCCGCTCCGGTCGACCAAGCCGCCGACGCAACGGCCGACGTCACTCGCGACTGGTGCACCGTCGTGCTTGATCTCGAAGCCCAGAGCGACGCGCTCGACCCCTTTCAACTCGGGGAGATCGAATTCGCCAGGCAGAGCGCCATGCTCACCGAATCGTTCTTCGATGAGCTGATCCGGGCAGCACCAGCGGACTTGCCGGTCGATGTGCAGGCGATGGCGGATCGAACCCGGACGTTCAATCGTGCCCTCGCCGACGCGGGCTGGGACTTCGCTGCGGTCGACGAACCCGCACTCGATGCGTTCTTTGCCGGGCTCGACGACGGCATCGCGTTCGACGAATACAACGCGGCGAACTGCGGCACGTTGGCCGGCACCGACTCCTTCGAGTCCGACCCGTCCGCGCCGGCGGCAACGGTCGAGCCCGCCCCGACCGCGGCGACCGGGACAGATTCTGGGGCGACCGATCTCGACGCCCAGAGTGACACCTTCTCGCCCGCCGAAATCGAAGCCTTGCTGGCCGACCCGGCCGAACGAGATCTGTTGCTGGCACCGTTCATCGCGGATGGCCTGAGCGAAACCGAAGCCGAATGCGTGGTCCGAGCAGTGTTGCAACTACCTCTGGATGCCTCCGATGCCGAGTTCAATGCCGCCTACACCGGCTGCGGCCTGTAGCAGCGTCGGAGGAGCAGTGCGCTACGGGTGATCGCGGTTCGGTACCCCGAGCAGGTCACCGGGTCGGCAGGCGACCACGCCGTCGATCGACATGATCGCCTCGAATGCCACGGCGAGCTGACGCGCTCGGAACGGCTGGCCCGAGAGCCACGGACGAAGCGCGATGAAGAGATGCCGGCCGCCATCGTCGGCCATCACCTGCGCAGACTCGACCAGCGATTGGCAGTACCGATCGATCGGCACCCGACGCTCGCCCATCGTGTGGGCATCGTCGGCGGTCAGCAGAAGCGGCACCGACCACAGCTCCCCGTTCGGCACGTGCATCGGGTACGGCTGCTCGTCGTTCACCCAGTCGCACACCCACCGAACACCAGCCTCGGCGAGGAGCGCCGGCGTGCGCTCCGACTCGTTGTATTCGATGCCGAACCACCCCGCCGGCCGTGCGCCGGCAACGGAGGCGACCGCGTCGAGCGACTCGGTGATGTAGCTGCGTTCCTGCTCCTCGGACATCCGGCTCGAGATCATGCGACTCAGCGAGATCCCGTGACCGACCAGCTCGCAGCTGCGTGCCACCAGGTGATCTGCGAGCCACGGATAGCGCCGCACGGTGAGCGCATCGATCGCCACCAGCGGCGGGATACCACAGCGTTCGAAGAGATCGAGCAGCCGGAAGATCCCGACACGGTGGCCGTACTCACGATGCGAGTGCATGACGTAGTCGGGGAACGGGAGCTGAACCCCGAGGCCGCCGGGCAGGCTTCGGTTGGTGATCGACCCATCGGGCGGGTCCCACTCCAGGTGCTCGAGCACCAGTATGACGGAGACTGCCAAGCGGCCGCCGCCGGGCAGCGCGAGCGGGTCGCGGGTCGAGATCGGCGACCAGTCGTAGTGCGGGTGGTCGACCCCGGGGCGGCGCTCAGCCGGCATCGTGGTGCACGACGGCATGGGCGACGGCGTCGTCGTAGTGGTTGGCGAGGTAGTGCTCGGCGATCTCGGCGGCCGTGCACTGCCACACCGCGTCGTGACCGAGCACGTAGTCCAGCAGTTCGTCCAGGTAGCGAATGCGGTGCGGAGCGCCGGTGGCATATGGATGGAGGGCGACGCTCATCACGCGCCCGCTCTCAGCACCCTCTTCGTACAGCTGGTCGAACTGGGCCTTGCAGATCTCGAGGAAGTAGTCCGCCTCGTAGTGGTGGTTGTAGACCGGTGTGTCGTTCAGCTCGATCGAGTACGGCACCGAAACGAGCCGGCCGGACTCGACGGCGATCGGAACCGGCTGATCATCGTGGAGCCAGTCGGCGTGATAGATGAGACCGGCCTCGGCCATCAGATCGGGCGTGGCGAGGGTGTTGGACACGGCCGGGCCGAGCATTCCCTTGAGCGGCTGCCCCGTTGCGCGCTCGCAGCTCGCCATCGTGTCGCGATAAAACTCCCGCTCCTCGTCTTCGCTGAGCGTGTTCAGGTACCGCGTGTTGTAGATCCCGTGGGACATCAGCTCCCACGGACGACTCGTCATCGCCTCGGCAATCTCGGGGAAGTGTTCGAGGACAGCGAAGTTCAGCGACACGGTGCACCGGATGTCGTACCGGTCGAGCACCGGAAGCATCCGCCAGAAGCCCACCCGATTGCCGTACTCGCGCTCGGCGTAGCCACGCACGTCGGGGTGCGGCGAGCGAGGCCATGGGTTGCGCAGCCCATCGCGGGGCGGCAGGTACTCGTAGAACTCGACATTGGGTGCGACCCAGAAGGCGACCCGGGCGTCGCCGGGCCAGCGGATCTCGGGACGGTCGATGATGGGGCTGTACGCGACCCGGTCGCCGGGCAACGGCCGCGTTCCGCTTGCCATCGCCGCAGCCTACGCGAGCGGCCTGCAGGTGGAGCCCACTGGGCGGGGTGCTCGACCGGCTTCTTCGCGAAGCTGGACCCGTGCTTGCCAGATGCGTGGTCGTGATCGCCGTCCTGGCAGCCGCATGCGGATCGGCCGGCGAGCAGGCCGAACCCGTGCCGACGGCGACGGTCGAGCCGAGCGCGACCGCAACCCCAGCACCAACCGCGGCGCCGAGCCCGACCGGGGTAGCGAGCCCCACGGCGACCCCGACCCCTGCGCCCACGGTGACGCCAGACCCGACCGCGACTGCGCTCCCAAGCCCGACGTCGACGCCGACTCCCACGGCTCCGCCAACACCGGCAACACCGGCGTGCTGGACCATCGACGAGTTCGACGGCATCACCGGCGCACCATGGGTGATCGTCCTCGACGGCGTGATGGGCGGCCGGTCGAGCGGCGAAGCCGCGATCACCGACGGACGACTCGAAGTCACTGGCACGATCAACACGAATGGCGGCGGCTTCGTCCTGGTGCGTCGCCCGCTCAACGCGGCCACGATCGAGGGCGCTTCGACGTTGCGCTTCGTCGCCGAGACCGACGACCGCGGCTACGAGGTCATCGCCGAAGACGCCTTGCCCGGCCGCAATCGCAGCGTCTCACATTTCACGGCCATCGATTTCTCCCTCGATGCGGCGGCGACCGACGATGCACCGATTCCCGACGGCTTCTCCGTCGGGACCGCTGCGTTCGCAGACCTCGAGGCCCGCGCGTTCGGGACGCCCGTCGTCACGGAGGCCTTCCGGCCGGACCTCGCCGCCTCGCTCGGATTGATCCTCTCCGACGGCGTCGACGGACCCTTCCGCATCTCGATCGAACGCATCGAAGCCTGTCCCTGAAGGGTCGAGGATTAGTCTCGACCTTGTGCCGACACCACCAGCTCTCGACGCAGTGCGGGCCGAGTTTGATGACGGGGTGGCCACGATCACCCTGAACCGCCCCGACGCGCTCAATGCCTGGAACGGTCCCCTCAACCGCGATCTCCACCATGTGCTCGAGTGGGCCCGCGACGAGGACCAGGTCCGTGCCATCGTCATCACCGGCGCCGGACGAGCGTTCTGCGCCGGCGCGGACCTGAGTGCGGGCGGCGAGACCTTCACGAACAGCGGCGACCGCGGTGATGAGGACGACACCGAGGCTCGCACCCCATCCCTCTTCCCGTGGGACATCCCGAAGCCCGTAATCGCCGCGATCAACGGCCACGCGGTCGGTGTCGGAGCGACCTATGCCCTGGCCTGCGACATGCGGTTCATGGCCGACGACGCCAAGATCGGTTTCGTCTTCGCCCGGCGCGGCATGCTGCCCGAGCTGGGCTCCCACGCGATCCTGCCCCGCGTCGTGGGATTGTCGAATGCATCGGATCTCCTGCTCGGCGGGCGGGCGATCAACGGCACCGAAGCGGCCTCGATCGGCCTGGTCACCGCATCGATGCCGCGCGACCGGGTCCTCGCCGCGGCCGTCGAACGGGCGCGTGAGATGGCCACGATGAGTGCCCCGATGTCGATGGCGATCAGCAAGCGCCTGCTCTGGCAGTCGATGGGCGTCGAGGCGATGCGGGCCCACGAAGAGCCGTTGTTCGACTGGGTCGCTGAGCAGTCGGACTCGGTAGAGGGTGTCGCGTCATTCCTCGACAAGCGGGATCCCGAATGGTCGCTGTCCGTCTCGGCCGACTTCCCAAACCACCTCTTCGCCGACCAGGCGGTCGCTGCCGACCCCGAGGCGGGCGCCACCTGATGGACCTCGGCCTCATGAGCCTCGGCGATCTGCTCGCCGATCCGCAGACCGGTGCCCGGATGACCGAGGCCGAGCGTCATCGATCGATCGTCGATCAGGCGGTGCGGGCCGAGCAGCTCGGCTTCGCTGCGGTGCACCTCGGCGAGCATCACTTCTCCGACTATCAGCTGTCCTCTCCCCCGGTCGTCCTCGCCGCCATCGCCGAGCGCACTTCCACGCTGCGCCTCAGCACCTCGGTCACCTTGGCAGCGAACCTCGATCCCGTCCGGGTGGCCGAGGACTACGCGACCGTCGACGTGTTGAGCGGGGGCCGGGCCGAGGCGGTGCTCGGACGCGGCAACTTGTTCGTCAAGACCTATGAGGGGTTCGGCCAGCCGGTCAACACAGCCCGCGAGCGCTTCGACGAAAGCGTCCAACTGCTCCACCGGTTACTCACCGAGGAGGACGTCACCTGGAGCGGCAACTTCCGCAGCCCGCTGACCGGACACACGACCAGACCGCGGCCCGTTGGCGACTTCCCACTCTGGATCGGTGCCGCGTCGACCGGTTCGGCGCAGCTGGCGGCCGACATCGGTGCCTGGCTCATGTTGCCGACCGTCTTCGGACAGCCCGAGATGTTCGTTCCGGTCGCCGACGCCTATCGCGAGCGATGGGAGGCGAACGGCCGGGCACCCGGCGGCGCCCGGGTCGGCGCATGCGCCCACACTCACGTGGCGCCGACCACCGAAGCCGCACTCACATGGGAAGCCCACTACCGCCAATACTGGGACTTCGTCGGCGGCCTGCTCGGCGGTCGTGGCACCTGGCCGGTCTTCGACTTCGAGGAGCTGCGATCAGGGCCCGCCATCGTCGGCAGCCCGGAACAGGTCGTCGAACGCATCGGTGAGTGGCACGACATCCTCGAACCCGACCGGTTCCTGTTCATGTTCGATCTCGGGGGCATCACGGTGCCTGCGCTCAACGCCACTCTCGAGCTGTTCGGTTCCGACGTCGTGCCGCAGATCGCCGGACTCGGCTGACCGACTTCAGGCCAGCGCGTCGAGGACGTCTGCCTCGCTCACCTCGGCGATCGGCTTGTGGATCTTGTGTTGCACCTGCTCGCCTTCGCGCAACAGTGCAATCACCGTCTCGATCGGCGGACAGCCGGGTTCGCTGCACTCGAGTTCGGTGACGAGCACAGTCGTATCGTCGTCATCAACTTCGGATCGCACCCATCCGCGGATGCGTTCGACCGCCTGCGGGTCTCGTTTTCGGCCCATGCCCGGAAGCACCACGTGCGCCGTCCTTGTCGCTCGGAGCAATCGGGTCATCGCTCGCTACGAGCCCAGGTCTCGCGCTACTGCAGCAGCTTTGCCGCCTCGACGGCGAAGTAGGTCAGCACGCCGGCCGCACCGGCCCGCTTGAACGCCATCAGGCTCTCGAGCACCACGCGCTCGCGTTCGAGCCAACCGTGCTCTGACGCCGCGGCGAGCATGGCGTATTCACCGCTCACCTGGTAGGCGAAGGTCGGGACCTGGAAGGTGCTGCTCACCCGCTGGACGATGTCGAGGTACGGCATGCCCGGCTTGACCATGACCATGTCGGCGCCCTCTTGAAGGTCGAGCGCGACCTCACGCATGGCCTCGTCGCCGTTGGCGGGGTTCATCTGGTACGTCTTCTTGTCGCCCGCGCCAAGGTTGGCCGATGAGCCGACGGCGTCGCGGAACGGGCCGTAGAACGCCGAGGCGTACTTGGCGGCATACGACATGATCATCACGTCGTCGCGGCCGGCGTCGTCGAGGGCGCCCCGGATGGCGCCGATACGGCCGTCCATCATGTCGGACGGAGCGGCGACGTCGCAGCCGGCTTCGGCCTGAACGACCGCCTGCTCGCAAAGCACGGCGAGCGTCTCGTCGTTGACGACGTAGTCGTCGCGCACCAAGCCGTCTTGGCCGTGACTCGAGAATGGGTCGAGGGCAACGTCGGCGACGAGCCCGACGTCGGTTCCGAACGCATCCTTCAATCGACGCAATGCTTGGCACACGAGGTTGTCGGGGTTGACGGCTTCCTCGGCGTCGGGCGTCTTCTTCTCAGCCTCGGTTGCCGGGAAGACCGCGACGGCAGGGATGCCCAGTTCGATCGCCTCGCCGACGGCATCGACGATCGCGTCGAGCGAGTAGCGGGACACGCCGGGCATCGAGGGCACCGGCACGTGGGCTTCGGTTCCGCCGTGCACGAACACCGGCCAGATGAAGTCGGTCGGCTTCAGGTGTTGTTCGGCCACGAGCTCGCGGGTCCATGCGTACCGGCGGTTGCGGCGAAGGCGCACGGTGGGAAACCCTCCGGCAGCCGAAACGTGTCCGTCAGTCATGTGCGTCTCCTGCAGTCCCGACATCGAACCTGGCACCGATGTCGTTTTCCGTCCGCCGATTGACGCTACTGGCGCACGACCGCTGTCGTGTCACTCGCGGGTCGGCATCTACCGGAGTCGGTCGCGGAGCATCGAGAGGAGGTCGTCGATCGGCGCCCAGGGCTCCGCCGCAGGTGGGCGATACGCCCGGATCGCATCGGGGATCGTCTGGGTGAAGCCGGGGATTCGCACCAGCGCACCCGAGTCGATTCGGGGCTGTGCGGTTCTCCCCCACCCCAGGGCCACCCCCTGTCCGCGCTCGGCCAGGTCCAGGCACACGACGTAGGTGGAGAGCGTCAGGCCCCGAAGCTGCCCCATCTCCTCGGCACCCAGATGTCCGAGGAACTGCTCCCAATCCGTCCACGCAGGTTCGCCGTAGTCGACGTGGAGCAGCCGGAGTCCGACGAGGTCGCGAACCGTCGGCTCCGGGGGGAGCGAGTCGGCAACCGCAGGGGCACAGACCGGGAAGACCTCGTCGTCGGCGACGACCTGCTCGATCAGTGTGCTCCTGCGGTTTCGGCCGTACTGGATACCGATGTCGAACGGCTCCTCGTCGGTCTCGATCGGCTCGAACGAGGTTTCGACTCGGATGTCCAGCTGAGGATGTCGCCGCAACAGCTCGACGAGGATCGGGTTCACTACCGCGGCGGTCAGCGAGACATCGGACCGGATCGTGAGCCGGGTGCGTTCCGCAGAGCGGCGGCGGATGCCGTCGGCGGTCGCGGCGAGGTCACCCAGCACCGCTCGCACGGTGTCGGCCAGTGCATCGGCTTCGATGGTCGGCGTGACGTCGTGTCGCCCGCGCTCGAACAGCACAGCGCCGAGATCGGCCTCGAGCGCTCCGATGCGACGGCTGACCGTCGCCTGGGAGTAGTGCAGTTCTTCGGCTGCCCGGGTGAAGTTGGCGTGACGGTGGGCCGCCTCAAACGCGATCAGGTTGGCCAGCGACGGAACGGAGCGCTCCCAGCGAGACATACCCAAGAAGTATGTCACCGCTTCAAGATCCTTGCTTCTGCATCACTGAGTTCCGTCGTACGGTCCGAGTCCACTCCACGAAAGGGCCGCCGATGGGCCAGCGAACCGCACTGCGATCAACACCTGCCAAGGCACGCTCCGCCCGCACCGCTGGAACCTTGCTGGTACTCGGCTCTGCGGTCCTGTTCAGCTTCTCCGGCGTGCTGACCAAGGCGATCGACGCCGGCAGCTGGACGATCCTGATGTGGCGCGGCCTGATCGGGGCGATCGGCATCGGGGCGTACGTGTGGTTCGTGAACCGCGGCCGTCCGATTCGCGAGGTGTTCCGGGTCGGCCGAACCGGCTGGCTCGTCGCTGCAGTTGGGGCAACCGGATCGATCGCCTTCATCGTGTCGTTCAAGAACACCTACATCGCGAATGTGTCGGTGATCTATGCGACCGTCCCTTTCCTGGCGGCGCTCTTGGAGCGACTCATCCGATTCGAACCGATTCGAACCAAGACCCTCAAGACGGCGACGGCGTCGCTCGTCGGGGTTGTCGTGATCGTCGGCGGAAGTCTCGGATCACCCAATCTGCTGGGCGACGCGGCCGCACTCGGCATGGTCATGATGATGGCGCTGTACATGGTCCTGATCCGGACGTTCCCCGACATCGACGCGGTCCTGACCGGCGCAAGCGGCGGGATGCTCCTGTTCGTCGGCGGATGGTGGATCGCCGAACCGTTCGATATGAGCCGACGCGACGCGGTCCTGCTCGTCACGTTCGGCATCGTGTTCGCCGGGGCCTCGGTGCTCTTGATCGAGGGCACGCGACGGCTGCCTGCTGCCGAGGCCGGGTTGCTGGGCACGGTGGAGACCCCAGTCGCCATCGCGCTCGCTGCGGTGTTGCTCAGCGAAGTGCCTCCGGTGGCGAGCATCGTTGGCTCGGCCGTCGTGCTGGTCGCCGTACTCCGGCATGCCTACACCGAGCGTTCGGCCAGAAACGAGGACTAGCGCAGGTGAGCCGGCCGGGGATCGGCGAGGGTGCCGAGGGGCGATTGGGCTCGAAGTCCGCCGTCGACCACCAACGCCTCGCCGGTCACGAACGATGCCTGGTCCGACGCCAACCACACCGCCGCAGCCGCAATCTCGTCCGGTCGGCCGAGGCGGCGCAGCGCGTGCGCGTCGAGATTGGTCTGGAGCGCCACGGGGTCCTGCATCATGCGCTGCACCGGTGGCGTCTCGATCGTCCCGGGGCAGATGGCGTTGACCCGCACGCCCTGCGCCGCATGGTCGGTGGACAGGGCTCTGGTGAGGTTGACCACCGCGGCCTTGCTGGCGGCGTAGGCGATCGCACCACCGTCACCATGCAAGCCGGAGATCGAAGCCGTATTCACGATCGCTCCCCCACCGCGCTCGATCATGGCCGGCACGGCGTACTTGGCCCCCAAGAACACCGAACGCACGTTGACGTTCATCACCAGGTCCCAGTCCGCGACACTCAGGTCGATGGCATTGCCTGGCCGCAGCGTGCCGGCATTGCTGAACAGCACATCGAGCCCACCCAGTTGGCTGACCGCAGCATCGACCAACGCTTCGACCGAAGCTGCGTCGGCGACGTTGGTCTCGACGGCGAAGGCATGGCCGCCATCGTCGACGATGCCCTGGGCCACCTCGGCGGCGCGACCACCACGCAGGTCGGCCACGACGACCGCCGCTCCCTCGGCAGCGAAGCGACGAGCCGACGCCGCACCGATCCCCGACGCGGCGCCGGTCACGATGGCGTTCTTTCCTTCCAACATTCCAGCCATGGTGTCCTCCTAGTGACTCGGCTCGAGTGGGCCGAAGAATCCAATCACTTTCTCGACACGGCCAGCCTGGTCGATGATCGAAACGTCGAACCCGGCGAGCAGCAACTCGTCGTTGAGATGGATCGCCCAGTGGTACCGGTAGTGGCCGTGATGTTCGTCAACCTCACTGGTGCGTGAATAGACCGCATCCGGGATCTGCTCGTGAACGTGGTGCACGTTCGCTTCGAAGGCATCGATCCCGACGATGTCGACGGAGGGATCGACGAAGTGCACCTCGGGCGACAGCGCCCGATCGAGGTGACGACGGACCTGGGCCGGGTCGGACTCGTTCCACGCTGCGAGCATGTGGTCGAACGATGGTGGGATCGGACTCATCTCGTCTCCTCGGAAGGCAACACCGACAGCCTGCCACCTCGGCACCCTCGGCGACCTGTCGGCGATCCCCCGTCGACTGGACGAACGGCTAGCTTCTGTCCAGCGGCGGATGTAGGCGGAGGTTCGCAAGATGGCAGATGGAACGGCGTCAGATGCTACGGAATTGTCGACCGACGAACTGTTCGAGCGGATCGACGTGCTTCCCCCGTACTACGCACTCCGCGAGGTGACCGTCGACGCGACGGGTCTGGTACACGCGATCGCGCCCATCCAGCAGCCCCTCGGAGCGGAGATCCCTCCGCTGAGCGCGGCCGAGGCCGGACGCCACCTCGCCATCTGTGGCTCGGTCGCCGCGTCGCTCGCGAATCCCAAAGCGGGACGGTTCCACTATCTGGCCACCGATGCCGAGTTCCGGCGTGGCCGGAGTCCGGCGGATCCTTCGATCACCGAGATCGCCATTGCGGCCCGCGCCACGATGATCGACAAACGCACCGCGCACGCGTCGGTCTTCGCCTCGACCCTCGGCGGCAAGCCGCTCGTCTCGCTGTCCTGCTACTACTCCGTCGTCGGCTACGACATGATGCGCAAGATGTTCAGCGACCACTGCCTGGACTTTGCGGTGCCGGCCGAGAACCCCTACGCGCAGAGTCGCGAACCGGAGCGAGTCGAGATCGCCGGCGGCAAGATCGAGGTCGATCTGGGACGGGTCGAAGCCGAGGCCTGCGCCGGTCACTTCGAGGGACTGCCGGCCATGCCGGTGGCGTACCTGATGTCCAACGTCGCCGAGGCCGCCGGAAGCCTCATTCGGCGCCAGCGCGCTGATCCGGATCTCCGGATCGCCGTGCAGGAGGGTTCGGTGCGAGCCGACGGGCTGGCCTTCGCCGGCGAATCCGTCGTGCTGCGGGGCGAGCACCAGGGCCTCCGCTACGGCAACGAGTGGGTGTATGTCGAAGCCTTCACCGACACCAACAAGCGTGTCGGAGCGCTTCATCTCAAGGCCACGGCGGAAGAGACCGCCGACGAGTCCTAGTACTCCCAGAACTCGGTGGTGCGCAGCTCCTCGGTCGACATCTCGGTGGCGATGCGGGCGATGTAGCGACCGACGTCGTCGGGTTCCGCAAGCTCGCCGGCCGCCTGCAACTCTCGGAAGACATCGCCCACCGGCGACGATCGATCAGCGAGCACACCGTCGACGAGTGGAGTGCGAACGCCTCCGGGGAAGATGCGGACCACATGGACGTCGTCGAGTTCCTGCGATGCGGCTCGGGCCGCCATCTGGGCCGCCGCCTTGACGATCGAATACGCCGACCAACCAGCACGGGGCGAAGCCGCCGAGAACGAGTCGATGTAGACCACGCGGCCGCCGCGTAGTTGGTCGGCGAGCCGATTGTTGATCTCGATCGGAGTGGCGACGTGCACGCGAAAGTGATCTGTCAGCGCGTCGGAGTCGAGCTCGCCGTAGGGCTCGACCGGCACGAGCGAACCGGCTGCATGGACGACGCCATCGATGCCATCGGTGTCCGCCAGCGCGGCGGCGCGCTCGACCAGCGCGGCCAGACCCTCCTCGGTCGCGAGATCGGCAGCGAGCGTCTGAACGAGTCCGGGATGTCCGGCGGCGAGTTCCGCCAAAGGCCCCACACGGCGAGCGATCGCGAGCACGCTCGCGCCGCGCTCGGCAAGTGCCACAGCCGTCGCGCGCCCGATGCCCGACGACGCCCCGGTCACGATGTAGCTCGACATCTGCTGCCTCCTCGTGCCGCGAGTGTTACACAGCCCAAAAACGGCATCCGATCCGGCTACTAGTTACTTGACTACCCAATAGTGGTTGACTAACCATTACTTGAACGAACGAGTGGGGAGATCGCGAATGAGCCTGGCGCCTGGGGACATCAATCTCGGCAGCAACAACGACCTGCGAACAATCGAAGGCGGCGTGCCTTACGACTACTTTGCCACTTTGCGCCGCGAGGCGCCCATCCACTGGAATCCGCCTCCGACCGACGGTGCAATCATCTTCGAACTCGGTGACGCCTACGAGCCGGTCGGCTTTTGGGTGCTGAGCAAGTACGAAGATGTCGCGATGGCGTCGAAGGATCCAGGCAGGTTCACGGCGGCGGACGGCATCATCTGGATCGACCAGACACAAAGCGAGATGGCCTTGGCGTCGCACCGGTCGGGGCTGATGGGCATGGATCCTCCCCAACACACGCAGTACCGCCGCCTCGTGCAGTCCGGCTTCACCCCTCGGGCAACCGCTCGACTCGAGCCCTACATTCGCGAGCACGCGGCCAAGGTCATCAGCGAGCTTGCCGAGCGCGATGCCGCCGAGTTCGTCTTCGAGGTCGCATCGGAGCTCCCGATGATCCTGCTCTGCGAAATGATGGGCATCCCCCAGGAACGGCGGGCGGAGTACATGACACTCGGCAACGCAACCGCGAGCTTCGAGTTCAACGACAACTTCGTGGCCGACCAGATCAACCTGTTCCTCATGCTCGACGATGTTGTGAAGAGCATCGAGGAAGCACCCGACGACACGCTGATCTCGAAGTACGTGCATGGCGAAGTCGACGGACGAAGCCTGACACCGGACGAGATCACCCAGTTCTTCCAGACGTTGTCCATCGCCGGCCACGAGACGACCCGCAACACCACCGCCCACTTCGTCCGGCTCATGGATCAGCACCCCGAGCAGAAGGCACTGCTTCTCGAGGATCTCGAGGGCCGCCTTCCCAATGCGATCGAGGAGGTGCTTCGCTTCTCTCCCCCGGTCATGCAGTTCTGCCGCACGGCCACCGAGGACATCGAACTTCGCGGCCAGACGATCCCGCAGGGCGACAAGATCTACATGTCCTACGTCTCGGCGAATCGCGACGAAGAGGCGTTCGACGACCCCGACACCTTCGACATCTTGCGGCCGAACGCGGACAAGCATCTCGCCTTCGGAACCGGTGCGCACTTCTGCCTCGGGGCGAGCCTTGCGCGGCTCCAGCTGCGATGCATCCTGAGCGAGCTGTACACGCAGCTCCCCGACATCAGTCTGG
The DNA here is from genome assembly GCA_039028435.1 of Actinomycetota bacterium. Lineage (GTDB taxonomy): Bacteria > Actinomycetota > Acidimicrobiia > Acidimicrobiales > UBA10347 > UBA10347. The sequence continues at coordinate 103,931 of JBCCIC010000007.1, read as the reverse complement.
CCGGCGATCCCACGCCGATGTACAGCGTGTGGTTCAACGCCCTCGACGCCATGCCGGTCCGCACCTGCCCCGTCGCCCACTGATGGCCGCCGTCGACACGACGGACTCCGATGTCGGGAACCTCGTGACCCGCATGCTCTCGCCGGGGTCCTGGGGGGTCAGACCTCGGGGTCGAGCCGTTCGAAGAGCACAAGCTTGAGATGACCGAGTGCGGCGATCGGCTCGAAGCGCTCGCCGTCGAGCAACCACTGGTACGAGATCCCCCGAAGCTGGCTCATGAGGGCCTGGGCCTCGACCTCGGGATCGACTTCCGCGGTGATCGAGCCGTCGGCCTGACCGGCCTCGAACGCCCGCCGAAACGCGTCGACCGTCTCACCGTGTTGCGCCCGGACGTGTTCGGCCAGGAGCGGCTCACCGCCGATGGCCTCGAAGCGCAGCGCGTTGAGGATGCGGCTGCCGGTGGGATCGGACTCGATCCGATCGACCACGGCGTCGAGTAGTGCGCCGAGCTTTGCCAAACCTGGACCGGCGCTGGTGATCGCCTCACGGTTGCGATCCATCCACGGTTCCAGGATGCGGTCGAGCAACTCCTCGATCAGACCTTGCCGGGAGCCAAAGCGTGCGGTGACCATCGCCGGGCTGAAGCCGGCGCGTTTGCCGATCGCCGCAAAGGTCATCGCTCGGAATCCGCCCTCGAGCACGAGTTCGCCCGCCGCGTCGAGCAGCGCTCGCGTGGATGTCTCCCGCCGCTGCTCTTGGCGGTTCGGTTTGACCACAGCCATGGGCTTCACCATCGCAGATCCTCGACCGCCAGGCAACGGTTTAGTGGGCGGGCGGCCAACTCTTGCTATTCAACCAACCATTACTTATTATACGTTCAACCACTAACTCAGGAGTTCGAGATGCGCTACTACTCGTGCGACTCCCATGTCGTCGAGGCCGCCGAGATCTACGACGGCCTGGCGGACCGATTCGGACCCCGGGCGCCCTACGTCGCCCAGGACCACGACGGCAAGCCGGGCACATTCGTCGTGCTGCCATTCGGCGCTGCTATCCCGGTCGGACGGTTCGGCATCGCCGGCGCCGACCTCGACGATCCGGCAACCCATCGCCGCATCGAATCCGGCTACGACGGGTTCAACCCCGGCGTCATGGACCCAGCTGCCCGCCTCCAAGAGCAGCTACAGGACGGCATCGTCGGCGAGGTGATGTACCCGAGCCTGTCGATGTTCACGTTCATGATCCCCGACGACGAAGTGCGCGATGCCGCCTTCCGCAACCACAACGACTGGGTGCTCGACTACTGCTCGGTCGATCCCAACCGCCTGATCGGTGTCGGCTGTCTGCCGCTTCCCGACGTCGAGAGGGCGATCGCCGAGATCGACCGCTCGGCCGAGCGAGGCGTCCGAGGGTTCGCCATTCCCGCCCACGTCGACCCGGCCAAACCGTACGACCACTCGGACTTCGACCCGTTCTGGGCCCGGGCCGAGGAGTACGGCGTGCCGCTCACCATGCATGTGTTCACCGGCCAGACCTTCGATGGCGGTATGCCGGACCACTGGGGCAACCCGGCCTCGACGCTCAAGGGCTACACCTTCGCCCACACGACCATCGCCAACACGATGATCGACCTGATCTGCGGTGGGGTCGTCGAACGGTTCCCCGGACTCAAGTTCGTGTGCGCCGAATACGAGACCGGGTGGGTCGGCCACTTCAAGCAGCGGCTCGACCACGCGGCCTACCGAACGCCCGACTTTGTCCACGACAGCCTGACGACGAAGCCGTCGGAGTACTTCGACCGCAACTTCTGGGTGACCTTCGAGGACGACGCGGAAGGCATCGCTACTCGCCACTCGATCGGCGTCGACAACCTGCTCTGGGGCAACGACTACCCGCATCACGATGCCATCTGGCCGAACTCGCAATCGATCCTCGCCGACATCCTGACCGGTGTTCCTGACGACGAGAAGGAGAAGATGGTCTGGGGCAACGTGATCGACCTCTACGACCTCGACCCAACCGCACTCCCCGCATGAACACGCCCCCGGAACCACTCGATGTCTTGGTGATCAAGACGCTCACGCTTCCCGACGTCAGCGCCGAGGAAGAAGCGATGATCGCCGAGGCCGCAGGCCCGGGTGCGTCCGTCACCGTCGTCGACGGCTTCAAGCCGGCGGTGGAGTACATCGGCGCCGCCAACGCCCTGCTCGGCATCCTCCCCAAACAGCTGCTCGACGCTGCATCCGAGCTGAAGTGGGTCCATGCAACTGCCTCCGGGGTGGACATGTTCATGTACGACGAGTTCCTGGCCTCCGACATCGTGCTCACGGGCGAGAAGGGGCTGGTCGGCGGTCACCTCGCGGACACCGCGTTCGGGCTCCTCCTCGCGCTCACGCGTCGAATCAAGATGGCAATCCAGCTCGGACCGGACGGCTGGTCCTCGGAGAACCGTCAGAAGATGCGCTTCGCCGAGATCGAACTCGCCGGCCTCACCATGGGCATCGTCGGCTTCGGCGGAACCGGGCGCCACATGGCGCGCCGTGCCGTGGCCTTCGGCATGGATGTGCAAGCCGTCGACGCGTTTTCGGTCGCGGCCTCAGACGGGGTGGACGAGGTGTGGGGGCTCGATCGCCTCGACGAGGTCGTCGCGACGTCCGACGTCCTGGCCGTCGGGCTTCCGCTGACCGACGAGACACGGGGTATGTGTAACGACGACTTCTTTGCCCGAATGAAGGACACGGCGATCCTGGTGAACGTGACGCGTGGCGAGATCATCGACGGGCCCGCCCTCGAGCGAGCCCTGACCGCTGGGACGATCGGCGGGGCTGCGCTCGACGTCGCACCCGTGGAGCCATTGCCGGCCGACTCCCCGCTCTGGCACCTCGACAACTGCGTGATGACTCCACACACCGCCGGCGCCTCTCAACACCGTGCCCGGCGGAACATCGAGCGGTTCTGCCGCAATCTGGTCGCGTTGCGCGAGGGTGGGCCGATGGAAGGTGTCGTCGACCTCCACGCCGGATTCTGAGCGGGCCGCGATGATCGAGGTCCCCGTCTGCATCATCGGCTGCGGCCCAATTGGTCTCACCGGCGCGCTTTTGCTGTCGCGCCACGGCGTGCCGTCGATGCTCGTCGAGCGCCGCAGCGAGCTCAACACGCATCCCCGCTCCCGCTTCGTCGACACCAACACGATGGAGCTCTTCCGCGAGCTCGGGATCGACGCGACGGTCGAGGCCACCGGGCTCGATGCGGATTGGACAGCGTTCAACCGTTGGTCGGACAATCTCGCGGTCGAGCCGTATGCAGAAATCCCGAGCCCCACCTTTTTCAGGGCGCTCGGCCCGCACAGTCCGTGCCTGCCGGCCATGACGGTCCAGGACCAGGTGGAGCGCGCACTGATGTCGCGGATCATCGACGACCCGAACATCACCGTCATGTTCGACACCGAGGCCATGGACCTCACGCAAACCGACGACGCCACCCGGCTGACGCTGCGCAACACCCGGACCGACGAACGGCAGTCGCTGGAAGCTCAGTACACGATCGGGGCCGATGGACCAGGATCGAGCACGCGGGCCGTCATCGGGGCACGGCTCGAGGTCGAACCCGAGCCGGTCTACATGCAGGACGTGCTCTTCGACGCCGACCTCCGCGCATACGTTGGCGAGCGCAAGGGTTCATTGCTCTACACCCAGCCGCCCGAGGGCGTGGTGATCTTCCAACCGCTCGACGGCGTGCGTCGGTGGCGATGCCAGGCCTCGATCGGCGGCCCCGAATTGCTCGCCGTAGACGCGATGCGCGATCGCATCCGAGCGTCACTCGGCACGACCCACGACGTGCCGCTCGACATCACGTCGATGAGCCTCTGGCAGCCCACACCGGGCTGCGTCACCCGATTCCGCGATCGACGCATCTTCCTTGCCGGCGATGCTGCCCATGTCGCGGTGCCGACCGGCGGACTCGGCAACAACTCGGGCTTCGCCGGAATCCGCAACCTCGCCTGGAAGCTCGCCTATGTCATACGCGGTCTGGCTGACGAAGCGATCCTCGACACCTACGAGACCGAGCACCGTCCCGTGGCAACCGAACGGATCGCGTTCGGTGTGCAGACGACGATCTCCATGCGCCAGATGATGATCGGGCACCGCCTGGGACACGACATCGCGGACGATGTGCTCGCCACGCACCAGTACGCCGACTACGACCACGTCGTACGCGGCTTCGAGATGACGTCTTCGCTGATTGCACCGAACCACGAGCCGGCCCCCGAATTCGATGATCCGACCGGCTTCGTGCCGCTCGTCCGGGCTGGCTGTCGCGCACCGCACGTGTGGGTCGACGACGAACACACCGAATCGATCCTCGACTGGTTCGGCGCCGGCTACGTCTTGGTTCTCGGGTCCGCGTGCGACGTCGAAGCGTGGGCAGCGGCATTGACCCCGCTCGCCGCGCAGAAGCCGCTGGCGCTTGGCGCGTTGGCAGCTGAACGTGCAAGCGATCCGTATACCCCTGCCGACGTCGTGCTCGTCCGCCCGGACGGCGTGATCGCCAACCGCTTCACTGACAGCCAGGGCCCCCATGTCGACGCCGTCGGCGCATACCTGCCCTGGGCGACTGGCTGACGAGAAGCCGACAGCCCTGAAATCCAGCGGTCCGGCGCTCCTAAGCTCGGCTCATTCCCATGACCGGCGCCGACCTGACATTCGATCCTGCCCGGCTGCGAGCGGTCCTCGACCAGAAGCCACGCCCGGCCGTTGCGGGTCGGCGAGCGGCGGTCGCGGTCGTCGTTCGCGACGGCCAGGCGGGTAGCGAACTGCTGTTCATCCAGCGGGCCACGAAGGACGGCGACCCGTGGTCCGGACAGATGGCGTTCCCCGGTGGACGCGTCGATGGCACCGATGCCGACACGTTCGCCGCCGCGGAGCGGGAGACACGCGAGGAGGTCGGCCTGGACCTGAGCGGCGCTCCTCGCCTCGGTTCGCTCAACGACCTGTCCGGCGGGGGTGCTCGGAACAACCTCTCCGCCGTTTCCGCCCACGCGTACTGGCTCGACGGTGACCGGCCGACACTCACGAACAACTACGAGGTGGCGGACTCGCTGTGGGTACCCCTCGCCATGCTCGCCGACCCCGCCCGACACATCGACTACTACTGGCCGAAGTCGGGCTCGCACTGGCCGGGCATCCAACTCGACCATCCCGACCAGGTCGTGTGGGGCTTGACCCTGCGGTTCCTCCGAGACCTCTTCCGCCGTATCGACCATCCCTTCATCGACTAGCCGCAGGGCGCCGCGGTGACCCTCGGACCGCCGCTACGGTCGCCGCATGGACCTCGCCACAGCCAACGCGATCGAGATCGGCGCGGCGATCGCCGCCAAGGAGCTGAGCAGCCGCGAGGCGTTGGTCCACTTCGTCGATCGATGCGAGGCGGTCAACGACCGGGTCAATGCCGTCGTCGCTCGTGACGTTGAACGCGCGACCCAACGCGCCGGCGAAGCCGACGACGCCGCGGCACGCGGCGAGTCGTGGGGACCCCTGCACGGTGTGCCCATGACGCTCAAGGACACCTGGGAGTTCGTGGGCATGACGGCGACCGCGGGTGCCGCCGAGTATCGGGACCATCGCCCGCCCCAGAACGCGGATGCCGTCCAACGTCTGGTCGACGCCGGAGCGGTCGTGTTCGCCAAGACGAACACGCCGCCCTACGCCGGCGACGTGCAGACCTACAACGAGCTCTTCGGCGTGACGAACAATAGGTGGGACCCCACCCGGACCGCCGGCGGCTCGTCGGGCGGAGCGGCCGCGGCGCTGGCCACCGGCATCACGCCGATCGAGCTCGGCAGCGACATCGGCGGCTCGATCCGCACGCCGTCGCACTACTGCGGCGTCGTCGGGCACAAGCCCACCCACGGGATCGTGTCGCTCCGCGGTCACATCCCGGGGCCACCGGGAACCCTTGCGATGCCCGACCTCGCCGTGGGCGGCCCACTGGCGCGACGGGCATCGGATCTCGCTGCCGTTCTCGGAATCGTGGCCGGCCCGCCGGAGAGCGAGCCAGCGGGTTGGCACTTGGAATTGCCCGCCCCGACGTTCAACACGCTCGACGGTCTACGCGTGGGGGTCTGGATCGATGATCCGTCGTTCCGTGTTTCCTCCGCGACGAAGCAGATCATGGGCGCGCTCGCCGATCGACTCGATGACAACGGGGCCCGGGTGTCGACGGTCACCGACGTCGCCGGTCATCAACTCGGCGAGATGCAGGAGCGTTACCTCAGCCTGCTGGCTCCCATCGTCGGCGCCGGCCTCTCACCAGTCGAATTGCGATCGATCCCCGCGGCGGCCGCATTCGCTGCGATCCAAGCTCGACGAGGCAAGTTGCCCAGTCGCTTCGTCGCCGGGCACCTGCGCGGGATCATCCAGCGCCATCTCGCATGGCGTCGAACCGACGAGCAGCGTCAACAGCTCCGCCACGGCTTCATCGAGTTCTTCGAAGACGTCGATGTCCTGGTCACACCGGTGACGCCCACTGCGGCGCCGGCCCACAACAACGAGGGACAGTTGCTCTACCGGACGATCGATGTCGACGGGGAGACACGCTCGTACATGGATCAGTTCGGCTGGATCGCTCCCGCAACACTCTGCGGCCTGCCGAGCACGTCGGTTCCGGCGGGCATCGCCGATGGCCTTCCGCACAACGTGCAGGTCATCGGTGCTCCGTTCGCGGATCGGGCCACGATTCGAGTGGCCGAGTTGATCGAAGAACTCGACGGTCCACCGGCGAGGCCTCCTGCATTCGGCGCCTGACGCTCAGCCGGCCTCGGCGAAGGTGTCGATCATCAGGCGGACGTCGCCCAATGGGTAGAGGATCGGGCTGGTGCAGCCGGTGGCGACGTACTCGGCGACCTTCTCGCGACACTCATCGGGGGTGCCTGCTGCACAGATCATCTGCACGATGTCGTCCGGGACGAGCTTGGCGGCCTCGACAACCTGCTCATGTGTCGCCGGCCAGCCGAGGATCGCCTGGACGTCGTCGAGCAATGACTGTGGAACGCCGCTGGCCTTCATGATGTGCGGCTGCTGACCCAAGTACTGGGTCACAAGCATGCGAGCACTGTCCAACGCGGCCTGCCGGTCATGGTCGACCGAACACACGACGAGCTGTGGCCGGTCGAGGTCGTCGACTGAGCGGCCCGACTTCTCGGCGCCGATCTGCAGATGCTCCATCGCCTCGCGGTTGTACGCCGGCGACACCAGGTAGTTCAGGACGACGCCGTCGGCGATCTGGCCGGTCAGCTGCATCATCTGCATACCGGTCGCACCGATGTAGATCGGGACGTCCTTCGCGCGCCGTTCCTGGTGTACGTAGTCGAGCTCCACGCCATCAAGCTTGACGAAGTAGCCGTCCATTGTGACCGTCTCGTTCGCCAGCAACCGCCGCACAGCATCGACGACCTCGCGCATGACCTTGAGCGGGCGCGAGCGGTCGATCCCGACCTTGGCGGCGAGCGGATCCCACCACGCACCGAGGCCGCAAAGGATGCGACCTGGTGCCAGATCGTCGAGCGTGGCGAACATCGACGCCAAACGGGCCGGGTTCCGGCTCCACACGTCGATCACGCCCGAGCCAACCTTGATCGAGTCGGTCGTTGCCGCGAACGCGGCCATCGGCACACTTGCCTCTCGAACGAGGCGCGAATCGGCCTGCCACACGGCGTCGAAGCCGCGCTCTTCCGCGTACTGGGTGTACGCGATGGCGTCACGGATTGGATGGGCGTCCTGCAGATAGATCGCCGGTCGGCTCATCGTCACTCCTCGTGCACTGATCGGTTCGGGCGCCGCCCTCGCGCGGCCGGAGCCATCTTGCCGCAGACGGACCCCGTTGACGCTGATTCGGGCGAGGGCGCGCCGTCAGAAGTCGATCAGCGGCGGTGCTCGGGTGAGTGGAAGTCGGTGTGGCAACCGGCCTTCCACGCGTCGGGCTGGTTGCCATGGGCCGGGATTCCGCCGGCGTCCTTGATCATGCGAGCCAGGTGCAGACAGTTCCAGACGAGAAAGGTCGTGTTCCGGTTGGTGAAGTCGTTCTCGGGGCCGCCCGAACCCGGGTCCATGTAGGACGGTCCCGGGCCGGCCTCGCCCATCCAGCCGGCGTCGGCCTGAGGCGGCACCGTGTAGCCGATGTGGGACAGCGAGAACAGCACGTTCATCGCGCAGTGCTTGACCCCGTCCTCGTTGCCGGTGATGAGCACAGCGCCGACCTTGCCGTAGTCGCGGTACTGGCCTCGGTCATTGAGGTCGTGGGTGTAGCCGTACATGCGCTCGAGCACCCGGTTGCACACCGAGCTCTTCTCGCCCAGCCAGACCGACGTGCCGATGATCAGGATGTCGCAGGCGTCGATCTTCGCCTGGATCTCGGGCCAGTCGTCTCGCTCGTAACCATCGCGCCCGGCATAGTCGTGCTTGAGCCCAGCCGGAAGCTCGTAGTCGACCGGGCGCAGATACTCGACCTCGACGTCGTTGGCCTCGAAGATGCCGCGGGCGACGTTCATCAACCCCTCGGTGTGGGACAGGTTCGGCGACCGGGTGAGGGTGCAGTTGAGCATCAGCACCTTGAGGTCGTCGTAGCGTGCGGGCGGGTCCGCACACAGGGTTTCGGTCATCGACTCCAGCTGCGAGGTCATGTCGTTCCTTCCACATCTCCGGTGAGGTCGGGCAGAACCTAGTCGCGGCCCTTCCGCAGCGGGGGCCGGTCGCGGCCTGCCGTGGCGCTTCTGCTAGACGTGACGGTCGGGCCGGAGTCCAACGGCCGACTCACCGAGGAAGGCACACGATGGAATTCCAGAAGCTGGTGTATGAACGACGCAGCATTCGTGGTTACAAACCCGAGCGACCCTCCAAGGAGCTGCTCGACGAGATCATCGCGTGCGCGGCGCAAAGCCCATCGTCGATGAACACCCAGCCCTGGTACGTGCACGTGGTCAGCGGCGACGTGCTCGACCGCATCCGCCAGGGCAACACCGAGCGCATGATCGAGACGGGCAAACCTGACCGCGAGATCCGAGGCCACGGCCGCTACGACGGCGACCATCGCGAACGCCAGAAGCGCGTCGCCGCGCAGCTCTTCGACGCCGCCGGGATCGGATGGGACAACCAAGAGCAACGCCAGGACTGGGTCATGCGCGGCTTCCGGCAGTTCGACGCGCCGGTGTCGGTCATCGGTTGCATCGACCGTGAGCTCGAGGACTCGACGGAGGCGTACTTCGATCTCGGCCAGTTCGTCCATGCCATGGTGCTGGCGGCATGGGATCGCGGCGTCGGTGCGGTAATCAACGGCCAGGGGATCATGCAGTCGTCGGTCGTTCGCGAGCAGGCCAACATCCCGGACGACCAGCTGATCGTGATCACCGTGGCCATGGGCTTCCCCGACGATTCGTTTGCCGCCAACGAGGTCGTCTCGGAACGACGGTCGGTCGATGAGATCGCCACCTACCGGGGCTTCGAGGACTGAGCACGCCATGAGTGGCCCGGGACCCCTGGTCATCCTCGGCGCGCACAGCTCGCCGTACAGCCGCAAGATGCGGGCGGTGCTGCGCTATCGCCACATCCCCCACGAGTGGATCGTTCGGGGGTCGCAACACGATGACCTGCCGCCTGCCCCAGTCCCGGTGATCCCCGTCCTGGCATGGCGCGACGGAGCCGATGGGTATCGGGGCCTGATGGTCGACTCCTCGCCTCAGATCACCCATCTCGAGTCGACGTACGATGGCCGGAGCTTGGTCGCGACGGACCCGGCCACTGCGTTCCTCGACTTCCTCCTCGAGGACGTTGCCGACGAGTGGCTCACCAAGGCGATGTACCACTACCGATGGGCAAACGCCGAGGACACGGAGAAGTCGGGGCGGCTGTTGCCGCTCGATGCGAACCTTCAACTACCCGCCGAGCGCGCCGAGCAGGCCCACGACTTCTTCATCGACCGCCAAGTCAGTCGTCGGGCGATGGTCGGTTCGACCGATGCGAACGCACCGGTCATCGAGCGATCGTACGAGCGCACGCTCGATGCGCTGCAGGCCCACCTCGCCGAGCACAACTTCCTCCTCGGTGAGCGACCAGGACGAGCCGACTTCGCCTTCTTCGGTCAGCTCATGCCTCTGGTCTGGTGGGATCCCACCCCGATGGCGGTGGCCGTCGAGCGAGCACCTCGGGCGATCATGTGGAACCAGTGGATGGACGATCTGTCATGGTGGCGGGTGGATGGCGACCAGGGGTGGTGGTCGGCCGAGGAGGTTCCGGCGACGACCCTGGCGCTGCTCGCCGAAGCGGGACGCACCTACGCACCGTTCATGGTCGCGAATGCCGCAGCGATCCAATCGAGTGCCGACGAAGTCGTCTGCACGATCGATGGCCTCGAGTACCGGCAAGCGCCATTCAAATATCAGGCCAAGTGTCTCGCGTGGATCCGCGAGGCCTACGACGCCCTCGATCCTGACGACCGAGGGCGCGTGGATGAGGTGCTCACGGGCACGGGCTGCGAGGTTCTGCTCGCCACCCGGTGACGATCAGCTCGTCGGCGCCTCGAGTCCAACGATCCCATAGGACCGAGCGACGAGCGCACGGGCAGTATCCATGTTCTTGGCGTTCGGGTTCGGCGTCTCCATCGGCCATCCGCCGCCGCGACACTCCTTGTCCCGGTAGAGCACGCTGCTCTGGCTGAAGTACGCGCCGGAGTACGCCAACGCGTCGTCGCTGATCAGGCAGTGCAGCGTGGTCTGGGCCGACTCCTCGTTGCTATCCGACACAACGCGACTCAGTGGCCGGGTGATCGCCATCGCGATGCGCATGGGCAGGCTGCCGCCGGATCCGAAGTTGGATCGTGCCCAACCAGGATGGACCGAGAAGACCGAGACACCGGATTCGGCGACCCGCTCTGCGAGCTCTTTCGCGTAGAGGACGGTGGCCACCTTGGCTTCCGCGTACACGCCGAAGTTGGAGAAGTCCTCGCGATTCTCGAAGGTGAGATCGTCGAGATCGACCGCCGGGCGGTTCCGGCTGCTGCCGGCGTGGACGACCGAAGACACGATCGCCATGCGCGAGCCGTCGGTCGCCTTCAGCACGTCGAGCAACAGCTCGGTGAGGAGGAAGTGGCCGAAGTAGCTCACCCCGGTCATCATCTCGAGGCCGTCCTTGGTGCGCTCGGGCTCGCTCCCCATCGTGACGAGTCCCGCGTTACAGGCGAGCCCGTCGAGTCGGTCGTGGGTCGCAGTGAACTCGGCCACGAAGTCGCGGACCGACTGAAGATCGGCAAGGTCGAGGCGCATCACCTCGTGGCTGCCCTTGAGCGGACCGAAGTCGCTGGCCGCAGCCTCGCCGGCCTCGGTGCGCCGACACGCCATCACGACGTGCGCGCCCTGTCGGACCAGCTGGCGTGTGGTCTCGAGGCCGACGCCCGAGTTGGCACCGGTCACGATGTAGGTCTCTCCTGAGAGGTCCTTGGTGCGGGTTGCGTCATCGATTGCGTGCTTGGTGCGAGGCATAGTCGTTCCTGTTCTCGTCATTGGTGTGCGTGCTGAGACCACGATACGAGGAACGCATCACCGCCTCAGTGGCGGATCCCGCCATGTGACTTCCGGATCCTGCCAACCCCTCGTGGCAGCATCGGCCAGTGGGTTGGCAGCATCAGCGACTGTTGGCGCGCTGATCGTGGCGTAGCGTGGAGAGGGCAGACGCACGAGGATCGCCGACATGACCACCGACAAGTACGCCCTCGACCCGGGTATCCGGGCGGTGCTCATGGACCTCGGCGTGCGCCCCGCCAGCGTTCTTCGGCGAGCCGGTCTGCGGACCGATCTCCTGGCCGCCGGACCGGTATGGCTCAACCAGGATGAGTTCTTCGCGCTCTGGCGGGCGATCGAGGTCGAAACCGGAGACCCGAACCTGCCCCTCAGGATCGAGGACGCGTTTGCCCCTGAGGTGTTCGCCGCCCCCATCTTCGCGGCGATGATGAGCGCCGACCTCAACACCGCGGCCCGACGTATCGCCACGTACAAGAAGTTGATCGGACCGATGCGCCTCGGCGTGGATGTCGGACCAGCGGAGACGACGATCGACTACACCTGGCCGGAGGGCTCGGAGCCGCCGGCGACCCTCATCCTGTCCGAGCTCATCTTCTGGGTCGAGATGATCCGCACTGGCACCCGTGCGCGTATCCAGCCAGTCCGCGTCACCACCCCGCACCCGCCCGAGGACGCCGCGGCGTACCTCGCGTACCTCGGGGTCGAAGTCGCCCGGGCCGACGATCAGACGGTCGCCTTCGCCGCGACCGACGCCGAACGCCCCTTCCTCACGGCGAACGAGGCCATTTGGGAGACCTTCGAGCCCGAACTTCGGCGGCGGTTGACCGAACTCGAGCCGGATGCGTCGCACAGCGATCAGGTGCGCTCCGCGCTCCTGGAGTTGCTCCCCGCGGGCCGCACCACGATGGCCGAGGTCGCGTCGGAGCTCGCCATGAGCAGTCGCACGCTCCATCGAAGGCTCAACCAGCAGGGCACGAGCTACCAGCGAGTCCTCGACCAGACACGAGAGGATCTCGCCCGCCACTACCTGGCGGATCCCGCCCTTTCGGCTCCAGAGATCTCCTTCCTGCTCGGCTACGAGGAAACGAGCTCGTTCTATCGGGCGTTCCACAACTGGACCGGCGAGACACCCGAACGCGTCCGCGCCACGATCTCGGCATAGCCTCGGCGCCGAGGTATGCATGGACCCGGTTGACCGAGTCGCCCGACTCGACAGCTGCGCGGTGTCGGACGCTTGCAACCGACTATGCGGTCTATGCCACCGCGGCCACGCCTCGAACGGCACGAGGCCGCACCCAAGAACTCGCATGGAACGTGCCCGTCGACTTTGCGGGTGCACGCGTCTCAACTCCGCCGAGACGTCGAGTAGCACACCTCGAATTCCTCTCGATCTTGACCGTTGAGGCATCGTGGAGCCATGAGGTTCGGCTACCTGACGCTCAACGACATCGACGGCATTCGCCCCGACACCCTGGCCCGCGAGCTGGAGAGCCGCGGCTTCGATTCGATCTGGGTTCCCGAGCACAGCCACATCCCGACATCGAGAATGACGCCGTACCCCGCCGGTGGAGAGCTGCCGGACGGCTACTGGCACAACATGGACCCATTCGTGTCGTTGGCGCTGGCTGCCCAGGCGTCGGATCGCCTCGAGCTGTGCACCGGTGTGTGCCTGCTCCTCGAACACGACCTCCTCGACCTGGCGTGCACGACCGCCACCCTCGATGCACTCAGCGGCGGGCGTCTTCGTCTTGGCGTCGGCGTTGGGTGGAACGAGGAGGAGCTGGCCAATCACCGACCCGACCTCGCGTTCTCGCAGCGGTACCGAGCGATGGAGGAACGAGTCGCTGCGCTTCGTGTCGCCTGGTCCGAGGATGACGCATCGTTCGAAGGACGCTGGGACCGCTTCGACGAGTCGTGGATCTACCCGAAGCCGGTCGACCGGAACATCCCCGTCGCCCTCGGCAACGCCGGCCCACTCGGCATCGGTCACGCAGCCCGATACGCCGACGAGTGGTGCCCGATCGACGCTTCGATGCTCAACACCGGTGGACGGCCGGACCCCGCCGGCGCGATCGAACTCTTCCGCGCCTTGGCGACCGACGCCGGTCGACCTGCTGAGGACATCCCGATCTCGCTCTTCGTGATGGGCCTTCGCCGTGACCGGGTCGAGCGATACGCCGAGCTGGGCGTTGACCGCATCGTGTTCATGCCGCCGACGATGCACCGCCATTCCCCCGACGACACCCTGCGTCACCTCGACGATCTGATGGGCATGGTCACCGACCTCGCCGAACCGGCCGAGACCTAGGAGGCACTCGATGCTGACCGGAAGCCAGTACAAGGAATCGCTCAAAGACGGGCGCGAGACCTACTTCGAAGGGGAGCGTGTCGACGACATCACCGCCGACCCGATCCTCGGGCCGACCGCAGACTTCACCGCCAAGGCCTACGACACGTTCTACGACCCCGACCCGAGGGCGGTGAGCCCGCTTCTGGCCGTTCCCCAGTCATCCCAGGATCTCCGTGACCTGATCCCGCTGTTGGTCCAGGCCGGGATGATGGCCCACGTGACCTCGTCGTCGATCCAAACCCTCAAAACGGTTGCCGGACGGATGGTCGAAGGGCACACGGAGTACCTCGAACGCATCGCCGTCTACGTCGAAGACGCGCAGCGCTCCGACATCCGCATCACCCAATGCATCACCGACGCCAAGGGCGATCGGAGCAAGTCGCCGGCCAAGCAGGACGATCCCGACGCCTACGTGCGCGTGGTCGATCGTCAGCGCGACGGCGTGGTGATCCGCGGCGCGAAGCTCCACATCACCGGCGCCTCGTTCGGCCACGACCTGATGACGATCCCCACCAAGTCCATGAAGCCCGGCGAGGAGGACTATGCCATCGCCGCCATGGTCCCGGTCAACGCCGAGGGCGTGAAGATCATCAACACGACCTACGCGCCGCGCCACGACGACGCTCGGGCCTTTCCCGTCTCGAGCCGCGTCAGCTATCCCGAGGGCTTCGTGATCTTCGACGACGTGTTCGTTCCCAACGAACGGGTGCTGCTCGACGGCGACATCGCCTACGCCGCAACGTTCGCGCACAGTCTGGGGCTCTGGGAGCGGCTCGGTGGACTCTCGGAGTTCGTGCACGAGGCAGACCATCTCGTTGGACTCGCGCAGCTCGTGGCCGAAGCGAATGGCCTCGCCGGCGTCTCCCACATCAAGGAGAAGATCTCCGAGATGATGATCCACGCCACCCTGCTGCGGGCTTCGCTCGAAGCCGCCATCGACCACTGCAACATCGGGCCAGATGGCGCAGCCTTCCCGAACGAGCTCTATGTGAACGCCGGCAAGTTCCATGGAGCCGCCAACTACAACCAGATGGTCCGACACCTGCACGACATCGCCGGAGGCGCGGTGCTCACGGCGCCCGTTCCTGCGGATTTCGAGAACGACGACGTTGGCGACCTGGCCCGCAAGTACATGTCGACCGGCAACGATGTCGACGGCGAGTACCGGGCTGCCCTGATGCACACGATCCGCGACCTCACCGCCGACGCGCTCGGCGGCTGGAAGTTCGTCACCAATTTGCAGGCCGGAGGCGGGCTCTACGCCCAACGGATCGTGACCCGTCGCCACTACGACCTTGACGCCGCCAAGCGGGGCGCGCTGGCGTTGGCCGGCCTCAGCGAAGACGACGCGCCGTGACAAGACGTGCGCCGGAACGAGCGTGCCGATGACGACGTCCCTGGTCACCGGAGCGAACCGCGGAATCGGACGCGAGGTGGCCGTGCAGCTCGCAGCGCGGGGCCACCACGTCCTGCTCGGGTCCCGCACTGCGGCGAATGCCGAAGACGTCGCAACGACGATCCGCGGTGAAGGAGGGCAGGCGACCATCATCGAACTCGACATCTCCGACACCGATTCGATCGCGTCGACAGCCCGCCAGATCGAGGCGATCGGTGAACTCGACGTACTCGTGAACAACGCGGCGATCACGTACGACACCTGGCAGTCGTCGATCGAGCCCGACTTCGCGGTCATTCGAGAGGCGCTCGAGACCAACCTCTATGGCACCTGGCAGCTCACCGTCGCCCTCGCTCCCCTCGTCCGCCGCAGTGCACACGGCCGGATCGTCAATGTCAGTTCGGGAGCCGGCGCCCTGACCGACATGGGCGGCCACCTGCCCGCCTACCGCATCTCCAAGGTCACGATGAGCGCGCTCACCCGCATGTGGGCCGCCGAGCTTCCCGGCGTCAAGGTCAATGCCGTGTGCCCCGGTTGGGTCGCCACCGACATGGGCGGCTCGGGCGGTCGACCGGTCAGCGAAGGCGCCGCAGGAGTGGTGTGGGCAGTCTCGCTCGACGACGGCGGTCCGACGGGAGGATTCTTCCGCGACGGCGAGCCGATCGATTGGTGACGCAACCGCCCGTAGTCTGAGCCGATCCTCCCCCGACGCCAGGAGCCCACCCATGATCATCGACGCCTGGGCGCAACATCCCACGCTTCGGCACTCGTCCGATCCGATCTTCGACTCGCTACGTCGTTGGAACCGTACCGAGGTCCCCACCGATGAGTTGCCGGTCGCGGCGACCATCGGTGTGATGGACCAGGCCGGCGTCGACAAGACCCTCATCTCGGCATGGTCGGCCCCGTATCGCACGATGATCTCGAACGACGAGGTGGCCGGCTTCGTGGGCGAGGCACCCGATCGGCTCGTCGGGGTCGGCTCGGTCGACATCAGCCGTCCCATGGAGGCCGTTCGCGAGATCCATCGCTGCGTGGAAGAGCTGGGATTCGTCGGCATTCGAGTCCTGCCATGGTTGTGGGAGGTCCCGCCGACCGATCGACGGTTCTATCCCGTCTACGTGGCCTGCTGCGAGCTGAACATCCCGTTCTGCACCCAGATCGGCCACACCGGCCCGCTGATGTCCTCGGAGGTCGGTCGGCCGATCTATCTCGACCGCGTGGCGCTCGACTTCCCCGAGCTCAAGATCGTCGGCGGCCACATCGGCTATCCGTGGACCGACGAGGCGGTCGCGGTCGCGACCAAACACGAGCACGTGTACATCGACACCAGCGCCTACACCGCTCGGCGGTATCCGCCGCAGCTCGTGAACTACTTGCGCACCAACGGTCGCACCAAGGTGCTCTTCGGGACGAACTACCCGATGATCACGCCACACAAGTGCCTCGAACATCTGGACCACCTCGGTCTGGACGACGAGACGACCGAGCTGTTCCTGGGCGGCAATGCGCAGCGAGTGTTCGGGCTGACCTGATCGGAGCCGCTTCTCCAGCTGGCAACCGAGGTCCTAACGTCGTACGCAACGAAGCATCTCAGTGGGGAGGAAGCTCGTGGAGCACGCAACCCAGGTCGCCATCCTGAAAGAGCTCATGGCGCAACTCGACTCCGGCACGAACATCGATGCCGGTGTCCAGGTGCGTATGCCGACCTCGAACTACGTCTGTCCCGAGGTCGCGGAGCAGGAGCGCGAGCTCTTCTTCCGCAAACACCCTCAGCTCATCGGACTGAGCGGCGACCTACCGGAGCCGGGCAGCTATCTGACGATGGACGACTTCGGCATCCCGATCCTCGCGACCCGGGACAAACAGGGTCAGTTCCATGCGTTCCTGAATGCGTGTCGCCACCGATCGGTCCGGGTCGCCAGCGAAGAACGCGGCGTGAAGAACGTCTTCACGTGCCCGTTCCACATGTGGAGCTACCGCAATACCGGCGACCTCATCAACGTCCCCGATGAGCAGCATTTCGGCGAGATCGACAAGACCTGCCATGGCCTGCTCGAGCTCCCGGCGGTGGAGCGCGACGGTCTGCTCTGGGTCCATCCCGATGTCAACGGCGAACTCGACATCGACCAGCTCCTCGGATCCGAGCTGGCAGCGGAATTCGCATCAAACGACGTGTCGAGCCACCGCTACGCCGGTAGCTATACGATCGACATGCGACTCAACTGGAAGTTTGCCAACGACACCTTCGGCGAGACCTACCACTTCGCCAAGTTGCACAAGGACACGCTCGGCCAGCTCTTCATCGGCAACAACCTTCACCTGAAGGAGTTCGGGCGCCATCATCGCTTCGTCACCGCGAGCTACGGCATTCACGAGATGCGAGACATGCCCGAATCGGACTGGCGGATCGAGAAGGGCACGTTCGTGCTCTATCACTTGTTCCCGAACATCCAATTCCTGGCCAACCCACAGACGGCGACCTTGATCCGGATCTACCCCGACCCTGAGAGCCCCAGCCGCTCGATCACGCGGATCACGTTCTACTTCAGCGACGAGGTCCTCGCCGCCATCAAGGCGTCGGAGGAGGCCGGTCTCGAGGTCGAGGACGTCTACGACCGCGACGCACGGACCACCCGGGTGGGCGGCGTCCAATCGGCGATGGAGGTCTTCTACAGCACCGTCGAACTCGAGGACTACGCGATGGGCGAAATGCAGCAGCGCTCCGCCGAGACCGGCATGCTCAAGGAGATCGTGTTCGGCCGCAACGAGCCGGCGCTGCATCACTTCCATCGCAGTTACCGCGAGGCGCTCGACCAGGAGCCGTACGAGATCGTGCCGACCTGATCGCAGGTACCGACGTACGGAGAAGCACGTGGCACAGATGACCGTCGAGCAACGCGAGGCGTTCCTCGCCAAGACCCGCCAAGCGATCCTTCTACGAGCGAACGGGGACGGCACTGCGAACGGCGCACCAATCTGGTTCGATTGGGACGGCACGGTCGTGCGCTTCTTCTCGTCTACCGCAGCGCCGAAGGTGGCCCGGATCCGCGCCGATCCCCGAGTCTCGCTCCTGGTCACCAACGATGTCGGTGAGCCGCCGGAGTGGGTGCGGTTCGACGGGACGGCAGTCGAGGACGATGCAACCGACGCCATCCACTTCGCGACCGAACTGCTCGCGCCCCGATACTGGGACCTCGCCCAACCGGCCTACGCCGAGGTCGTCGACCAATGGCGTGCGGCACCATCCGATGCGTTCGTGGTCTTCCGAGTCGTCCCGATTCGCATCGCCGCGAGCACGAACTGAGACCGACTGAGCAGCCCAACGCAGCCACGACCACGAGCCGAGATCAGCCCCAGGTGTACGTTGGCCAGATGGGTGTCACCGAGGTCGCCATCGCCGACCACATCGCAACCGTCACGCTCAACCGGCCCGAGGCGCGCAACGCGCTCAACCCCGAGCTGATCATCGAATTGGCGGAGGGCTGGCAATCGCTCGCGGCCAACGACGACGTGCGGGTCATCGTGGTCACGGCCGCAGAAGGCACGACCTTCTGTTCCGGTTTCGACCTCGGAACGACCATCCCGATCATGACCGGCGCGCGGGCACCGTCCGACGAGTTCGAGCAGCGGCTGGCCGAGAACCTCGATCTGATGGGCATCGCCACCCTTCGCGACTTTGATCCGGGCAAGCCGGTGATCGCCGCAGCCGCGGGCCACGCCATCGCTGGCGGCATGGAGCTGCTGCTCGCCGCCGACATGCGGGTCGTCGCCGAAGGGGTCAAGCTCGGCCTGTCGGAGGTCGCACTGGGGCTGATCCCGGCGATGGGCGGCACAGCTCGTTTGGCCCGTCACCTTCCCCGCGCCGTCGCGATGGAATTGCTTCTGATGGCCCAACCGGTGATCAGCGACTCGCTTGCGGCGCACGGTCTGATCAATCGGCTCGTGCCGGCCGACGAGGTCTTGTCGACGGCGATGGCACTCGCCGAACGGCTTGCGGCGAACGCACCGCTGGCAGTACGGGCAGCACGAGAGGTGATCCGGGCCTCCGACGATGCAACCGAGGCCGAAGCCCTCGCCATGGAGGCCGAGCGGAGTGCACAGCTCGCTCGTACCGAGGATGCCGTCGAGGGTCCACGCGCCTTCATGGAGAAGCGTGCGCCCCAGTTCACGGGGCGCTGAGGAGGCACGATGAAGTTCGGTCTTGCGTTCGCGGCCAGCATAGGTACCGAGCCCGATTCGGCGCTCGAGGTCTGTCGCGTCGCCGAAGCCAGCGGATTCGAGTCGGTCTGGGGCGGCGAGCACGTCATCTTCCCCTCGACGATCGAGTCGGCCTACCCCTACACCGCCGACGGCAAGGTGCCGGCCACGCCGGACACGCCGATCCCCGATCCGCTGATCTGGTTGGCGTACGTGGCCGCGGTTGCGCCTACCCTGCGCCTCGGAACCTGCATCCTGATCCTCCCCCAACGGAACCCGCTCGTCCTGGCCAAGGAGATCGCCACGCTCGACCACCTGAGTGGGGGCCGCGTGGAGCTCGGGATCGGCGTCGGCTGGCTGCGCGAAGAGTTCGACGCCCTCGGCGTGCCGTGGGAGCGCCGCGGCGCCCGGACCGATGAGTACGTCGCCGCACTACGCGCGCTGTGGGGCGATCGCGAGGTGGAATTCCACGGCGACTTCGTGGACTTCGAGCCGGTCACGTGCACCCCACGCCCCGCGCAAGGCGCGGATGTTCCGATCCTCGTCGGAGGCGATACCGACGCGGCGATTCGGCGAGCCGCAAGGCTCGCCGATGGTTACTTCCCTGGCGAAGGAACGACCGAAGGCCTGCGGGACCTGATCGAACGGTTGCACCGTGAGTGCGACCGCCAGGGTCGTGACCCGGGGACCGTCGAGATCAATGCCTTGTTCTCGAGCCATATCGCCGATCCTGCAGCCGGAATCGACGCGTTGCGTGAACTCCGCGTCGGCCGTGTCATGGTGCCGGCGTTCTTCTTCGCCGGGCCAGGCGGACTCGACCGACTCGCCGAGTTCGGTGAGCGGTTCGTGAGCGCCTGAACGGCCGCCGCGGATGGATCCCTATCTCTTCTCCGGGCTGCGGGTCATCGACTGCGCAACCGTGATTGCGGCCCCAGCCGCAGCAATGATCCTGGCCGACTTCGGCGCCGACGTCATCAAGATCGAAGCGCCCGGCGAGGGCGACATGCTTCGCATGCTCTCCGAGATCGACTCGACCCCCGATGGAGATGGCGACTGGTTTTGGCAGCTGGACGGTCGCAACAAGCGCGGGATGCAACTCGACATGAAGACCGCCGGCGGCCAGCAGGTGCTTCACCGGTTGGTCCGCAGCGCCGACGTGTTCATCACCAACCAGCCCTATCCCGTCCGCGAGGCACTCAACATCACCTATGACGACCTGCAGCCGCTCAATCCGCGCCTGATCTACGCCTCGCTCACCGCGTATGGCGAACAGGGCGCCGAGCGGGACCGCAAGGGCTTCGACCAGCTGGCCTACTGGGCCCGCAGCGGGCTGATGGACCTAATGCGCGAACCAGGCACCATGCCCGCCCAGGGACTGCCCGGCATGGGCGATCACCCGACCGCCGTTGCGCTCTATGCGAGCATCGTGACCGCACTACTTCATCGAGAACGAACCGGTGAGGGCTCGATGGCCCACACATCGCTGCTCGCCAACGGCATGTGGTCCGCTGCCGGGATCCTCCAAGGGGCGCTCGCGAACGGGGACATGGCCGGTTACCGCACGACGAACCGGGTGTACAACCCGATGCTGCGCCCGTATGAGACGGCCGACGGTCGGTGGCTGCAATGCAACATGATCCGCGACGAGGAACTGCTGTCGCTCTTTCTCGTCGCCATCGACGCCGCAAACCTGCTGGCCGATCCTCGATTCGGCGACCTCGAGACGATGTTCGGCCCGCAGCGCGAAGCCCTCGGCGACGAGATCGCTGGGATACTCGCGACCAAGCCGGCGGCCGAGTGGATGACGCTCTTCGAAGCCCACGATCTGCCCGTGAATCTGGTCGGGATCATCGAGGAGTCGGTGGTCGACACCCAAGCACAGGTCAATGACATCGCCATCACGTCCGACGATCCCGCCATGCCGCCTCGGCTGGTGAACCACCCAGTCCGCGCCTCGAACGTGCCACAGGTCGGTCCCCGGCGCGCCCCGGCGCCGGGCGAACACACCAACGAGATCCTGGCCGAATTGGGCTACTCGGCCGCCGAGATCCAGGAACTCAGGGCGGGTGGAGCGATCTAGCGCGGTCTAACCCTCGAGGTCGTCGATGCCGTCTTCGTCGAGCACCTGGCGGCCGAGCTTCTTGGGGGCCACCAACACGTAGCTTGTGCGGACCCACTCACGCACTTCGGCCCACTCCGCCGCAGTCGGGCGACCGCCCAACCGGATGGACACCCAGCCGTGCCTACCGAGGCCGTAGCCACACGGTTCGGCTCGGTCATCGGATGCCACGACGGCATGGGCTTCTTCCTTGGGGAGCTTCACGGTGATGTGGCGGGCCGGCTGGTCGGCGAAGACGAAGTTCTTGTTACGCACGCGAAACGTCGGCTCGCCACCCCAGGCCTCGATGTCAACTCGCTGCCACTCCGGTAGCTCGGCGACGATCTTCTCCAAGCGGACCATGTTCTTGCTCATGCGAATTCCTCAACCGGGTCCTGGCGTAACCCGGACAACAGCATCGCGCCGGCGGCCGAGACCACCGCAATGAAGACCTTGGGCACGACCTGCCCACCGACGGCGTCTCCCAGGAAGCCGACGATCGGTGGAACGAACAAGCTGCCCACACCGCCGGCGAGAAAGCTCCAGCCCATGACGGCGCCGAGCCCTCGGACCCCGAACAGGTGAGCCGTCACGAGTGGCACCAGCGCGACGTAACCGCCGTACGCCACGCCAAGCACGAGCACGAAGACCACCAACAACGCGACGTTGCCGCCGGCGATGATCCAGAGCACGAAGGCGACCGGCTGAAAGACGAATGCCAACTGCAACATCCGCACCGGCCCCACTCGCCCCGAGAATCCGGTGAGCAGAAGTCGCCCGGCGATGCTCGACGCACCGATCATGCCGACCAACAGCGCAGCTGTCGTCGACGACACGCCTCGGTCGTCGGCGAAGGGCACGATGAACGCAAATGCGGCCAGCATCGACCCGGACTGCAGGGCGCCGCACACGGCGAACCGCCGGAAAGCGGGCGTGCGGAGCACACGCCGGAGGTGCTCGCGAGGCACCTCCACGGGTTCGACGGGCGCCCGGTCGAGCAGCAGCCCGCCCACGCCGAAGATCACGGCGGCTACGACCGCCAGCACGACATAGGTGTCACGCCAGCCGGAAGTCGAGATGAGACGTTCCGCCAGTGGTAACAGCACGAGCGTCCCGATACCGCTCCCGGTCGCCACGACGCCTTGCGCGATTCCTCGCTGCCGCTCAAACCATCCCGCGACCATGGCGAAGAGCGGCGCAACGAAGAGGCCGCCACCCAACCCCGCACCGAGTCCGTAGCTCAGATACCCGTGCCAGAGGGCATCGGCCCTCGAGGTCAGGAACAGCCCCAGAGCGAACAACGCTCCCCCGGCCCAGACCAGTGGACGTGCACCGAATCGATCCGAAAGGAAGCCCGACCCCGCTCCGACACCGAAGAACAGAAACGCGGTGATTCCGAACACGATCGAGGTCGGGCCCAAGCCGCTGTCGAATTCGTCGGCCATCGCCTCGAAGAATGCGCCGAACGAGTAGATCGTGCCGAACGACACGGCAACGATTGCCGAAGAGGCGACGGCGACCTTCCATGCCTGAAGGGAGTCAACACCCCGACGCTCGATCCGTGATGGCACCGGCCGAGACTACGACAGGGCCATCGGCGAGTCCTTCTCCGTGGCGGGGCCGACCAGCCCTCTGGAACTACCCGCCTGCCCCGTGGCGCCGAAGTTCGCGTCGGGCCACGGCCATAAGGTGCACTTCGTCGGGTCCGTCGGCGATGCGCAACGCCCGCATGTTGGCGTACCAGCGCGCCAAGGGCGTGTCGTCAGACACGCCGGCGGCTCCGAATACCTGAATCGCACGGTCGATCACCGTGGTTGCGGTCCGCATGACCTGCACCTTGATCTGCGACATGTACGGGGCGGCCGCCTTGTCGCCCTGGTGATCCATCAACCACGCGGTCCGCATGGTCATCAGCCGGGCCGCATCGATCTCGATCCGCGCTTCTGCGATCCAGTCCATGACATTGGCGCGAGACGACACGACCGCGCCGAACGTCGAGCGGATCGGTGCCCGCTCACACATCAGACGGAGCGCTTCTTCGGTCACCCCGAGTATCCGCATGCAGTGCTGCACGCGCGCCGGCCCGAGACGGGCCTGGCCGATGCCGAAGCCACCACCGATCTCGCCAAGGATCGCATCGTCACCGACGCGCACGTCATCGAAGACGATCTCGCAGTGGCCGTCGTCATCGAGGTAGCCGAACTTGGGAAGGTTGCGTTCGATCGTGAGCCCGGGTGTCTCGACAGGGACGATGAACTGGGTGTGCCGGGCATGGCGTGACGCATCGGGATCGGTGTTGGCCACGGTCATCATGAAACGGCACCGTGGGTGCAACACGCCGCTGATGTACCACTTGCGCCCGTCGATGACCCATTCGTCACCGTCGCGTCGGGCCGTCGTCGCCAGGTTCGCGGCATCGCTCGACGCAACGCCGGGCTCGGTCATGGCGAACGCCGACTTGATCACGCCGTCGAGTTGGGGACGAACCCACTGGTCCTTCTGGGCGTGGCTGCCGTAGAGGATCATGGCGTCGGCATTGATGTTTGACGGCGGATCGCAGTTGGTCGCCACCTGGGCGAGACGATGCGGACCCATCATCTCGGCGAGCGGCGCGTAGTCGACGAAACTCAGCCCGGGCCCCCACTCCGGATCCCGAACGCACAGGTTCCACAGTCCCCGTTCACGCGCTTCGGTGACGAGTCGATCGGCGGTTGGCGACGGCGACTCGGGATCCGCGGCACGCTCGACTTGCCACGATTCCTCGGCGGGGACGACGCGGTCCCGGATGAACGCACCGAGCTCTTCGGCGAGCTGGGCCGAGCGTTCGCTTTGCGAGAAGTCCACCCGCGGCTCAGCTGCGGGGCTGCACGATTGTGGTGACCGGCACGTCGAAGGTCCGCTCGAGCCGTGTGGGCAGGTCGAGCTTGAGCCACCGTGACGCCCCGGGCGGAAGCGTGGACACGATGATCTCGTCGAACGTAGCCCGCTGCATGACGCGCTGCGCAGCGAGCACGGGGTCGCCGAGCACGACCTCGCCGGTCAGCACGGTCTCGAGATCCTCGAAGAGCTCCTGGAAGCTGGCCAGTCGGGCCTCGGCATCGGCGGTGGCGATCGCGCGGCTCTCCACGTGTGCGCGCTGGGTAGCCGGATCACTCAAGCCGGTCGCCGGGTCGACATAGACCGCGGTCGGCGACGGCTGGGGAACCAGGACGTGGAACTCGGTCGGCATCGCATCGAGCCGTTCGCGGACGAGGGCTTGGAGTCGTTCACCGGCGAGGGTTCGGTTGGCGACGATCAGTGCCCGGCGAACGCGAATCCCGATGCCGCGGGCGTCAACTCGGTTGCGGTCGAGTTGGAACGCCAGCTCGACCTTGATTCGGTACTGCGGCGTGCCGTCGCGCATCGCAACGTCTCGTTCGCTGACCCGGGCGTACCGCAGGTCGTGGATCGACTTGGACGCCTCGCCGACCGCATTGCGGGCGGCATCCTCCCAGGAAATGCTCGACGTCGCCACGATACGAATGACCTTGTCGACGTGGCCATCGGCGGGCTGCATCAGCCGAGCGAATCGTGCTTGAACGACAGTCGGACTTTGCTTCGGAACAAGACGACCTGGCCGTCTTCGATCACCATGTCCTGCTCGACGACCTCGGCGACCCGCAGGTCGGACAACGTACGACTTGCCTCGTTCACGGCGTTGACCGCTGCTTGTTCCCAGGACTGATTGCTCGTCCCGATCAATTCGATGACGTTGTAGACGCTCTCCATCAGGTTCCCCTCATAGATGCCGAGCCGCGGATGCCATACCCTTGGGCACGCCGAAGTTAGTCCACGGCCGGGCTACGTGCGCTAAGAACGGGCATGGACAATTCGAGCAACGATTCAGCTACAACGTCGCGAGGACCGGTCATCCCGGCCGGGTCCGAGGCGATGTACGAACGCTTCCACTTCGCCCCGGCGTATCGCGTGGGTGACACGGTCTTCGTTTCAGGCGTGATCGGCAACGGCGAGGACCCTGGCGAGCAATTCGCCAGCGCGTTCGAGGCCCTGGCCGCCACGCTGGCCGCCGCCGGCTCGTCGATGGACAAGATCGTCGACATGACCAGCTACCACGTGGACATGTCGGCCCACCTCGGAACCTTCATGGCGGCACGCGACGCTGCGATGTCGGAGCCGTGGCCGGCCTGGACCGCGATCGGCTGCACCGAGCTGGCCATGCCCCACGGTTTGGCGGAGATCAAGGTGACGGCCGTCGACTGACTCGCCGGCTGGACCGCTGCTCAGGAGTCCGGGTACCGCACGAACTCGACAATGTTGCCGTCGGGATCGTTCACCATCCCGATGGTCGTCCCCGGGCGAATCTCGCTGACCGGGACGACGATCGGCACGCCGGCCTCCTCGCATCCCGCCATGATCTCCTCGAGATTCTGCGCGTGAATCGTGATGTATCGCACGCCAAGCGCTCCGGGAATGCCTCCAGGAGGCGATGGCGTGGTCGGGGGGTCGTTGAACGCCACGATCTTCAGCAGCGCCGTGCCGCAACGCACGCGGTGCATCGTGCCACCACCGCCGAGCGGCATCGGGGTATCCGCCTCGTGATCCATGCCCAGCAGGTCGCGGTAGAACGCCAGTGCCTTCTCGCCGTCACTCACGACCAGCCCGATGTCGATGGCTTCCTGACCGAGTTCGATGTCCATGGAGCAAACCTAGCCGGGTGGCCCCGTCAGCTCGGAAGCGTCCTCAGCAGGCGTCGAGCCCGGCGACGCACCGTGCGATCAGGAGTGCATCGACGATGTCGACCCGGGTGTCGTCGTTGATATCCCCGGCATCCGCGTGCAACTCGACGAGGGCATTCCCGAAATCGCACCCATTCGCATCGCCGCGAAGCCCGGCGGCGTGCTGGGCGACGATGAGGGCGTCGACGATGGACATCTCGGCATCGCAGTTGACGTCGCCCGATCCCGGCTCGCTCTCATACAGCGGCAACAGACCGGACAACGGCGAGAACCGAGCAACGTGGAGGAGCGGCTCGAAGTAGCCGTCCCCGGACGTGTCGGTCCAGCCGATGTTGCCGGACTCGACGACGATGTCGTAGAGCGCCTGGACCTCGGCCGCGTTGGTCGGCGGATCGGCTGCTGCCAGGAGGGCGACGCCGGCCGCCACGTGAGGTGCTGCCATGGAGGTGCCGCTCAGCGTGCCGTAGACGCCGTACTCGAGCGGGACGGTCGATCGGATGCAGGTGCCGGGTGCGGCGATGTCGACGGCACTCCCCCAGTTCGAGAACTCGGCCAGCGTGTCGTCAGGGTCGGCTCGGCAGGTACCACCGGCATAACCGCCCGGGAGGCCGTCGTAGTCGGCGAGGGCGGAGACGGTGAGCACGTTGCCGAAAGATGCCGGACTGAAGTACGAGGCATCCGTCGCATCGTTCCCAGCGGCCGCGACGAAGGCGACGCCGGCGTCGACCGCCCGCTGCACCGCCAGGTACTCGGCGTGCGAGTAGCCCGGTCCGGCGAGGCTCATGTTTGCGACCTCGATCACGTCGGCGTTGGCGGTCACCCAGTCGATACCCGCGATCACGCCGGCCGTCGATCCGACGCCGTCGGACATGAGGACCTTCACGGCCCAGACCCGGGCGCCGGGTGCGACGCCGACGCTGCCGATGCCGTTGTCGAGGGCGGCGATCGTCCCGGCGACATGTGTGCCGTGATAGTGGTCGTCGTCGCCACCGGGGACACACTCGGCGAACGAGCCAACGCCGGCGCAGTCGACCCCGCCGACCACGTTGAGGTCCGGATGCTCGAAGTCGACGCCGGTGTCGATGACCGCAACGTCGACGTCGATCGCGGCTCCCGAGCCGATCGGAACGTCGGGGTTGTTCGTCCCGCCGATGCGGGTCACCCCAGCGGGCGTCGTCTGCTGGGCGAATGTGATCTGCACGACCGGCTCCACCCACGCCACCAGCGGCGACGCAGCCAGTGCATCGGCCTCGGTTGGCGTCATCGTGACCGAGAACCCCTCGAGCGCGTGCTCGTAGACGTAGCCGAGCTCACCACCGAACGCGTTCGTCAGGATGGCGGCGACGCTCGGTACCTCGTGCCCTTCGTCGCTGAGCACGACGATCCAGGCCTGGTCTGGCTCGGCCGCGACGGCTGCAGGGAGCGTCGTGGCCGCAACCGCGACCACCGTGATCACGACCGCGACGAGGGTCGCGATGGGTCGATGAATCGCAGGGGACGAGCGCCGCACACCGCTGAGATCGGCGGCCGGAATCTCCTCGGAAGCCGCTCTCCCAGCCTGGGGACGCCCGGCGACACCCGGCTCGTTCGGGGTGCGGCCGACGGCCTAGTCGCGCCTACGACGGCTGATGTGGCGCCGACAACGCAGCGGCCAGCGACTTGGGGTTGGTTCCCTTGGCGCCCTCGATCCGGACGGCCGACCCATCGGAGAAGACGATGGTCATCGGATATGCGAGGCGGCCTTCCTCGACGGTGATTTGGGCCACGTCGGCACGGTTCCACTGGGCTTTGAGATCCGTTGGCTTCCCGGTCCAGGTGGACACGCCGAACAACAGCATCCGGTGGCTCGTGAGCACGACGTAGTTCTGACCATCGACGAATCGAGCTGCGAGCCCCTCCGTGTCGCTGGACACGCCGTCACCGCGCTTGCCGGCGATCACCGCTCCGGCCACACCGCCGAGCTGCGTGGCGGTCATGCGTGCGACCGTGCCTTTCGGGTTGGTCGTACAAGCGGCGTGCACGTCCTCACCGCGGACGATGCCCAGCTCGTCACGGCGCTTTTCGACCTTCTTGACCACGTTGTTGAGCACGGTTCTCTCCCTCGGCTTTGCCTCGTCGGGCAAGGTAGCGATCGGCTCGGGTCCGGACGAGAGGGAGCAATCCCTAAGAGCACGCGGCCGCAAGGCGCCGTCCGACCCGATCGAGCCCCAAAAACGACGAACGACCCGCCCGGTGGGCGGGTCGTTTCGTGTTCAGAACCGAAGTTGGTCAGTCGTGGCGACGAGCCTCGCGCACGACGAGCACGCCAGCGCCGAGGACCGCGGTACCGATGACGGCCAGGAGGCCGGTCTCGACGCCGGTGTCGGCGAGGCCAGCAGCGGCGGCCGGATCACCGATCGGGATCCAGGTCGCACCGGCCTGCGAGCCGTCGAGCGCACCGGCGCTGAAGAAGAAGTTGTCCCCGACCTCGGCGGTCAGTTCGGCGGAGAAGTTGCCGTCGCCATCCACGTCGATCGGGACCGCGGTGGCCAGGTCGCAGTGGGTGAGCGGGTCGATGGCCAGCGCAGCCTCGGTGATCTCCTCGACGCTCGACTCGCCGAAGGTCAGCGTGTCGGCCGGTGAGATGCAGCTGACGAGGAGGATCGAGGTGTCCGGCAACCAATCCGTGCCGGTTGCGGTGAGGGTGTACTCGCCGGCCTCGGGAACGATCGGCGGATCGGACTCGAGCATGCCGATATGGGCCTCCTGCGCGGCTGCCGTGCCGGCAAACGCCAGGCTGGCCATCAGTGCGGCAGCCAGAATGGCAATGAACTTACGCATAGTCGGTTCTCTCTCCCCAACAGTTGTGACGGCCGACACTATAGAGCGCCAATCCTCCCGCTGGACAGGTTCGGAACCGAATTCGTGTTCTGGTTTTCCTGCGGCGTCCAGGCTCGGAATCGGCCTCAGATCATGCGTCGTGCTGACCGGCTGCGGAATCGCGGAGCTGCACCAACAACGCTTCGCTATTCGCCGCGATCGGCGTTCGTCGCTCGGCATGGTCCCTCGTCACGAGGTCCCGGTCATGCCAGTCGACGATCGTCCCGCCGGCCTCGCGGAGCACCAGCAATGCGCCGACGTAGTCCCAGACGCCATGAGCGTCGACGGACAGGTCGACGAAGCCGTCGAAGGATCCATCGGCGACCGAGCAGATGTCGAGGGCGGCCGCGCCGTAGCAGCGGAACTGGGCCCACCCGAAGTGCTCATGCGGCAGACCGGAGACTGCGACCAACGATTCGCTGAGGTCGGCGGTGGACGAGGGCTCGATCTGGTGTCCGTTGCGTGTTGCGCCCTCGCCCCGAATGGCCTGCCAGTCGTCGCCCGTCGCAAGATTGACCACGCGGGCCGCCAGCGGGCCGTCTTCGTCGAGCGCGCACAGGCTGGTCGCGAACCACGGGAGGCCGGCGGCGGCATTGGTGGAGCCGTCGATGGGGTCCACCACGACGAGTATCGGACGGTCGGGATCGGTCAGACCCGACTCCTCGCTCAATACGCCGAACCCTTCCGCTCGCAAACGTTGAAGCACCACTTCGTCGGCGGCAAGGTCGACGTTGTACTGCCCGGCGCGTCGTCCGGACGGCCCCCAGTCCTCGAGTGCTCCGATCGCGGTGCGCACATCGTCGGCGATCGCCCCGAACAGATCGACGATATGCAGCGCGTCCACCGCCGAGACCGTATCGTGTGGGGAGTTTCCGGAACCGCCGATCAAGGAAGGCAGCTGCGTGGCTGTCGTCGACATCGCAACCTTCGTGGCCGATCTGAAGGACCTGGCCGCCGACCACGGTTTCCACGTTCATGACGAGCGCCATTTCGTGGAGACCTACAGCATGCGCCAGGCGTGGGAGGTCGACCTTCACCCCGCCCACGCGTGCGGCGGCCCGTTGGACATGCACATCTCGCTCGAGGTCGAGCCGCGCACGATGTTGTCGTTCGAAGACGTCATCATGTCGCTGCCCGAGGGCGAGGAGCCGCCCGACGACCACTTGTTGCCTCTCACGATCACGTGGTCGATGCCGCCGCTGCAAGCCAGCCCGGATCTGCTCGAGCTGGCCACCGAGATGGCCGGCATCGGCGGGCCGGAGCTGTCGCTCGAGATCTCGGCCGCGGACGCGTTCGTAAGCGTGATCGATGCGCCGCAGCGCAGCGTGAACATCGTTTCCCGCTCGAGCACCTCGCTTTCGCGCCTCTTCATGGGACAGGAGGACTTGAGCGATCTCTTCCGCCGCCTTGCCGCAGTGTCCGACTTCTTGTTGGACCGGGCACGGGTCTGGCTCGGCGATCTCTGAGACCGCCGGGTCGCTTTCAACCGATCCGCGAACACCACCCAAGTTGGGTGTCGCCACCCAAACTCTGGCCCGAGTGCGGTCGCAGGGTGTAGTGTCGAAGCCATGGCGACGCGCGATGCGGTCCGTGTCCGCCCAACCGGCGGCCCGAGCGATGTCGCCCAGCGCGTGCGCGACGCCCTGATCGCCGACGATTCACTCGGCTGGCGGGGCTTCGGTTCACAGATCCTGATCCTCACGCCGCCGGCCCTGCTGTACTTCCTCGTACGTGACCTCGCGTCGGGCCAGGAGCACGAGGCGTTCGCCAACGCGTCGTCGATCGTCGACCTGCAGAAGTCGTTGGGTCTCGACTGGGAAGCCACGTTCCAGCAGCGAATTCTCGATCTCGACTGGCTGATCGCGTTCGTGAACTGGATCTACATCTATGGCCATTTCCCCCTACTCATCGTCGCGTTGATCCTGCTGTTCGGGCTCAGTCGTCCCCAGTTCCGGACACTGCGCAACGCGCTGATCGCATCGGGGGCCATCGGTTTGGTCTGCTTTGCGCTGTACCCGGTTGCGCCGCCACGTTTGTTCGCGCCAGATGAGTTCTTCGACAGCCTTGGTGAGCTCAGCCGTAGTTATCGCATCCTGCAGAACCCGAGTCTCACCAACCAGTTCGCCGCCGTCCCCAGCTTCCATGTGGGATGGAACTTGCTCGTTGCGGTCGCGGTGTGGCGCAGCACGCGGTCTCGGGTCTTGCGCACGGCGGCCGTGGTGTTCCCCTGCCTGATGATCGTCGCGGTGCTACTGACCGCAAACCACTGGATCCTCGACATCGTCGCCGGTGCCGCAGTGGCCGCATTCGGTGTCGGCGCCGCCGCACTGTTCGACCGCTGGGTGGTGCCCCGTATGCGTCGCCAACCAGCCGCGGAGGCCGCCTGCGAAAGCGCCGACGCCGGTTGCTGCGACGGGCCTTGCGGAGGCGACGTCGACACCGACCTCGCGACCTCGGTCTAACCGCCCGACCAGCCAACGGCTCCTAACCGGCTTCCAGGTCCGCCTTCAGCTTCTCACCGATTCCAGGTCCGGAAACCGAGCACTGAGTCGGTGAGAACCGAAAACCGGGAACTGAGTCGGTGAGAAATCGGCCGCAGATAACCACGGAACCTGGGAGTAAGTGAGCGAAGCGAACGACGACGACCTGGGAGTTTCGCCCCCAAGACGAAACTCCGTAAGTGAGCGAAGCGAACGACGTGGGGCCGGTGGGGCTCGAACCCACGACCGAGCGATTATGAGTCGCGCGCTCTAACCAACTGAGCTACGGCCCCGTGCGGTTCCGCGAATCTAGCGTTGGAAACGGCGGCCGACGGAACGAAACCAGTTCCAGATGATCCGCCACGCGTTGCCTTCAGGCCGCCGATCTGCCACGTCGTCGACCGTATCAGCCGCTATCGGCGCCGCCCCAGCGTTGTGCCGGTGATCACAGCTGCGACGACGAATGCGGCGGCACCCAGGGCGAAGACCCACGTCGCCTCGGCCTCGCGGGTCTGCACGGCGATCTGGGTCGGCAGGTTGAGGAAGATGTCGACGAGCTGTTCGGCATCTTCGGCCCGGAAGTACTCACCGCCGGTGGTTGCCGCGACGGTCTGCAGCGTCGGCTCGTCGATCACGAGGAACTGGCTGATGCTGCCGAAGCCACCGATCTGCCCGAAGTCACCGGCGGGACCAAAGTCACCGGCGGCGACCTCACCGAACGGGTCGGCGATGAAGTCGGCGCCCGCCTGTTGCGGATTGCAGACCTGGGTCGTTTCCGACGTCGTGCCGAACCCGATCGTGTACACCCGTACTCGCCGGTCGGCGGCCTGTTCGGCGGCGAAGATGGGATCCACGCCCTGGGTGTTCGCACCGTCGGTGAGTACCACGATGATGTCGGGGACCTTCTCCTCGCTTCCCCACACCGCGTCTCGGTCGATCGTTTCGCTCAGATCGATACCCGGACGGGTCACCTCGGGATTGATCTCGGCCAGCGCGTCGAGGGAACGCATCGTGGCACTGCCCATTGCCGT
Organism: Actinomycetota bacterium; assembly: GCA_039028435.1. GTDB lineage: Bacteria > Actinomycetota > Acidimicrobiia > Acidimicrobiales > UBA10347 > UBA10347. The sequence continues at coordinate 71,215 of JBCCIC010000007.1, read as the reverse complement.
ACCGAACGACGTGTTGAATCCATCGATCGCCTGAGTGAGCGCCACCTTGTCGTTGGTGGGAGGCACGACCAACTCCGCGAAGCCGGCGAAGGCCACGATGCCGATCTGGGTCGAGTCGGCCTGGGCCTCGACGAACTCGGTCGCAGCCGCCTGCGCGACCGTGAGCCGGTTCGGCTCGATATCGACCGCGCACATCGAGCGCGACACATCGAGCGCCAGGATGATCGAGGTGCGGCTGAGCGGCACCTCGACGTCGACGACGGGCCGAGTCAGCCCGAACAGCATCGAGGCGACGGCCATAAGGAACAGGAACGGCGGTATATGGCGACGCCACGACGGGCCGGCGCCGCGCGCGGTTCGAATCAGTCCCACGTCGCTGACGGCGATGGCATGGCGACGGCGACGCCGAAGGAGCCACACGTAGAGCGCGACGAGGATTGGCAGCAGGAGCATCGCCAGGAACATGTAGGGCCATTGGAAGCTCATCAGGCCGCCCGCCCGAACCAGGCAACGGACAACGCGGCGACGAGCAGCACGAGCAGCATCCCAGCGCCGCCGACGAGGGCGGTGATCTCGGTCTCCTCGCCTCGCACGGTCAGCTTCAGCTCGATCGCGTCGTCGATGGCACTGGCCAGCGCCGCAGGATCGCTCTCGGCGGCCGGGAAGTAGGTCGCCTCCGAGACCGACGCAATATCGGCCAGGCTGCGCTCGTTGAGCGCCGTGGCGATCGTGAAGCCGTCGACCTCGAGCAGGGTTCCCTCGCGCTCCCCCACCCCGACGGTGAACACCCGGATACCCGAGTTGGCGGCGAGCTCGGCCACACCGCGTGGATCGAGGCCGGATCGGTTCTCGCCGTCGGTGAAGACGACCACCGCCGAACCCTCGTGCCAGCCGATGTCGAGCAGGGTCACGTCGCCCGCGTCGATGGCCTCCTGCGTGATGGCGATCGGCTCGCCGATCACCGCGCTGAGGGAGGTGAAGATCCCCTGCGCCAGCGACGTGTCACCTTGTGGGGCGAGGCGATCGATCGAGTCACGCACCAGCTCGTGGCGGCTCGTGGGCTCTTGCAACACGACACCACCGCTGCGGAACGAGACAACACCGATCCCGACCGTCGATGGCTGCGCGTCAACGAGACGATGAGCCAGGTCTTGGGCGGCTGCGATCCGTGTTGGAGACGCGTCTTCGGCAAGCATCGAGGTTGAGTTGTCGAACGCCAAGATCAGGCGGCCCTCGAGTCGCGGCAACGACACCGTGGCGACTGGACGGGCCGTTGCGGCCAAGAGCAACGTGAGCCCGACGAGGGCGAGCAAGCCGAGCCGGCGCCGCCCACCGGGAAACCGCCGCGACCAGGCCCAGGCAAGCGGCGGTGCCGCCAATACCGCGAACAAGGCCCAGGGCCAGGTGAACGACATCAGCGGCGCCGAGATTGGGACAGTCGGACCAACGCGCCGACGAGGTCCTCGTCGGTCGACAGCGATTGGAGGCTCAAACCACTCGTGGCGACTGCCGACCGCAGCTCACGCTCGCGGAGCTCCGCCATTTCGGCAAAGCGGGCCCGAAACGCCGAATCGGATGTGTCCACGGTCAGTTGCTCACCCGTCTCCAAGTCCTCGAAAACCTGCATGCCGTTCGATGGAATCTGCTCCTCGTCGGGATCGGTGATCCGGATGCAGATGACCTCGTGCTTGCGAGCAAGGATGCCGAGCGGGCGTTCCCAGCCCGGCTCACTGATGAAGTCGGACAGCACGATCACGAGGGATCGGCGTCGGATCGCCTTGGCGGCCGTTGTGAGTGCCACACCGAGCTCGGTCCTTCGAGCCGCTGCCTTCGTTTCGGCTGAGCGACGTCTCCACGGCCAGCGCCCTTCCCGGGGGCCAGCGGCCTGTTCTGGTCGCAGCAACTCGTGGACGATGCGGAGCACGTGGCTGCGCCCACCGGCGGGCTCGATCACCTGGTGCACCCCGTCATCGAACACCGCAACGCCGACACGGTTCCCTCGCAATGTGAGCAGGCGGGCGATGACCGTTACGAACTGGGTGACGGTCTCCGCCTTGGGCCGCCGGTTGTCGGAACCCTCCACGCCGAAACGCATCGAGGCCGACCGGTCAACTAACAACCAGGCCGTCAGCTCACGATCGGCGACGTATTCGCGCACAAACGGCGAGTCCATCCGTGCCGTGACGTTCCAATCGATGTTCCGGACGTCGTCGTGGGGCTGGTACTCACGGAGATCGGCGAAGTCGACACCAGCACCGAGGAGGAACGTTCGGTGCTCGCCCGGGTGATGCCCGTCCAGACGCCGAACCACGCGCAGGTCAAGGCGGTGGAGCAGTCGCTCCGCCGTCAGCCCAGCCACGGACTCGGTCGTCGTCTCGGTCATCGATCGCCCGTCACCGGTCGTCGGTCATCGGTGACCCTGCAGGGGCACGTCGGGCAGCGGGACACGTGCGAGCACGCGGTCGATGATGGCGGCTTCGTTGACGTCGTCGGCGAGCGCCTCGTAGGACAGCACCAGGCGGTGCCGCAGCACGTCGTGCACCAGGTCGGCGACATCGGCTGGCATCACATAGCTCCGCCCGCGGACGAAGGCCAGCGCCTTGCCGGCCAGGATCAGGTTGATCGACGCACGAGGGCTCGCCCCGTGGGTCACATAGCGGTCCGGCTCGCGAGTCGCCGCCGCGACCCGAACCGCGAACTCGATCAGCGCGGGGTCGACGAACACATCGTCGACCTTGGCTTGCATGGCCAATAGGTCATCGGTCGAGACGATCTGGCGGACCGTTTCCATCGTCTGAGTCATGCGCTCGACGATCACGAACTCTTCGGTCAGGCTCGGATAGTCGACGAGCACTTTGAGCATGAAGCGGTCGACCTGGGCTTCGGGAAGCGGGTACACGCCCTCGGACTCGATCGGGTTCTGGGTCGCCATCACCAGGAACGGATCGGGCACCGAGTGTGTATCGCGTCCGATGGTGACCTGACGCTCCTGCATGACCTCGAGCAGCGCACTCTGCACCTTGGCCGGCGCGCGGTTGATCTCGTCGGCCAGCAGCAGGTTGGTGAACACCGGGCCGAGCGAAGTCGCGAACTCGCCCTTCTGCTGGTTGTAGATCCGGGTGCCGGTCAGGTCGGCGGGCACGAGGTCGGGTGTGAACTGCACACGGTGGAAATCACCGCCGATGGCCGCAGCAAGCGTCTTGACCGCCATGGTCTTGGCCAGCCCAGGCACGCCCTCGACGAGCACGTGACCCCGGGCGAGCAACGCGACGATGAGCCGTTCAAGCAGGTTGTCTTGGCCGACGATCACCTTCTTGACCTCATAGAGGACCTGCTCCATCGGTCGGTCGGACGCGGCTGCATCCGACTCGTGCATGGTCGACTCGGTCATGAAGGTCTCCTCGCGTAGGCCTACTGAGACGGGCCGCCGACGCTGCGGGCGGCGACCCCTATCGGCACGGCGAAGCCGATGCCGCTGAAGAACGGTTGGTCGGTTGGATTGGCCAAAGCGGTGACGATGCCCACCACGTGACCGGATCGATTGACGAGCGGGCCGCCCGAGTTGCCCGGATTCACGGCGGCGTCGAACTGCACGAGTCCCGTGAGCGGCTGCTCCTCTCCCGCGATGGGGATGCTGCGGTTGAAGCCGCTCACGACCCCGGAGCTGATCGATGCCGGAAGGCCGAGCGGATTGCCGACGACGTACACGGGGTCGCCGGTCGCCAGCGTCGCGGTGCTGCCGAGCACCGCAGGGACGAGCGGCTCGGGCCAGCGGTCGGCCCGAAGCACGGCGATGTCGCGCTCGGGTTCGACGGTGACGACCTCGGCGATCGACTCGGTCCCGTCGCCGAAGGTCACACGAATCTCGTCGGCATTCACGATCACATGGCGGGCGGTCAAGATGTCGCCGTCGGCATTGATGATCACGCCACTGCCGAGCCCTCGATCGACCCGTTCGTCGTTGGCGCCGGAGCTGCGCTCCACCTGCACCACGACGAACGACGGTGCGATCTGGGCGAACACTACGGCGGAGTTCGCCGGCGCGGGCGTCGCCTCGGCCAGGATCGTGTCGAGCCGCTCGGCCAGGTCGTCGTCGGCGACCTCGTCATCGCCACCGGCGAGCAGAAGCGTCACCACCGCAGTCGCCACGACCAGCGCCACCGCAGCGACGCCCACGATCAGTGGGGTGAACGGTCCTCGACGATCGACAGGGTCTTCCATGCGGCAGAACGATCGTAGGACACCCGCCGCGACCGTCTACCGAGAACCCCGCAATCAATCAGCCCATTCCCGCCAGGTACCGGTCAACCATGCGCCCAGAACGCAAGAAACCCTCGATGCGATTCGACGGAGCCGAATGCTCGAGGGTGGGCGGAACCTGAAAGGTTCGTCGCTCCGGGGGTGGGGCTCGAACCCACGACCTGCGGATTAACAGTCCGATGCTCTGCCAGCTGAGCTACCCCGGAAGGAAGCCCAAACCCTATCCGGCAAGCGTCAACTTGCGTCCAGATAATCGCGGAGTTTCTCGCTCCGCTGGGGGTGACGCAGCTTGGCCAGGGTCTTCGATTCGATCTGGCGAATTCGCTCTCGAGTGACGCCGAACTCACGGCCGACCTCTTCGAGCGTGCGAGCCCGACCGTCGATGAGACCGAAGCGCATGCGCACGACCTCCTTCTCGCGTTCGTTGAGTTCGTCGAGGGCTTCGAGGACGTCATTTCCCAGCATCGCCCGGGCGGCGACGTCGACGGGACGGTCGGCGTTTTCGTCCTCGATGAAGTCACCGAGCTGCGAGTCGTCTTCGCCGACCGGTGATTCGAGCGACACCGGATCGAGGGAGATCTGCAAGATTTCACGAACCCGTTCGACCGACAGGTCGACCTCGGCGGCCAACTCTTCGACGGTCGGCTCACGCTCGAGCTTCTGCATCATGTCGCGCTGGGTGCGGCGGACCCGGTTGATCGTCTCGACCATGTGCACGGGGATGCGGATCGTGCGGGCCTGATCGGCGATGGCCCGGCTGATCGCCTGGCGGATCCACCAGGTGGCATAGGTGGAGAACTTGAAGCCCTTGGAGTGGTCGAACTTCTCGACCGCTCGCATGAGTCCGAGGTTGCCTTCCTGCACCAGGTCGAGCAGGTGCATGCCTCGGCCGACATAGCGCTTGGCGATCGACACCACGAGCCGCAGGTTCGCCCGGATGAGTTCCTGGCGAGCACGATCGCCGTCGCGCACCCGGCGCTGCAGGCGACGCCGGCTGGCGAAGTCGAGGTCGTCGAGCTTGTCCTCGGCGTTGAGGATCGCCAGCTCGTCGATGGCTTCGAGACCGGCCTCCATCCGCTTGGCCAGCCGGACCTCGTCGGGGCCGGTCAGGAGCGGAACACGCCCGATCTCCTTGAGGTAGACCCGCACCGAATCGGCCGAGCCGCTGCCCTCGAGGCTGGTCGACCAGCCGACCGCCTCGAGGCGGTTGCGACGTGCTTCGCGCCGCTCCTCGCCCGTGGTCGGGACCTCGTCGAGCTCGGCCATCAACTCGGTGACGAGCTCCTGGGTGACCTCTTCGTCGGTCGGCGGTGCGGTCTCTTCGTCGGGGTCACCGACCAACGCCACGCCCTTGGAGCCGAAGAACTGGCGAATCTGGTTGATGGTCTCGGGGGTCAGCTCGATATGGCTGAAGACCTCGAGTACATCGTCGAGCGCCAGCTCGCCCGCGGCGGAACCCACCTCGATGAGGCGGTTCAGCTCGGTGTCAACGACACCGTTCCAGGCTGTCGTGGTTGCGTCGGTCAAGAGGCCCCCTGGGTGGAAAGCAATGGTACCAAGCCTTCCGCGACCGTGAGGTCGAAACTCGACTCGCGGATCTGGGGAATGAGTAGTCGGATGTCGGCGATCACCGGCATGAGCGCAGGATCGCCGGTACGTTGGGCTTCGCGCTGCAGTTCGCCCACCCGGCGAAGGCCGGCGTCGTGCAGGAAGTGACCCATGACCTGGGTCGGATCGTCGTCGGGTTCGTCGAGTGCGGCCAAATACCCGATCGCGTCGCCGAGCTCGGGCCCAACGCTCTCGATCATCTCGAACAGGTCGTCGCTCGGTGCGTCGAGCAGTGCGGTGAAGACCGAACGCAGCCTGGGATCGCCGAACATGTGCGGTTCAACCCAGTCGCGTACTTCTGCGGGACGATGGAGGCAGAGCAGCAACATGGTGCGCTCGGTCGAGGGAGGTATCGGCTCGAAGCGGTAGACGGGCTCTTCATAGGTCGGCTCGTTGCTGACCCACCGACGTTCCTCGACCATCGGCGCCGGCGCCTCGCTCATCGTTCGCAGGCGCGCCGTGTCCACCCCGCACGCGTCGGCCACCTGCATCAGATATTGATCTCGGACCAGGTCGACGGGATGCTCGCGAACTACCCCCACCGCGCGCTGGGCCGTTCGGGCCCGCCCCTCGGGGGTTGAGAGGTCGCCGGCATCGAGCACCCGTTGCAGACGAAAGCCAAGAAACGGTTGCGCACCTTCGATCGCCGCCCGCAGCCCATCGGGGTCTGCGGCCGCATAGTCAGCCGGGTCGATGCCGTCGGGCATACGGGCAACGGCGACGTCGACCTCGAGCGCTTGCTCCCACTCGTAGATCCGTTCGGCCGCGGCTTGCCCGGCCGCGTCGGCATCGAAGGCCAACACGATGCGGCGGCCGAACCTCTTGAGCATGCGGATGTGATCCTCGGTGAGCGCCGTGCCGCAGGTGGCAACCGACCGCTCGATGCCGATGTCGGCGAAGCCGAGCACGTCGGTGTAGCCCTCGCAGACGATCGACTCGTCCTTGCGCACGATCTCGTCCTTGGCCATGTGGAGGCCGTAGAGCAGCCGACTCTTGGCGTAGATCGGGGAGTCGAACGAGTTCTTGTACTTGGGACCGTCACCGTTCGGCATCACGCGCCCTCCGAAGCCGACCGCGACGCCGTTGACGTCGTGGATCGGGAAGAGCACCCGAGCTCGGAAGTGGTCCTGGACCCGGTTCGCCTTGTTGACGAAACCGAGGCCTGCGCCGACGAACGTCTCCTGTTTGATCTTGAGCGCACGAAACAACTGGTCCCAGTCATCGGGCGCCCAGCCGATCTTCCAGTGACGCACCTGGTCCCCGTCAAGACCCCGCGACCGCAGATAGCCGCGAGCCTGCCGCGCGTCGGGCGAGGAAAGCAGGCGTTGGTGGTACCACTCGACCGCTGCCTCGACTGCATCGGTCAGCTCGGTGCGCTTGCGGCGCTGCGCGCCCTCGTTCTCATTGGTGTAGCGAAGCTGAATGCCGGCCTTGTTCGCCAGGAACTCGACGGCGCCGACGAAGTCGAGATGCTCGATCTCGCGCACGAAGGTGATCGCGTCGCCGCTCTTACCGCAGCCGAAGCATTTGTAGAACCCGAGCTCGGTATTGACGTTGAACGATGGCGTCTTCTCGTTGTGGAACGGGCACAACCCGACCATGCGTCGGCCGACGCGGCGCAGCTGCAGATGGGCACCAACCAGGTCGCCGATGTCGGTGGCCTCGCGGACGCGAACGATGTCATCGTCGTGGATTCCCACGGATCAGGCGTCGCCGCCGACGATGCTGTGCGCGCTGCTGAGCTCCACGTCGCCAACCTACTTGGATCGAATGACGGGCGTCAGGCCGAGGAGCCGATGAGTGCCTGCGCCACGGCGAGACGAGCGACCGGGACCCGGTAGGGGCTACAGCTGACGTAGTCGACGCCCGCACCGACCAGGAACTCGATCGACGAGGGCTCGCCACCATGCTCGCCACACACACCGACCTTGAGGTCGGGTCTCGCCGCGCGTCCTTCGGTGATGGCGTTGGCAACGAGGGCGCCGACGCCCGTGCGGTCCAGCCGCTCGAACGGATTGGCATCGAGGATTCCGAGGTCGACGTATCTGGTGATGACCCGAGCCTCGACATCGTCACGGCTGAATCCCCACGTCAGCTGGGTCAAATCGTTGGTTCCGAACGACACGAATTCTGCCTCTGCGACGATCTCCCGCGCCGTGACCGCCGCCCGGGGGGTTTCGATCATCGTGCCGATCGAGAGCTCGCCGACCTCGCCCTCGACGTGCGCGATCTCGTCTTCGATCCAGCCCCGAACCATCGCGAGCTCGGCGACATCGCTCACCAGCGGGATCATGATCTCGACCATCGGCCTGCCACCGGCGGCGCGGCGCTCTGCTGCGGCGAGCAGGAGGCTGCGCACCTGCATGCGATAGAGCCCGTCCCGCACGATCGCGAGTCGCACGCCGCGTGTGCCGAGCATCGGGTTTGCCTCGGCCCAGTGGTGCACCGCTTCGGCAACAGACTTGCCGGCCGCATCGAGCTCACCCCGCGCGTCGGCCACCGCAAGCTCGATCGGGTCGGGCAGGAACTCGTGGAGCGGCGGATCGAGCAAGCGAATCGTGGTTGGGAGGCCGTCCATGGCCTCGAGCAGCAACACGAAGTCACGCCGCTGCATCTCACCCAGCTCCGCCAGCGCCGTCTCCGCATGAGCGTCGGTCGCTGCAAGGATGACGTTTTGGACCAAGGGAAGTCGATCGCCCAGAAACATGTGCTCGGTTCGGCAGAGGCCGATGCCCTCGGCGCCCAGCGCGCGGGCCTGCTCGGCGTCCTTGCCGCTATCGGCGTTCGCTCGAACCCCGATGCGATCGCCACGCACGTCATCGGCCCAACCGAGCAGTGTGTCGACGGCCTCGCTCCCACCGCCGCCGCCGGCACCGAGGTCACCGACGAAGATCTCGCCACTGGTGCCGTCGATCGAGATCGTGTCGCCCTCGGCGAGAAGCTGGCCGCCGAGGTGCATGCCCGCGTCGTCGAAGGTCGCAACGTCGACCCCGCAGACCGCCGGGATTCCCCACCCTCGGGCCACCACCGCCGCGTGGCTCGCCGTGCCACCCTTGGCGGTCACGATGCCTTCAGCCATGCGCATGGCGATCTCATCGGCCGGTGAGGTTTCGTCCGCGCACAGGATCACGAGTTCGCCCCGGTCGACCGCATCGAGGCATCCGTCGACGTCGAAGTAGACCTTGCCGACCGCAGCACCCGGCGACGCACCGATGCCGCTGCCGATCGGTGTACCACCGTCATCGAACTGGGCATGCAGGGCTGCCTCGACCTCGGACGGCGACGCCATACCGACCGCCTCGCGCTCGGTCATCTCGCCGGCCTCCACGGCAGCAACGAGCGCATCGATTCCCCGAGCGGCCTCGGTCATGTTTTCTCCCCCAACGTCAGCCTTGTCCGTCAGTCCGTCGATCGTACGACCGACGATCTCGTCGGCCAGATCAGACCGCGAGTCGCGCCTGCAACGTGGTCAGCAGGTCGTCGATCGGCACCCGGATCTGCTCCATCGTGTCACGATCGCGCACCGTGACCGCATTGTCGTCGAGCGTGTCGAAGTCGACGGTCACGCAGTACGGCGTGCCGATCTCGTCCTGTCGGCGATACCGACGACCAATCGCCTGAGTGATGTCGTAGTCGACCATGAAGTGCGGCTGGAGCGTGGCGAGAATGCGCTCGCAGGGCTCGATCAGCTCTTCTTTCTTCGAGAGCGGCAGCACCGCGACCTTGTACGGCGCCAGACGGTGATCGAGGCGGAGCACCGTGCGGGTCTCGTCGTTGACGACCTCCTCGTCGTAGGCAGCGATGAGGAAGGCCATCATCGCCCGGGTCGCGCCGGCAGCCGGCTCGATCACATGGGGGATGTAGCGCTCATTGTTGGCCTGATCGAAGTACTCGATGCGGGCGCCGGAGTGTTCTGCGTGTTGCGACAGGTCGTAGTCGCCGCGGTTGGCGATGCCCTCGAGCTCGCCCCAGCCCCACGGGAACAAGAACTCGACGTCCGCTGTCCCCGACGAGTAGTGCGACAGCTCGTCGGCGTCGTGGTCGCGCATCTGGAGCATCGACTCGGGGATGCCGAGATCGACGTACCACTCGTAGCGCGCCTTGCGCCAGTACTCGTACCAGTGCTGCGCCTCGTCAGGCGGCACGAAATACTCCATCTCCATCTGCTCGAACTCGCGCGTTCGGAACACCCAGTTGCGTGGCGTGATCTCGTTGCGGAAGCTCTTGCCGATCTGGGCGATACCGAAGGGCGGCTTCTTGCGAGTCGCCATCTGTACGTTCATGAAGTTCGTGAACATGCCCTGCGCCGTCTCGGGCCGCAGGTAGACCTCGTTGCCCGCGCCCTCGACGGGACCGGCGTGGGTCTGGAACATGAGGTTGAAGGCGCGTGCCTCGGTGAAGCTGTCCAAGGCGCCGCAGTTCGGGCACAGCCGCGGGTCCACGAGCTGGTCTTCCCGAAAGCGCTCATTGCAGGTCCGACATTCGACGAGCGGATCGGAGAAGTTCGCCAGGTGGCCGGATGCCTCGAAGACCGCCGGTGGGCCGATGATCGCCGCATCGAGGCCGACGACGTCGTGGCGCATCTGCACCATCGTCCGCCACCAGGCGTCCTTGACATTGCGCAGCAAGAGCACGCCGATCGGGCCGTAGTCGTAGGTCGAACGGGTTCCGCCGTAGATCTCCGCCGACTGGAACACGAACCCGCGACGCTTCGACAGGTTCACGATCTTTTCCATCACGTCATCGACGGATGGATCCGCTGCTTGGTTCTCAGACACCCCGAAAGGCTATCCGTGCGATCGACCGTGGCTGCCCTGTTTCGCGGCAGCCGCTACAGCACGCTCAGGGACTTCAGCTGCCGCTCGGTCTGGTGCTCGACCATCGTTGCGGCAAGGCGATTCACGTCGTCGAGCACCGGGCTCTCCGGCAGCCGAAGCGCCGCCGCCAGTCCCCCGCTCAGGATCAGCCGGCAGATCCGGATGCCCTCGTCGCTGATCGGAATCCCGGCACGGCAGCGCTCGCAACGGGTTCCGAAATTGACCATGTCGAAGGCGACGAGTGGCTCGGTGTCACCGCAGGAGATGCAACGGTCAAGCACCGGTTCGAGCCCTTCGAGGGCCAGCAGCTTGAGAAAGAAGCCGGCGGCGGTCAATGTGGGGTTCTCGTCGGCAACCGTGCGCAGCGCCCCGACGAGCATGCGATAGAGCCGCTCGTGTGGTTCCCGGTCGGGCGTCACGTGGTCGACGGCTTCGAGGAACGATGCCGCTCGCGTGAGCCGATCGAGGTCCGAGCGCATCGAACCGAACGTGTCGACCGCCTGCACCTGGGTCACGGTGTCGAGGTCGCCCTTGCCACGATAGAGCTGGGCGTCGAGATGCACCGTGGGCTCCAGCAGCGCCGCCTGCCTCTTCGACTTGCGGGCGCCCTTCGCTACGGCGCGGACCTTGCCGTGCTGCTCGGTCATGAGCACGACGATGCGGTCCGCCTCGCCCGACTTGTACGTGCGCAACACGACGGCGTTGGTCCGGTAGTTCTTGCTTGGGCGATGGTCCTGGGTCACAGCCAGCAGCTCGCCATCGTCACACCCCACCGAACCGTCGCTCGCGGTGCTGGTATTCGGCGATCGCTCCCCAGAGGTGTTCGCGGGTGAAGTCTGGCCACAGCACATCGGCGAAGATCAGCTCGGTGTACGCCATCTGCCACATCAGATAGTTCGACGTGCGCGACTCGCCGGAGGTACGCACCATGACCTCGGGGTCAGGCATCTCCGGGTCGTACATGTACCGAGAGATCGCCTTCTCGGTGATCTGCTTGCCCTTGAGGCCGTCGTCGATCATCGCCCGAATCGCGTCGACCACCTCGGCGCGACCGCCGTAGTTGAAGGCGATCGTCAAGGTCATGTTGGTGTTCTGGCGAGTCAGGCTCTCGGCGGTGTCCATCTCGTTGAGCACGCCTCGCGGTACCCGCCAGTCGCGGCGACCGACGAAGCGGATGCGCACGCCGCGTTCGTTCAGCTCGTCGCGGCGGCGGCGCAACAGTCCTCGGCTGTAGTTGAGCAGGAACCGGACCTCGTCCTTGGGGCGCCGCCAGTTCTCGGTGCTGAAGGCGTAGACCGTCAGCCATCCGACGCCGGCGGCGAGGCATCCCTCGACCGCCTCGAAGAGCGCGTCTTCGCCCCGCTTGTGGCCCTCGGTTCGCGGCAAACCTTGCGCCGTTGCCCATCGCCCGTTGCCATCCATGATTACCGCGATGTGCCGGGGCACAGTCTCCGAGTCGATTTCCGCCAACGGTGCCGGATCGGCCATGGCAGAAGTCTCGCAGGTGCCGCGACCGGTTCCACGCACCCGGTAGGTTCACGCCCAGTGTCTCAACGGATGCCCCTGGTCGACGAAGCGGTCGAAGCCCTCACCCACGTGACTGCGGCACTGCCCAGCGGTGGTGAGGAACGGTCCGGCCAGGTCGAGATGCTCCGGGCGGTCGCCACGGCGATCGATGAGCAGGAGCACCTCGTGGTGCAGGCCGGCACCGGAACCGGCAAGTCGCTCGCCTATCTGGTCCCGGTCGTGTTGTCTCGCAAGCGAACGGTCATCGCGACCGCGACCAAGGCCCTGCAGGACCAGATTGCGGCCTTTGAACTCCCCCATCTCGCACGGCAGGTCGAGCGTCCGTTCACCTTCGCCGTGCTGAAGGGCCGCAACAACTACATCTGTCGCCAGCGGGTCAATGAGTACTCCAATGACGCACAGCTTTCGCTGGCGGGGACGGCCGCCCACGACGAGGACGAGCTCGATCGGCTGGTCGAGTTCAGTGACGAGTCGATGAGCGGTGACCGAGCCGAGCTCGACTTCGAACCGAGCGAGTCGAGCTGGGCAGCGATGAGCGTCACAAGCCGGGAATGCCCTGGCCGCAACCGCTGCCCATCCGGCGAGAACTGCTTCGCCGAGATGGCACGCGACCGGGCCGCAGAGTCCGATGTCATCGTCGTCAACACCCACCTCCTCGGGATGAATCTGCTGAGCGACGGCGCGGTTCTGCCCGACCATCAGATCGTCGTGATCGACGAAGCGCACCAGCTCGAAGACATTGCCAGTTCGACCTTCAGCTGGACGATTGGCGGCGCTCGCTTTCGCTGGTTCGCCCGGACGACCGACCGCATCCTCGACGACCGGGAGACGATCGACCGCTTGCGCGACATCGGCGACGACATCACCGACGTGCTCGAACCGCTCGAAGGCAAGCGCCTTGATCCCGACGACTCCGACGAGCTCATGACGGTGCTCGATCGAGCGCTCGACCGGGTCAACGAGACGATCGAGGCGGTGCGGAAGCTTCCGAGCGGCAAGAACTCCGACGCCGACGCTCGGGCGAACCGGGCGATCAAGGCCGGTACAACGCTGATGGAAGAACTCGTGGGGTCACGATCGCTGTCGGATCAGAACGTCGCTTGGGTCGAACACAACAACGGCGAGCCCACACTGCAGGTGGCACCGCTCGACGTTTCGGCGATGCTGGGCCCGCTGCTGTTCGATCACGAGGTCGAAGGCGACGATGCCGAGGACACCCAAGACCCGGACATCTCCGAGCCCGCCGCGATGCCGGATACCGGCGCGGCAGCCTCGCAGCCACGGACGGTGATCCTGACCAGCGCAACGCTTGCGCCGACCATCGGCGTGTCGGTCGGCCTTCGCGAAGACGATTTCACGCGCGTCGACGTCGACAGCCCGTTCGACTACCCCGGCAACGCCCTCTTGTACTGCGCGACCTCGTTGCCCGAGCCGCGCGCCGATGCCTACGAGTCGGCCATGCTGGACCATCTCACTGGGCTCATCGAGGCCGCAGGCGGACGGACGCTCGGACTCTTCACGAGCTGGCGGATGATGGACATCGCCGCCGAGCATCTCGACGCGACACTCGACACGCCGGTCGTCACCCAGCGCGATCTCCCCAAGCCGGCGTTGATCGAGCTGTTCCGTGACTCGCCCTCGACCACCCTTCTCGCCACCCTCGGTTTCTGGCAGGGCATCGACATCCCCGGCCCATCGCTCACGCTGGTGACCATCGATCGCCTGCCGTTCCCGCGACCCGACGATCCCTTGCTCTCGGCTCGCCGCGACCTCGCCGGTCGCCACGCGTTCCGGACGATCGACCTGCCCCGCGCCGCCACACTCCTCGCTCAGGGCGCCGGCCGCCTCATCCGCTCGACGACCGATGAGGGCGTCGTAGCGATCCTCGACTCGCGTCTGGCGACCAAGAAGTCGTATCGATGGGACCTGATCAAGGCGATGCCCGACTTCACGCGCACCAGCGACGTCGAGGTTGTGAAGACCCGGCTGCGCGAACTGGACCAGCGGGCCGCGAGCGCGTCCTAGTCGGACAGGCCGTAACCAAGATCTTCGATGCGGTCTGGCCGTCGTTGCCAGTCCTTGTCGACCGACACGTGCAACTCGATGTATGCGCCCTCGGGCAGTTGCTCGCGCACCGCGGTGCCGACCTGCTTGAGCAGTGACCCACCCTTGCCGATCACCATGCCCTTCTGACTGTCACGCTCGACGAGGATCTCACAGCGGATGTGGGGCCAATCCCACTCGGTGACCCGGGTGGCGATCGAATACGGCAGTTCTTGCCGGGTGGCGCGGAAGAGCTGTTCGCGCACCAGCTCGGCGACGTGGACCGGCTCAGGAAGGTCGGTCACCATGTCGTCGGGGTAATAGCGCGGGCCCTCGGGCATGCGTGAGATCAGGTGGTCGACGAGCGCGTCGACGCCGCGGCCCGTGCGAGCACTCACCGGGAAGTACGACTCGAAGTCCAGCACAGCCGTCGTGGCCAGCTGTGACATCACCTGTTCGCGGTTCGCTCGATCAACCTTGTTCACGACGATGATCGAGTCTTTGGGGAGCTGATCGGCGATGAACTGATCGCCGCGACCGAATGGGGCCAGCCCATCGATCACCAGACAGGTGACATCGACGTCGCCGATCGTCGACGTGGCGGACTCGTTGAGTGTGGACCCCAGGGGCGAGACCGGCTTGTGGATCCCGGGGGTGTCGACGAACACCACCTGCAGGCCGGGACGGTGAAGCACGCCTCGGATCTGTGTGCGTGTCGTCTGGGGCTTGTTCGAGGTGATCGCAACCTTGGTGCCGAGGATCTGGTTCAGCAGGGTCGACTTGCCGGCATTGGGTCGCCCGACGAAGGAGACGAAGCCGGAACGGAACGGTGCGTCGGCCTCGGCAGATTCTGCGGATTCTGCGGGGTCGGTTGCCTCGGCGGCGTCACGGTCGGTCATGTGTTCGCCTTCGCATCCGGGCCCGGCAGTGGCGTTGTGGAACGCACGTCGACGTCGGCGATTCGGCGGCCGTGCATCCGCACGACATGCAACTCGAGCCCGGCATCGTCGATCGAGTGCACGTCGCCGACTTCGGGCACGCGTCCGAGGCCGTTGAATACCGCCCCGGCGACGGTTCGGAAGTCGCCCGAGAACTCGATGCCGAATGCATCACGAATTCGGGTGATCTCGGTTCGACCGTCGACCCGGAGGGTCCGGTCATCGACCGCGATCAGATCGGCTTCGGGTGCGTCGAACTCGTCCTCGATCTCGCCGACCAGTTCTTCGAGGATGTCCTCGAGGGTGACCACGCCCGCGACACCGCCATGCTCGTCGGCGACGACGGCGAGGTGCATGTCGCTGGTCTGCAGCGCCGTCAGGAGCTGAGCCACGCGCTGCACCTCGGGAACCACCTGCACCTCGCGAAGCCAGAGATCGATGTCAACCGCCCCCTTGTCGTCGAGCTGGGCGATCCAGAGATCCTTCACGTGGACGGCACCGATGATGTCATCGATGTCGCCATCCGATGACGTCACGGGAATTCGGCTGAGGCCGTGCAGCGCCGCGACTTGGAGGGCATCCTGGACCGCGAACCCGCTGCGGAGGCTCACCAGGTCGGAGCGGTGGGTCATGATCGAGCCGGCGGTGGTGTCATCAAAGGCGACGACTCGCTTGATCAGCGCCTCCTCGTCGTCATCGATCGCCTCGGTCTCGCCCACGAGTGCGAGCACCTGCTGCTCATCGACGTCGGGGTCCGAGATCTCCGCCGGTTGCGAGCGGCGGGCGAGCCGAACGATGACGCCGGTCAGTGCGTCGAGCGGAGCGACCAGACGCAGAATCGGAACGAGGCCGACCGCTGCCGCATCGGGGGCACTCAGCGATCGACTTCGGCTGACGACCATGACGGCGAACAGCGCAACCGCGACCGCGGCGACGGCGACCACCGATCCGGCGACACCGGCGATCTCGCGGCCGACGAACCATGCGCAGGCGACCGCGCCGGCCTGATCAGCAAGCTGCACCAACTCGAGCGAAGCCAACGTGGTCGCTGGGTGACGGCTGTACGCCCGCAGTTGCTCGATGCGATCGTCGACATCGTCGTCGCCGTCGTGGTCTTCGGCATCGGCAGCGGCGATGGCATCGACCCGGCTGCGGGTGACCCGTGTGAACGCGGTCTCGGCGGCGGCAAGCACGCCGGCGAGCATGACGAGCACGACCGTGGCAAGACCAAGGATGACGACCAACGTGACGCTCACGGCCGCACCTCCTCGGTCAGCGGCGCATGGTGCTCGGCGAGCAGTTCGCGTTCGAGTCGCTGCATCACGGCACGCTCGTCGGGCTCGGCGTGGTCGTGGCCGAGCAGATGCAGCGCGCCGTGTACGACCAGCAGCGACAGCTCGTCAACGAGGGGTTGCGGCGCGCGGTCGGCCACAACGGGACAGATCACGATGTCGCCGACCATCGCCGGCTGGCCGTCGGGCGGGCGTTCGAGGCCGTCGATCGGAAAGGCCAGTACGTCGGTCGGGCCGTCGCCACCCATGTGGTGGCGGTTGAGTTCGGCCATCTCGGCCTCGTCGATGAAGGCCAACCCGACTTCCGCCGGGCCCCGCACCCCACTCGTGTGCAGTGATCGCTCGAGTAGCTTGCCCAGCCCCGATGCGTCGACGTTGTGGTCGGACTGGCGATCGTCGACCTCGGCAATGATCGCCGGATCACCGGTCACGGCTTGTCCTGGTCCCGTCGACGCTGGTCCACTGCGTCGTAGGCGTCGATGATCGCGGCGACGATCCGGTGACGCACGACATCGCGACTTCCGAGCAGCACGAACTCGAGCCCGTCGATGCCGCGCAACATCGGCTCGAGCCGGTTCAGGCCGCTCCGGCCATCGGGTACGTCGATCTGGGTCGCGTCGCCGGTGACGACGACCTTGGAGCCGAAGCCGATGCGCGTGAGGAACATCTTCATCTGCTCGGGCGTGGTGTTCTGTGCCTCGTCCAGGATGATGAAGCTGTTGTTCAGCGTGCGCCCTCGCATGAATGCGAGCGGTGCGACCTCGATCACGCCCCGCTCCTGCAGTTTGGCGACACCCTCGAGGTCGACCATGTCGTAGAGCGCGTCGTAGAGCGGGCGGAGATAGGGATCGATCTTGGCCATCAAATCGCCCGGCAGGAACCCGAGGCGCTCGCCCGCCTCGACAGCCGGGCGGGTCAGGATGATCCGCTCGACCTCTTTGGCCTGGAGCGCCTGCACCGCCATGGCAACGGCCAACCAGCTCTTGCCGGTTCCGGCCGGTCCGATGCCAAACGTGATCGTGTTGTTCTTGATGGCGTCGACGTAACGCTTCTGGCCGGCCGTCTTCGGGCGAACGCGACCGCCGCGGCTGGACTTGAGGATGTCGGCCGTGAGCACTTCGCTCGGCTTCTCGTCGGCCTCGACCATGTCCATCGACAGTCCGAGACTGGCGCGATCGATGCGATGACCGCCTTCGAGCAAGGTCACGAGTTCGTCGAAGAGCCGCCCGACGACAGGCGCGTCGGGGCCGTCGATGACGATCTCATTGCCGCGCACCAAAATGTCAGTGGCGGGAAAGTTCGCTTCGATCGCCATCAACCACTCGTCGTTCTGCCCGAGCAGCGCGGGCATGTGGTGATTGGGGACCGTGAGCCGGAGCGGTTCGGTGGTCAAGGTGTCAGTCGACCTCGAGGCCGTCGTCGCTCGCCGTCGGCTCGGGGTACAGATGGCTGAGGGTTCCGGGCTGCACACGGCAGCTCTCGATGAAGTCCTCGATGTCACTCACCTTCAACCGGAACACGCGGCCGAAGCGATACGAGGGCAGTCGACCTTGGTCCATGAACCGGTAGAGCGTGCGCGTGGTGATGCCCAGGCGCTTGGCCGCTTCCTCGGTGTTCAACCATTCAACGTCAGTCACTATCGGTCACTGTACTCACCGTCCATGATGATCCGCCCGCGATCGGCCCGATGGCCTGTGACTCGGTCGTGATCGGGGTGCGGGTCAGCATCGGCGAGGAGGGCGACAGTGCCCTCGCCAACGACCCGGACATGCCGGGGCGAGTGCCCAGGCGGCGCCTCAGCGCCGAGGAGAAGATGGGTCGACGGGTCTGCCAGACGACCGAGCAAACGATGCGACACGTGGTTGGCCAACCGGTGTGGAACGTCGCGCACCGCACGGGCGACCAGCGCGATGCCGATGCCGGCCGCCGGTCCGTCCCGGGCGATGCCCTCGAGCCGAGCAAGCAACTCGAGGCGACCGGCGTCGTTCGACGTACCGAGCGCGACGGCGATGTTGTCGAGCGCCAGGACCGCCGGTGTCGTGGGCTGCACCTGCGCGTCGGAGGGCCTCAAGCAGCGCTGCTCGTACTCCTCGATCTGCGACAAGGTCGCGTCGAGGTCATCGACTGCCAGGGTGACGCACGTCCAACCCATGTCTTCGGCCGATTGGGCGATCGTGCCGAGGAAGGCCGCACCGGTCTCTGCGTTCGAGTCGTAGAGGACGATGCCTCCGAGCGATGGATCCCAACGGTGTACGTGCTGCGACCGGGTCGAGACGCGATCCTCCAGCCCAAGGGCCAGGCCTGGCCCCGGCACAGCAGCACATTGCTCCAGGACGGCGGACAAGCTGATGCGCTCGACCAGCACGGGTGTCCACAACGGCGACGCAGGTCCGAGTTGCGTCTCGTCGAGCCCGGCCGCGGCGACACGCACGATCTCGACCAGCTCCCGTCGAACCTCAGGGCCACGCCGTCGATCTTCTGCGGCGTCGTCTCCGCCAGCATCGTCGAGTGCTCGCGGCACGGCGGACCGTTCGTGCGACCGGCCAGACAGATCGCTCGGGCTGACTTGGATCTCGCGAATCTCGTCGCCACCGATCCGCACAAGGGCGCGTCCCGGAGAGCGACGGTCGATCTCCGCTGCCGCTCCGGACTCGATGACGTCGTGGCTCTCGTGCTTGGACTGTGTCCGGAGCGCGATGCGCAGGTTCGTGTTCGCTCGGATCCGCTGGTCGACGACTCCCGCGGGCTTCTGGGTCGCCAAGACGAGATGAATGCCCAGGCTGCGTCCTCGCTCGGCGAGGTCGATCAACCCGGACAGCAGGTCCGGATAGTCGCGGGCGAGCGCCGCGAACTCATCGATGACAACGACGATCCGCGGGAGCGCCCTCGTAACCCCCGCCGGACCAGCCCGAAGTCGCTCTTCGCGCTCGCGCAGCTCGACCCGAAGTCCGGCGAGCGCCCGATCGACATGTTCGGGATCGAGGTCGGTGATCATGCCGGCGACATGTGGCAGGTCGGCGACGGGGTCGAACGCCGCTCCACCCTTGAAGTCGATCAGCACGAAGTGCAGCTGTTCGGGGCTCGAGGCAGCCGCTAGGCCGAGCACCCACGTGCGCAGCAGCTCACTCTTGCCGGCTCCGGTGGTTCCCGCCACGAGCGCGTGTGGGCCGTCGGCCACGAGGTCGACCTCGAAGGGCTGACCACAAGACACCCCCAACACGCCCGAGAGTCGAGACGACAGTGTGGCCACACCGTCGTCGGCGCGAGCCCAACGCTCCGCGAGGTCGGCCGGATCTGGAGTTCCCAACAACTCGACGAGCCCGGGGGCGTCACCCGTCGCGGCCGCGCCATGACCGGCCTCGGGGTCGGCGACAGTGTGCAACGAGCGAGCCAGCTGTGTTGTCAGCGAATCCGAAACGTGAAGCGGGACAACGCTGCGGCGGCGCATTTCGGCGGGCTCGGCAATCGTGCGACACGCCGCCGGCAAGTCTGCTGCTGTCGGGGCGAGCGCGATCAGGTGTAGCCGGACGCCGTGTTCGTGCGCTGCCCGCTCGAGGTGGAGCACGGAGGAGGCCGCGTTGTCGACGATCACCACGGCAGCGGGTCGGGCAGCACGGCCATCACCCATCCATGCTCGATTCTGATAGGACTCGCCCGCGCTGCCATTCCCGTCATCGTTCGCATGGTCAGGTCCGCCGCACGCACCAAACCAAACCAGCGAGCGGTCGAGCTGCGGCAACCACTTGAGCCATTCCCACTCCGCCGCGACCGCCGGCCCCCTGACGACGCCAACTCGAAGATCCGCGGGGCCGTGCTGGGTGGCGAGCTGGAGAACCACAGCACGGGCCAGCGCAAGCGCATCGGGTCGATCGCCCACGATCCCCAGGTGAGCGTCTGCGAGTGAGACCAGAGCGGGAACATCGGTGAGGATGAGCGGGTCGGTGCACAGCGACTCCAATTCGTCGGCCACATGGCCGGGCTCGACGATCGGCGCAACCCGCTCCGGACCGACACCGAGCGCGATGGAAAGCCAATCGTCGTCGCCCGGTCGCCGCTCCCACAGACGGACCGAACGATGTTTCGCGCGCTGAGCCAGCTCGACGACCGAAGGGTGGGTCTCCCAGCGCAACTTCGCCAGCTCGAGCGCCTGGGACATCCGCAGGTCAGCGAGTTCGAGCCAGGCGGCTTCGACGGTCTGCTCGCGTGCGTTGGTCCGGCGACGATGACTCCGGCGCGTCTCGAGCCAGCGAGCTGCCGCAACCACGGGGCCCATGAGTGAGAACAGCAGAAACCACGGGCGAATGACGAATGCCAGAAGGACCGCCACCGGAATGGGCCCGATCAGCGCAGCCCAGGAGAACGCCGGCACAGGCCGCACGGCTGGTGGCAACGCCGAGTGGCGGAGCGGTTCGATCGGCCGGTCAGCAAACACCCTTGGCGGACGCCCGAACGTCGGGCGGCACTCGTGAGCACCCGGCGAACCGATCGCAAGGACTCGTTCACCGGCGGCGATCGTTTCGAGCTCGCCGGCCCTTTCGATCCAGGTTCGAGCCTGGCGAGGCCCATCGTCGATCGTCACCGACAGGCCGGCCGTTCGAAAAGTCCCGCTCGGCAACCCGATGCTCGATCCACTCCCGGGGCCGGCCACCACACCGAGCTCCGCGACCCAGCCTTCTTCGCCCGCGTGCCCACTCACGACGCCTCCATCCATACTTCGATCCGAGAATCGAGCCCTGGAGTCATGGCGATCGGATCTCGGCCCATGACGGCAGTGGTGTAGGCGGGGTCGGGGCGGGCCGCAAGGGCGGAGGAGCGACACCGGCGACCCAGTCCCACAGCGGGTCCGGCTCTCCGTCCGCGGCCGGCTCCCCAGCGCTCGCCTCGACAGCTTGCTGCAGTGCGATCCGGTGGTCGGCGAGGTCAGCAAGCCAGGCCGCATGGAGTAGGTGGTACGCGGCCAACTCTGCTTCGTACGCGGCGATCAATTCGGCCCGCCGCCGACATTCGCGTTCGACATCGTCGATCGACACGATTGCGGCATCGACCTCCCGGGTCGCACGCGCCGAAGCCTCGCCCACCTCGATGGCAAGTTGTCCGCCGCGCAACGAGCGCTCGACGTCGAGCGATGTAACGGACACCGACACCGACGACACCCGTGCCGCGGTATCGGCGAACAGTTCGGCGGTCAGTTCGTACTCGGTTCGCGTCGCCACGGATCAGCCGACACCGAGACCGCTGTTCATGGCGAGGTCAAGGTTCTCGCGCTGCGCATCGACGGCCCGGGCCATGCTGGTCGTGGACTGTTGCGCCTGATCGAGGCCAGCCATCACCTGCACTTGGAAGGTTTCGATCATCTCGCCCACCTGATGCATCTGGGCGTCGAACTGGCCGTAGGCATCGGCGACCGAAGCCTCGAGCTGGGTCATCGCCGCGGCGAAGTCGAGGTGAGCGCCATCAAAGATCTGGCGATTCGCGCCGGTCCACGTGGTCGCGTCGAGGGTGGCCCTCGACGTCTCGACGGTCGTTCGCAGCGCGGCCATGGCGTCGGTGATGCCCGCCACCGCGACCGCGAACGCCCCCTGCATCTCGGCGACGACACTGCCGGCAATCGTCTGAGTCTGCGCCCCAACCTCGCTGATTTCCCCGGTCGCGGCGTCGAGACGGCCGCCCAGCGCAACGAGTTCCTCGAGCGTCGCTCCCAACATCACCATGATGCACTCCTTGTCTTTAAATGCTATTTCATGATGTTTCATATTGTCTCACCAGGCGCAGCCCTCGTCAAGCGGACAGGTGCTGGAACCGTCGGCGCGGCCGGTGCACCGGGACGTTCTGCGATACTTCGGAGGTGTCGCTGACGGTTCGCCGAGCTCCCGGTCTCCCCACCGAGCCCACGCCGCGCCACCGAGCGGCCGGCCGGCGCCGCAAGGCGAACGTCGTGGCGTTGGCCCTGGCCGTCGTGATTGCGGGGTGCTCGATCGCCGCCGACGAGATGGTGGACGACATGGCGGCATCGGGGACCGTCACGCAGGCGGAGGATCCGGCAGCGACCCCGACACCCAACTCCACGAATCCAGCGGCGACCGCCACGCCGTTCGCCACCGCAACGGCTGAGCCCACGGTCGGCGCCGACCCGGACACGTCCGAAGACCCGGCTGACAGCACCGACAACACCGACAACACCGACAGCGCCGACAACACCGACCCGAGCGCGCTCGACCTCGACCCGTCGGTGGTCGGGTCCGCAGGGCTCGGCGACCTCTACTACCCCGGCTATGGCAACAGCGGGTACGACGTCGCCTCCTACGACCTGGTCCTCGACTGGGATCACGACGGACGCTTCCTCGAAGGTGTCACCACGATCGCGCTCACCCCGACCCAAACGCTGCAGCGATTCAACCTCGACTTCGACGGCCTCACCGTTCGCAACGTCCTCATCAACAGCGACCCGGTCGCGTGGATTCGCGAAGGACGCGAACTCGTCATCACCGCCGATCAAGCCCTCCCAGTCGGCCAACAGGTGCAAGTCGAAGTCGTCTACGACGGAACGCCGACGGTGCTCGAAAGCCTCGGTGCACCGTTCTCCGGCGGCTGGACCGATCTCGGAGAGACCATCGTGGTCGTCGGCGAGCCCGAGGGGTCAGCCGGCTTCTACCCGGTCAACGAGCATCCGACCGACAAGGCGACCTACCGCTTCACCATCACGACCGATTCCGAACTCGTCGTCGCAGCCAATGGCCTCGGGACGGCCCAGATCGACAACGGCGACGGCACGACCACGTGGGTCTACGAGTCCGACTTCGCCCAGGCGAGCTACCTGACCACGATCGGCATCGGCGACTTCGTGTACCACGAGGGTGCCCCGAGCGAGAGTGGCGTACCCGTTCGCCACTGGTTCCACGAGGATCGTTACGACGCATCGGTAACCACGATGCAGCGCACCGGCGAGATGATCGACGCCTTCGAGGCGATCTTCGGCACCTACCCGTTCGACGTCTACGGCGCCCTCGTCGTCGACGGCGATCTGGGCTTCGCCCTCGAGACCCAAACCCTGTCGGTGTTCGGCGGCGACCTGGTCGACGATGCCGGCACCTTCGAGCGAATCGTTGCCCACGAGCTGGCTCACCAATGGTTCGGCAACCATGTGAGCCTCGGCCAGTGGCGCGACATCTGGCTCAACGAGGGGTTCGCTACCTACAGCGAATACCTGTGGGCCGAAGCCGCCAACCCGGGGAGCTACAACCTCGACGCGACCATCCGCAACGACCACGAGCAGTGGGGCGTGTTCCTGTCCACGCCACCCGGTGCGCCACCGGCCGACGACCTGTTCACGGCCTCGGTGTACCTCCGCGGCGCATTCACGCTCCACGCCTTGCGGCTGACCATCGGTGAAGATGCGTTCTTCTCTCTGATCCGGACGTGGGTCGACGAGCATGGTGGCTCGTACGCCGAGACCAGCGACTTCATCCGGCTGGCTGAGGACATCAGCGGCCAGGATCTCAGTGACTTCTTCGACGCCTGGCTCTTTGCCTCGGAAATGCCGGCGATGCCACCGGTGTGACGATCCCTGCTGGCCTGCTTGCTCCGAGCCCGAATCAGCCGAGGGCGTCGGCCAATCGCTTGAACCCGACCGGACCGACGTTGCCACCGAGCCGATCGATGACCACCCCGTCGGCGTCGATGGCGATGAAGGCCGGGAACGACTGAAACCCGTAGACGGCCAACAGGTCCGCCCCGTCGTCGACGACCACCGATCCTGGCCATGCCTCGTCGTTGAACCAGGCGCTCGGGGGGTAGTTACCGCGGCCCTCGTCGACGGCAGTGGACACGGCGACGAACTCGACGTCACCTGGCAACGGGTTTGCGGCGAGCCAGTCGACGAGCTCGGGCAACTCGGCCTGGCAGTGCGGGCACCAGTGGGCGAAGAAGCCGATGATCCGTGGCGTGCCGGGGCCGAGCTCGACGGAGGAACCGTCGGCGAGACTCGTTGCGGTCACCACGGGTGCGTCGAGTCCGACGGCGGCATCGTTGACCGGCAACTCGTAGACCGGCAGGGCTGCACCCTCGACGGCGACTGAGTCGACCTCGGGGATGTCGGCTCCACCGAAGCCCGCATCGGCCGCGGTGTCGTCATCGCCACCCCCGGCAACGATGAAGGCGATCACCGCGGCGATCACGACCACCGCGCCAAGCAGGACCAGCGGCGAGCGATACCACGGTGGACTGACCTCGGCGAGTTCTCGGTTCGCGGCGTCGAGTGGTGATTCTGGCATCAGGACTCCTGGGCAAGTGGCGTGCGGTTGGCGAGCAGGATGAGGATCAGCAAGAAGCAGCCTGCAGTCATCTGCGGGATCGTGATGAACCCGAAAGCTTCCACCAGTTTCGCAGAGCACGGAGCCGAAACGCCGCAGCTCCCGCCATCGTCGGGGAACGTCTGCAACCAGATGTGTCGCAGCGAGATTGCGCCACCGATCGACGCGAGCGGCAGTGCGTAGCGTCGAACGTCGAGATCCCGATGCCATGCGGCGATCGGCAGGACGATGGCGAGCGGGTACATGAAGATCCGCTGCCACCAGCAGTAGCGGCACGGGTCGTAGTCCGCGATCTCGCTCAGGTAGAGGCTGGATAGCACGGCGAGCACCGCGACCGCTGCAGCGAACTGCAGGCGCTCGGGTGCAACCAGCGCCCGGACACCCGGATGCACCAGCGCACCCGCGACGCCGACGAACCCGAGGATCAGCAGGGTTGCCATGAAGGTCGTGACCAGCTCGGTGCTCATGGTCGTGGGCCCGGGGCCGGAGCGCGCAGAGCGGTGAAGGTCCTCATTGGCTCTTTGGTCGTCGGATGAGGGCCGTTCGTTCCCTCGGTCCTCGAATTGTCATCACGCGCCTGGAAGTACGCCCGCGGATCAGATCGGCAGGTCACCGGTGGCGGAGCGGGTGGACCCGTGGTCTTTCCACGCCGCGATCGTCCTCTGCGCGATGCGCATCTGATGCACCTCGTCGGCGCCGTCGGCGAATCGGGCCCACCGAGCGTGCTGGTACATGTGCGCCAGCGGCGTATCGGTCGAGTAGCCGAGTGCGCCGTGCACCTGAATCGAGCGGTCGATGATCCGGTTCAGCGCGTTGGCCACGAAGTGCTTGGCCATCGAGACCTCGCTCTTGAAGTCGGCGCCGGCGTCGATCTTCGAGGCGGCATGAAGCACCATCAGCTTCGCCTGGTAGAGCTCCATCGTCGAGTCGGCGATCATCCACTGGATGCCCTGCTTCTCGGCCAGGATGCTTCCGTGCGCGTAGCGGTCGAGTGACCGCTCGACCATCATGTCGAGCGCCGTCTCGGCCTGCGCGATCCACCGCATGCAGTGGGCGAGCCGCGCCGGACCGAGCCGGTACTGCCCGAGCAGATGTCCCTGGCCCCGCCCACCGAGCATCTGATCGCCGTGCACACGCAGATCCTCGATCACGATCTCGGAGTGGCCGGTGCCTCCGTGCATGGTCTCGATCTGTCGCACCTCGTTCCAGCCCTCCTGCGGGAGGTCGATGATGAAGGCGGTATTCGCCGCCTGGGGCAGGTCAGGGTCGTCCTCGGTGCGACAGATGAGGATGGCGAAGTTGGCGCGGTTGGCGTTGGAGATAAACCACTTGTGCCCATTGATCACCCACTCGTCGCCGTCTTGGTATGCGCGGGTCTGGATCAGCGTGGGGTCGGACCCGGCGACCTCGGGTTCGGTCATGGCGAAACAGCTCCACGCCGTGCCGGCACACAGGGGCTTGAGGTACTTCTCCTTCTGCTCGTCGGTCCCCCAGTGCAGCAGGGTATGCATGTTGCCTTCGTCGGGGGCCTGGCAATTGAGCACCCACGGCCCCAAACGGGTGCGGGCGGCTTCGGCCTGCACCATCGCCAGGTCGACATGACCGAGCCCCATGCCGCCCCACTCCTTCGGCATGTGCGGCATCCAGAGGCCTTCGGCGAAGGCCCGCTTCCGGAGGTTCTTGAGCGCGTCGACGTAGGCGCGGCGGTCGGTCTCGTCGAGGCCTTCGGCCTCGATCCGATCGGACTCAGGAATCACAACGTCGGAGATGAAGGCCCGAACGCGATCTCGGATCGCCTCGAGTTCCGGGGTCAGGGTGAAGTCGATGGCCATGCGGCCAGCATGTCACTCACCGGGCGACTCGCCCTGCTCCAGCTGCTCGGGCGTGAAGGCTTCGTCGATGCCGAAGTGCTCGGCCAGCACGGCGTTCCAATCCTCAAGCGCCACGTCGGAGCGTTCGATGCCCTCGGCGCTCGTCACCTTGAGGCCGCGCCGCGTCAATGTGATTCGAGTTCCCTGGTCGTCGAGCAATCGGGTCGCGAACGGCGAGGTGCTCCAGTGCATCGTGGGGTCACCCTGCAACAGATCCGAGGCCGGTCCGAACTCGGCGAGTTGATGACCGACGCGCTTGAAGCGATACCTCGCCTCGGGCACCCCGTCGACGTGCTGGGTCAGCGTCGTGCCCTGAGGACTGTCGAAGAACTCGAAGGTGCCGCCAATCGTCTCGATGGGCCCGGCCCGACCCAACGGCAAGGGCGTGATCGGTGACTGATCGCCGAAGCCGACTTCGACGAGATACGCCTCGTCGAGCAGCACCTCGAGCACGAGGTGGTCGATCATCGTCGCCGGGCCACCGAGCAGGACCGCGGCGCCGAGTCGCGTCACGGTAAACCCGAGCTCTTCGAGCAGTACGGCGAAGGCGCCGTTGGCCTCGAAGCACCAGCCGCCGCGGCCTCGTCCGACCACCTTGTTCCACGCCCAGTCGTTGTCGGCGAGGACGCGTCGACCAGCGAAGACGTCGAGGGCCTCGAACGGCACCGACTGGAGGTGTGCCAGCTGCAGCCGGCCGAGCGTGTCGAGATCGTGTTCGACTGGACCGTGCCAGCCGATGCGAGTCAGGTAGGCGTCGACGTCGCGAGTCACGAACTCAGCATGTCACGCATGCGGCCGGCTGCGGGATCTGGCCAGTTGGGTTGGCTCGTCGCTACTCGCCGCTCGGGAGCTCGAGGGCGACGGTGTCGTCGTCGGGGTCGTACTGACCGTCGAGCTCGGCCGGGAACATGTTCGACCCGCCTACTTGGAGGCCCGCGTCGGCTTCGATGGCGATCGTGTCGGAGTTCGGGTCGGCGTCGACACCCTCGGGCAGCATCGCGCCGCCGCCGATCTGGGGTGCGCCCAGGTCGATGGCGACCATGTCGTCGTCGGGGTTGTACTGACCGTCGAGCTCCGCCGGGAACATGTTCGAGCCGCCGATGCTGAGGCCGTCGGGGTTGGCCGATCCGGCGGATCCGGCCGGAGGTGCGGCCTCGGCGGGAGCGGCGGCGTAGAGCGGACCATCGTCGAGGGCAGCCAGCACCGCGTCGGACAGGCCCTCCCCGGCCTCGCCCGAGGGTGCTGGCTGCTCCTCGATCACGACGGCGACCGGCTCGCTGTCGACCGGTGCCGCCTGCCCCTCTCCTGTCCCTCCTGATGCGTTCTCGATGACCTCACGGGCGGGCGCTGCCGCAGGTTCGATCGGGGCCGAAACCGGTTCGACCGATCCGTCGGTCGCCACACTCTGCTCGGCGGATGCGACGTCGTCCGTTTCCGCCGGCTCCGTGACTTCCGGCACTGCGACGGTCTCGGCCGGGACGTCGTCGAATGCGCCTTCCGGGTCGACCTGCGGATCGGCATCGGCGGAGGGCTGCTCCTCCGTCTGGGCTGCGGGGGCGACCGCCTCAACCGCGGCATCCATGTCCTCGGTGTCGCCCGGTGAAACCAGCCGGGCCTCGTCATCGGTGATCCGGGCGCTGGCCGACGCGACAACCACGCCTTCCCGCTCGGCTGGTTCCGGAGCACTGACATCGCGCAGGGCCGGCTCGGCAGCCGAGGACGGCAGAAACGCCAACGCGGCGGCGATCGCCGCGACGAGCGAAAGAGCGAAGACGGTGGGGAGGGGGCGGAGGGCCATGTCCCTGGTTTAGGACGCACCCCGGAGACCGATCAATGAACCGACCACGCGGAGCGACCGATTCACCACCGAAATCTCACTCTCTGTGACAGGTGCCGCGCACTGTGCGGGTTCGGTGTCACGCGGCGGCGACGGCTACATGCCCATGCCGCGGCGGGTTCGTGCCTTCTCGATCTCGATCTGCATGTCGTAGTCGGCTCGGCGCGCCCCGCGGCGACGCGACGCCTCGGCGTCAGCGCCAAAGTGCGAGCGAGGCGGCTTCGGGGCTCGTCCTCGCCCGAGTACGCGGGCGAGCAGACGGAGCAACACGCCTACAAGTTCAGCACACGCCGGGCGTTGTCGCGGAGGTACTTGCGTTCGACCTTCGCGGGAAGGTTCCAGGAATCGACGATGCGGCGCAGGTCGGGCAACGGGCCACAGTTGGGGTACACGCTGCCGAAGAGCAGCTGGTCCTGGAGCAGATGCCGCAGCGCGGTGATGTAGTGCTCGCTACCGGGAAAGCCGTAGTGGATGTACTGGCCGGGGACCACGTAGATGTTCGGCTGCTTGTACGCCGCGCCGATCGCCTCTAAGGCGTACGGCCAACCACCGTGCTGGATGATGACGGTCAGTTCGGGAAAGTCCGTGGCGACCCGGTCGGCATACTCCGGTCGGCAGTCGTCCATGTACGGACCCAGGAGGCTGCTCATCGTGGTCGTGACGACCAGGCCGAGCCGGCTCGCTTCGTCGAACAGCGGATACAGCGCACGGTCGTCGAATCGGCGGCTCTGCTCGGCGGTCGACGGGTCGATCGTGACCCCTCGAAGCCCTGCGGCAGCAAGCTCGCCGAGACGGGTGACACCGGCCTCGACGTCGGACGGCTCAATCGATCCGAACCCGATGAAGCGATCGGGATGCTCGGCAACGATGTCGGCGATGGCGTCGGCACCGGTCGGATCGAGACCGCGATCCTGGGTGGGGCCCGGCACACCGATCACGCCGATCTCGATGTCCGCGGCCGCCATCTCCTCGAACATCAGCTCCCGCGACTCGTGCTCGAACGACGGGCACGGCTCGAGGTTCATGCGCTCGAGGTAGTGGTAGGTGGTCTCGCGGGTCCAGCTGCGCGCCCCGACCGGCCGGAAGCGGAAGTCGATCGCCCGCACGCGTGCGGTTGCGTCCCCCTCGGCCAAGGATCGGCCCGACATCAGTGCCGGCTTGGGCGCAGGAAGGTCATCTCGCAGTACCGCTCGGTGAAGCGCCAGCCGTCGGCCATTCGCACGAAGCGGTCGTGGTACTCCCCCACGTACTTGGGGACGTCTGCGGGTGCCGGCTTCTCGGCCTCGCCGCTCTCGGAGTCGTGGCGGTAGTTGACCAGGTAGCAGAGGCCGGTCGCAGTATCCCCGTCAACCTCCACGGCGATGTTCGTACAGACGTGTCGAGACTGGCGACGAGTCACGCCGGCGCGCCGTCCGAAGCCTGCGCGGATCGCATCCTGGCCGTCCATCGAGAAGTCCGGCGTGTACCACCGACCGTCGACGGTGAACAGGTCCGCGATCTCAGGCGCTCGACCGAAGTCGACGAGATGGGTGTAGCGCACGATCAGCGCCTCGCACGCTCGTTCATCAGCCAGCTGCTGGATAAGGTCGTCGCCCATCCGCGCACACTATGCGACGCTGGAGCCGTGCTGTCCTTCGATGACCACGTCCAACCACCCCTCGAGCTCCGCACCGACGAGTTCCTGCTCCGCCCCATCGTGGCCTCCGATGCCGAGCTCGACCACGAAGCGGTCATGGAGAGCCGCGACTTCCTTCGGCACTGGGAGCAGTCGACATGGCCGGAGGACGACTTCAGCGTCGAGGACAACCGAGCCGACATGCGCAAGCTCGAGCAGCGGTGGGCCGACCGCAGCAGCTTCAGCTACACGATGATGAACCTCGACGAGACGGTTTGCTTCGGCTGCATCTACGTCAACCTGCCGAGCGCTCCGTGGTTCGAGCGGGCTCAGATCACTCGCGAAGGGTCGGGCGACGAGGCAACCCCCTGGGGCGACCATGACACGGTCGTGTCGTTCTGGGTCCGCTCCTCGCGGCTCGACGACGGGCTCGATGGCCGACTCCTCCATGCACTCGATACCTGGCTCGCCGAGCAGTGGGGCTTCGAGCGGGTGCTCTTCATCACCAATGAACAGTTCACGCAACAGGTAACCATGTACGAAGACGCAGGGCTGCAGCGTCGGTTCCGCTTGGCGACCAAGGGCAACCCCGGCGACGAGCTGGCGTATGCGTCCGTCGGCTGAGCCCCCTCAACTGAGCAAGACCGACGGGTCGTAGAAGCCGAGTCCGCCGCCGTAGTTCATGCCGAAACCGAGGCGCTCCTGCACCGGCTTCGGCAACGTGAACACGTCGGCGAGCGGCATCGACACGTGCTGGTTCTCCTCCTGGCGGACCCACCCGAGCGTGTAGGTCAGGATGACGCCGTAGCGCCAGTCGTCTTCTGTCACGTTCGCGCCTGCGCCGTGCAGGGTGCCGCCGAGCCAGAACAACATTGAGCCGGCGCTCATCTCGGCCCGCACGACCTCGTTCGGCTCAGCCCTGCGATCGGGACCCCATCGATGACTGCCCGGCACCAACTGGGTGCCGCCGTTGTCGGCGGTGAAATCGGTGACAGCAAGCATGGTGGCGAGAATCAGGTTGGGCCGCGGGAGGGGGAAGTACGGGAACAGATCCTCTTCGCGGTGAAGTATCTGATCGCGGGCGCCAGGCCCGACCTCGAGACCGGCGCTCACGTTGAGCTGCCACTTGTTGCAGTTGCCGAGGAGGTGGCGATCGCCGAGCGCTTCGACCGTCGGGTGCATCATCAGCTCGCGCGCACTCGGCGAGCGGTGCATGAGCGCCACGATTCGGTGTGTGTTGCCGGGATAGAACTCCTCGGGATCGTCCTCGCCGGCGACGGCCGCGGCAATGAACTCGGACAGGTCGGCCTTGATCGAGGCGACCTGCTCTGCATCGACCAGGTCACGCACGACGAGGCAACCGGCCTCGTCGAGGGTCTGGTACATGGTGTCGTGGTCCGCATCGGCACCACAGGTGGGGATGACAGCAGGCATGGAAAGTCTCCGGGGATGGGCGGTTGATGTCAGATCACGTAGCGGTCGCCGCTCGCCCGCACGGTGACGTCGCTGATGGAGACGCCCCACGGTTGGTCGATCGCGTACAGGATCTGGGCGACGAGATCGGACGGGTCGAGAACAGCGTGGGCGATGCCGTCGCGGTCGTACTGCTCGGGGCTGCCCTCGCCCATCAAGACCGGAAGGTACTCGGCCACATTGGCGCCGAGAATCCCGGCGACTGCAGCCCCGTTGACGACACCCCCGCCGAGACCCGTGGACGGCACGCCGGTCGGCCGGATCGTCGTGACCTTGATCTTGCCCTGCGACTCCAGCCGCAGAACCTCTGACATCACGTTGACCGCCGCCTTGGTTGCGCCGTAAACGGCGGCGCCGGCGACGGGGTGGTTGCCGTAGATCGACGACAGGTTCACGACATGGCCTCGGCCCTGCTCGATCATCGGGTCGTACGCGGCGATCATCCCGTGCAGCACTCCCTTGATGTTGATGTCGATGCACTTGGACCAGGCCGGCGCCGCCTCGGCGTGGTCGGCGTAGAACGCGAGCGGCATCACGCCGGCGTTGTTGACCATGATGTCGATCCCCCCGAACTGCTCGACAGCCTGCGCAACGAGGCGGTGCATGGCATCGAGGTCGGTCACGTCCGCACTGGCCCCGATGGCGGTTCCCCCGGCGTCCGCGACCAAAGCGACCGTCTCGTCGATGGCGTCCTGGGCGATGTCGGCCACGACGACCTTGGCTCCTCGTGCGGCGGCGCCTTCGGCGAGCAACCGGCCGAAGCCCGACCCGCCGCCGGTGATGACGATCACCCGATCGGCGAGATGTCCTGCCTCCATCACCGACTCCTTTCTTCCTGCGAGTGCGCCCGCGACCGAACGGTCGCGATGTCGACGCCTCGCGGTCCTGACCATAGGCGGCCGTGCTGCTGGCGGCCGTCTGCGCCCAGCTGCTTGGGGCCGTCTGCGCCCATGCAGGTGTCTGAACGGAGTGGTCGGTCCGGGCCGGCGGCCCGCACCGCTGGAGTCACCTGGTGATGATCACCTTGGAGCCGGGTGCGATCATTCCCGCGATCTGCGTGATGATCTCGTTCGGTACTCGAATGCACCCGTTGGACACGGACTGGCCCATCAGGCTCGGATTGTTGGTGCCGTGGAGTGCGATCTTCGGAATACCACCGCCGAAGGAGTTCAGATCCTCGGAGAAAAGGCCGAGGCTGATCAGCAGCGGACCGTAGGCACTGCTCGGTCCGGCCATCGTCTCCTCAACCCAACCCGCGGCCACCGGGGTCCGCGACGCGCTGGAACCGGTGACGGCCGACGACGACAACAGAACGCTCGATCCTTCGAACACCGTCACGGTGTTCGAGCTGATGTTGATCTCGATCATCCGATTCGATGATCCCCACGTGAACTGACTGGTCTGTACCCACGCCGTCGTGCCGTTCGGGCGGGCCGGAACGTAGACCTGGGCCCACGTGTCGCCGGGGGTGCCGGCAATCACCCGATACACCAGTGGGTTGCCGAAGACGGTCGGGTTGACCGGCGGAAGTGCGGTTCCGTTGAAGGTTGGCATGAACGTCGACCCGCCCGGCGCCGTGTGCAGGGTTGGCTGCGCGACGACCGCGGTGAGGGTGTGCGTGAACGTGCCCGTCGACGGGTTCGGCGGCGGCACATCGACCGGCGCAGCGGGTTGAGGGTTCGGCACCGCCGTCGCGGTAGGCGATGGCTCCGGTGCAGGTGCAGCGGCCCCGGGGCCATCGCCGTCGGTCGTTGGACCGGCTGCGGGTGGTGCAGGTGAAGGTTGCGCGGCCGAGCCAACCGTGGATTGCGGCCCGGCCGCGGGCACGGCATTCGCCGCGGCGGTGTCCGAACCCGCCGCGTCGACGTCAGTTTCCGCGCCCAAAGTTTGAGGCGATCCGTCGGCCAACACCTCGTTGCCAGCAGCGGTCAGCGCTGCGGACAAGCTCGCACCGGCATCTGCGGCGGCCTCGGCGTCGGCCGCCGGAGGTTCCGTGTCGAGCGACACCAACTGAACCGTCTCGGCGGGCACCTCGATCGGTTCGGTCGTTGGCACCGGGGTCGGCTCGGGTGCGGCCTCACCGGTCGGCGGCACCGAGCGGTCGTCGGTCGCCGCCGTCGTCGCGACCTCGGTATCCGCCGAACCCCGCGCCACCAGCAGAAGCAGCAGCGCCGCGGCGAGCGCAACAACCACCACGAAGCCGGTCACGTCGGCCCAAGACCGTCCGCGACGCGCAGGCGCGTCTCTCCACTGCGGCTTTTCCGCGTTCGCTCCCATGGCTCACCCGTGCTTCTCGTGTCTCAATTCGACCAGGACAAAGGCCTGGTCGGCCCGATCGAAGTCTTGCTGGGCCGACCGAAGATCGAGGTAAAGGATGTGTGACAACCCGGCGACGATGACCCGCGACCGATGCCGTCTTTACGTCCGCCTTAGCTCCACGGGCTGAGAGTGGGCCGCGGGCAGGGCGGCGCTTGCGCCGCCTACGAGACAACAAAGCAGGTGCATCATCATGTGCGACGGTCGCGTGGCGCTACGCGTCATCGGAGTTCTCACGACACTCCTTCTCACCGCAGCGGCGTGCGCAAGCGGCGCCAGTCCGACCGAACAGGGCCTCACCGGCGAGCAAGCGCCGTCGACCTCGCCAACAACCGTGTCCGCCCTGCCCACGACCGCGCCGATCCAGTTCGATTCCGACTCGCCCGTCGATGCCGACGCAGCATCGGAGTCTGGCGGTTCGAGCGACTCCGATGAGGCACTTCTGACCCCCGAGAACTTCATCGAGCCGACGCCAGGCCCTCCGCCACCATCGAGTCCCTACGAGAACATCGTGCTTCACGTGAACGATGACGTCACGCTGGTTCCGGCCTTCGACGCGCCGAACGGCGACAACATCACGATCTACGACATGAACGACATCGACGGCGTCCAACTCGAGTACCCGCTGTATGCCGAGACGTACTTCGGTAACCGGTTGGCACTCCGGGTCGAGGAGTACGACCAGTCGGGCAATTGGGCGCTGGTGCAAGTCCCGGTCCGGCCCAACGGCACCACGGTGTGGGTGCAGACTGCATTCTTCACCGAGCAGCGGCACGATTACCACATCACGATCGACGTGTCGTCGAGCCTGGTCAACGTCTACAAGGGCGAGGAGCTCCTCGTGGAGCAGCTCGCGGTGATCGGCCGCGAGAGCCGCCCGACCCCGGTGCTTCGTTCATTCATCGACGAGAAGATCGACGGTACGTCGCTCGGACCCGCATACGGGTCGTGGGTCGTGAGCATCGCGGCTTTCAGCGAGGCGCTCGGCACCTTCGGCGGAGGCATGCCGAAACTCGCTCTGCACGGCACGAACCAGCCGGACTTGATGGGCGAAGCCGTCTCCTCGGGCTGTGTGCGAGTACCGAACGACGTGATCGACTTCATCGCCCGCAATGTGCCCGTCGGCGCAACGGTCGACATCATCGCCTGAGGGCGCGGAACGTCACTCGAGCGCGCGAACGTTTCCGCGCCCGCTGAGCGGACGCCCGTCTCGGGTGACCGCCTCGGCGATGTGCGTTCGGGCGATGCGCAGCCGCTTCCCGACCACCCGCTCGGACACGCCAAGTCCGCGTGCGGCGCTCCGATAGTCGTATCCGCAGACATCGACGAGGAAGATCGCCCACGCCAGCTGGATCGGCAACCGCGCAGCGATCGCTCGTATCCGCTCGGGGTCGAGATCGACGGTGGGTTGGACGTCGAGCTCGGCCGGCGGGAGCGATCGTGTCCGCCCTGCCTGGAACGACATCGTGCGACTCCGAGCCGCGAAGACCCGGCGTGCCCGGACGGTCGAGGCATCCACGGCATGCGCGCCCGCATCCAACGCCTGGGCCAGCCCGCCGCCCAGACCTTCGAGGCAGAGATCGACGAGCACGTATCGATCGTACTTCGGTATCGATGGTCGGTCCGGTCGTGCCGTCCGTGTCGCACCGAAGCACGGCGACGGACGGACGCGTAGTTTGGTGGCCGTGAGGGACTCCGAGATTTCCGAGCTCGTCGACAACGTCTGCGCCGAGTGGTCCGACGATCTACCGCTCGGCGAGTGGTGGCGCCTGTTGTCGGAAGCTCGCCTGACCTTCCCCCACTGGCCGGAGCCCTGGGGCCGCGGATGGGACACGGCGCAGGTGTCCGTCTGGCGGGATCGTATGCAGCACCACGGCGTGCTCGGACCGCCGACCGGACTCGGCGTCTTGATGGGCGGGCCGATCGTCCTCGACCATGCGAACGCCGAGCAGCAGGATCGCTTCCTCCCCGCGTTGGCCAACGGAACCAGTGCGTGGTGTCAACTGTTCAGCGAACCTGGCGCCGGCTCGGACCTCGCCGGGCTCACGACGACCGCGGAGCGTGATGGTGACGACTGGATCGTGACCGGCCAGAAGGTGTGGACCTCTGGTGCGATGCACGCCGACCACGGGATGCTCATCGCGCGAACCAACTGGGACGCCCCGAAGCACCGCGGCATCGGGTACTTCGTGTTTCCGATGGACCAGCCAGGGGTCGAGGTGCGACCGCTCAAGCAGATGAACGGAGCCGCCCACTTCAACGAGGTCTTCCTGAATGAAGCACGGGTGTCGCACGACAACCTGATCGGGCCGGCCGGCGAAGGATGGCGGGTGGCCCGAGCCACGCTCGGGTACGAGCGACGCGGTCTGGGCGCGGCCGGCATACGCGGACCTCGGCCGACGGCCGGCCGAGGCGGCGGACAGCTCGATCGACCCGTCGGCGAGATCATGGCGAGCCACCGATCGCGGGCTCGCGAGGGCAACATCGCCGCCGTCGGATCGGCCGCACGCCTGCGAACCCTGGTCGACGGCGAGCTTGGTGCCGTGCAGCGGGACCGCCTCGCCGCGCTCACGATCCAGGAGCGGGTCGAGGCGGGCGTCGCCGGCCAACAGCCGTTGGCCGTGAAGCTGGCGTGGACGGAACGGCTGCGGGCCGCAAGCGACATGGCAACCCAGTTGCTCGGTCCCGCCGCGATGCTCGATGGCGACGACGGACCGGGTTCGATCACGAACTTCATGCTCTCGATTCCCTCGGCATCGATCGCCGGCGGCACCGACGAAGTGCAGCGCAACATCCTCGGCGAACGAGCACTCGGACTCCCACGCGAGCCCGAGGTCGAACGGGACACGCCGTTCCGCGAAGTCCCACGCAATGCCTGAGGCCGAGCCGCCGACCGAGTTCGGGCTGCCGACTGACGCACACCGCGGCCCGATCGTCCGGCCGGCGAATCGATCCCGAGATGCCGGGAGCGGCATCCACGACGATTCGACCGCCCAGGCCGTCGGCTTTCGCGGTGGCACGGTCGCCGGCAACATCCACCTCGACCACTTCCCGCCGCTCCTCGTCGATCGCTTCGGGCCGGCATGGTTCGAGCGCGGCGTGGTGTCGATGTACTTCCGCGAGCCCACGATGCACCTCGAGCCGGTGCAGGTCATGGTCGGCCACGGCGATCTGGCCCGAGCGTGCCTCGTCACCCCGCAGGGAACCCTCGTCGCCGAGGGCGTCGCCGGGATCGGCGACTATCCCGCCGTTGGACCGGTTCGATCACGTGATCGCCGAGCCACCGATGTCGCCGAGCTCGATCTCCTGGCCGACCTGCCGGTCGACGAGCCCATCGACGTGGGCACGACGTCGGTGCGACTCGAACGCCAGCACTGGCTACTCGAGGATCGCGAGCGCCTGCCACTCCCCCTCGAGTGGTACGCCAAGGAGTCACCGTGGGGACCGCCGATCGCCTGCCCCTCCATCGCCGTCGACGCGCTGTGGCGGAACTTCGAGAAGACGCTGCGACCGTTCGTGAAGCCGGCGGTCGGTCTCTACGGGGCCATCGAGCTCCACCATCGCGGCGCACCCCTGTTGGCCGGTGTCGACTACGAGCTGACCGGCCAGGTGACCGACGTCAGCCAGTCGCCTCGTACCGAGATCTTCTGGGCCGAGACGACCGCAGCGCTGGACGGCGTTCCGCAGGCCTCGTTGGTGATGATGATCCGGCTCCTGCGATGACGATGGACCGCCAGCGATCGCTCGCCATCGCCGCGACGGCCGGGGTTGCGATCGCAGCACTCCTGATCTGGATCAACCGCCGCGACTTCCAGAACACGCCCGCGACCGACCGCGCCGACTTGGCGGCGACCGTGGCCGTGATCCTCGGCGCTGTGGTATGGCTCATGTGCCGCCGCGGCGAGGGTCCGCTCCAATCGACGATCCGCTCGGCCGCGGCCGGCATTGTGATCGGCGCACTGGCGATCGGGCTCGTGAGCGTGGTTGTCGACCCCTGGGCGTGAGCGGCCTCAGCGGAGGCGGAGCGGGTCGGTGCCGTCCCACGTCGCGGCCTCAGCGATCGCCGCGTCGCGGCCGGCACGACGGCGTTCGGAGAGGCGGGCGAGTTCGAGAACCTGGCCGTGGGCACCTCGTAGGTACGCGAAGTCAATGCCCCAGATCGAGCCGTCCTGGCCGACCGTCATACCGGCATCGATGCCGGCGGCGATCGCGGCCTCGTAGTCGTCGGGATAGAAGCAGATGTGCTGGGCCCCATCACCGAACGTGTCGAGCATCTCCCGGTACATCGACGGGGCATCGTCGAGCGGCTGGATCAGCTCGATCTGTACGTCGCCCATGAAGGCGAGCGCCACGCCGATCTCGATCTCCGCGGGCTCACCCTCGTAGCGGTACTCGTCGAAGGCGGCCCGCTCGAAGATCGTCCACGGTCCGATGCCAATCGTGTCGGTCCACTGTTGTGCGGCGCCCATGAGGTCGGTGACGACGTAGCCGATCTGTCCGATCGGCCCGAACAGTTCGCGGAGCTCCGGTGACGTCTTCATGATGCGTTGGCGGTTCGAGACGCGAGTGCGTCATCGAGTTCGTCGAGGGAGCGGACGATCTGGTCCATCGATTCCTCCAGCATGAGGTTCACGACCTCGTCGTCGAATCGCCGCCGCCAGTCGGTGAAGACCCCGAGGACCGGCGTGCCCTTGGCCACCGCATAGCCGATCTCCCATGCGGTTCCATCGTCGGTGGTGATGCCGTTGAGATTCGCGATGACGAGATCGCACCGTTCGATCGCCCCGACGTTGTTGCGATAGATCTCACCGCAGTTGTCGGCTGTCTTGTCCGGGTTGTCCCGGTGCGGCAGGAACGTCGTGAATCCAGCGCAGACGATGCGTGCCTCGAGTAACTCCATGAACCAGCGCTCTCCCTCATCGAAGAGCGGACCCGCGACATAGACCAGGGATCGCTCGGTCACGATCGCACCGCCCGGGGAACGCGCTGGCTCTGTTCGACATACGGAAACTCGTCGGCGAAGCCGCACAGCGTGCGGAACAGGGACGGGTCGTCGCAGTCGTCGGCGAGGTTGCGGTCGAAGCAGTTCCGGAACTCCTCCTGGGGCAGGACCATCAGGTGGCGGTAGTAGTTGGAGATCATCAGCCGCATGCCTGGTGTCCGGCGAGGGAACGCGCCATGCCAGGTCGCGCCGTGGAAGACGATGAGCGAACCCTTCGGGGCCTCGCACGGGACCGCCCGTTCGACCGCTTCGGGGAACGTGGGCGGCCGCATCCGGCGATGGGAGCCGGGGACGTACGCCAGCGCGCCGCCTTCGTGGGTGTACTCGGTGAGGCACCAGTTGGTGTTGGCGGTGAGCGCGTTGCGTCCCCATGGCAGCGGCACCGCCAGTTGGTCGCAATGCAGGCCCAGGGTCGAGCCATACCCGAAGTCGCCTTGCCACTTGACGAATGCGTTGTGGCTGCTGAACCGCGTGGCATTCGACCCGACCATGTGGCGGATGAGCGCGAGCGCGACGGGGTTGAGCGCCAGGTCGCGGAAGCTGCGATGCAGGCTGCAGAGCTGTTGGATCAAGAACTGGGTCGGCTCGCCCCGATCGGTGCCTCCGGCGACTTCGGCGAGTACATGGTCCGGCACCGGGAACTCGATGTCGCCCTCTGGACCCTCGGCGAGGGAGAAGGGCACGCCGACGATCTCCTCCGCGCGTTCCAGAAGCAAGCCGGCCATCTCTTCGATCCGGGCTTCGGTGACCCCGTGTACTTCGGGAGGGATGATGGCGAGGCCATCGACCTCGAGTTGGAGGACGTACTCCTCGAGACCCAGCTCGGCGATCTCGGGTGCAAGCCGCGTGCGTTGCGCTCCATGCTCGGACATCGAACCCCCTGTCGCCCCGAAGCTACTGCCGCGATGGACGCCGATTGCAACGCAGCAAATGGACAGGGCCTCGAACGACCTGCGCACGGTTCGTCCGCTGACCAGTGCCCGCGGTTGAGGTGAAGTGGGCGATATTGGACTTGAACCAACGACCTCTGCCGTGTGAAGGCAGCGCTCTAGCCAGCTGAGCTAATCGCCCTGGGGCCCCGATGCTAGAGGCTTCTGCACACAACCTGGTCACGGGACGTAACCTTTCCTGGGATTGCACCGCCGGCCGGCGGTTCGCGGCCCGACGAGCCCGACGAGTGCTGACCCGATGACCGACGACAACGACCAAAGCATGCCGGGCGTGTGGCGCGGGCTATCGCTGATCCTCGTCGCGGCATCGGCCATCGTCATCGTCATCTGGATCTTCCAGTCCCGCTCGGCGAGCAGCACCGCGGCCCTCAACGCCCGTGCGCTGGACACCGATTCGACCCGGGTCGTGGTCGAGAACCAGGAGCTTCCAGCCAACGCCGGCGTGGCCGTTCTCGGCATGGACGGTCGCACCCGGACCACGATCGGTCCCCGCGGCGTCGACCTCGATGTCCCCAGTCGTCATCACTCGGTGATCGCACTGTTCGACGGCGAGGGTGCCATTCACGGCCTTGCGTTCGTCCCGCCCGGCGACGACCGATCACCGATCGCGATCTCACCCGACTCGACCGCCCGAACGGTGCTGTCCATGGCACCGAGCCTGCTCGGCCGCGATGTGCTCCAGACTCGACAGGACGTTGCGGTCATCTCCGAAGACGCGGCGTTCGCCGAGCTCACCGACGCGCTGTCGAACGATACGAACATCAGCCGGGCGAACCGCGGCGTCGAGGCTGCGCTGGCGCGAATCCTGAACCGCGTGCCGATCCGGCCTCTGCCCGACCAAGGCTGCGACAGCGTGCTCAATGCGCGAGCCGTGCCGATGGTCGGCACATGTGTTGAACCAGACGCCGACGGCGTCACAATTTCCAACGAGCAGGACCGATGGGTCGTCCTGTTCGCCGGCCCGATGCCGTGGAGTCAGGTGTGTTCGGCGGTCGCACCGACCGGCACGCCGGGCTCGCAGCGTGCGGTGAGCCGCCTCGACTGCAGTGACGAGGCACTGCTGTCCGCACCCGGCCCGGTGTCATCAGCGGTCGGTAACGAGGCCGCGGTCGCGAACCGCGTGCACATCGCCGCTGGTGTCGAGGTGTGGAGCGACTATGCCGCACCTCTGCTCGACCTGAGCGGCGGCTCCACCGGACTGAATCGCACCGACAACAGCCATGTCTTTGATGCGATCGACGAGCTGGTCGCAACGATCTCGGGGCTCATCGGTCAACAACCCGGCTTCGAAAGCGCGATGCAAGTGTTCGTCGACCGCGTGACCCCAGCCGAGCGCCACGCCGCCACGCTCGCCGGCGCACGTTCCCTCGCCGAGTCGGCTGGCACCTATGTGGACGGCTGGAACCCGGCCGCGTCGACCCACACCGACATCCTCGATTTCTACGATCGGGTCGGCGAGCAGATGGAGATCGAGGACCGCCTCGCGTTCCGGTGGGACGTCGATGGAGCGGGCACCGTGTCGATCGGCGAGCCGTCGTGAGCGTCACGCTTCCGGGACTGCTCGATGACCTGTCCGAGCTCGACACGCCGGACCGTCCGTCCCGCAGCGAGTCCCGTTTCGGCCGGCGCGTGCCGGCCAACTCCGAAGCCATGGCCCGACCGTGGCGCCTCGGCATCGTCGGCCTGGGCGTGGGGCTCGGCGTCGTTGCTCGCCTTCTCGCTGCGAACGGCGTGTTCAGCGTGCTCGCCGAGACGATGGTGTACGCCGCAGCAGTGACGAGCGCGTTGGTGGGTGTCGGCCTCTTGATGCTGGCCGCAGAGCGGGATCGCTTCGGGCGCTGGATGGTGCTGCTGGCGGCGATGGTCGGACTGTCGATGGCCTCGCTGCAGTGGATCAGTCCACACTTCGTGCAGGACACCGTCCAGTGGGACGACGCCGCGCAGGTTGCGCTCGCCCTGCTCGGCCTCGGCGACGGGCTCCTGCTCGCCGGCATGCTCACCTTGGCGTTCGTGCGCCGCCATCCGACGATGACTGTGGTCGCGATCCTGGCCGCCGGCTTCCTCACCCTGATGACCGGCACGGTGCTCCTACGCAACGAGTGGCCGTCGATCGGAGCCCTTTCGCTGGCGTTCGGCTGTGTGTTGTTGGCATGGGATCGCGCACCGCGTCACGAGCCGAAGTACGTCGCCCTCGAAGACTCCCCGCGCATCTCGCGCGCGGCGCTCAGCCTGGCCACCGTCGCCATCGGCGGTGCCGTCATCCAGCTGTGGGTGAGTCGTGGCGAGGAGGTCGGCCGAAGCCTCGCCGCGGTCGGTGTGTCGGTCGTGCTCGTGGCCGGTGCGTTCATGGCATTGGTTCGGATCCGACGCGAGATCCAGCGACGCGAGACCACGCTCAGCGAGTGGACATCGTGGATGCGAGAGTTCCGCACCGGCGAGTTCCGCAGCGAATTCGAGAACCTGGCGACGAACGAAGGCGGTCGCGCCATCGGCGACGTGACCGGCGAGTCGCCGATCTCGTTCCGCGACCTCCCCGTCGATGACGGCTCACTCTTCGCCGGCGCGGCCTCGACCAAGACCCGGTCCGAGGCCGGCGGCTTTGCTGCCGCGGTCGCTCCGCCTCCATCGGCCTTCGAAGTGCTGTGGGCCAAGGACGCTGACGAGCGAGCCGCCGACCCGCTCTGGCCACCGGCACCCTCCGACGATCAACGATCCTTGTTCGACGAGCCAGCGCGACCCGAGGCAACCAGGCCCGCGTCCGTCGCCTCCGAGGACCCGCCACACACGGACGAAGCGATGCCTCGAGTCATCGAGGCTCCGGCCGAGGTCGAGGAGATCGAGCCCGAGGTCGAGCTCCCCGACGATGTGCCCGAGGTTGCGCCTCCGGCCATCCGCGTCGAACCACCTGAAACCGCTCGAAAGGGCGCGCCGGAGATCGCCGAAGAGCTGCCGGTGGGTTTGGTTACGCCCGTCGGTCCCGTCACACCGAAGAGCACCCCTATCGTGGTCAACCTCGCGGCGGCGCGAGAAGAGGCAGCACGCGAAGAAGCGGCGCGGGCAGAGATGGAGCCAACGGCTCCCCAGCCCACCGAACAGTCCAGCGGCATCCCGGCCGTCACGCCCGGAGCCGATGCGCCGCACGCCCCGGCGATCGCCATCCCCGATCTCAGCACCCCAGACGAGGCCACCGGGATCGCGCAACCGCCGAGTGCCGATGGTGCGTTCAGTTCGTGGCTCGGGGGCGCACCTTCTGAGCCGAGCAGTACGGAGCCGGCCGCGGCCGATCCTGGTCCGGAGCAGCAGACTCCGGCGCGGCCGAGCACGGCAACCTCCATCGCATCGCTTCAGCAGTGGCTCGGCGAACCGGCAGCCGACGGAGCGGAGCGACTCATCATCGCCATCGAGACGATGTCGCTCGCCGACTTCGACGAGCTCCCGGCCGAGGTCAGCGAAGCGTCGAATCAGGCAATGCTCGCCGCCCTCGGCGAGTTCACCCCGGCGCCGAACGTGGCGACCGAGATCGACGGCCCGTACCTGATGGCCGCCTGGGACCATGCCGACTCCGGGCGGCTGCGCGAACTCAACCGCGAGGTGCTCGCGCTCTTGGCGACACCGGTCGACACGCCGCTCGGGGCCGTGGCACTCACGGGCACGCTGGCCCTTCTGCGGCCTCAGCCGCGACAGGACCTCGACGCCGTGATCGGTACGGCCATCGAGGGGCTGCTCCAAGCCCGGCGACTCCAGAGCACCCGAGGCTGATGAGCATCGATGTCCGGTGCCCGTCGTGTGGCGAAGCCGACGAACTGCGCGGCGAGCCGCGCATCGAGGACGACGGGCGGCGGGTCATCGCGCTGGTGTGCGAGGTCTGTGACGCCGAGTGGATCCGCGACCCGGCAGCCCGGCCTCGGTGCGAGCGCTGCGGTGGCGACGACATGCGTGAGGCGGTTCAGGCCGTCGTCGAGAAGAGCCGCGGAACCCAGCTGTCGATCCAGAGCTTCCGCCAGACCTGGCTCTGCCCGACCTGCGACGCCGAGGTCTACGACAAGTACAAGATCAGCAACCGGCCGCTACCGCCCGACGAACTTCCGACCGAGCCCGAGCCGTAGCCATCAGGGTGCGGCGGCGTCCTCGATTCACGCGATGAGCCGGTCCGCCAACGCCTCGAGTCCGGCGACGCGGCTGCCCTTGACGAGGATGGCGTCGTCCTCGCCCAAGTCACCGATTCGCTGCTCGGCCTCGTCGAGCGTCATGACCGGTTCACGACCGTAGGCCGACTCGCGGTACGCGATCAGCTCGATTCCGAGGCGTTCGGCCAGCTCAGCCATCGCCCGATGATCCTCGTC
This sequence comes from Actinomycetota bacterium, assembly GCA_039028435.1. Classification (GTDB taxonomy): domain Bacteria; phylum Actinomycetota; class Acidimicrobiia; order Acidimicrobiales; family UBA10347; genus UBA10347. The sequence goes on along the minus strand of JBCCIC010000007.1, from coordinate 27,014 downwards.
GTGGTGATCGCCGAGTTCGGCCATCAGCCCGAGGACGGCCACCCGCCGCTCGGCGGCGAGGGCGGCGAGCGACTCGAGGGCTGCCGCCGTCGAAATGGCGTTGGCGTTGTAGGCGTCGTTGAGTACCCGAGCGCCGGTGGAAGAGCGGTGCAGTTCCATGCGCCATGGCGAGAGCTGGGCAGAGCGCAGGCCGATCGCCGCCCGGTCAAGGGGTACGCCGACGGCGTGGGCCGCGGCGATCGCGGCGAGGGCATTCGAGACGTGGTGCGCACCGTGGACCGGCAACATGACCCGTTCACGGTGGCCGTCGACCACGGCGGTGAATTCTGGTCGGAGCTCGTCGTCAACGGTGACACCGAGCGCCGTCACCATGGCGTTGCGGCCGTAGGTGACGATCGGCGCGAACGACAGCTCCTGCATCGCGGCGACATGTGGCGAGTCGATGTTGAGGACGGCTGTGCCAGTCGGGGGAAGCGCCTGGACGAGCTCGCCCTTGGCACGAGCGACCGCTTCGACGGTTCCGAACTCGCTGGTGTGGACCGCACCGACCCACGTGACGATGCCGACCGTCGGTGAGGCGATGGCGCACAGGTCGTCGATGTGGCCGATTCCCCGAGCGCCCATCTCGACGACCAGGACCTCGGTGTCGTCGGGTGCGTTGCACAGCGTGAGGGGCACACCGAGTTCGTTGTTGAACGAGCGCTCGCTCGCGTGAACTCGCAGATCGATCCCGATGGCGGCCCGAGCCAGATCCTTGACACTGGTCTTGCCGACCGAGCCGGTGATGGCGACGACCGGGCCGTCGAAGCGGCGACGCGCCTCGCGTCCCAGATCGGCGAGGGCTCGCATGGTGTCGTCGACGACGATCGCCGTGCCGCCGACGGGTTCGCGTTCGGTCAGATATGCGCCCGCCCCGGCGAGCAGCGCGGATTCGATGAAGTCGTGGCCATCGCGCTCGGCGACCACCGGCACGAAGAGCGCTCCGCGGCCAACGCTGCGCGAGTCGATCGACACACTTCGACAGGTCGTGTCCTCGCCGACGAGCGCGCCGCCGGTCACCTCGGCGATCTGCGCCGCGCTGAACTCCATGCTTGCAGTCTCGCACCGCGTTCGCCGGATTGGCCGGACCATCGATCCCGATCAGGGAACGCTCCCCCAGTGCCCCGAGGCCCGGAACGACGAGTTGTACGCTCGCCCTCGATGGCAGGCTCCTCCCCCGATCAGCCCTCCGACCGAGTGCGGCTCGTGGTGCTCTTCGGCGGCCAATCCGCCGAACACGACGTGTCGTGCGTGACCGCCCGGCACGTGCTCGCCGCGGCATCTGCTGACCGGTACGACATCGACGCCATCGGCATCACCCGTCAGGGTTCGTGGGTCAGGACCGATGCCGCCGCCATGCTGCAGTCCGGCACATCGCCCGAGGCGCTACCCGAGTCGATCCCCGCCCGGGGCGACCTCGTGGAACCGTCGACGGTCATCCAGGCCGACACCGCACCGATCGTCGTGCTGCCGCTGCTGCACGGGCCGATGGGCGAAGACGGCACCGTGCAGGGATTGCTCGATCTGGCGGATGTCCCCTATGTCGGCACCGGCGTTCTCGGCTCTGCGCTGTGCATGGACAAGGCGATGGCCAAACAGGCGGCCGCGAGCTTTGGAATCCCGCAGGTGCCGTGGCGCACGCTCCACGTCGATGACCTGCTCGCGCTCGACGCGCCGGCGCTGCTCGCCGAACTCGGTCCCGTCGTGTTCGTCAAGCCGGCGAACATGGGCTCGTCGGTCGGGGTGCACCGCGTGGAGTCCGCCGACGAGCTCGTGCCGGCCCTTCACGCCGCGGCCGAGTACGACGAGTGGATCGTGGTCGAACAGGGCGTCGACGCGCGCGAGATCGAGGTCGGCGTGCTCGGCAACCGCCGCCACGAGGCGTCGCTCCCCGGCGAGATCGTCCCCGGAGACGAGTTCTACAGCTACGACGACAAGTACCACGATGGCGTCGCCCAGACGGTGGTTCCCGCCGACCTCACGCCGGAGCAGTCCGACGAGGTGCGAGCGCTCGCCTGCCGAGCGGCGGCAGCGCTTCGTGTCGAGGGCCTGGCGCGGGTGGACTTCTTCCTCGAAGAGGACGGCCGCGGGTTCCTGCTCAACGAGATCAACACCATGCCCGGATTCACGCCGATCTCGATGTTCCCGAAGCTGTGGGAAGCGACCGGACTGGCCTACCCCGCGCTCATCGACCGACTGGTCCAGCTCGCAGTTGAACGACACGAACGTCGCAGTAGCCATCGCTCGACGGCCCACTAGCCCGGCCCCGCTCCGCATCGCACGAGGTTGACTTCCCCGCGCTCAGCGTGCGACCGTGGTCACACGGCGGATACCCGGCGGAGGGTACGAGCGGGAAACGGGGCGTTGGGTGCGAGCAATCACGCGGTGGGCAACACGGTGGCCGAAACGCCTCCTCGGCGTCGTCGCCATCGTCACCGTGCTGTTCGGCGTCGTCGGCACCGGCGTCACCGATGTTCTGACCGTCGGCGGCTTTGTTCCGAATGATGCCGAGTCGAATCGTGTCGCCCAGGTGCTCGAAGACGACTTCGCCACCGGCACGTACGGCTGGGTGCTGCTGCTCGAGGCCAAGGAGAAGTGGGTCTACACCGACTTCAACCGGGCCGAGGGTGAGCGCATCACGACGCTGATCGAGGAAGAGCCCGGGGTACTCGAGGTCGCCTCGTTCTACAACATCCCCGAGCCACCGCCGCCCGGTCTGAGTCCGCTGCGCGACTTCACCGGTCACCTTGCGCTGATCGGCGTGAAGTTGAGCGGCAGCGACGACGAGCAGCGGCGCACGGCCGCCCACTTGACCGAGACCTACGCGGTCGACAACGAGCTCTTCTACATCACCGCCACCGGAGCGACCGAGATCAGCCGGGTCGCCGCCGAGGTCGCCGATGAGGACCTGACTCGGGCGGAGCTGCTGGCCGCTCCCCTCACCCTGCTCGGCCTGTTGATGGTCTTCCGGGGGTTCCGGGCCGCCATCATCCCGTTGATCGTGGCCGTGGTCGCGGTGCTCGGCAGCTTTGCGGCGCTCCGCGTCGCCACGTCGTTCGTCGACATTTCGATCTTTGCTCGCACACTCGTGACCGCGCTCGGCCTCGGCTTGGCCATCGACTATTCGATGCTTCTCGTCGCCCGATTCCGGGAGGAGCTGGCCGAGGGACGCAACGTGGACATGGCGGTGTCTCGCACGCTCCAGACGGCCGGGCGAACCATCGGCTTCTCGGCCGCGACGGTCGGCGCTTCGCTCCTGGGCTTGCTGGTGTTCCCGGTCGTCTACCTACGGTCGTTCGCCATCGCGGGTGTGGCGATCGTGGCGATGGCGGCTCTGGCGTCGATGCTCGTCGCCCCGCCGATCATGCGCCTGTTCGGCGAGGGCATCGGCGTGCGTGAGAAGACGACCGAGTCCTTCTGGGGACGTCAGGCCGGCCGCGTGCTCAACCGCCCGATTCCGTGGCTGCTCGGCGTCACGCTGATCTTGCTCGTATTGGCCAGCCCGATCCTCGACATCAACCCCAGTCGCATCGATGAGCGGGTCCTACCCAAGGAGGAACCGGCACGCATCGCCGCGGAACGCATCCGGACCGACATGTCGATGGCCGACGTCAACTCGGTCCACATGTATGCGCCCGGCGGCGACTGGGAGGACCCCCAGGAGATCTTCGACTTCACCAAGGAAGTCCTCAGCATCGACGGGCCGGTGCGCATGGACTCGACGCTGGGCTTCGTCCGGCTCGACAACACGTCGCCGATCAACACGCTGAGCCGTCACTTCCGGTCGATCGACGACGATCCTGCCGACGGCACGTGGTTCAACATCGTGTACCGGTTCCAGCCCGACGACGAGCGCATCGATGATCTCGTCCGCACGCTGCGTGACTTCGACACGCCGTGGGACGAGGGCATCCTGATCGGCGGCAACGACGCGACCCGCATCGACACCGTCGACACCGTGGTGAGTCGCGTGCCATGGGCGCTTCTCGTGATTGCGGTCGTCACCTTTGTGCTCCTGTTTCTGTTCACCGGCAGCGTGGTCATGCCGATCAAAGCGCTCGTCCTGAACCTGTTGAGTCTCACGGCGACGTTCGGCGGGCTCGTGTGGGTGTTCCAGCAGGGCAACTTCGCCGAGACACTCGGCATCACCGCTACGGGCACGATCGATGTGTTCACGCCGATCCTGATGTTCTGCATCACGTTCGGCCTGTCGATGGACTATGAGGTGTTCATCCTCGCCCGGATCAAGGAGCACTTCGATCTGTCTGGCGACAGCGACGAGTCGGTGCGCCAAGGACTCGGCACGACCGGACCGATCGTGACGGCCGCCGCCATGCTGCTGGCGATCGTCTTCTTCGCCATTGCTACGTCGGGCGTCAGCATCGTCAAGATGTTCGGCCTTGGTCTCGCGGTGGCCGTGCTCACCGATGCGTTCCTGGTGCGCGCCACTCTCACGCCGGCACTCATGAAGCTCGCCGGCCGTTCGAACTGGTGGGCGCCTCGGCCGCTTCGGCGCTTCCACCTGCGCTACGGGGTGTGGGAGACCGATCCCGTCGACCTACCACCCAACGCCCGACCGGCCTGACCTGCCCGACCCTCGACTGGAGCGAACGCCATGAAGCGAAGAGAGATCGCCGACACGCTGGCCACGGTGCCATTGTTCAGCCGATGCACGACCGCAGACCTGCGCACGGTCGCACGCCACCTCGAGGTCGTCGACATCGACCCGGGCACCACCCTGATCACCGAGGGCGACGAGGGCGAGACGTTCTACCTGATCCTCGACGGCGAGGTCGAGGTCAGCCGCGACGGTGAGGTCGTCGGCATGGCCCAGTCGGGTGCGCACTTCGGCGAACTCGCGCTTCTCGACCCGGCCCCGCGCGCCGCGACCGTGGTCACGAAGTCCGATTGCCGGGTCGGCATTCTGTCGGTGCGGATGTTCCGAGTGATCGTGCGCGAGCTGCCGACGGTGAGCTTCGGGCTGTTGGGCGCGCTGGCGGGTCAGCTGCGCGAGGCGATGGAGTAGCGCTCGCCGCGTACCGTTTGCGGGCGATCAGCTGGGCGGTGTTCAGCTCGGCGGTGTTCAGCTCGGCGGCGTGACCGTGTCTCGCACCCAGTTCCCGTGGAACCCGATCGGGATCCGCACCGGGAGCTGAATCGTGGCCACCGCGTCGGCGGCGAGATCCTGGGCATCAAGGATGACGACATCGCTGCGATCTTCGGCTGCGTCGTAGACAACGGTCATGATCCAGCCGTCGTCCTCGGTGGTGCTTCCCCCACGGGATACGAACACTGGCTCGGCACCACCACGGCCCGGGCCATGGTCGTGTTCGACACTCGTGCCGGCATCGAAGTCGTACTTGATCGTGTTGCCGAATTGCCACTCGTTGTTCGAGTTGCCGACGGCGGCCGTGTAGCCGTAGCGGTGCCTTTCGTTGAGCACGCTGCCGGCGACACGAGGGAACTCCTGATGACGCTCGTCGATGAGTTCGCGGCTCACGCGCATCGCGACCGGGTCGACGGTCCAGCGTTCGAGCTGGGGCAGGGAGTCGCGGAACGGGCCGTTGCGGTCCATCTCGAACAGCTTGTCGAAGCGGCAGATGTCGATCACGACACGACCATCGGGCAGGTCGTAGCTGTTGAGCGGATGGAACGCATAGCAGGGGTCGATCTCACACCAGATGATCTCGGCGTCGGAGGACGCGGTGCGCGGCAGCAGACCCACCCGAGACTCGTAGTCGTCGAACCAGCGGAGCGGGAACGTCACGCCGGCGAAGGCCATGTCGAGGTCGACCGCGACCGGCAGGTCGAACACGACTGCGTATTTCTGGGTCAGACCCATGTCGTGAATCATCGGCATGGACGGCAGGTGGATGGGCAGGGTCTTGGTGACCTGGCCGTCGCCGTCGACGACCACGTATTGGACCTTGTCGACCAGCTCCGCCGGCGAGTAGCACATCGCATGCATCTCGCCGGTCAGCGGGTCGTACTTGGGGTGGGCCGAGAAACCGTTCTGCAGGGTGCCGCCCCAGTCGCAGGTACCGATCGTTTCGAGCTCATAGTTCAGCTCGACGGGGGCGGTTCCGGCCTCGACGATCGCCAGCGTCTGGCCGTTGTGGCCGATCACGTTGGTGTTCGGGCCGAAGTCGCTGACCGGCTGCGGAGGTGTCCGCCGGCCGTGCTCGATCGTGTTGTGCGAGCCGACCCAGCGATTGCGGTACCACTCGGCCTGGCCGCCGCGCAGACGGATGCCGTGGACCATGCCGTCGCCGATGAACCAGTGATGGTTCGCCATGTCGACGTCGCCGATCGGGTTCGGTCCGTTGCGCAGGAGGCGGCCCTCCAACTCTTCGGGGATCTGGCCGACCACCGGTAGGTCGGTGATCGTCACTTCCTCGGTCACCGGCGCATAGTTGCCGGTCACGTACGGGCTCACGTCGTGGAGAAGCTCATCCTGCATCGTCATGAGATGCATCTTGCCACTGTCAACTTGACACTGTCAAGGAGGTAGTTGGTGCGCTCGTGTAGACCGGTGTCGCCAGGCAAGAATTTCTTCGGGGAGGGCCGTTCTCGGGCCGAGTTTGTCGTACCCCTCTGTCAGAGTCGGCGGTATGGCAGCGGTCATGTCGGCAAGCGAGTGGGTCGAGGACTTCGACCGCCTCGTCGCCGCATTGGGCGAGTTGCCATTGGCCGAGGTGCAACGCCGCTGCGTGCTGGGACGCTCGAAACTGGATGCTGCCGAGGTGCGCCGGTTGGCGGCCGAGATCGGTGCTGACGGAGACGACACCCGTGCCCGGCGCCGAGCGCGTGCTGGTGGTGCTCGTTCGAAGGCTTCGGCGCGTAAGGCGGCGGCTCGTGCTGCGGCGGTTGCGAAGAACCGTACGTTGGGTGACGACCTGGCGTCGGGTGATCTGTCGGAGGAGAAGCTCGACACCATCGCCGACGCTGCTTCGGATGACAGCTCGGCGGCGACGGATCAGGACTTCATCGACCGCATCAAGAAGTCATCTGTCGACGCGGGTAAGAAGCTGTCGAAGGAACGCAAGAACCGCAAGCGTGATGAGTCGTTCCATGAGCGGCAGCGGCGTATGCGTTCGGCCCGTCGCTGGGAGGAGCCGGCATCCGGGCTCGCCGCGATCACGTTGCGGGGCGACGACGCCACGGTGCAGGAGATCTGGAACACCGTCCTGCAACGCGAGAAACAACTGCGCGAACAAGACGGCGGCCGCGAGGTTCCTCGAGGGCAGCATCCGCGGACCCGCGAACAGCGGCTGTTCGACGCGTTCGCCGGCGTCGTCCTGAACAAGCCCGGCAGCGGTGGTGTGATGGCTCGGCCGTCGACGATGCTGCTCGTGCCCGTCGACGGCTCCGACCCCCACATCGCCGGCGGCAGCCCCGTCACCGACGACTACGCCCGCAAGTTGTTGGAGCGAGCCGAACTGTCGATCATGCTCATCGACGCCACCACCTCACGACCCCTCTGGCTCGGCCGCACCGCCCGCAACGCAACCACATCCCAATACCTCGCCTTAGTGGCACGCGACGGCGGATGCGTGATGTGCGGCGCGAACTGGGTCACCTGCGAAGCCCACCACACGATCCCTTGGCACTCCCCCGCCAGAGGCGAAACCGACCTCGACAACCTCGCCCTCGTCTGCACCGACTGCCACCACCACATCCACCAAGCGAACCTCACCCTCACCCAGCAGTCGAACAACACCTGGACCACCAGGCCAGCTACCCCGAACGAAACACCAGTCCAGCGACACCATCGGCGACCTGACCGACGTGGGCAATCGGGCAAGCCCAACCCTGCAGCCCAAAGCGCACGAACCACCGCCGCGCCACGACGAACACACCGCCCCTCCACGACCGGCAAACGGACCTTGATGTTCGGATCCTCCAACGACGGCGATGACCCCGCCTGACCGTGGCCATTTGGTGAATCGCCGCACCCTGGCGAAGACTGGAGCCCATGGGGGAATTCAGCACCACTGAGGTCGACGGCAACCTACTGATCGTCACCATCAACCGTCCCGATCGTCTCAACGCCCTGCATCCGCCCGGCAATGCCGAGCTCGCCGGGGTCTTCGACGATTTCCAGAACGATCCCGACCTCTGGGTCGCGATCATCACCGGCGCAGGTGACCGTGGCTTCTGCGCGGGCAACGACCTGCGCTACCAGGCCGAAGGCGGCGACCGGTCAGCGGCACCGGCGACAGGCTTCGCCGGACTCACCGCCCGCTGGGATCTCAACAAGCCAGTGATCGCCGCCGTCAACGGCGTGGCGATGGGTGGCGGGTTCGAGATTGCCCTGGCATGTGACCTGATCATTGCCAGCGAGAACGCCCGCTTCGCCCTCCCGGAGCCCAAGGTCGGCCTCGCCGCACTCGCTGGCGGCGTCCACCGACTCCCCCGCCAGATCGGCCTCAAGCGTGCGATGGGCATGATGCTCACCGCACGCCACGTGCCCGCCGCGGAAGGACTCGAGCTCGGTTTCGTGAACGAGGTGGTCCCCCACGACCAACTCATGACACGCGCCCGCGAATGGGCCGCGATGATCCTCGAGTGCTCACCGATGTCGATTCGCGCCACCAAAGAGGCGGCCATGCTCGGCTTCGAAGAACAGGGTCTACAAGCCGCCTACGAAAAGCAGTACGACGCCGTCCGGGCGATGATCAAGAGCCAAGACTTCATCGAGGGCCCGCTCGCGTTCAGTGAGAAGCGAGCCCCCGAATGGAAGGGCGAATAGAGCCAAGCGAACCGGCGAACCACTCGCGCCGGGCTCACCCCTCGGTCTGGTCGCCCATCATCGACTGCTGGTAGCGCTCGACGCCGATGTCGGCGATGAGCGACTGCTGGGTCTCGATCCAGTCGAGGTGATGTTCCTCGCCGACCACGAGCTGCTCGAGCATCTCGCGGGTACCGGCATCGCCCTTCTCGAGCGCCAACACGACACCGCGCCGGTAGCGAGCGATGGCATCTTCCTCCAGCTGGCGATCGACGGCGAGCTGTTCCTCAACGGTCTCGCCGACGCTCACCGTGCCGAGGCGCTGGAGATTCGGCATGCCATCGAGCAAGAGGATCCGATCCATCAGCTTCTCGGCGTCGTTCATCTCCTCGATGGACTCCTTGCGATAGAACGATGCCAACTTCTGGTATCCCCAGTTCTCGCACAATTTGGCGTGGGCGAAGTACTGGTTGATGGCGGTCAACTCGGCCGTCAAGGCCTCATTGAGGAATTCGATGATCTCGGGATCGCCTTGCATGGGATGTCCTGACTTGGTGGGGCAGCAAAAGGCGACCCGACCGGGTGTGTCAGGACGCCACTCGCAGTATGGCAGGCGCCTCCGAGACGTGCGCAGCCACGATGGCCTCGATGCGATCGACGCAGCTCCCACAGTCGCGGCCCGCGCCACAAAGGGTGCCGATGGCCTCGACCGAGGCGTTGCCAGCGGCGAGTTCCTTGATCTTGCGGTCGTTCACCACCGCGCAGTGACAGATCAGCACGACGCTGCCGCCACGCTCGAAACGCGCACCCCCAGCGAGTGCGCTCCGAACCCAAAGCCCGGAACGACTCGCTGGACGGGTACGTCCTGGGCGCTGCTGCCCCGCAGCGCAACAGGTGCGTAAAGCGTGCCTACCATGCCCGAGTATTTCTACCTGAGGCGCTAGCTGAAGTCAATCCTGCACGACATGGGTGGCGAACTCGTCAAGCGAGGTCTGCCACACAGTTCGGTCGATCGTTCCACCGTCGCCGACAGCTCCGGCTGCCGCGGCGCCCATCGCGAGCACGTGATGCAGGTTGTCCGGAACGTTCAGGCCCTGGCGACCGAACGAGACCACCCCGTCGAGAGCTGCTTGCCACCGATCGACCACCACGCGAGCGCTCGCTGTCGAAGGTTCGAAGACGGGATAGACGTTGGGCAGGCGACGCACTTCGGCGTGGACGGCGTCGGGCGCCGGCAGCCCCGCCCGACCAAGGTCGTCCGTGACCAGCTCAGCGAGTCCCTCGACGTCGGCGGTCCACACGTCGTCGCCGGGCCAGCACGCCACCTCGGCGCAGAGCACGGTCTGGCCGGACGGATCGTCGCCATCGCGGTAGTTCTTCGGCTCGGACAACCGAGCCGTGCGCACTTCGAGCTCGGGGAAGTAGTGCGCGTCGAAGGGCGTGTACTGATCACGCGGCACCACGAGGTACACGAGCACCATTCCCCGGTTGCGCAGCTGCGCAAGCGCTCCGTCGACCTCGGTCCCGGGCGCCGGGTCGATGATGTCGGCGAGCACCGGCGACGGGATACTCGACAGCACCACATCGACCTGGGTGGTTCGAGACGAGGCCTCGTCGCCCGATGATGTACCAACTGCGACGGACCAACCCGCTTCGCCAGCCGACCGAGTCAGCCCGGCGACCGGCGAAGCGAGCGAGATCGATGCGCCAGCCTCGGTAGCGGCATCGGCGAAGGCCTCGGCGATCTGGCCGTACCCGTTGCGCGGATACCAGAAGCGGCGACCCTCCTCGTTCCGGGCGCCGACCGCCTTCTTCAAGACGTCGATCGGTGAACCCGCCGCGACTCGGCGATCGGCCAGTTCGGACGACAGCTCGTTCGAGGCCGCGCCGTACAACTTCACCGCATAGGGCGCATAGAACTCGCGGTGAATCGTCGGACCGAGCCGCCGAGTGATCTCCCCGGCGAAGCTGCCGTCACTCTCCCGGCGCAGCGGGCCGGTCAACGTGTCGAACGCGGCTCGGGCACTGAAGTCCAGAGGCAGCGATCGCACCATGTCGACGCTTCGAAGCGGGAAGCCGACCCACCGATCGCGGAGCCGGATCCGGCCTCGCCGTTCTCGCGCCTGGAGGTCGTCACCGAGCAAGTCTCGGATCCGAGCCATGATCTGGGGATCGGTGGCCGGATGCAGGCGGTGCGAACCGAAGTCGACGCGTTGGCCGGCGACCTCGAAGCTGCCGGCCATGCCACCGACGGCGGGAGCGGCTTCGAACACCTCGACGTCGTGACCCGCCTCGGCCGCGGCGAGGGCGGCATACAACCCGGATGGGCCGGCCCCAAGGACCGCGACACGACTCATGCAGTTGACTCCTTTGTCAGCCCCGACTCACCAACGCTCTCGGCCTCAACTGCCTCGACTGCCTCGGCTGCCTCGTCCGCTTCGACCTCGGCGAGATCGCTCGAAGCGTCCGGCGAGCCTCGACGCATCACGACCAGCGCACAGGTCCCGATCAGCACCGCACCCCAGAAGGACGTGAGGATGGGCTCGTCGAGGCTGAACCCGTGATGGTCGGGGAAAATGTTCCGCCACGCCCGGTAGAAGGGCCACTGCGTGTCCCAGAAGTCGACGATCAAGGTGAGCCGATCGGTCGACGCCTCGACCACCAGCCACAGCCAGCCGATGATCGCCAATGCGCTCGCACCGAGGACCGCCGCCGTCCACCGACGCGAGTGGGCAACGGCTGCGGCGATGACCAAGACGGCGACCGGCATGACCGGCATCAGCTGGCGCCCCGGCCACCACCATCCGTGCATCGTCAGGGCGATCCACGTGGCCATGAAGTAGCCGACCAGGAACAGGCCGATCAGCAGTGGCCAATGCGCGCGGCGCCGAGTGGCGTACCACGTGAGAGCCGCCGGCAGGCCGAGGTACACCGGCGCCCAAGCGGCGAGTCCGAAGTTCTGATCGACGATCAGCCCGACCAGCCTCCGGGTGCGTCCCCAAGGGTTGAATCGACTGCCGACGACTTCCCATTCGCCGCCGCCCTCGACGAAATGATCGCCGGACGCGTAGACCGTCCAGCCCCCGTAGACGCGCTGGTGGAACAGCAGGTAGATCACCCCGGCAGCGCCCAACACGCCGACGATCGTGGCCACCACGCGACGATCTCGGCGGACCGGCCAGAGCATGCCAAGTGCGAGCACCGCGGCGTGCGGCGCGTACTTGACCGACAGCCACGGCAAGGCGACCACGGCGATGCAGCCCAACCACCACCACTTCCGGACATTGCCCGTCGCGACCAGGAGGGCCACTACGACGCATGTGGCGGAAGGCATCGCTGGGTAGATCTGGTTGCCGAACGAGATCAGCGGCGGGCTTGCGAACAGCGCGGCGACAATCCACGTCGCCCGCGGTGCCGGGATGTCGAACCGCCGAACGGCTGCATAGAGCGTGAGCATCGACGTGAGCGACGCGATCGCCGCCATCGTGATCCGAGCCGCAACCCAACCACCGAGCCGCATCGGGATCGCCAGGATCGCGGGCAGCAGCGGATCGTGCGGGCTGAGGCGCTGGCCGTCTTCGGTGAGGTCGATCGTCTGCTGGTTCAGGCTGCGGCGTTCATGAAACGGCAGGAACCGCTTCTCCTCGAGCTCGTCGCTGACGTCGAGGTCGAAGTCTTCACCGAGACTGATCGCCGTGATCAAGTACTGCGGCTCATCGACGCTGATGCGGGCGCCATACGTGGCGCGAGCATCGACCGCCGCAAGAGCGACAAGGAACACCAGCAACCCCACGACGGCAAGGCGCCAGGGCAGAAGCGTCGTCTCGGTATCCCCCTCCGAGGCCTCGTGCTGAAGCACGGGGCCATGATGCCGTGCCGACCGGCGAATGCGTCGCACCGAGTTAGGAATACTGAACGGTCGACGTAAATGAGGGTGGGCACCTGGATAGGCTCTCGCCATCATGAAGCTTCGATTCCTCCTCACCGGTTTCTCGGCCTTCGCCCTCGTCCTCCTTCTGGGCGCTTGCGGCGGCGACGAGGAAGTCCTGCGGATCTACACCGGCCGCCACTACGACCTCGAAGAGGCGTTCACCCAGTTCGCCGACGAAACGGGCATCTCGATCGAGTTCCTCGAGGGCTCCGATGCCGAGCTCCGCGAGCGAATCCAGGCCGAAGGCGAGGACACCGAGGCGGACATCTACATGACCGTCGATGCCGGCAACCTCGCGACCGCGGCCGAAGCCGGCATCTTTGCGCCGATCGACTCCGAGATCCTGAACGAGGCCATCCCGCAGAACCTGCGTGACCCCGATGGCTACTGGTACGCACTCAGCGCCCGCGCCCGGACGATCGTGTACCACCCCGACCGCGTCGACGACGTGCCCACCACCTACGAGGAACTCGCCCAACCCGAGTGGGCCGACCGGGTCTGCTTGCGCAACTCCTCGAACACCTACACCCAGTCCCTAGTCGCCAGTCTCATCGGCAACGTCGGCTACGACGACGCCCTCGACATCGTCAGCGGCTGGGCGGACAACGCCGACATCCTCTCCAACGACGTGATCGCGCTGCGCACCGTCGCCGAAGGCGGATGCGACGTTGCCATCGTCAACCACTACTACCTCGCCCGCCTGCTCGAGGACGACTCCGACTTCCCGGTCGAACTCGTCTGGGCGGACCAGCAGGGTCGCGGCGTGCACGTGAACATTTCCGGCGCTGGCATCACCAAGCATGCCGACGATCCCGAGCTGGCCCAGCAGCTGCTCGAATGGCTGGCCACCGACGGCCAGAGCGCGTTCGTCGACGGCAACCACGAGTACCCGGTGAACCCGAGCATCTCGCCCGAGGCCCTGATTGCAACGACGTTCGGCGAGACGTTCGTGGCCGACGACCTCAACGCCGCTGAATTCGGCGCACTCAACGCCGAGGCCGTGCGCCTTCTCGACGAAGCGGGCTACGAGTAGCCTGCAGGCGCCGCGGGCTCGCGGCGATACGCCTGCACCAGCACGATGACCGCGACCGTTCCCGACTCCACCCCTGGCGCCGAGACGTCGGAGCCGATGGAGCCCATGGAGCCGTCAGCGGGAGTCGAGCGCAGTCGCAGCGATCGAGCGCGCGAGTTGTCGTGGCCCATCGGTTCGCTCACCACGGCCGCGCTGGTGGTCATTCCGATCGCCTTCCTCTCGGTCAGCATCCTGCGGCCGAACGTCGATGTTTGGCGCCAACAGTGGTCCACTCGCCTACCCGGCCAGCTGCTCGACACCGCGCTCCTGCTGGTCGGAGTCAGCATCGGCTCACTGCTGCTCGGCTGCTCGCTCGCCTGGCTGGTCAGCGCCTACCGGTTCCCCGGCTCACGATTCTTCGGGTGGGCACTGATCGCACCGTTGGCGATGCCCTCGTACGTCCTCGGCTTCGTCGTCTTGTCCGTGATCGGCTTCACCGGCCCGGTGCAGGGGTGGTGGCGCGACACCTTCGGCGAAGACGCCTGGTTCCCCGATGTTTCGTCGCTCGGCGGCGCGATCGTCGTCTTCAGCCTGGTGCTGTACCCCTACGTCTTCCTGCTCGCCCGTACGGCACTGGCCGACGTCGCCGGCAATGCGTACGACGTCGCGCGCTCGCTAGGCGCGGGGCCCGTCGAGGCGGCCCGCCGGGTCATGTTCCCGCTGCTGCGCCCAGCGATCGCCGCCGGTGTGGCCGTCGTGATGATGGAGACCCTCACCGACTTCGCGACCGTGCAGTACTTCGGGGTGGACACGATCACCGTCGGCGTCTTCCGCATCTGGCGAGGCACCTTCGATCGCGATGCCGCCAGCGAGTTCGCCACGCTCGTGCTCGTGGTCGCCCTCATGATCATCGGGCTGGAACGGGTGCTGCGTGGGCGCGCCCGCTTCGGGCAAGCGGCGGGAGCTGCATCGGGACTCGAACCACGGCGCCTCAGCGGCTCCCGCGGATGGGCGGCGACTGCGGTGTGCACCACCGTGCTGCTCGTCGCGTTCGGCGCTCCGACGATTCAGCTCGCAGCGTGGGCGCTCTCCGAACGTGGTGCTCCGCAACTGCGCCGCTTCCCCGAGTTCTTGTCGAACTCGCTGATCCTGGCCGTCCTCACTGCGGCGACCTGCTTGCTTGCAGCCATCGTCGTCACGAACGGTGCACGATTCGGGCACCGAAGAGCGAACCGGCTTGCGGCCCGCCTGACCGCAATCGGTTACGCCGTTCCGGGTCCGGTCGTTGCCATCGGCGTGGTACTCGCCCTGGTGGCCCTCGACGACGTGCTCGAGGTGATCGGGTTGGGCCTGCCCGGCGCCGTCGCCACCGGGTCACTGGTGGGGTTGGTCTACGCCTACAGCGTGCGATTCCTCGCACCGGGCCTGACGACCCTCGAGGCTGGCCTCGCCCAGGTGCCCGACGAGGTCACCGCTTCGGCCCGGAGCCTGGGGGCGCGGCCCGGTACGATCGTCGGACGCATTCACCTCCCGCTCACTCGGACGAGTGTTGTCACCGGCACCGTTCTCGTTGCCATCGACGCGCTCAAAGAGCTTCCGATCGCGCTGCTGCTGCGGCCGATCGGCTTCAACACCTTGTCGATATGGACCTACAACCTCGCGACCGAATCGCTGTTCGAACTGGCTGCCCTGCCGGCACTGACGATCGTCGCGGTGGCATTGGCGACGGTGGCGATTCTCGGCCGCGAGCTCGCTCGGAGTGCGGCACATGACTGACGTCCCTGGAACGCCTGCAGTGCCCCTCCAGGCGAGCGCCCTCCGCAAGACGTTCGACGACGTCGTAGCGCTCGACGGGGTCAGTCTCGAACTGCACGCCGGTGAGGTTCTCGCGCTGGTCGGGCCCAGCGGTTGCGGCAAGTCCACGTTCTTGCGTTCGGTCGCCGGACTCGTCGAACTCGACGCCGGTGCAATCGAACTCGATGGAACACTGGTCGATGACGGTTCGACCCAGCTCCCGCCGGAGCAGCGCTCGGTCGGCTTGGTCTTCCAGGAGCACGCGCTGTTCCCCCACCTCACGGTTGCCGACAACATCGGCTTCGGTATCCGTAACTCGGCTCGAGAAGGCATCACCTCCCGCGTCGACGAGATGCTGGACCTCGTCAATCTCGCCGGCTACGGCGGACGCTTTCCCCATGAACTCTCCGGCGGCGAACGGCAGCGGGTCGCTTTGGCACGCGCCCTCGCTCCACGCCCGGCTCTGATGCTGCTCGACGAGCCGTTCGCGAGTCTCGACCACAATCTCCGAGTCGCCCTGCGCCACGAGATCATGGCCGCACTCCGGGCCACGGGTACTCCCGCAATCTTCGTCACCCACGACCAGGCCGAGGCGCTGATGATCGGCGATCGGATCGCCGTGATGCGTTCCGGTTGCCTGGAGCAGCTCGACGCGCCGGCCGCGATTTTCCACCGGCCGGCAAACCGCTTCGTGGCCTCATTCATGGGCGCCGCGAGCTTCCTGCCGATCGAGGACCCCACTTCGTCCGCGCGGACGGTGCTGGGAGCGATCGACAGCCGGGTCGACTGCACGTCACCGGTCGCCATGGTGCGGCCCGATGATCTTCGTTTCGATGTCGCGGACTCGGGATCGGCTGAAGTCGTGACCGCCGAGTACCACGGCAGTGGCTGGTTGGTGACGGTGCGTCATGACAGCGGACCCGACCTGCTGGTGGCGCTGGAGCACCTCGACACCCCTCATCCGGGTCAGCGCGGTGATGTTTCATTGGTGCCTGGACACCGCCAGGTAATCATCCCCGATCACGCCCCGTAAATCCTCCTTTACAGGCATACACTGCCCTCCCGTGAATCCGCTGGGAGCGCTGCGCAAACGCTTGCCGATCCGTGCCGTCTTCGGCATCGGTACGGCGGTGAGCATCGTCGCCATCGTGATCATCGTGCGCTCGGTCGACGGCTCCGCGCTACGCCACGCATTCGACGAGGCACTCGCCGACGGCCGCGGCATGAGCATCGCGCTCGGCACCTTTGCGGCAGCATTCGTCGTGCGGACGATCGCTTGGCTTCGCGTGGTGCCGAGCCTCTCGTTTGGCCAGGCGCTGGCAGCGATCCACGTTGCGCTCGGCGCCAACCACGTGCTGCCCTTCCGCCTGGGCGAGCCGCTGCGTGTCGTGTCCGCGGTCCGACGCGATGGCCTGGGCCTCGAGGCCGCCGCCGCATCGACCGTCACCCTGCGCGCCGCCGACATGCTCAGCGTCGTCGCCATCGGCGCGATCGTGGCCCCGTCGGCCATGTTCGACCTGCTCGGCGTGGCGGCGTGGATCTGCCTGGCATTGATCACCGTGGCGGCCGTCGTCGGTTGGCGATGGCTGTCGGCGATCGCACGTCGCCGAACCGACGTCAAACTTCCCGGAGTCATCGCTCTTTCCGCCTCTGCCTCTGCATGGCTCCTTGAATCGGTGTTGGTGTGGCAGACCGCCCACTGGGCCGGGCTCGACCCCACGTGGAGCGATGCTGTGCTGGTCACGGCGGTCGCGATCGCCGCCCAGGTGGCCGCGTTCGCCCCCGGCGGTATCGGCTCCTACGAAGCCGCCGCCGTCGCCGGTTGGGTCGCCCTCGGTTACGCCAGTGGACCCGCTCTCGTGGCCGCGCTGTCGGCCCACGCACTCAAGACCGCCTATTCACTCGTCACTGGAGCTATCGCCGTGGCCCTTCCTTCCCCTTCGTTGATCGGACGACTCCGCCTGCGAAAGGACATCGACCCTCGCCTCGGCGAGACCGAGCCTGCGGCCGACGCACCGGTGGTGCTGTTCATGCCGGCCTACAACGAGGAGGAAGCCGTCGGTGCCTGCATCGACCGAGCACCGTCCGAAGTCCATGGCCGTCCGGTGCAGGTGCTCGTCATCGACGACGGCTCGGCCGACGCAACCGCTCAGGTCGCACGCGACGCGGGAGCCGAGGTCATCGAACTCGGACAGAACCAGGGTCTCGGGGCTGCCGTGCGCCGAGGCTTCGAGATCGGTGTCGAACGACAGGCGGCCGCCGTCGTCTTCTGCGACGCGGATGGCGAGTATCCCCCCGAAGAGTTGGCCAACATCGTCGAGCCCATCCTCTCCGGGCGCGCCGACTACGTGGGTGGCAGTCGGTTCCTCGGCGACATCGAGCACATGCGTCCGCACCGCCGGTTCGGCAACATTGTGCTTACCCGGGTTCTGAGCATCGTCGCCCGCCGACGGATCACCGACGGCCAGACCGGCTACCGAGGGCTTTCCCTCGCCGCGGCTCGCGATGCCGAGATCATCCACGACTTCAACTACGCCCAGGTGCTGACCCTCGACCTGCTGGCCAAGGGCTATCGGTACGAAGAGGTGCCGATCAGCTATCACTTCCGCACCACCGGCGAGTCGTTCATCAAGCTCGGCCGCTACCTGCGCAATGTGGTGCCGGCCGTCTACCGGGAGCTCAACGCCGCCTGATCGAACGTCGATAGCTTCTGTCACGATTGCTTTGCATTCGCTGATCAGGACTGCTTTTCTTTTCAGCCATTTCACATAGCTTTTGCTGTTAGGCGCGCTTATCATCCGCTCGACAACTTCCTGTGGAGGGATGATGACCCGCAAGTTCTTCACGCTCTTGGTGGCGACGTTCGCCGCCTTGAGCCTCATCGCGAGCGCATGCTCCGGCGACGATGGTGCGTCGGTGCGCGAGCTCGGCGACGAATCGGAGTCCGCAAGCAGCGGCTCCGGCAGCTCCGGTTCCGCCAGCAGTGGTAGCTCCGGCTCCAGTGGCTCGGCGAGCTCCGGATCAGCCAGCAGTGGCTCGGCGAGCTCCGGATCAGCCAGCAGTGGCTCCGCAAGCTCCGGATCAGCCAGCTCTGGCTCGTCGAGCGCCTCAGGCAGCGCGGCCGGCTCCGATGAGATGACGCCCGGCGATGGCGGCTACGAGTACGCCTCGAACGTCGACAGCCACCGCCTGGTGGTCGCCGACATCTGCCCGATGGGCGACCTGCTCGACGCCGGCGACTTCGACGCCGTCGCTGCGCTCTACCAAGACGGCGAGAACTCGGTCAAGGGCGACGGATCGATCCGCACGATCGGCGGCTTCGCCGCTCGCGACGATCGCAATCACGGCCTGAACGACTTCTACGGCACCCCTGCTCCACTCGACGACTTCGTCACCGCAGCGCTCGAGGGCACCGGAATCTTCGAGGGTGAGAGCGACGCCGTTCGCGGCCAGGGTGTCGAGAAGGGCATCCAGAACCAGGTGATGATCGCCTGGGTCGTCCACGAGCTGGTGACCGCAGTCGGCAAGGCCCAGGACGGCAACTTCGACATCCAGACCGGCGCCGTCCACAACTGGGACGAGGGTTGGGCGTTCTATCACGGCGCTGAGCCCGGTTGCAGCCCCTACGCCACCGCCGACAAGCGCGCCGGCAACTTCGGCACCACGGGTTCCGGTGACACCTCGCAGGCCAACGAGCAGATCCTGCAGGCCATGATCGACGGCCGCGATGCGCTCCTCCCCGGCACCGAGGACATCGACGCCGCCCAGGCCGCCGCCGATGCGGTCGTCCGCGCCGTCGCCATCACCTACAGCCAGGCGACGATTCGCTACGCCCACCTCGTCGAGAACGATCTCGCCGAAGGCGACGCCGAGAAGGCTCGCGTGCACCAGGCCGAGGGCCTCGCCTTCTGGCGGGTCATCGAGGCCTACGTGACACCGGCCGGTGCCGACGCCGACGCCATCAACGCCATCCTCGGCCTCGAGAACGAGCCGGGCGCCAACGGCGGCAGCAACGAGGTACGAGCGGCCCTCCAGCCGGCGTGGGATGCCCTGGGCATCACTGCCGACGACATCGGTGCCCTCGAGACCGAAGACCTCGCCTCCGGCTCGGCTTCGAGTTCGTCGGGCAGCGGCATCGATGCCGACGACGTCGCCCAGGACACCGACAACCCGCTGATCCTCGACGCCGTCGACGGCTACCGGTCCTATGTCCAGGAACAGATCGAGGACATGCTGACCGAGACTGCCGTCTTCGCCGACTTCATCCGAGACGGCGACATCGACGGGGCCAAGGGTCACTACCAGATCAGCCGCCGCCCTTGGGAGCGGATCGAGCCGATCGCCGGCCTCATCGAGGACGTCGACGGTGCGGTCGACTCTCGTGAGGACGACTTCGACGGCCCGCTCGACCCGACATTCACCGGTTGGCATCGCCTCGAGTACCACCTGTGGATCCTCGAGGATCTCGATGGTGCCGATGCGTTCGCCGATCAGCTGCTTGCCGACCTGCAGGTCCTCGCCGACACCGCTGGTGACCTGGACCTGCCGCCGGGCGTGTTGACCGTCGGCGCTCAGGAACTCATCGAAGAGGTTGCCGCACCCGATGGCAAGCTCTCGGGTGAGGAAGAGCGCTACTCCGGCACGGACCTCTACGCCTTCAAGGCCAACGTCGAAGGCGCCGAGGCTCTGGTCGATCTGTTGACCCCAGCCCTCGACGAGGCCGGACCCGATCTCCTCGCCGAGATCGAGGGTCTGTTCGACGAGCTCAACGGCCAGCTGGCCCAGTTCGGCTCCTACGACGAGGGCTATGTCAACTACAGCGAGGTCACCGACGACGAGCGCGGCGAATTCGCCGCCACGCTCGGCGAGCTGGCTGAGAACCTCTCGCAGCTCAACGGCGTCCTTGGCCTCGGCTGATCGTCGGGCTGCCCCTCGCAGCCCACGATGATCACCGATCAAACCAGGCACTGAAGGTGGGCGGGCTCAGCCCCGCCCACCTTCAGCGCTTTTCTCGCCACTCGCGGGTCTCTTTGCGGCCGTTTGCGAATCGCGATCGATTCCGCTCTTCACCCCGCCTTCGACACCTCACACTCCGGCCATCCCACCTACCCTTAGGCACGCATGACATCCCTTGACCGACGACGCTTCATGACCACTGCCGGCGTTGCCGGCGCGGCCGCGGCCCTCACGAGCCGTATCCCGACCGCAGCGGCACTCGACGGTCCGGCCGGAGCGAACATCTACGACTTCCACGGAGCGCACCAGGCCGGGGTCACCGCTCCCCTCCCGTCGGCCGGGATGGTGGTGGCCCTTGACCTGCGCTCGGAGAACCGTGACGAGCTCCGTACGGCCCTGCAGGATCTGACCGCATCGATCCGAACGGTGATGACGGGCGAGGGCTACGAGGATCGACCGGGCGGCTTTCCGCCCTACGACACCGGCATCCTCGGCCCGGTCGCCGGCGCCACCGACACGGCCGTGGTGGTCGGCTTCGGCGACTCGATGTTCGATGACCGTTTCGGCCTTGGCGACCAAAAGCCCAACGAGCTCCAGCCGATGATGAAGTTCGGCAACGACTACCTGGTCCGCCCCGAGGGAAGCCACGGTGACATCTCGATCACGATCGGCGCCAACAGCAGCGACGCCGTCGTGCACACCCTCCGCCAGATCCTTCGTGAGACACGCGGCCATTTCGTGCCCAAGTGGTCCAAGGAAGGCTTCAACGAGCTGAATCCCGAAGCGGGTCCCGACGAAGCTCCGGTCCGCAATCTGATGGGCTTCAAGGACGGGACGGCGAACCTCGACAGCAACGATCCGGCGGTCATGGCCGATCGAGTCTGGATCAGCCCCGACGATGGTCAGCCCGACTGGGCGGTCGGCGGCACGTATCAGGTCATCCGGGTCATTCGGATGCAGGCCGAGTTCTGGGATCGCACCCGCCTCAACGAACAAGAAGCGATCTTCGGTCGCCATCGCGACTCCGGTGCGCCGCTCGGGATGCGCAATGAGTCGGACACGCCGGAGTTCAACGGCGACCTCGAGAGCCACATCGCCCGGGCCAACCCACGCACGACCGGCAGCGAAAAGAACCTGATCCTTCGGCGCGGGTTCAACTACGCATCGGGGTTCGACGGCAACGACCAGCTCGACCAGGGTCTGATCTTCGTGTGCTACCAGCGCAGCCTCGAGGACGGCTTCATCACCGTGCAACGACGCCTCGACGGCGAAGTGCTCGAGGAGTACATCCGACCGGTTGCCGGCGGGTTCTTCTTCGTGCCGCGCCCACCCGACGAGGAGGGCTTCCTCGGCGACGAGCTCCTGGCTTGATCAGCCCTGCGGCGAGTCCTCGCAGGCGGCGCGCAGGTCGATGACATCGTCGCGACGCTCGACATTGGCGTCGCGAACCGACTCGAGGACCTTGAGCGGGCTTCCGGACCGATCGGCGAAGCTGCACAGTGCCGCAACATCCTTCGGAAGACACTTGCCGCTG
The DNA here is from genome assembly GCA_039028435.1 of Actinomycetota bacterium. Classification (GTDB taxonomy): domain Bacteria; phylum Actinomycetota; class Acidimicrobiia; order Acidimicrobiales; family UBA10347; genus UBA10347. The sequence goes on along the minus strand of JBCCIC010000007.1, from coordinate 5,017 downwards.
AAGCCGAGGTCATGCGAGAGCGCATGGCTGTGGGCGGTCCCGATGCGCGGATCCGCGAGCCACGCCTCGCGAACGGTGTACCAGTCGAGCCCGAGAGTCTCGCTCAGCTCATGGAACTCGGCGACGAGACCGACTTTGGCGGCCAGGAACGCGTTCTCCATGTACTTGACGAGCTCGGCTTCGGTATTGGTGCACTGAATGAAACGACTCGGCCGCTGCGGGCCGCGCATCACCAGATCCATGATGAACCGTCGATCCTCGGGCTCACCGCCGACGATCATGAACTCTTCGAGGTCGTAGGCGTCGCTGAACGTGGTCTCACCCACATATTCGGGCGAGAAGCACACCCGCTTGCCGTAGCGCTCAGCCAACATGTCGCTGGTGCCCGGCGTGATTGTCGACCGGATCCAGACACGGTCACAAGGCAGCGCCGCGACGGCCTTCTCGACGATCGAGGTGTCGCATTCGCCCGACGCGAGCGAGGGCGTCGGAACACACACGATCGCCAGGTCACAGGCGGCCAGTTCCTCGGTCGGGTACGGGGTGCCCCAGGCCGTGTCGTACTGCACCACGGGTGCGATCGGCTCGATGCGTTCGAGCACGTTCTTCCCCACGTGACCGAGCCCGATCAGCCCGATCCCCTCGATGTTCATGTCAGCCCTCCGTTCGGACGAGGCATCATTGCCCGCCCGGGGGGCGAATATAGCGATGTTAGGTCAACTTGACAAACCCCAGCGAGGGCGAAAATCAGCGTGCTAGGCTGCTTGACATGGCCTACGACTCCGCAGAGCATCATCCCGCGTTCGAGGAGTACACGGAGACGATCTACGAACTCGCCGAGGACGACATCAAGGTGATCCAAGCGCGTATCGCCGAGCGCCTCGAGGTGTCGCGGCCAGCGGTGTCGGAGATGATCCGACGTATGGAGTCCGAGGGTCTTGTCACGGTCGATGACGGCGGTGAAATCGGCCTGACCCGAGAGGGCATGCTCTTAGCGACGACCATCGTCCGCCGGCACCGCCTCGCCGAGCGTTTTCTGACCGATGTGTTGGGACTGAGCTGGACCGAAGCGCACCACGAGGCCGGCCGATGGGAGCACGTGATCTCCCCCGTCGTCGAAAGCGCCATGCTGCAGTTGCTGGAAGACCCGACCACCTGCCCGCACGGCAACCCGATTCCCGGCAGCGACTATGTCGAACCGACCGATGCGATGGTCTTGGCCAAGATCGAGACCGGCGGCGACTTCACGGTGGTACGCATCCCCGAGGAGCTCGAGTTCGAGCCAGGCCAGCTGGCCTTCCTCGAAGCCTCCGGATTGATGCCGGGTCGCATCGGAACCATGCTTTCGATGGCCCCTGACGGCACGGCCACGGTTTCGGTCGACGGTGGACCGATCGGGCTCGGCAGTAGCACGGTGCAGCGCATCGTGGTCACCGCAGCCTGAGACCGTCCAGAGCCCACACACCCACTCGGCAAGACCGGCTCGAACCGGCGGGAGATCCGCGCTAGGGGACGGGCCGCATCCACACCTCGCCCAGACCACACACCGGGCAGCGTTCAGGTGCCTGGTGGTGAATGACCCCAGGGTCGCCGAAACCACCGTCACCATCGCCGGCAACGGCACCGCAGTCGACGCAGATCAGGAGCCACGCGCTCGATCGCTCCGTGCGCCGCGAACCAGGCCCCGTCGCGCCCGACAATCCCTCCATTCGACACCCCCCATCCTGACGTTCAGCTCGGATTGTTTGTTGTGACCAGCATTCATCGTAACTTTTGTTAGGCATTCCTACCACCGTCCGCTAAGGTGCCGAACGTGGGAATGGGGCTACCACCTGCAACAGCACGACGGCTGCCGACGCTGGCTCATTTGTCAGCAGTCGTCGTGCTGTTGCTCTCCCTCGCTGCGGCCTGCGGTAGTGGGTCATCCAACGACGACGCTGCCGAGCAAGAACTGGCCGTCGCCAGCGAACCGGCAGACGGCGCCGAAAGCCCTGCTTCCGACGAGCACAACGACTCGGATGACCACGACACGACCGAAGAGCACGCGACCGAAGAGCACGCGACCGAAGAGGACGTGACCGGGGACGGCACCGAAGACACACCAGCAACGGGCGACGGCCCCCAGCTACCGGTCACCGTCGTGGACCATCTCGGCACCGAGGTCACGATCGAGTCGGTCGACCGGATCATCCCGCTCGATGGCACAGTCGCCGAGGTCGTGTTCGCGCTGGGACTCGGCGATCGCGTCGTAGCGACGGACCTCTCGGCCACCTATCCCGCCGAGGCCGATGCACTGCCGGAGATCGGGTACCAGCGCTCGCTCACCGCCGAGTCGATCGCGACCTTCGCGCCGACGGTGTTGCTCGCCACCGAGATCGCCGGACCGCCCGAGACGATCGAAGACCTTCGCCGCCTCGGCTTTCCCCTCGTCATCGTGCCCAACGAGTCCAGCGCCGATGGGCCAAGCGGCAAGATCCGGGCCGTTGCCGAGGCGCTCGGCGTTCCCGAGCGCGGCGAGGTCCTTGCCCAGGCGCTCGAATCGACCATCGAGGCCCACCGCGGTGCACCGGGTGACGACGCCCCCGTGGTCGCCGCGCTCTACATACGTGGCGCAAGCACCCAGTTGGTGCTCGGGGAGGATGCCGCGACCCACTGGCTCATCGAGGCTGCTGGTGGGGTCAACATCGCAACGCTGATGGAGCTCGAGAGCGCGACGCCGATCTCGGCCGAAAGCCTCCTTGTCCAGGCCCCCGACATCCTGCTCGTACCCGCCGCCGGACTCGAGTCGGTCGGCGGCATCGAGGGCCTCCTCGAGGTCGGCGGCCTCGGCGCGACCCCAGCCGGCCAGAACCGTGCCGTCCTCAGCTACGACGACCAGCTGCTGCTCGGCAACGGCCCCCGCACCGGTGACCTCCTGGCCGACCTCGCCGCCGCATTCGACGAGCTCGGTCAGCCCTAGAGCGCAACGACTCCCAAACGCAACGACTCCCACGCACCCACGATTCCCACGCACCCACGATGAGCTCGCAACACGTACGCAACGCACCGATACGCCCCTCCTGGAGAGCCAAGCGATGACATCACTCCACCAACGCTTCCGACTCGCCGTCGGCCTCGCGCATGTAATCGACGATGCAGCGATCCGCATCCACCGCCATCATGCACCGCCGATCATGGCTGGACGGCACCCGGGTGCCGCGCTGGACCTGTGCACGCTGCGCCGGCTGGTCATCTCCAGTCACTGTCCGATGCGACCGAACCTCGGCGAAAACGTGGCCGCGCTCGAAGTCACCGGCTCGCTCGCACCGTTCGGCGCCGACCTCTTCCGTCGCCACAGCCAAGGGCGCGAAGAGCGGTGGTTCGCCACGATGACCACACCGGATCGGGTGCACGAGATCCTCGACGATCTCGAGGTCGAAGCTGAAATCGGCTCGCGCCTCGTCGGTCGCCTTCGTCCCGACACCGGTCTCTGCGTAACCGCCGTCGGAATCACCGCAGATCGACCGATCCTGCCGTGCGAACTCAATGAGGTCGCGCAGGCCGCCCATGCCGCCTGCCTGGTCGAGGAGCTCCTCAGCGACCCTCAGGACGACCTCGCGTCGGGCCAATGGCGCGATCTCCCCGAGCACGACTGCGGCGAAGCGCCCCAGCACGGCCTTGCGACCTCCGCGGAGCAAGAGGAACAAGCATGACGCTGACCCGCCTGCTCGCCATCGCGCTTGCGGTGGTGATGCTCGCTGCAGCCTGCGGCGGCTCCGACGACGCCGACCTCTCGGCCGGTTCGTCCAGCGGATCTGCGGACGACTCGGGCGCGTCCGAGGTCAGCTCAGGATCGGCGAGCGAGGCGTCGAGCTCGGAGGCATCGACGTCAGAAGCATCGACGTCAGAGGCATCGTCGTCGGATGCCTCATCGTCGACGGCATCGTCCTCGGAGAGCGCGAGCGCGGCCGAAGATGTCGACGGCGAACCCACGCGAGACGTCGTGCACAAGTACGGAACGACGTCGATCGCCGGACAGCCTGAACGGGTCGTGACCATCGGCTTCAGCGAGCAAGACCCGGTCCTCGCCCTTGGGGTCGTGCCGGTAGCCGTCCGCGAGTGGTTTGGCGGCTACGACCACGCAGCATGGCCCTGGGCGCAGGAAGCCCTGGGTGATGGCACGCCGACCGTGCTCGACATGCCGTTTGGCGAGCTTGCCTACGAGACCATCGCCGGGCTCGACCCCGACCTGATCGTCGGCACCCACGCCGGACTGACCGAGGAGGAGTACGAGCTCCTCACCGCCATCGCGCCGACGATCGTGGAGGGCCCGGACGACCCGGCGTTCGGCATGTCCTGGGAAGACCAAACCCGCCTGATTGGACAGGCGCTCGGAACGGGCGACGAAGCCAATCAAATCGTCACGGTGACCTTGGCCTCGATCCTCGACGCGGAGCGGGTCAACGAGGGGTTCGGCGGCGCCACGTTCGCATGGGCCAACCCGACCGCCGACGGCACCTACTGGGTCGTCGGCCAATCCACTCCCCCGATGCAGTTCCTTCAGACGCTCGGGCTGACATACCCTGCCGAGATCGCCGAGATCGTCGGCGACCTCGACTCGTTCGAGATGAGCGCGGAACAGATCGACCTTCTGGACGTCGACGTTCTCATCGTTCGGGCCGACGAGCAGGTGCGCGGACTGATCGAAGCCGATCCACTCTGGGGCGCAACCGCGGTGATCCAGGAAGATCGTGTGCTCTGGCTCGATGCCGAGGATCCGGTCTATGGGGCCCTGAGCTTCTCCACGATCCTGAGCATCGACTACCTGGTCGATGAGCTGACACCGATGATCGCCGAGATCGTCGATCGGGTTGGCTCCGGGGCGGGCGGCAGCGCACGCTCCGATGAGGCCACGACTGCGGCGATGGAGGCGTTCGCCGTCGTGTACAACAGCGACGCCGCCTGGGAAGACAAATCACCCTTCCTCCAAAACTCGGCCGCACTCGAAGCCTCCAACGAGGCCTACCGCACCGCCGCT
>JBCCIC010000006.1:0-311615 GCA_039028435.1 Actinomycetota bacterium | reverse complement strand
CTTGTGCTGGTTCGTCTTGTGCTGGTTCGTCTTGTGCTGGTTCGTCTTGTGCTGGTTCGTCTTGTGCTGGTTCGTCTTGTGCTGGTTCGTCTTGTGCTGGTTCGTCTTGTGCTGGTTCGTCTTGTGCTGGTTCGTCAGTTGACGCCGCCGCGGTGTCGGGGCCGCCGTCGATCGCCGAGCCGCAGGCGGTTGCGAGCAGCACGAGCGTTAACCAGATTGACAGGATTCGTGTCATTGGGTGTCCTCTGTTTGGATCGAACGAGCGCAGCGGAAACCGATGTCCGTTGCTGTGGCGTCCACAGGAAGGTCCAGAAACTGGAACATCTCGAGGCCGTCGGCGGTGGAGGTGAATGAGTGGCCCCGAAGCATGAGGGACCGTGCGTCGCCGCCCGGCTGCCAGATCCGCCCTCGGGAGTAGTCCACCGACGTGGCGGTCCACTCCCAGACATTGCCAAGCAGATGATCGATGGCGGTGTCCGGCGTGCGCGCGCTGGGTCGAGCGTCGATCTCCAGCAGTGGGGGAAGAGCTAGATCTGGTAACGGTTCGTCTTCGTCGATGCGGCCGACCTCAATCGCGCCGGCGACGTTGGCGTTGGACGCAATCTCCCGGGCGTCGACCCCATTTGCCGCCTCGTCCTCAAGCCATGCCCACGACCTTCCGGCGTCGCCTCGCGCGGCAAAGAGCCACTCGTCATCGGACGGCAACCTCGCGCCGACCCACGCGCAGAAGCGGAAGGCTGCTGCGGCATCGACCCCCACCACCGGGAGGCGGGATGCGTCCTGGAGCGCGTGCGCCCCGCCGTCGGCTGGGGTTGGACAACGGTATTCCTCATCGGGCAGCATCATGCAGAGCCGGTACTGCTCGACGGGCACCTCGAAGCGGTCCAATTCGAATGCACCGATCGGCGCGGATCCGGTTCCCAGCTCGCCCTCTGGATCGCCTGGCGACTGCGGGAACCAGACCCCGTCCAGCGACACCGCCGACCCCTCGGTGGCGAGTGCCACCGAGGTACCTGAGCGCAGCTCGAGCACGTCGTCAAGAAGCTGCTGATCCTTCGAGCGACCGTCGATGCACATACAAAGGAGGAAGACCGTGACGCCCACGACCAGCGCTGCGCCGGCGGTCTGCCGTGCCTGCCGCTTTGACAGGTGTTCGCTGTGTACAAGCCAGTCCTGTAGCGCGGTGCCGAGTGCTACGACCGCCGCGACGGCCGCGGCGCCGAAGCCCGCGTTGAGACCACCTTCGATCGCCAGGCAGAGCGCGCTCGCCATGCCGACCGCACCGACTACGAGCTTGATGACGAATGCTCGCCGCTTGTTGCGACGCAGTCGTTCGCCCGCGTCAAGTCCGCCGGTGGAGTCGACCTGGGGCGCAGGTGTCGCCTCGACCCCGGCGCTGGGCGCGGCATCGTCCGTCATCAGCTGATCATGCGCCGATGCGAGTGCTGCGTTCTGCGCACGATCGCGCAGTGGTCTCCCGGCGCGAGGCGTTTCAGGGTCGTCGCTGCGGCCACCTCGGGTCGTTGCATGGCACCGATCGACCCGTGTCGTCTTCCACCATTCGCAATGCTCTGCTGTCGTTCGACGACTAGACCTGAGACATGACGCAGCGTCGCCGAGTGGGGATCGTCGTGGTCCCTCGCTATTTCGACACGACACCGAAGGAGCTTGTCGAGCTCCGTCCCGAGATCGACATGCTCCACACGCAGATTCGGGTCGATGGCGACTTCGGCTACGGACTCGACGAGATCGCCGCATGCGCCGATGAGATCGAGGCCTGTGCGGTCTCGTTGGCCGATGCGGGTGCAGACGTGATCCTGCAACTCGGCACGCCCTTCTCGACGGTCCACGGCTGGACCGGCGGTGAACAGTTGCGCCAGCGGATCGAGGACCGGTGCGGCCGTCCCTTCGAAATGATGGGCTTGTCCGTGCCCGCAGGTGTCCACGCGGTGGGCGGGTCCAGCGTGGCGTTGGCGACGACGTACTACGGCGACGAATGGGTCGCCCGCTACCGAGCGTTCGCCGAGGAAGCCGGGTTGCGCGTCGTCGGCGCGCAGAGTTTCACCGACCAAGGCCATTTCGCCGATGCCGATACCGCCTTTGCGGCGGCGTTCGAGCTCTTTCCCGATGCGTTGATCGAAGCCAGCCTGGTCGAGGTCGCCGAGGCGCACCCCGACGCTGAGGTGATCATGGTCCCCGGAATTCCCGGGCGGTTCGTGCACCTGGTGCCCGACCTCGAGCGTCGGATCGGTAAGCCGATCGTGGGCTATTTCGCCATCTGGTGGCGCTGTCTGCAGCGGCTCGGGATCGCTCCGGATCCGGCACGCGGCCAGCTCTTTGCGCCGCCGGCGTAGGACCGGCGCGTCAGGGCGTGCGGCGAAGCAGCGCCCGCAGCGACTCGGCATTGGCGTAGCCCACCCGGAGCGCAATGTCGTCGATCGACAGGTCGGTGGTTCGCTGGAGGTGGCGCGCCCGCTCGACGCGAAGTCGTTGTACGTAGCCGAGCGGGGTGAGTCCGAGCACCTCTCGCAGTCGGCGCTCCAGCGTTCGTCGGCTGGCGCCGACGGCGGCAGCTGCAGTGCCGACGTCGAACGGCCGGTCGAGTGAGGCCCGGGCGTGACGTTCGAACGCAATCACCAACTCGTCGTCGTGCTGGACGTGGTCGTACGCGATGAAGGTCGCTTGCGACGGTCGCTCATCGATCACCAGGAGCTGCGCTACGTGTCGGGCGAGATCGCTGCTGATCCTCCGCAGAATCGCCAGCGCAAGATCGACGTGTGCAAACGCCGCTCCGGCCGTGGTCACTGGCCCATCGGTCACGACCATCTCGTCGAGATCGACGTCGATCTCCGGGTACGACCGTCGGAAGTCGGCCCCGAGAAACCACGACGTCGTGGCTCGCCGCCCGTCGAGGTGACCCGCTTCGGCGAGGGCGAACACGCCCGTGCAGGCTGCGGCCATCCTCGTTGTCGCCGGATCGAGATTCTCGAGCGCCGAGCGCACCTGTCGGCACTCGGCGGTGTCCAGGCATGACCTCGTCGTTGGCCCGGTGAGGGTCCCGAGCGCCGGAATGACCACGAGATCGCACGCCGAAAGGTCCTCTAGCCCGCACGTCGCTCGGAGGGTCATCGCGGTGCTGAGCTCGATCTCCGTTCCCGGTCCCGCCATTCGAAGCCCGATCGGCGGAATGGTCGCATCGATCTCGCCCCGGACCTGGTCGGCGACGCGAATGATGTCGATGATCGATGCGACGCCAGAGCCGAAGCTTCCGGCGTTGACGGCCATGCCAATCTGCATGGCGCAAATGATAGCAACACCGTCGTATCCGCCACTTCTGTCGGCGGGCTGTGGTCGTCATTGTGGGAGACACCACGGCGGATCTCGCCACCGTGCAACCTGAGGAGAACTTGACATGACCACCACACTTCCCGTCGCCTTCGTCGCCAAGATCGTCGCCCGAGCGGATCGTGCCGCCGAGCTCGCCGAGTTGCTGAGCGGCGCGGTCGAATTGGCCAACGCAGAGGAAGGCACCACCGTGTGGTTCGCCGTGCGAAGCGACGACCAGACCTTCTGGATCTTCGACGCCTTCCCCAACACCGAGGCCCGCGATGCCCATGCCGCCGGCCAGATCGTTGCTGCACTCGGCGCCAACGCCGACCTGCTCGCTGAGCCGCCGGAGATCAACCCGGCAGATGTGCTGGCAATGAAGATGCCCTGACCCGGTTGAGGTAGCTGTTGCTCGTGGGGAACCTGTCGTGCAAACACCTGCGCGCAGGTGCCTGCGGTCAGCGATCGCCTACTCGTTGGTCGGCACCTGCGCCTTGGCGGGCACGAGCAGGCGATAACTCTCCTCGATCCAGGTAGCGGATTCCTCGGCAGGGGGTGGATCGTCCGGGGCGAAGGTCACGAGCGTCCATCCGGCCGACCCGACCTGGTATCTCTCGCCGTCACGTTCGGCTCGAGCGCTCAGCTCCGCGACCGAGGGTCCGAGCTTCAGCCGGAGCGTGCAACGTCCCTTGCGCTCGCCGACGAAAGCGAAGTTCTTGCCGCCCGCCGAGAAGGCGCGATTGACACAGGACTCGCCTTCGACGGTGTTGGGGAGTCCGAGAGCCTGTTGTCGCAAGGTCTCGGTTGCCGTGAACTCGAAGTTCTCGGGCGCACTCATGTGAGCGCCTCTGTGATGTGGTCGAAGCTCGCCGCCCAGCCGCCGGTCACGATCGGGTGCATGGCGGAGTCGAGGCCGGCGTGGTCGACCCGCATGATCGAGCCCGATTCATCGGGCTTGATCGTCACCGTGATCACCTGATCGTGCTCCCAGGTGAAGACGATCCGAGACGGTTCGTCGATTTCGACGAAGTCGCCGCGCACTTCGTAGTCCTCGGTTCCGAAGGTCTGGCTGACGTGGATCTCGCCGCCGACCCCGAAGTCCCACGTGTGGACACGCCAGAGCGTCTCCGGTGCGCACCCCCACCATCGGGTGAGTGTGTTCAGATCGCGCCATGCGGCGAACACTGCCTCGGGTGGACTCGGGTAGTGGCGTTCGGTCGTGACGATTTCGCTCATGGTGATTCCTCCTCTGTGGATTCGGCGAGCACGCGGCCCAGCTGGTCGAGGCTCGACTCCCAGGCCAGGCGAACCGTGCTCAGCCAGTCGATGACTTCGGCAACCGCGTCGCCGACGAGTTCCAGTCGTTGCACGCGGCCGCGCCGTTCACGCCGCACCAGCCCCGCCTGCTCGAGGATCTGGACGTGACGGTTGAGCGCCTGACGTGAGATCTCGTAGCGCGCAAGAAGCGCTGGTGTCTCCATCGGCTGCGCGCTCAGCGCGGCGACGATGTCGCGTCGATGGCCGTTCGCCAGCGCTTCGAATGCGTCATCGAGGGTCGCGGTCGGCATGAGTGGAACCTAGGCCGCCGCAGAACAACTGTCAACTGATTGATTGACAGATGGGTGAACGCGATCGTTGGCAAATGGATCGTGCAACTAGGGCGACAAACACCCGTCGACGAGGGCCTGGCGGGTCGCATCGGCCTCGTCGTCGTCGAAGGAACCCTGTAGTGCACGTTCCAGGAGCTCGCTTCCGAACGGACCCAGCGCTTCGTCAAGGCAACGAACCTCGGCGCCGCTCAGCGTCAGGTTCGCCTCGACGGCGTAGATCGTCCCCAGCGAAATGCAGGGAAGTAGAGATGTGGTGAAGTCCGCCGCGGTCACAAGCTCGTCGAGCGGGTCCGGGGTAAGAACTCCGCGATACAGCATGAACGAGTCCAGCCCCGCCACCACCCGGTCGATGCACGCCTCGTCGAGACCTGATGCAAGCGCAGGTTCCTCCAGGTAGGGCCCGGCGATCTGCGCGGCGAGGAACTCGGGTGGAGTGCACAGGCTCATGAGGCGCGCAGCGGCATCGATCGAGTGGCTGGGTGCGACCTGACCCGCTCCCACCGCGATCAGCGCAGTAAGGGCGTCCAGACGCAATGTTGCGTCCTCCGCCAGGTGTGTCTCGAAGCACTCTGCGGCACCCACACGCGCCAGCGGATCGAGCCCAGGGAACATCTGCAGCGCAAGGTCGTGACCCAAGTCGGCTGGACCTTCGGGACTGCAGTCGAGCATGATGAGCGAGATTTGTGCCGCAAGTCTCGGGTCGTTCGGCGTGGCAGAGAGGTCGAGTTGGTTGACCTGTTGGACCAGCACGTCGTCGGCCGCGATTGAGGCCTCGATGCAGTCCCTGGCCGAAGCCCCGGCCGTGGCGGCGAAGGCGTCAAGCGCCGCGGCGGACACTTGGGACTGCGCAGCCCCGGGCGTCGGTGTCGCAATTGAATGCGGCGTCGGTTCGGGCGTCGGAGTGACGGCAGCTGTCGGCGCTTGGGCGGTCTCGGCGTTCGGCGTCGGTGTCGCTGGAGGCGTCGACGTGGGTTCGGGGGCCGGAATGGCTGTCGCTGACGACGTGCGTGCTGGCGTTGAAGTCTGGCCCGGGGCGTCTCCAAACTCGGACGAGGCCGCGCGGTCGGGCCCAGCTGTCATGGCGCACCCGACGACGCCAATCATCAGGATTGCGAGGAAGGTTGGTGGCCACCACCGCACCCACGAAGGGTAGCGAGGTGGCCGCACCTGGGCGAATGGTCTCGGGGGACGGACCGGGTCGCATCGCTGCGATGCCTGCCTCCAACGAGGCCTCATGACGGTCGGCCACGTCACGGCAGGGTGTAGTCGGGGAGGGTGTAGTCGGGGAGGCTGCGCAACCCTGCCGTCGCGGTGCCAACGATCTGAGCGAAGCTCGTCTTCGAGCGTCGGTCCCACCTGAAAACGAACAAAGCCGGCGCAGAGCGCCGGCTTGGTTGGTACCCCGTACGGGATTTGAACCCGTGCTACCACCTTGAGAGGGTGGCGTCCTAGGCCGCTAGACGAACGGGGCCTGGATGTCTCGGCCCCTCAGATCGCTCCTCGGAGGCTTCGACTTAGCTCGGACGGGAGGACTTGAACCCCCAACGACTGGACCAGAACCAGCTGTGTTACCAATTACACCACGTCCGATTGCGAGCGATCAGCGTAGCGGCGTCAACGCAGGAGCCACGCAGATATTCGCGAATCGGATCGGCTATTCGAGGGCCTCGTCGACCTTGTCCATGGCGTCGTCCTCAGTGACGTCGAGGGCGAAGCTCAGCTCGCTGACGAGCACGCTGCGAGCCTTCTGATAGAGCGTCTTCTCACCAGCGGACAGGCCCTTGTCGCGGTCGCGCAGGGCGAGGTTCCGAACGACCTCGGCCACCTGGTAGACGTCGCCCGACTTGAGCTTCTCCTGGTGGTTCTTGAAGCGTCGGCTCCAGTTGGCGGGCTCACGCACGTCGCGCTTCTTGAGCACGTCGAACAGGTCATCGACGTCGTCGCCGCTGATCGGCCAGCGCATGCCGACATCGTCGACATTGTCGACCGGCACGGCGAGCGTCATGTCGCCATGGGCCATCCGCAAGACGAAGTACTCACGCTCGGTGCCGAAGGCCTGGCGCTTCTCCTTCTTCTCGATCACGGCCGCCCCGTGATGTGGATATACGACGCGGTCACCCGGCTTGTAGGTCATGGTGCTCCAAGGTCTGCCCAACGCAACACTTCACGATGCCGTGCGCAGCATCGGAATACACCCCATGGTGACAGATTTCGCTGATCGGTAGGCCCTACGGTGCGCTGGTGGCCCGTTCGCCCCGCAAGCTTCGCCTCGTCGCGGTCGCGCTCGTGCCGCTCCTCGTCGCCGGGGCCGCGTTCGCGTTGCTCTACACCCGCCGCCAGTCACTGCCGGTCGCACTGACGACTCGCACCCCCGAGGTGCTCCAGGCGGTGTCGGTCACGCCTCACGTGCCCGCCGAGCGCACCGTCGATTCGTACCGCGGCCTGGGGGCTTGGGTCGACGGCTTCGACTACTCCCCGCCGTATGCAAACGGTGGAGTCCCGCCGCTGGTCCCGGCCGCGATCAACGAGATGGCCGACTTCGGAGTCGAGACCCTCTACCTGCAGTCGGGCCGGCTCGACGACCGGTCGCCCGACGTTCTCGAAGACCGCTGGATCCTGGCCGAGTTCCTGATGCGCGCCGACAAGCGAGACATGGATGTCATCGCCTGGTATCTGCCGAAGTGGACCGAGGACGACACCGATCTGAGTCACCTGCTCGCCGCCTCCAGCTTCGACGTGCTCGGCTATCGGTTCGACGGTGTTGCGGTCGACATCGAATGGAACCAGGACGACCTCGAGATCGAGGAGCGCAACCGTCGGTTCGTCACCTTGACCGACCGCTTGCGGCGAGAGGTCGGGAGCGATCCGCTGGGCGCGATCGTGCTGCCGCCGGTGCAGACCGAGGTGATCAATCCGACGTTCTGGCCCGACTTTCCCTGGGCCGAAATCGCTGACGACTACGACGTGTGGCTGCCCATGAGCTACTGGTCGTTCCGAACCGAGCCCTACGGCAACGGCTACAGCTACAACGCCGAGAGCATCGCCCGATTGCGCACCAACATCGGTGACCCCGATGCCCTGGTGCATGCCATCGGCGGCATCGGTGCCGAGAGCGATGCGCCGCCATCGGGCACCGAGCCGTTCATCGCCCGCGTCGACCAGCTCGACGGCTTCGCACAGTCGCTGGTCGACACGGACTCGATCGGCGGTTCGATCTATGACTGGCTCACGCTCGACGGGGCTGGCAAGGCGACCATGCGCAACCTGTTCAGCTCAGGCGTTGCCGGCGATCTGGGCGCCGAACTCGACGGCGACGAAACGGATGTCGGCGCCGACGAGGAGTCAGCCGACGGCGGCTGAGTACGCGGCCCGAACCGCGACATCGATCCGTTCGGCGATGTGACCCGGCGCAAGAAACTCGAGATCGGCTCGAAGGGCAGACAACTCCGGGAAGAACCCCAGACACCAACGGGCGAACATTGGCGCGTCCATCCACGCGGCGTCCGCCGGCGCAAGCGGAACCGGCAACGGCACCCCGCTCGCAACCGCAGCCCGCAGCGCCGGCCATGCGGGAGTCACCGTTGCCAGCGTGACGCCGAGTTGTTCGGCAGCGTTGGACTTCCAGCGGTTGGGGACGGGGCAGAGCTCGACAACGCGTTCCCAGGTCAGGGATCCGCCGGACACGATCTCGACCATGAGCTGATCGAGCCACAACGCGAGCGGCAGCTCGAGTGCATGGGCATCCTCGGGGTGGCTGGCCAAACCGAGCGAGCGCCGGCACGCATCGACGAGCCAGCCCTGTGGGTTCCAAGTCTCGCTGATCGCTCCCGCGCGCTGGAGGAAGCAGACCTCGTCGCCGGATCGCGTGACCGCGACGGCGAGCGCTCCCTGCGCGCGATGCTTGCCATGGGTCGCGGCCACGACCGACTCCGCAACCGCGACAACGGCATCGAACTTCGGCGGCACGACCAATCCGAGGATTGCGTCAGGAGCATGTCCGGAGGCCGTTGCAATCGGTTCGAAGTCCGACCCGCGGATGCCGAGCACGCGGAGCGCGCTCGACCCCGCCGATGAGTCCTCTCGATCTGGACCGACCGCTCGGAGGCAGCGGCGGATGATGCGCCGCAATGCGGGCAGGTGGTTTGGTGGGCGTCGGTCGTCGTCGGCCCTCGGCACATCGCCGTCGTCGGGCGAGTTGGACGGTTGGGGGAGTGAATGCAGCACCATGGTTCGGGCCTCCGCGGCAAAGAAGTGGGGGAGGCGACGAACCGGATGCCTGCGTCGCGAGCCGTCCGGGAGACCCGGTGCATCCGGTGATGAGCATGCCTGCCGGGTGAGACAGGGCGAGTATGGATCGTGCGTGAGCCCTCAGAGGGGGAAGCCGATGGCGATCGCGGGTCGCACCGTCCACGTGAAGTCGACTTCGATCACCGTGCCATCCGACGCCACTTGGCGGACCACGACGTCGTAGCTGCCGACCTCGGTGGGAATCCCCGAAACGATCGGTGCCGTCTCGTCGATCTCGAGCCCCGGTGGCAGACCCTCGACTTCGAACTCGGCGCCGAGCAGGTTGCTGCCCAGACGCTCTCGGACCGACTCCCGGAGGCCGCTCGTTCGATTGCCCGCGGAAACGATTCCTGCCTCAGCGGTCGGATTCACGATGAGCGTCACCGTCTGCTCGCCACGGGCGCCGGTCTCGTCGACGACGACGAGCGAGATGTCGCCAAAGCCGTCCCGCAGCGGTGTCCCCACGAGGGAGGTGCCCTCGATGGCCAGACCGGGCGGCAGATTCACGCCGTAGAGCCGAGGCTCGGCACCGGTGCCTGCCGACACCACGACCTCGGTCTCGAACCGCTCGCCGACCGGCATCTCGAAGAACGTCGTCTCCGGGAACACGGCGGGCGGCGTGCCGATCGAGGGAGCCTCGGGGCCGGGCTCGGACACCTCGATCTCGATCTCGATCGTCGGCGGTGTGAGCGGGTAGGCGCTCAACCGATCGGACACCGAGACGACGATGCGATCGGTACCCGTGAACCCAGGAGCAGCGCGGTACTGCAGGACAGGCTCGAGCACGGAAGCCCCGGTCGGCACGTCAAGTCGTCCGTTCCGTGGGCCTTCCTCGATCCGCCAATGGGCAGCGCCGACCGTGCCGAAGGCCTCGGCGGCCAGTTCGATGCGGTAGCCATCACCATCGCGCTCGACGGTCGCCTCGCGAGGCGACCAGCCGGGAACGATCGCCGGTCTCGACGAGAAGATCAGGTCGTTGTTGTCCTCGTCGCTCTCGACGATCTCGCCGTTCGGGTCGGTGATGGCACCGATCCAATACCGTCCGGGGGCCAGCTCGGACACGTCGACCCATTGCAGGGTTGTCGTCGCGTCGTAGATGTCGCGCCACCCCGGACTGATGCCCATGCGCAGCGAGGTCGCCGAGGGATTGTCCTCTTCGCAGAAGTTGTCGAGCTCCTCGCTGTAGGCCTGGTCCGATCCGGGCTCGATCTGTTCGGAGTCGACCAGGCAGAAGCCGATCTTTGATCCAACGGCGGTTTGGGCGTCTTGCAGGCCGTCCCACAAGACGTAGTCGACGGCCTCGATCAGGTGGAAGTGGTTGTGGCCGTCGTCGGTTTCGTACCGGACCGTAGGTGTACCGACGTCTCGCCATTCGCCGCCCTCGCGGACCTGCTGCACCATTCCACCGGGAATCTGGGGATTGCCGACAACCTGCAGTGGGCCATCGCCGATGTTGTGGACATACCCGTCGAAGGTGAGCACAAGCCGAGCGGACTGGGTCTCGTCGATGATCTCCTTCAGGAATCCCGGCCGAGGCGGGTCACTGATCAGGTCCGGCAAGCCGTCGGTCGCCTGTCCTGCGCCTACCGTCCGCAGGTCGACGGGGCCGAAACCCAACACGAGCGTTGCGACAACCGCGCCGGTGACCACGGGCCGCGCCACTCGCCGGGGCGTCAGCGCCGCCCGGCCATGCTTCACAACCGTGTGTTCGAAGGCGAGCAGCGCCAGCACGAAGGTCGCGCCGATGAGCAGCCAAGGAACGAGACCAGCGGTGGCGCCGTGGGCAATCATCTCGAGACTTAGAGGGGGAATGCGGGCCGGGTCGAAGCGCGGATCCGGAGCGTGAAGGTCGTGTCGTCGACGAACTCGCCGTCCTTCACCTTGACGATCGTGACCTCGAAGTCACCGACTTCCTCGGGGATGCCGATGACCTGTGGCAGGGCCGGATTGATGCTGAGGCCGGCCGGCAAGCCGGTTCCGGTGAAGCTGGTATCGGGCTCGAAGGCCGCAAGTCCGAACGCAATGTCGGTTCCGCCTTCGACGCTCACCAAGTTGGCATCAGGCAGGACGCCCTCGGTCGTTTCGGCCCGAGCAGTGATCGTCCACGACACCTCCGTGCTCACCGTCATATCGCCGACGATTGCGGCGATCGTTCCCGTTCCGGTTCCGGGCTCTGTCGGTACGCCCTCGATGCTCGCAGTCGATTCGTTGAAACGCAGTCCAGGCGCCAGGTCGCTCCAGGACCAGCGCACCTCGGAGCGCGACGGTGTCTCGGTGCCGAGCCCGGAACGCAGTTCGACCGTGATCGGGTCGATCCGCGTCATCACTTCGGCCGATATCGCCTCCTCTTCGAGCCCGACGGTCAACTCGTCGGCTTCGATGGCGTTGGCCGCATCGCCAGTGGGCGCATCGCTGTCGGTGGCGTAGTTGGCGGTGTCGATCACGACCTCCACGGTCTCGGGATTGTGCGGATAGCCGCTGTCGACATCACGTGCGCTGAAGGAGAACCGGTCTGTCCCGGGCGCATCCGGGTCGGCGACATAGGTGATGACGGGATCGAAGAAGTTCGACCCTGTCAACACCGACAACGTCCCATGCTCGGGCGCTTCCTCGATCCGGAACACAACCTCGCCGACCTCGCCCCAAGCCGAGGCCTGCAGTTCGATCGGCGCGCCGCTGTCCTGCACCGGAAGCGATCGTGCTCGATAGCCGGTGACGATGAAGCGGCGCTCGGAGAACACCGCACCGTTGTTGGTTTCGTCGGCCTCGACGATGCGGTCCTCGGGATCGGTGAATGCGGCCACGTAGTACGCCCCAGGCGCGACGTTGGACACGTCGACCCACTGCAGGGTCGTGTTGGCGTCGTACAGATCGGCCCAGCCGGGAGTGATGCCCATGTGGAGCTCGGTCGAGTCCGGTTGATCAGCTTGGCAGTACTCGGTGTTGTCGATGGTGTATCGCTCAGGCCAGACCGAGCCGACATCGGTCGTGTCGACCAGGCAGAAGCCGACCTTCGAAGCGTCGCCGACCTTCGCGAACTGGCCGGCGTCCCACAACTCGTAGGACGCAGCGGTCATGAGGTGGAAGTGATTGTGGTCGTCACTCGTCTCGAACAGCACGAGCGGTGTGCCGACATCGAGCCAATCGTCTCCATCGAAGATGCGCTGCGTCACGTCGCCGGGGATCTGAGGATTACCCGAAACCTCGAGCACGCCGGGCCCTTCGTTGGCGACGTAACCATCGAAGGCGATGATCTTCATGTAGCCGCCCTCGCGATCATCGACTACGCGATCGAACCACACCAGGGGAGGGAGGCTCACGAGGTCGGGATAGCCGACCGGAGCCTCGGGCAGCTGCGCTCCGCTCGTCGGCATCGCGGCAGCGACCAGGCCGACCACGAGTGAAGCGCCGATGATCGGCCGGTTTCGTCGGCCTGACGTGCGAAGCGTCGAACGGACACGGCGTAGCCCGCCGTGACGCACGGCATGGTTCTCGATGACGAGGCCGACGAGCGCGGCGACGCCGAGAAATCCCCCGACGACAGCGAGACTGATCCCGCCGGTCGGAAGCACCTCAACGATGTGGGCTACGGCATCCATGCTGATCGGTGGGGGTGACGACCGCTCGGTGCCGATCAGTTCGTCTTGATGCGCTCGTTCTGCTGGAGACGCTTGACCGCGCCCACGAGGATCTTGCGGCTGAGCTTGGGGCTCTCGTCCATCAGTGCCATGAACTCGCGGCGGTTCAGAACCTCGACGACCATCGCCGTCTTGGCGGTGACCGTGGCAACGCGTGGAGTACCGCTGATGACCGCGAGCTCGCCGAGGAAGTCGCCGCCGAACAGTTCGGCGATCTCCTTGCCGTCGATCTCGACGCTCGCACGCCCACTCGAGATGATCATGAACTCGCGACCCGGCTCGCCCTGACGGGTGAGGATGGAGCCTTCCTTGAGCTCGACTTCGGTCATCAAGCGAGAGACCGCCTTGAGTTCCCTCTTCGACAGCTCCGAGAAGATCCCGATTTCGCTGAGTTCCATCCCGCTTGCAGTCTGCGCCACGACGCCCTCCTTGGTCGGCGACAGCCTAGAGCACCGCTCGCGGCCTGGCGCACCGTGCGGACCATCGATCGGGAAGATGCCGGTTTGTCGGGTGAATGTCGTACCGTGGCGCCCACGGGGACGCTCCCGCACACTGCATCGTGTCGACGAGTAAAGACGAATCATCCAGCGAGCGATCGACCCAGCGATCGTCCCAGCGGTCGAACAGAGCTCGACTCGTCGCGCTCGCGCTGCTGTGCGCCGGCCTCGTTGCCTGCCTGGTGTTCTTTCGGTCGGCGCGGAACTCTCGGCCACCGATCGACGAGGGACCCGCAGGCGCCGCCTTCGACGTGGCGCTCACCGCAAGTGCCGTGCCGGCATCCTTTGCCGACGCCACACCGTGGAATCTGCCGTCGCAGGGTGCGGTCCCCGTGATCGACAGCGCCGGCGGCGCAACCTTGCGACAGCCAGGCCCCGACGTCGGCGCGGTCGTGGGTTTGGAGGGCCCCGAAGGACTCGTCGCCCTCGCGGTCCTACCGCCAGGGCTCGACGCCGCCGTGGGTGAGGTTCGGATCTCGCCGCTCTCGACGGCCTTCACCCTGGTCGCGCTCCATCCGGCGCTTGCGGCCGGCGACCACGACACGCAGATCGCACGCCTGGCCCGAGCGGCGACCCATCCTTCGCTCGCCCTCCTGGCCGAGGCGGTCGACGGGCGCGAGCTCTCCTCGTGGGGGTCCATCGAGCGAGACCTGATCGAAACGATCGTCGCCGACTCCGTGGTGCCTGGTCCGATTCGCTCGCAATGCCTTGACAACGTCGCCATCTCCGGGGCGCTCAGCCGGTGTGGTACGCAGCTGCTCAATGCCGCAACCGACTCACTGCTGGTCGCAGGTGCCGACGGCGCGCCGTGCGCGCTTGTCCCACCGATCACGGAGATTCCGACGGCCGGAGCGTCTGCGGCCATCGTGGCGGTCATTGCCCGGGCCGAAGTGACCGCCGCGGAGCTCGGCACCGTTGTGGCCGACCCGGGGACGACCGACGGCAGCGGCTGCGGTGACGAACCGCGGCTGGTCGTCGAGAACGACCCGACGTGGATTGCGACGTCGACCGCATTCCGGATGTGGGCCGATGACGCCGCGTCACTCGCCCGGTATCTGGGCTCGGCCGGCGCCTCGATCGACACGAATGAACGGGCGCGATCGCTGCTGCTCGGCCGAGCGTCGTTTGACGACGGCACGCCGTCGGCCGGCGAGCGGTTACGGGCCGCCGTCCGCGAGAACGCGGCGGCGACATCCGCTGGTGACCTCGGCATCCTGCCGCTTTCCGCCGACGCGGCGGCGCGCCTCGATCAACTCGCAAACGTTCTCGAGGCGGTCTACGGATGAGTGCCACCACTTCGGCTCGCCCCGACCGGACGCAACGCGAACGCACCACCAAACGCGCCGCGCTCGTACTGATCGCCTCCGCATCGGTGGCGACCCTGCTCATCGACGGCGAGCTCGAGCTCGCGCTGTTCATGGCGGTCACGGTGATGGGTTCGCTGGCCGCCTTTGACGTCGCCCTCGACCGAAGTGCAAACGCATTCCTGCCATGGATCCTGGTCAGTTCGGCGATGCTCGGCAAGGCGGTCCCGACGGTGATTTCCCGCCTCGCGGACAGCACCGGCTCGACGGCGGAGCGGTTGGACCACATCGGTGCGGTGCTCTTCGGCGGATGCCTTGCGGTGGTCGCGCTCCTGCTCGCACGACCCGGTAGCGGGCAAGCTCATCGCGAACGTCAAACCGCGATCGTCACCCTCGCCGGCCTGATTGCCGCCGTCGGTGGCGCGTCAGCCGCATTCGGCGGGGTCGGCAGATTCGGCAATGCGACCGCTGCTCGGGTCTTCGAGACGATCGGCTGGGGGACGGTGGGTGTGATCCTTGCCGGCGCCGCTATCGCGGCCGGCGGCATCGCCCATGTCACCTCCAGCTTGGCGATCCTGTCCGGCGGCCTTGCCGCTGGGGCGACGATCGCGGCCGCGGTCGCGGCTGGTGAGCAGCCCGACTTGGGGTGGTGGGCCATCACGTTCGCAATCCTGTCGTTGGCGCCCCTGCTGTTCCGGCGAGCGTCGCTCGGTCGGCGATCCGGACGCACGCCCTCGATGGTTCCCCTGCTGGTTTCGATCGTCTTCGCAGTCCTCGGGGTCCAGGCCGCCTTGCTCGCCGCCGGCGATGACGGCACCTGGTCGCCAGGCCGCTTCATCCTCCCGATCTTTGCGGTTCTGCTACTCGCTCTGGGGCTGCCGCTCTATCGCTGGGCGGGCGGGCGCGAAGCGGAGCTCGACCGCGAGGCCAAAGTCGTGTTCGACATGTTGGCGTCCTCCCAGGTCGAGGAAACCCCCGAGCTCGACCAAATCACCTTCGACGCCCCGACGCCCCGGCCAGGTGTCGCCTCGCTCCCGCCACTCGACCCGGTCGAGCCCTTCGCCGAGACGACTTCTGCGCCGATCGTCTCCCGCACGGTCGAGGCGAGTGCCTTCTCGGGAGCGATCGGCGGCTCGGGCGACGAGCAAGCGATCGACACCGCGGTGCACGCAGAGGGCAGGAGCGAAGCCGCCGAGCCCACCGAACCACTATTCAGCCGGCCACCGTTCAGCCGGCCACCGTTCGCCGTTGGCGAAACCGCTGCCAGCTCCGACGACGATCAGCCGGCGCCGGACGCTGCGGCAGCGCTCGACGTGCCCGCCCCCGAAACCGAGCTCGACCCTCACCTGGTCGATCCGGGCACCGGACTTCGATCGGCCGCGGGCCTCCAGGAGCTTCTGATCGCGGCATTCGGAAGCGGGCCGCGCTCGGCTGCCGAGGTGTCGATCGTCATGGTGGCCGTTCGAGATCTCGACCGGATCGAGGAGTCCCACGGTCGGATCGCCGCCGCCACGGCCATGACCGAGCTCGGGCGCCGCTTGGACGCTGCGCTACCTGCGGCCCGCACGTCGCGATTCACGGCGGACGGATTCGCTGCACTGATCGAAGGGCCGAGAATCGATCAGGACGCCATGATCGCTCGAGCCACCGACGCGTTGCTCGACCTGCTCGAACCGGTCGACGTCGGCGGTTCCACCTCACTCGACGTTGATCTCGTTGCCAGCATGGCCCAGTGTTACGACGGTGAGGATGTCGCGGGTTTCGTCGGTCGAGCGAACGATGGCCTGCAGCGGGCGGTGGTGGCGGCCGAACCGACCCTCATCGCCATGCCGTGAAGAATCGATGAGCTGGTCTGAACCGTTCTAGGTTGACGAATCGCCTCCGATCGACCAGACCACCCGCCACCAGGCTGCCCGCTCGCCGCGATCCGCCACCGTGCCGTGAAGACAGGAACCCCCGATGGAACATGCGACACCTGAACCGCTCTGGTCGCCGAACGAACGTCGGCGCAGCGAGACCCGCCTGACGGCCTTCGAGCGGTTCCTCGGCGATCGCGGCCATGGGCCCTTCGATGCCTTTGCAGCGCTGCATTGGTTCTCCGTCGACGAGAACGAGGCCTTCTGGGACGCGATCTGGGACTTCGCCGAGATCATCGGCGACAAGGGCGAACGCATCGTCGAGCCGGCCGCGCGCATGCAGGACACGCGGTTCTTTCCCGACGCCCGACTCAATGTCGCCGAGAACGTGCTTCGGCCGGACGAGGACCCTGAGGCGCTCCTGATCGTCGGCGCCGACGAGCGAGGCCTGACCTCGCGGCTCACGCGGGGACAGCTCGTCGAACGTGTCGGCCGGATGCAGCAGCTGCTGCGAAGCCATGACATCGGGCTCGGTGACACCGTGGCGGTGTGGCTTCCGAACGTCGTCGAGAGCTATGTCGTGATGTTGGCCGCCGCCGGGCTCGGCGCTGTCGTCGTCACGACGTCGCCCGACTTCGGGGTCGATGGGGTCCTCGACCGGTTCAGCCAGGTTGACCCCAGGCTGCTGATCGCCGCGAACGGCTACACCTATGGAGGCCGCGACTTCGACTGTCTCGAGCGGCTGGTGACGATCGTCGAAGCGCTGCCGACCCTCCAGGCCGTGTTCGTGCACGACCTGATCGACGAGCCGGCCGAGGTGGCGCTCCCCGAGATCGCCGCGCCGCTCACCACCGCACTTGAGGGCGTCGAGGCGGCGGAGCCGACGTTCGAGCGGCTGCCGTTCGATCATCCGCTCTACGTGCTCTTCTCGTCCGGCACGACCGGCAAGCCGAAGTCGATGGTGCACCGAGCGGGAGGCGTGTTGCTGACCCACATGAAAGAGCAGCAGCTCATGTGCGACATCCGGCCTGGCGACCGCGTGTTCTACTTCACGACCACCGGCTGGATGATGTGGAACTGGCTGGCCAGCGTGATGGCGAACCGCGCCACGATTGTCGTCTACGACGGCAACCCCGCACATCCATCGATCACGCGACTCTTCGGGCTGGTCGACGACGTCGGTGTCACCTTCTTCGGCACGTCCGCCAAGTTCATCGAGTCGCTCCTCAAAGCCGATGTCGGCATTCGGGATCGCCACGGATTGGCGACGATCCGCAGCGTGGCGAGCACGGGCTCGCCGTTGAGCGACGAGGGCTTCGCGTTCGTCTATTCCGGTATCAGGGACGACGTTCACCTGCTGTCGATGTCGGGCGGCACCGACCTGTGCGGGTGTCTCGTCGGTGGTGATCCGAATGGGCCCGTCTATTCCGGCCAGATCCAGCGGCCGGTGCTGGGGATCGCCGTCGACGTGTTCGACGATGCCGGCCGATCGGTCGGGCCCGGCGTGCAGGGTGAGTTGGTGTGCACCGCACCGTTCCCATCGATGCCGCTGACCTTCCTCGGCGACGACGGCGACGCTCGCTACTCGTCGGCCTATTTCGAGCGCTACGAGAACGTCTGGCACCAGGGCGACTTCGCCGAATGGACCCCCGAGGGCGGGCTCGTCATTCATGGGCGGAGCGATGCGACATTGAACCCGGGTGGGATCCGCATCGGCACCGCCGAGATCTACGCCCAAGTCGAAAAGATCGACGACGTGCTGGAGTCGCTCGTCATCGGGCAGAGCATCGAGGCGGATACCCGGG
Organism: Actinomycetota bacterium; assembly: GCA_039028435.1. Classification (GTDB taxonomy): domain Bacteria; phylum Actinomycetota; class Acidimicrobiia; order Acidimicrobiales; family UBA10347; genus UBA10347. The sequence continues at coordinate 293,291 of JBCCIC010000006.1, read as the reverse complement.
TGGTGCTCTTCGTGCGGATGCGCGAGGGGGTGCCGCTGACGGAGGAGCTCGCGGACACGATCCGGCGCACGATCCGCGCCGGCGCGACACCTCGTCACGTCCCGGCCATCGTGCTGCCCGTCGAAGACCTCCCGCGCACCCGCAGCGGCAAGCTCGCAGAGATCGCCGTGCGCGAGGTCGTGCACGGCCGACCGGTGAAGAACGAGGCGGCTTTGGCGAATCCCGAGGCGCTGGCCCTGTTCGAGGCTCTGCCCGAGCTTCAGGCCCACTAGCCGTAGTAGCCGCGCGCGCACGGCACAGAATCTTCGGCGAAGTTCACCCCCACAACGATCCCCGCCCTCGGGATGCCACGGGTATGGTGCTGCCACCGCGGCAAGGGGTTGCCGCACCAACCTGAGGGGTTCTCGATGCTCAAGCGTCAGGGAAATGCTGTTCTGCGCCTGTTGGCCACGCTGGTTGCGTTGGCCCTGTTCGCCGCAGCCTGCGGAGGCGGAGGCGATGACAGCGCCTCCGACGCGGCTGACGACGACGGCGAGAGCACCACCACGACGACCACCGACGACGGTGGTTCGGCCAGCGAGGACAGCGGCTCCGACGACGAGCCCGACACCGACGACTCGAGTGGCGACTCCGACGATGGCGACTCGGGCGACAGCGACGCCGAGGACACCGCCGACACCGTCGAGGTCATCGAGGACGACCCCGAAGAGGTCCCGGTCGAGGGCGGCACGCTTCGCTACGTGATCGAGGCAGACGTCGACGGCATCAACCCCACGAGCTCGGCGCTCTCCGCACCTGGTCTCATGATGGCCAACGCGGTGTTCGACAGCCTGGTCGTCATGGATCCCGACGGCAACTGGCACCCGATGCTCGCCGAGTCGTTCACCCCGAACGACGACTTCACCTCTTGGACTGTGAAGTTGCGCGCGGGGGTCGAATTCCACGACGGCACGCCCTTGAACGCCGAGGCGATTCGCGCGAATTTCTCGGCAGCGCGGGAGAACAACCTGGTCGGTCTTGCGGTCCGCCCGTTCTTTCCGTCGGCTGACGATGGCGGCTTTGAGATCGTTGATGACCTCACCTTCATCTTGAACCCGGCAGGACCCGATGCGAACCTGCCAACGTCCTTCTCGGCCCAGCTGGGCTACGTCGCCTCGCCCGCATGGCTGGAGGCTTCGCTCGACGACCCCACCCTCAACCAGGCTCCCGTCGGTTCCGGCCCGTTCGTCTTCGACGCTCGCAGCGAGGACAGCGTGACCCGCTTCGTCCGCAACGAGAACTGGTGGAACGGCCGGGCCTACCTCGACGCCATCGAGTTCGTGCCCGTGACCGACCCGAACACTCGCAACGAGCTCCTGTTCGAGGGCGAAGTCAACGCCGTCCAGACCTCGAACCAGGAGAACATCCTCGACCTGCGCGAGACCGAGGGCATTCAGAACGTGCTCGACGACACCGGCGAGGAGTTCTTCGTGATGATGAATTCGTCTCGGGCCCCATTCGATGACATCCGGGTTCGCCGCGCGTTGACCTTCGCGACCCCCCGCCAGAATTTCCTCGATCTCATCGGTCTCGGTCTGTCGCAGCCGGCCGACCAGATGTTCACCCCGTCAAGTCCGTACTACGTCGAGGGCGTGGTGCAGGAAGCCGACGACCCCGAAGCCGCAGCACCGCTCGTTGCCGAGTACTGCGCCGAGGTGCCGGACAACTGTACCGACGGCAAGGTCGACATGGAGTTCCAGTGGTCCGGGCCGAGTGTTGTGCAGACTCGTATCGCCGAGCTCTTCGAGCAAGGATGGGGTGAGTTCTTCAATGTCGACTTCCAAGAGCTGCAACAGGATGTTCATATTCAGGAGGTCGCTGTGGGCTTCTACGATGTCGTCACCTGGCGCCAGTTCGGTGCCGTCAACCCGGGTAACGATCAGGTGTGGCTCCTGTGCCGCACGATTGAGTCTTTGTCGCTGAACTGGCCCCGCTTCTGCGATCCCGAGCGTGACGAGCTGCTTGCTGAGCTCCAGCTGGCGACCACGATCGAGGAGCGACAGCCGATCCTCGAGGAGCTGGTCCGCAACATCAACCAGAGCTACACGTACGTCTTCATGAACCACACCCAGTGGGACAACGCCTTCGCTGAGAACGTGCGCGGTGTGTGCGGTCACGTGTCCCCCGATGGTGCACCCATGCGGTGCTCGACCAACGGACGAACCTGGCACAGCAACGTGTGGCTGGCGGGCGAGTAGCGACGAGTTTCGGACCCAGGAGCTTCTAGAGGGATTCGAGGATGCGGCACGCCCTGCAACGGCTTGCAGCCGTGATCATGCTGCTGCTCGCGGTGAGCTTGCTCACCTTTGCGGCCATGAACATCCTCGGCGATCCGCTCTTCAACATCCTGGGTCCAATCGCGGGTGATACCGAGAATCCGGAGAACCTGGCCAAGATCGAGGCGGCCAAAGAGCAGTACTACCTCGACCGGTCGTTCCCGGAGCGCTATGTGCGATGGCTGGGCGACTTCGTCACCGGCGACTTCGGCGTGCGGTTCGCCAGCGACGGCCAGCCGCCAGTGATGGACCTGATCCGGGAACGGCTGCCGCGCTCGCTGATGTTGATGGTCCTTGCGCAAGGCATGGCCCTGACGATCGCGATCCCCTGGGGGATCATTGCCGCCTCGCGTGCCAATCGACCCGTCGACAAGATCTCGACGTTCAACTCGTTCCTGCTGGTGTCGCTGCCCGGCTTCGCACTCGGGCTGATCCTCAAGTACATCTTCGCCATCCGACTCGACCTGTTTCCGATCGTGTACAACGCCGGTGATCCGTGGTTCGACCGGTTGCACGCATTCGTGTTACCGGCGCTCACGCTGGCCTTGCCGGCCGCGGCGGTCTATCAGCGGCTGTTGCGCACCGATCTCATCACCACGCTGCAGGAGGACTTCATCCTCATGGCCCGAGCCAAGGGCGTGCGGCGCAACGCCGTACTGTTCCGCCATGCCCTACGGCCGTCGATGTTCTCCGTCATCACGGTGTTCGGCATCAACGCCGGCGCGCTCATCGGTGGTGCACTGATCGTCGAGCAGATCTTCGAGATCCCGGGCCTGGGCCGGGCGATCGTCGAGGCGATCCTGCGTGAGGACTTCCCCGTGGTGCTGGCGATCGTGATGATCGTCGCCACGGCGTTCGTGGTTCTGAACTTCCTGGTCGACCTGTTCTACACCCTGCTTGATCCGAGGGTCCGAGCATGAGCGACGTGACCGATCCGGGCATCGACGGGGCTCTCGATGACGAGTCCGGGACCACCGCCGGCAGCCTCGAGACCGCCGAAGGCACGGTCGAGGAGAAGACCCTCGGGATCGGCTTCTACCTTGCGATCGCTTGGTTGATCGTGATCGTCACCCTGGCGGTATTCGCCCCATGGCTTCCGCTCAAGGATCCTGACGCCAACTTCGTCGACATTCAGGGCAAAGGGCGACCGCCGTATCGCCCGTCGGGCGAGCACTGGATGGGCACGGATCGCGACGCTCGCGACATGTTCAGCCGCATCATCTTCGGCGCACGAGTATCGCTGGTCGTCGGTTTCGCATCGGTCGCCTTCGGCTTCCTCGTCGGAGGCACGATCGGCCTGGTCGGCGGATTCATCCGCGGCTGGTTTGACCGCCTGACCTCGTTCATCATGATCGTGCTGCTCAGCTTCCCCGCGCTGATCCTCGCCATCTTGATCACGTCGCTGATGGAGCGAAGCCTGTTCACGATCGCTATGACACTCGGCATCCTCTCGATTGCCCCGGTCAGCCGCCTGGCGCGCTCGGCAAGCCTGGTGTTCGCCGAGCGCGAGTTCGTGACGGCTGCTCGGGCGATGGGCGCAAAGCCCTCCCACATCATGATTCGCGAGCTGCTGCCCAACGTACTGATCCCGATGTCGGCGCTCGCCTTGCTCGGCACCGCGGTGGCGATCGTCGCCGAAGGCGGGCTGGCGTTCCTCGGACTCTCGGTCGAGAAGGGCAGCACCTGGGGCAAGCTCATCCTGATCGGCGCCGACACCAAGACCCTCGAAGACGCACCCTGGATCGCATTCGGTCCCGTGCTCGCGCTGTTCTTGACCGTGATGGCGTTGAACTACGCCGGAGACCGCCTGCGCGACTACTTCGACGTCCGGGAGTTGGCGCTGTGAGCCTCGCTGACGACGCACCGCTGCTCGAGGTTGATCACTATTCGGTGGCGTTCCGCACGCCACGTGGCCTCGCCCGGGTCGTCGACGACGTCAGTTTCACCCTCGGGCGCGGCAAGACACTCGGCATCGTGGGTGAGTCCGGCTCGGGCAAGTCGGTGCTGAACCGCTCGATCATGGGACTCATCTCCAGCGAACGGCAGATCGAGAATGGCTCGGCGTTGTTCGACGGCGAGCAGTTGGTCGGACGCGATCGTCAGCCGTACTGGGGTCGGCGCATCGGCATGATCTTCCAGGATCCGATGACCTCGCTGAACCCCGTCATGAAGGTTCAGCGCCAGATCTTCGAGCCTCTCAAGATCCATCTCGGCATAGCCGGTGACGCCGCCCGCGACCGCGCAGTTGACCTGCTGACCAAGGTCGGCATTCCCGAGCCCGAACGGCGGCTGAACCAGTACCCGCATGAGCTCTCGGGGGGCATGCGCCAACGCGTGATGATCGCCATCGCGCTCGCCGGCGAACCGGAGCTGTTGATCGCCGACGAGCCGACCACCGCGCTCGACGTCACCGTGCAGAAGTACATCCTCGACCTTCTCGGCGATCTCCAGACCGACACCGGCATGTCGATGATCCTGATCACCCACGATCTCGGAGTCGCTCGCGGACGCACCGACGACGTGATGGTCATGTATGGCGGTCGAGCGATGGAGTTCGCGCCGACGGACTCGCTGTTCACGAACATGCAGCATCCGTACAGCGAGGCGCTGATGCACTCGATTCCGCGGCTGGATCTGCCGAAGCACAGCCGGTTGACGCCGATCGCCGGCGCGCCGCCCGACCCGGTGACGCCCCCGTCCGGCTGTCGCTTCTCGCCACGCTGTCGCTACGCGAGCCAACAGTGCGTCGATGAACTTCCGTCGCCGACGGGTACGGGCACACACCAGTGGGCCTGTTTTCTTCCCGTGGGCTCTGCGGCCGGAGAAGATGCCTGGGCGAACAATCTCGCCGCAGGGGTGACGGCGACCGGACTGTCCGTCGGGCCGCGTCCCGGGGAGGCGTCTCCATCATGAGCGACGACATGATGAGCGAAGGCACGATGAACGAGGTGACCGCTCGCGGTCATCTGCGAGGGGGCGACGACGTATTGCTCTCGGTCGAGGACCTCGTGGTCGAGTTCCCGGTCGCTCGGGACATGACGGTCAAGGCCGTCTCGGGTGTGAGCTTCGACCTGATCGAAGGCGAGACGCTCGGCTTGGTCGGCGAATCCGGGTGCGGCAAGTCGACCACGGCGAAGGCGCTCGTGCAGCTGCCCAAGCCGACCTCCGGCACGATCGACTACGGCGGCACCGACTTGGCCTCGCTGGATGAGTCCGATCTGCGGGCGTTGCGTAGTGATATCCAGATGATCTTCCAGGATCCGATCGCCGCATTGAACCCGCGCCGTACGGTGCGCAAGATCGTGAGCGAGGGGCTCATCGTTGCCACCGCTCGAAGCTCGCCGCTCGGCTGGGTCATCGCCGCGCTCGCCCTCGTGGTCGCGGTGATCGGTGCGATCGTCGGGTGGGCGCCGGCCGTCGTCGCGGGCCTACTCGGATTGTTCTTCGGCCTGTTTTGGACGACCCGGGGCATTGTCAACCCGGAGATCGGCACCTTCAGCGACAGTCGCGTCGACGAGATCCTGCAAGCGGTTGGCCTCGACCCCGACGAAGCTGCTCGTCGGCGTCCCCACGAATACTCCGGCGGTCAGTGCCAACGGGTCGCCGTTGCACGAGCGTTGGTGCTCGACCCGAAGATCCTCATCTGCGACGAGCCGGTCAGTGCCCTCGACGTGTCGGTGCAGGCCCAGATCCTGAACATGCTCGAAGACATGAAGGAGCGCTATGGCCTCACGCTCCTCTTCATCAGCCATGACTTGTCGGTGATCCGCAACGTCTCCGATCGGATCGCCGTCATGTATCTCGGCAAGATCGTCGAGATCGGCGATGGCGACCTGCTGTTCGCGGACCCGGCGCATCACTACACCCGGGTGTTGCTGGCAGCACTTCCTGATCCGACGAACCCGCACCGCGACGCAGGACAGGCGCTGTCGGGCGAGCTTCCGTCACCAATCGACCCACCCAGCGGCTGTCGCTTCCGCACGCGCTGTCCTCGGGCCGAGGACATCTGTGCCGAGCTCGAGCCCGTTCTCGAACAGGTCGCCGACGGCGACCACTGGGTGGCTTGCCACTTCCCAGTCCTCACGCCCCACTGATTCATTGCCAGCCGAGGCGGACGCAGCTTGGCGAACGGCGTGATGCGCTTTGGTGCCAGGCACCGATCGTTACACGGCCAGGGCGTAGATGCTGCGCGGCTTCGGCTTGGGATCGCTGCAGGTGATCGCACCGATCTCGTGGAGGGCGACGAGATGGCTCATCACGCTCGCTCCGGCGGCGTTGTAGAGCTTCTTGTCGACGTGGGTGTACATCCGCAGCACCATTTCCTTGATGGTGTCGATGCCGTCGCCGAGACAGGCCAGAATCTGCTCGGTCCGGGCCTCGCGGTGGGCGAGAAGCGCTGGCACAAGCGTCGAAGGGTCGGTGATCGGGGCGCCGTGGGTCGGGTAGTACAGCTCGTCGTCGCGGGGCATGAGCAGCCGCAGACTGTCGAGGTAGCTGTTCAGGTTGCCGTCCGGTGGCGGAATGATGGTCGTCGACCAGCCCATCACGTGGTCGCCGGAGAACAGCGCCCGCTCCTCGCGTAGACCGAAGCAGATGTGGTTGGAGATGTGGCCCGGGGTGTGCAGCGCCTCGACCGACCAGCCGTCGCCTTCGACCACGTCGCCATGGCGGACCACGACATCGGGCTGGAAGTCCCAGTCGTTCGCGTGGTCGGCCTTGTAGCCCTCCTCGGCGCTCTCGGCTTCTTTGGCCTTCGCCTTCTCGTCCTCGTCATCGTCGTCGATGTCGAAGCCGAATCCCGCCTCGTCCTCGTCGACCGGCTCCGCGTCGGGATCGGGGCGATCGACCGGATGCGGTCCGAACCCGTAGGTGGGCACGTCGAAGTGCGTGCGCATTACGCCTGCGGCAGGGGAGTGGTCGCCGTGGGTGTGGGTGATCAAAAAGTGGGTCACGGTTCGGTCGCCGACCGCCGCAACCAGGGCCTCGATGTGATCGTCCTCGGGCGGCCCGGGGTCGACGATGGCAACACGATCGGTGCCGATCAGGTAGGTACCCGTGCCCTTGAACGTGAAACGACTCGGGTTCTTGCAGGTGACCCGCTGGACCAATGGGGAGAGCTGGTCGACGGCCCCATACACCGGCTCGTGTTCGAGATTGAATTGCGGTCCCGCAGCCATCAACGCTCCCTGATCCAGGCTGCAGGAATCGTACGACAACCGAAATCCGCTGGAGGCATTCAGGCGTGGATCGGGCCCGTACATTGTTCGCTGTGCACAGCCCTGCCGCTCGCGACACGCTGGCTCGCGCCGTCGCCGAGCTCAATGACCTCGTGGTGTTCGGCGGACTTGACGACGAGCAATCCACGACCCTCGAGCGATCGGTGCGGGCGCTCCTCGAGACCCATGGCGGCACTGCTACCACCGGGCCCGCAAGCCTGCGATGGCGCGAGTATCGGCGCCGGTCGCCGTTCAGCGGCTCGGAGAATCCGCGGGCGCCTGGGCTCTCGATGGCTCTACCGGGTCGCGAAGATCGCTCACGGGCGATCGGAACCGTGACCCTCTCGTCGAGCTACGCCGGTGCTCCATCGATCGCCCATGGCGGCGTGATCGCCGGGCTGTTCGACGAGGCGATCGGCTGGCTCAGCTCGGCCCACGATCCCGAGGGCGGATTCGTCACCGGCCGGCTGACCGTGCGCTACCGGCGTCCGGCACCGCTCGACACCGAACTGGCCTTCTCCTGCGAAGTCGAGCGCCGTCGCGGACGTCGGCTCCATGTCACGGCGGCCTGCCGACAGGGTGGGCTCACGCTGGCGACCGCCGAAGCATTGATGGTCGCCGCGCGATGACGACCAACGTCTTGTTCGTATGCACCGGCAATGCCGCGCGCTCGGTGATGGGTGCCGCGCTGCTGCGAGCCGCGATGCCGGAGCTGCTGGTGACCAGCGCCGGAACCCACTCGATTCCCGGGTTGCCCATGAGCGTGCGGACCAAGGGTGCGCTCGATGCCGTCGGCGTGGCCGACCTCGAGCACCGCAGCAGCCAACTCGATGCCGAAATGGCCGATCCAGCCGACCTGGTCGTGATCTTCGAACCGATGCACATCACCTGGATCCGTCGTCACCTCCCTGAGATCGCCGGCCGAACCGCTTCGTTGCCGTATCTGGCCGCGGAACTCGCCGCGGGGCCTCTCGCCACCCTGGCGGGACGTATCGATGCACTCGAGCTCGGCGACCACGACTTCGAGGCGTGGGAAGAGGTCGTCGACCCCGCCGGTGGGGACCTACCGGTCTTCGAGGCGGCGGCCTTTGCAATCCGTGACCACATCAACGCCCTGGTGGCTCGGCTGGACGATCGATGAGGGCAACCCCGTGAAGGCGGTTCGCAACCGGCCGGACCTCGCCGACGACATTCGTCGCCAGATCGCGCTTGACCCGCCTCGTTTTCGTGGGGTCTTGCACAGTTGGGCGGTTCCGGCCGCGGCACTGGCGGGTGTGTATGCCGTGATCCGAGCCCCCGGCGGCTGGCCGCGAGTCCTGGTCGCGATCTATGGCGTGTGCCTGGTCGCCATGTACCTGTTCAGCGCCACGTTTCATCGTCGGCAGTGGTCCGATGACGGTTGGTGGCGGATGCGCCAGCTCGATCACACGGGGATCTACCTCGTCATCGCCGGCTCGTTCACCGGCATTGCCGGTTTGGCCCTCGATGGAACGCCGCGCGCCGTTCTGCTGAGCATGGTGTGGCTGGTGACGCTGGTCGGGGTCGCGTACCGGTGGTCCCCCCTCGTCCCACCGTTCGGCATGATGACGCTGCTCTTCGTCCTCCTGACCGCACTGGTCGTGCCGTTCCTCGGCCGCCTCGGGTCGGCGCTCGGAGCGGGCGCCATCACGGTGTTGATGGTGGGGTGTGCGGTGTATCTCGTCGGCGCCCTGATGCTCGGTGCCCGGAAACCGGATCCGTGGCCGCAGGTTTTCGGCTATCACGAGGTCTGGCATGTGTTCGTCGTCGTGGGTTCGATCCTGCACTACATCGTGCTGATCGCCTATGCGATTCCTGCGGCGGAGGAGCTTCGCGAGTCGGCGTGGGCGTCGGCTCACGGCTTCCAAAGTTTGAACCTGTAGTTATGGTTCAAGGTTCCGGTCCGGAAGAACGCCCCGATGCGGCGCGGATCGGCGTCGGGCCCCACCCTGAGCCGTGGCCGGATGACCCACGATTCGATCCGGAACTGCTTGCCGAAGGCGATCGCCGCAACGTCGAGGACCGATTCCGCTACTGGCGGCGCGAGGCGATCATCGAGGAACTCGACACGCATCGCCATCCCTTTCACGTCGCCGTGGAGAACTGGGAGCACGACTTCAATATTGGATCAGTGGTCCGAAATGCCAACGCCTTCGGTGCGTCCGCCGTCCACATCGTGGGGAAACGACGCTGGAATCGCCGCGGGGCGATGGTCACCGATCGGTATCAGCATGTCGAGCACCATGTCGATGCCGCTGCGCTGGCCGAATGGGCCGATGTCCGATCTCTGCCGATCATCGGCATCGACAACATCGCGGGCTCCACACCCATCGAGCACGGAACACTGCCGAGGGCGTGTGTCCTGCTCTTCGGCCAGGAAGGCCCCGGACTGTCGCCGGCGGCCCAGAGCGTCAGCGAGCGGATCTGTGCGATCACCCAGTTCGGATCCACCCGCTCGGTCAATGCGGGTGTCGCCAGCGGCATTGCCATGTTCGCCTGGGCACTGCAGCATGCCCACGGATGGGCCGCACCCTGATCGAAGGCTCAGCGCCCTGCGATCTCGACATTCGACACCCGGTATCCCGTACCGAAATCAAATGATGTTGACTCAGAGACCGTCACAACATACCAAATCTCATCCGCAGAGGGGCCGAGAAGGCGGATGTCGTCTCGCTCGGTCGCTTGGTCGCACAGTTCTCCGGGTTCTGGCGTGATGAGGCGGCAACTGTCGGTATAGGGCACCTGGCGGTTGGTGGCCCAAGCGATCAGGGCATCGTCGACCGATGACTCCAGGGTCAACTCCTCGGGCGCGGGCGGGAGCGGCCCGACCGATGCGGGGGCAGGAGGAAGATCGAGTTCGAGCACGACCTCGGCTGCGGCTGGTGGTGCCACGAGAATCGGTCGAGGCCCGCCGTTGCAGGCACTGAGCAGGAGGGCAACGCTCAACGTGGTGAGCACCGCCACGCAACGTCGCGTTGCCCTGGGTGTCGAGGCTCCGCTTGAGCGGGTGGACATCGTGGTTTGGTGCCTCATGGTTGCGTGGGCGGATTCTGCAGACCGCTGAGGCGAGCCTCGAGCAGGTCGGGAAGTGGTGCAAGTCCCGGGATCTTCGCAAGGTGGCGTTGGGCCAGGATCCCGGCAAGCGCCAGAGCGGCCAAACTCAGCGGCCAGTTGGTGATGAACCGCAGAACGACGTATCCCTCGGTGCTGCTTCGTTCGAGCAGGAAGATGTCGATCGCACCGCTGCACAAGTAATAGAGTCCGCCGATCACCGTGATCGCTCGCATGGCGGCGAGCCATGCAGGGTGATCCTGGGCCTCGGCTGGCGTATCAAGAAGCAGGTCGGCCCCCCGCTGGGCGAGTGGGCGCCCGATGGCGGCCGACCCGATCAAGACCGAGGCGATCGCGAACTTGCCGGCGATTCCAAGGCCGAAATAGACGGTCTCACTGTCGGTGATGATGCCGATCACTCCGCGCGCAATGATGGCGAACGTGATGATCGGCAACACCTTGCCCAACGCCTCATTGCGGCGGCGGCGGGCAAACACCACGGCAATGGAGGCGATGGTGGCGCCAATGACCGCCCAGCGCAATCCGCCGAGGCGATTCAGCACCAGGAAGGCCGCGATTGGCGCAATTGGCTCCATCGCACGCCATCCGGAAGGAGTCGGCGCAGATTCGGCCGTATCACTCATCGTCGACAACCGTAACAATCAGCACCGGCGAACCCGGTGCGCTCGGCTCGTGTGGGGTTCGATGACGCGTTCTGTCACGCAGCTCGCAACAGAACCGCAACATTGGCTGAGCGCCGCGTCATCGCGGTGAAATGCCGGGCAGCGGCCGCGATCGTTGTGTTTTCAACGGTCGCGGCAGAGTCGGGGGTCTCACCTGTCGATCGACTGCAACATTCGGCCCATGCGTCATGCAGCGCGGATGACGCAAAACCCCGAAATTCCAACGATCTTGGGTCCGTTCGTTGCGATGTTGCGACAAGCGGGGTGAGGTGCTTTTCACGGGTTGGGTGCCTTGTTAGTGTCTTCCCGGTCGAGGACGACGTGGTCGTGTTTTGCGCCTGCGAAGGTCTCGGCACCGGGAAATACCCGGAAATGCGCCACGCAAGTGGTTGCGTCGGTAATAGGTAGGAAAAGGAAGTTTCCGTGGAAGCAACCAAGAAGACCTCAGCAACGAGGGCTGCGCTCCTCGTCGTTGCGGCACTCTCCATGCTGCTTTCGGGCCTGTTTGTGGCTACGGCTGCGCGTTCTGATGCGTCGCCCAACCCGGCATGTCCCGATGGCTTCAATCTCACCGCTGATCAGAAGAACTGCTTCCAGGTAGCAGTCGCGACCAGCACTGATGGTGCCAACACCTGCGCCGAGGGTCTCCTGACCCCTGACGGCAGCAAGTGCTACATCGCCGCTCGTGTCATTCCTCAGGAAGGCGTGACCGAGTGCCCCAAGGGCTACAGCCCTGACGACAGCCTCGGTGGTATGTGCGCTCGTTTCGAGGTCGCACCCATCGGACTCCCGACCTGCCCGGGTGATGCCCGCGGTGCGGTTGGTTCGTGCTACATCCTGGTCGCCAAGGGCCCGGCTGCTAACGCAAACTGCACCTCGGTCGACAACCCGGCAACCGCTGCCGTTGAGGCCCTCACCGGTACTCTCGTCGGCTCGACCTGCCAGGTGACCGGCAACGCACCGGTTCTCGCCAACTTCTCGTGCCCCGCTAACGGCACGACGATCTTCGGCACCGCTGCGGACTGCTTCTCGGTCCAGACCAACGCCACTGCTGTCGCCTGCCCGAACAACGGCACGTGGCAGATGAGCGCTGCGAACGAGTGCAAGGCTCTCGAGCAGCTCGCCGCTGGCTCGCAGGCTGCCTGCAACGCCGTTGCGATCCCGACCGGTGTCACCGGTACGGTCGTGTACGTCGAGCTCAAGGGCACCGGCGGTCACATCAAGGCTTCGTACTGCCAGCTGACCACCAACGCAGTCATCAACTGCACCGGTACCACGACCCCGATCATCACCAACGGCATCACCACCGGCTGCAAGGTTCCGGTTGATCTCGTTGCTGGCGGCTCGGTCTGCCCGGACACCGGCTACAGCAAGATTGGCACCGCCTGCACCCTCATCGTCGATGTCGGCACCCTCCCGGCCCAGTGCCCGGTTGGTACCACCACCGCTGATGACGGCTGCCGCCGCTACGTCGCCAACCAGGCTGGCGCCCCGTACTGCAAGAGCGCAGACGCTGCCCTCAACGGCAAGAACTGCGTCTACACCGCTCCGTTCACCGTCGAGTTTGCTGCCGACGCCTACAAGTGCGACAAGGGCCACCGTGCCGTTGTCGGCGACCAGGTCCTGTGCTTCCTCGGCGACGCTGAGCCCAACGTGAACAACACGACCACCTGCCTCCAGGGCGTGCCCTCGAGCGATGGTCTCTACTGCATCGTGCCTCGCATCGACACCGCTCCGGCGGCAGTCGCTGCTCCGGTCCCGAGCTTCACTGGCTGACCGACGCAGCCAACGCAACGTACGTAAACGTACGAAACGCTGAAGCCGCCGGCCTTCGGGTCGGCGGCTTCGGCCGTTTTGCGGCCGGGTAGCATCACGCCGGAAGAGCCTGGCCCATCTTCTGGGCTTGTACTTGTGCCACTTGGCCGTTCTCACCGATCTGGTACCCGGCGGGGCCGTCCTCACCGGTCTTGGCGCCCGGCATGGTCGTTCTCACCGATCTGGCGCCCGAGTTGGCGTTCTCACCGATCTGGTGCCCGGCATGGTTGTTCTCACCGATCTGGCGCCCGAGTTGGCGTTCTCACCGATCTGGTGCCCGGAAACCGTGTCTGGAGTCGGTGAGAAGCGTTGGGTGGGCTTGCGGGCCAACAAGAGAGTGTCACCGTGCAACCACACGGCACCCAAGCCGCCCCGGGCTATCGAGCACCGTCGCTGAGGCTGTGTGTTGGCTCGCCGAAGCCCGCTGAGCGCAGCAGCGGTTCGCGAAGAGCTGCGGTCGTGTAGTAGCCGCCGCGATCGAGTGCATGGAGGGACCGGTTGCCCGAGCGGGTATCGAAGCAGCCGCCGGCCTCCTCGACGAGCAGCACCCAAGGGGCGTGGTCCCAGACCTGGCAACCCTCGGCCAGGAAGCCATGTGCCTGGCCTCGAACCAGTTCGATCAGGCCTTGGCACCACGGCTCGTTGGGCCGGCGCCGACGTCGTGTCGCCCGTCTCGGGAGAAGCCCACGGGGTGTTCCGCGCAACGATGCCACGATGGCCTGATCAAGGTCCCCGACGTCGCTGACGGACAGTGGCCGAGCCGGACGCTCCCGGTCAGGCCATTTCGCCTCGAATGCGCCGGCACCGCGAGCGGCGAACCACTGCAGGCCTCGTGCAGGCGCGGTGATCACCGCCACCTCGATGCGGCCGTCGACGCTGAGTGCCACATGTACCCGCCACTCGGGCCGATGCCGGGCGAAGTGGGCGGTACCGTCGATTGGGTCGAGCACCCAGCAGCGCACGTCTCCGGCGGCGGTCGACGCTCCCGAGCCGTCTTCGCCCCCGAGCTCTTCGCCCAGCACCGCATCGCTGGGTCGAGCCCGACCGATCTCGGCCCGTAGGAGCCGTTCAACCGCCAGATCAGCCTCGGTGACCGGGCTTCCATCCGGCTTACGGCGCGCCGTGGCGCCGAAGCGGAAGAACTGGAGGGCGAGCTCCGCAGCGCTGTCGGAGACGTCGCGTGCCAGCGCAAGATCATCGCCGTCATGCTGCTCCGCACTCATCTTGGAAGGCTACGGCGCTCCAACGCACCCGGTTGGTGCCCTGCCGCTACTCGCTACTCGCTACTCGCTGCTCTCGCCGAGGTGGCGGGTGACCGTGAGCGGGCCCGCCAGCTCGGTGTAGGGAACCAGGCGGTGCGTGCCGTCGGTGTCGAGCTCGATCGAGGTGGGATGGAGCTGCACGACGGTGCCGGAGAGCTCGCCGGTGGCGACTTCGTCGCCGATCGACACGACACGGCGGAGTGCACGCCCGCTGGCGATCTCGGTTGCGACGGGCCGACTGCCGAGGCCGACGACCATGGCAAAGGCCAACGCGAGTGCAAAAACCCCGCCGGCGACGACGATATTGATCACCGTGGTGTCGATCCCGAGCTGTGATGCCGCCAGAATCGCGGCAAAGGCGGTGATGACACCCTTGACCACCGTTGGGGCTTTCTCCCCGGCCCGACCCATGGTGCGGCCGATCGACTCCCGCGTCGCCGTGCTGACAATGGTGCCGATGACGCCACCGAGAATGACGACGATCAACGCGGAGAGTGCTCGAGGGAGATAGTCGATGGTGTCGTCGCGAAGCTTGGCCACCGAGTCCGGCTGCACGAAGCCCAAGGCAACCAGCAGTCCGGTTACGAGCAGCAGCGAGAAGCTCAGGCTGGTTACCGCCGGGGCGAGCTGGGCGATACGGCCCTTTCGGCTCTCGAATGACTGACGCAAGACTCGCGACACGATCGAGGCCAGGACGAACCCCGCCACGACGGCTACTCCCGCCCATACCCAATCCACTTAGCTCTCCCTTGTGTTGCTGGTGGTCGTGCTTGACATGACTCGGGCCGCCCGAATGGGGAGGCCGAAGAGCTCGCCGACCAACGTGAGATCTTCACGTGTGCGCATTCGATCGTCGATTCCGCCCCGCAGGAGGTCGCCGAGCCCGTCGGGGGGCGCCAGCAGCTGAAGGAGGGGGCCGCGAAGCGGCGTCGTTGCGGCGGCGAGGTGCTCGATGCGGTCTGCGCATCGCTGGCAGCTCTCGACGTGGGCGTCGAGCTCGGACTCTTCGCCGTCGAGCCACTGTTGCAGCCGGCGATCCGAAGGGTGGCGAAACCTCATGGCTGCCATCCCTCGAGCGCAATCGCCAGTTGGCGCCGGGCCCGCAACAAGCGGGTCTTGATCGTCGGCATCGGCAGGTCGAGAACGTCGCAGAGCTCGGAATAGCTCAGTCCTTCGACCTCGCGCAGCACCACGATCGAACGCGACACCTCGTCGAGCTCGGCCAGGGCTTCCTCGAACCTTCCGAGAGCCAGGCGATCTTGCACCGCGCTCTCCACCGAGCCGAGTACGACCCGTTCGGGAAGTTGGTCGGGTTCGCGGAGCTCATCGCGGCGTTTACGCAGGGCCGAGACGGCCGTGTTGTGGGTGATCCGGAGAATCCAGTTGCGCAGCGGTGCGTCGCCTCGGAACGACGGAAGTGCCTGCCACGCTTTGATCAGTGCGTCCTGGCTGACGTCTTCGGCGAGCATCGGGTCTCGGGTCACCGACAATGCGACACGGTAGACGGCGTCGCTGTGCTCGTGAATCAGCTCTTCCATCGACACGACATCGGCGTCGAACGGGCCGGATCGCTGCGCCGGCGTTGGCTCGTCGCCGGCGCTGTCGCCAGTGTGGTCGCCGGCGTGACCTGTATCGACATCGGGTGTCGCCGAGGCGTCGGTTTCTGCAGCCGACGCAAGCCCGCGCATAAGGTGCAGCGTGTTGAAGACCAACGATGCAGGAGCGTGGACCTGAGTTCCCGACAGCAGCTCGCGCAGCGTCGACCCGAGCGGTCGAGGTGGCACGAGCACGGCTCGTGGCGTGAAGAGAAGCGAAGCTGACATCCGGGGCTGCGTTCAATCGTTCGGGGGAACGAATTGTTCCGTCATCGCGACTTTGTGGCGACGACCTGCGTCTTGAACATACACACCGCAACGCGTGGAGGAAACAACTATGCACATCGTGGCCGTATCGTTTACCGATCGTCTCTGGGACTCGGTCCAAGAGACGTTCGACGGGATTGGGAGCTTTCTTCCCAATCTCATCGGTGCACTGCTCATCTTCTTCATCGGACGATTCATCGCGAAGTTCATCTTCCGCCTGGTCGCCCGAGTCTTGAAGCAGGCCAACTTTGATGACCTCGTCGACCGCAGCGGTCTTGGCGAGCCGCTCGAGCGAGCCGGATTCCCCGATTCGGGGGTCTTCCTGGCCAAGATCATCTACTGGATTGCGATGTTCATCGTCATCCAGCTCACGGTCGAGACTCTTGGTCTCGATGCGCTCCAGACCCTGATCGACGACCTCGTCGGCTGGCTGCCGCGACTGTTCGTTGCCCTGATCATCGTCTTCGTGACCGGTGCCGTCGCCAACTTCGTGCGTGGCCTTGTCTCGGGTGCGACGCAGGAGCAGGCATGGGGCAATGCCGCGACGACCGTCGCCTTCGCCGGCGTCTGGTTCATCGGTGGAATCGCCGCCCTCGACCAGGTCCAGATCGCCAGCGACATCGTCGACACGCTGTTCCGCATCGTGCTGCAGGCGCTCGCCGGCATCCTCGTGATCAAGTTCGGTATCGGTGGCATCTGGGCCGCCCGTGACCGCTTCTGGCCGGGCGTCTATGACCGCCTCGGCACCGCCGTGGAGAACACCGCCGACTGATCGAGTCGCCGACTCGGGGTGCTCGACGCCGCCGAGTCCGGGCCATTGCGGCCTGGGTATGTCGCTGAACGATGGAGGTCCTTCGGGGCCTCCATCGTCGGTTTTCCCAGGCGCCCTGGGCCTCGAAAATCCGGTCGGCGTCGCGTTGCAGGGTGTTAGAGGTCGCTAAGCCGGGCGAACACTTCGGCCGGCCCAGCGCCGAGCTGTGCGCCGTCGGTGCGAGCCCGCTCTCGGATCTCTTCGCGCCAGCGTTCTCGACCGGAATCATCGTCGTCCACGAAGCCCATGGTCGACTCGAGCTGGCTCACGTGGCGTTCGAGGGCCGCAATCTTGGTCTCGACGAAGTCCTCGACGAACTCGAGATGATTTGCTTCGTCGGCCTCGAAGTACCAGAGCTCGTCCGGCCGATGATGTGCGAGACCCATGTCGGGGAAGAAGTGTGGGTCCCGGGCAGCCACGACGGCGTCCGTCACGAGAAAGCCTGCTGCGCGGTGATCGGGATGGAGGCGGTATCGCTTCCACGGATCATGCGTGAGCACGATCGACGGGCGCAGCCGGCGGATCCACTCGGCGAGCACGCGAACGTTGGTGCGGTCGTGATCGAGTTCGCCGTCGACCCAGCCACAGAACCCGACCGAGCCGGTGGCACCGAGTGCCGCGGCGGCGTCGGCCTGTTCACGTTGTCGGGTCGCGATCAGCTCGGCCAGGTTGGCCGTTGGATCCCACGTGCCCTTGGAGCCGTCGGTGCAGACGACGATGCTCACCTCAGCGCCGGCGGCTGCCCACTTCGCCAGCGTGCCCCCGGCCTGGAGTTCGCTGTCGTCCGGGTGCGCGGAGATCGCCAACACACGCTCCGGCGTTGGTGCGTCGATGGTTGGGTGGCTGGCGTCGCTCGTCATCTAGAGGCTCCGGTGTCGTCGTTCGCCGAGCGGAGAAGGGCTTGCGCGTCGGGCGTATCGAGGTCCTCGGGGTGGTCGATGTCCCAAGCGAGCTCACGGTCATGCACGATCCGCAGGCCGCAGCGATGGCGCACGGCCTCGACAACGTGCAAGCGGAACGAACCGGAACCATACGCGAACTCGAAATCGAGTCCCGCAGGCAAGATCATCACGTTGGTTCCGGTTCGGTGCCGGTCGGGCAGGATCGTGACGCCCGGCCAACCGAGCAGCGGCGCGAGGGGTTTTGCCCCTGGGAGGTCGCTGTGCGCGATCGCGATCGAAGGCACGCCGGCGCTGGTGAGTTCGCGGTATCCGGCATCGACCGCGCCGTTGAGGTCGGTGTCCGGGCACCACACCACGCGTGCACCGAGATCGGTTGCCCAGGAAGCCACGAGATCGTCGTCGCACGCGACCGCGACCGGGGTTGCGCCTTGGACCTCGATCACATGCGTCGCCATCCGTTGCGCGAGCGATGTGCGACCATCGGGATCGAGCGCGGGCGCAAGCCGGCTCTTGGCCCGATCGAACGCCTTGACCGGAATGAGCACCGCGCCGCCCTTGGCGGCAGCCCGGGTCCACTCGTCGGTGCTCATCGGGGGAGAGCTTAGGGCGTGCTTCCGTGGCTCCCCGTGGCCTCCCATCCGCAGAGTTCTAGAGTGGCTGGGTGGAGATGCGGGTGTGTGTACTCGGTGGCGGCTCGTGGGGGACGACTGTCGCTTCCCTTGCGGCCCACAATGCGGCAACCACCCTGTGGTGCCGCGACGAGGAGACCGCCAGCGGTATCAACGAGCGCCATGTGAACGGCCGATACCTCGAGGGCTACGAACTTCACCCCGCCCTTTCGGCCACGACCGATCTCGAGCGTGCCGTGAGCCAGGCAGATCTTGTCGTGATGGGCATTCCGTCGCACGCATTTCGGGCCACGCTCGAAGCCGCTGGGCCCTTCGTCCGACCATGGGTGCCTGTGCTGAGTCTCACCAAGGGTTTGGAGCAGGGCACCCGTCGTCGTATGTCGGAGATCATCAACGAGGTACTGCCCGGTCATCCGGCCGGTGCACTCACCGGCCCCAATCTGGCCAAGGAGATCCTGGCCGGCGGTGCGGCCGCATCGGTGGTTGCGATGGCTGACGATGTGGTGGCGGTTGCGCTCCAGCAGATCTTCTCGACGGAACTCTTTCGGGTCTACACCAACGACGATGTCGTCGGGTGTGAGCTCGGCGGAGCGCTGAAGAACGTCATTGCCGTGGCATCGGGTATGGCCGACGGCCTCGGCACTGGCGACAACACCCGAGCGGCGGTGATCACTCGCGGCCTTGCGGAGCTCAGTCGGCTCGGTCAGGCGCTCGGCGGGCGGCCCGAGACCTTCGCTGGACTGACGGGCATGGGCGACCTGGTGGCGACCTGTATCAGCCCGCAGAGTCGCAATCGATTCTTCGGCGAGCAGCTCGGGCGCGGCAAGACCGTCGACCAAGTGGCGGCTGAGATGGACCAGGTCGCTGAAGGCGTCAAGACCGCTCCGGTCGTTGTGGGCGTGGCTGAAGAACTCGGTGTCGAAGTGCCGATCGCAACCGAGGTGTATCGGGTCGTCGTCGGCGAGCAGGGTGCCCAGGGCGCGTATCGCGGGCTGCTCGGCCGGTCCGCAACGAGCGAGGTCGGCGCCGAGCCGACGAGTGGAGCGTCGTGATCGGACAGATAGCTCGACGGCTCGGCTTTCAGACTGCAGTCCCGGTCGCCGCCGTTGACGACTGGCTGTTGCCGGCCGATGGCTCGGCGACTCCGCTCGCTCCGCGCGGCGGGGCAGCTTCGTGCCTGGTCGACCGACTTGGACGGCTCCAGCCGGCGCATCGCCAGTGGACACTCGACTGGTCGCTTGCGGCGGGGGTTCGTTGGGTCGCCGGCCTCGAGTCCGAACGGGTGCACCAGCAGCTCATCGCCCCGGCCACCCTGGAAACGACCATCGAAACGCCGTCAGGAACGGTGGTTCAGCGGATCGCCGCGGCGGTTGTCGATGGCGAGCCGGTCGCGATCGTCGAATTCGAAAACCGTGGCGGCGTCGCCATCGCGGTGGGTCTGGTGGCTCGCCCGCTGGTGCACGGTGGCCGCGGCTATCTCGGCGAGGCTGCAGCATCGGCGACCGAGCTCGATCTCGGAGAGGCCGGGGCTGTGCGCTACGAGCATGCGGCTTCGACTGCGGTCGGTGATGGTATCGATCTGCTGTCGTCGCTTCCGGCGGCCGATGCCGGCATCTCGACCGAACAGTGCCGGTCTCGGTCGGGGGCGGCGCAGGCAGCTGCGGTCTTTCCGCTCCCGCACACGGCCATGTTGCGCGTCGTGGTCGAGCTCGCTGATGCGGTGCGAAACGAGGCGGCGGTGCCGTCGATCGACGACGTGCAGCGGGGTTGGGCCCGGCATCTCGAAGCCGGCGTGCGCTACGCGGTGGGCGAGACCGAGGTTGCCGATCGTTCGATGACCGCTGTCCGAGGCCTCCTGACCGATTGGCCCGACCGTCAGCACGTACCGGCGGTGATTCGAGCGCTCTCCGAGTCCGGCTTCACGGCCGACGCCACGCGGGTCTTCGCCGATGCCGACGATGTCCATGACGAGCCGGCCCTCCTGGCGGCCGTGGCCCGCTGGTCGATGCTGGGCCAGGCCACGCAGCAGCTTGACGACCTTGACCGGATCATCGGCGCGATCGGTCGGGCGGCTCATGTCGCAGGGTCGGGTGCCGGTGTGGCCGGACCTGGCTGGCTGCCGATCGCCTTCGACGCGTTGGCGCACCGGCTCGATCTCATCGATCAACCCGACGTCGCCGCGCGAGTCCGGTCGCTGGTTACTCGTCCGACCGAACCTGCAGTCGCCGATGTGCTGCTCGATGCGTCGGCCCCCCTCGACCGCTTTGCTGATCCGATTTCGGCGGCCCGGGCGCTCGTCGGGCTCCGGTCGATGCTCGTCGAGGAGTCCCCCGGCGTCATCGATCTCCTGGCCGGGTTGCCTTCATCGTGGCGTGGTCGGACGATCGACGTCCTCGGTGCGCCGGTCTCGGGCGGCACGCTCTCGTTCGGCGTCCGTTGGCACGGCCCGCGACCCGCGCTGTTGTGGGAGTTCGCCCCAGCCGATGCCGATCCGGTGGGCCACCTACCGACACTGACTGCGGCATCGATCGATCCCGACTTCTCCTCGGGCGAGACGCAGGGGGAGACCCTGCTTGCCGATCCGGGTTGGCCGCGTTGAGTGGTTCGAGCGTCCCGAAACTTCGCAAGGCGCTCAAGGCGTCATCCCCCGGCCGTCACTACGAACAGGAGTGCTGGGATCTCGGCCACGCGAACGTTGCGGGCGTCGACGAGGTCGGGCGTGGCGCATGGGCGGGCCCACTGACCGTCGCCGCGGCGGTGATTCCCCGGGAGCGTCGCATCTACAAGGTCCGCGATTCGAAGATGCTGACCGAGGCGGAGCGTGAGTCGCTCTATGACCGCATCATCGACTGGTGCGAGGCCTGGGGCGTCGGTCATGCCAGCGAGGTCGAGTGCGACGAACTCGGCATGTCGGCCGCGCAGAAGCTCGCCGCCAAGCGCGCCATCGAGGGGCTCGGTGTCGAAGTCGACCACGTGCTGCTCGACGGTAAATGGGACTTCGTCGGCGGCTCGACCACGATGATCGTCAAGGGCGACGCGAAGTCGCTGTCGATCGCGGCGGCGTCGATCATCGCCAAGGTCACTCGGGATCGGATGATGCGAGCGATGGCCGGCGATCATCCTGGGTTCTTCTTCGAGGACAACAAGGGCTACCCCTGCCCGCGTCATCGCGCCGCGCTGGCTGAGGTCGGGCCGGCGGTCGTACACCGTCATTCGTGGGCCTTCGTCGACGGCCTACCGCGCAACGAGGTCGTGCTCCGTCGTCGACAGGGTTCCTTGTTCGATCTGACCGACGTCCCCGAAGGCACCGAAGCCGTGAACGAGCCGTGACCGGGTTTGCGCGACGGCTGCCATGGGTGTTCGTCGGATGGTCGGTCGCCCTTTGGGTTTCGCGGTTGCGAAACGTGCTGGCCGACGATGATCTGACAACGGGTGGTCGCTCGATTCGCGTCGTCATCGTGGCGCTGTTCGTGCTCGGCGCCGTGGCGTCGGCGATTGGACTTCGGCGCTCAGACACCCGGCCGCTCGGTGCCTTCGTCGTCTGGACGCTGGGCTATTGGCTGGTTCGCGGCACCGGGATTCTGATCGGTGATTGGTCGGTGGGATTCAAGGTCGTGCACACGGTGCTGTGGCTGGTTTCGGCCGTACTGGCTGTCCTCGCGTGGCGCGGTACGGCTCACATGCGTTACGAGCAGGTGGCCGACGGAAGTGGTCCTTCGGCGGTGCCGAGCCGTTAGCATCGGGGGCCATGGGTCAGCCGGTCACCGTCGTCAAGAAGCCCTCGTCGAATCCGGGCGTGGTGCGGTTCGAGATCAACCGTTCGATCACGGGCATGGGGCATGAGCGCTACTTCGAAGCGCCGGGGCCCGAGCTCGATCGTCCGTGCGACGAACTCGCTCGTCGGGTGTTCGATCACGATGGTGTCGAGTCGGTGCATGTGAACAGCAATGTGATCACCGTCAATCTCTCGCACGGTGCTGACGACTCCGCGCTCGCGCAAACGATCGAAGATCTCTTCATCTACTACCGGCCGGGTGTCGAGGTTCCCTCGTTCGAGGGATAAGTCCCCCAGCCCGAATTGCGGGTTGCACGTATCGAACAGATGTTCGATACTGGGTCCATGCGGGCCGGAGCACTGCCGAAGACCACCCCTGCACGCGCCCTCGAGCGGCCTCTCGAGAGGGCCGAAGGGGTCGAGGGAACCGATGATGCGGCGAATGAGCCTGCGCAGGCGAGCGTGGATGGTCGACTCGCCAGGCTCGAGTTGGTTCGCCCCGGTGTCACGACAGCCGCCACGCTGGCGCATGAACGCACCCTCCCCGTCGCCGAGGATCTGGCGGAGCTGACCCCGCGAGGGGCGCTGCAGCGGGGGATGACGGTGGCGACTCATGGGCCGGGAGCGACGTCGTTGTCGTTGGCCTTGATGGCCGAGGCGACCCGCCAGGGCTCGTTTCTCGGGATCGTGGCTCCTCGCTCCTTCAGCCTGGCTGCATGCCTCGACTTCGACATTCCGCTCCGTCGTGTGGTGCAGTTCATTCTTCCGGAACGGACCGAGGAAGGTGCCGGTTGGGCCCAGTTGGTCGCCGCGGTGATCGAGGGGTTCGACCTGGTACTTCTCGCCGATCGGCGTCGGGTGACTGCGTCGCAAGGGCGTCAGTTGGTAACCCGAGCGCGGGAACGAGGCTCGGTCCTGATGCGGGCCGGAGGTCCCTCGTGGGCCGAGGCGGCCGACCTGCGCTACGACCTCGCCGATCCGGCGTGGGACGGCCTCGGTCGCGGACACGGTCATCTCCAAGATCGCACGGTGCAGGTGCAGATCGCCGGACGGCGTTGGCAGGGCGCTTCGCGGCGGCGGCAGTTGCTCTTCTCATCGGGGAGCCTGCCCCGGGTGCAGATGCCGGCGGAGGTTGCCGATCGCCGTTCGGCGGCACCGATCACCGCGATCGGCACGACAGGAGCGCACGCCGGGTCCGATATCGATCGATTGCTTGCTGCTGCAGATCGAGCCATCGCGGATCGAGACGAGCGCAACCGTCGACACTCCCCGAATCGTCACGATCAGGATTCACTCGCCCAAGACTCCGAAGGTCAATCGTTCGGCGCCATCGCCTGATCGGCGCTGTCCCTGATTCTCTGATCTCCTGATCGTTCTTGCGCCATGGCCCCCGTCACTTCGACCGAGCGGATCACCGTCGTCTCCTGTCGAGCATGGCCGGTCATCGGATGCGGCCGGCGACTCGATGATCTGGCGATCGTGGTCGCCGGAAACCGGGTCGTCGCCAGCTCGGCCGCGGCGGAACAACTGGGAGTTACGGTCGGACTTCGACGTCGAGAAGCGCAACGGCGCGCCCCTGGGGTCGAGGTTCTCGCTCCCGACCCGGCGGGCGAGGCTCGGGCCTTCGCCGGTGTTCTGCGAGCCCTCGACGACATCACGCCACGGATCGAGATCGATCGGCCCGGATGGTGTTCCTTCCTGACCCGGGGCCCCAGTCGGTATTTCGGGGGTGATCGGGCGATGAGCGATCGGGTTGCCTCGGTGGTCGCCGAGGCACTCGAGGGACGCACCACCGTGCACGTCGGGACCGCTGACAGCCGGTTCGCCGCCGTTCGCGTCGCCCGCATGGCCGAAGCTGATCGGGGCCGGGTCGTCGCGGCAGGAGCGAGCCGGGCTTTTCTCGCGCCGCTTCCGGTTCAGACCCTGGTCGCCGGTGGTGCTGCGCCGGGAGCGAGCGGTGATCAGATCGCCCAGTGGCGAGAACTCGACGAGATGGTCGACGTACTGCAAAGGCTCGGCCTCGACACTCTTGGCGCCTTCGCTGAACTCACCATCAACGACGTGACCGCACGCTTCGGTGCCGTCGGTATTCGGGCTCATGGATGGGCGCAAGGGCACGACGACCGGATGCCGGCACCCGAAGACCCGCCGGCCGACCTCGAAGCTTCGATCGAGCTGGATCCGCCGGTGGAGCGGGTCGACCACGCCGCCTTCTTGGCCCGCACCTTGGCCGACGAGTTCATCCGCAAGCTCCGAAGTCGAGGGATCAGCTGTGCTCGAATCGCCATCGCAGCCGAGAGCGAGCACGGCGAAGAACAAGTCCGCCTGTGGCGGTCCGACGAAGCCTTCTCTGCGGCGGCCATCGCCGATCGGATGCGGTGGCAGCTCGACGGCTGGTTGTCGGGGCCGGTCCGGTTGCGGCCCACGGGAGGGCTACGGCGACTGGCCCTCCGCCCCGATGACCTCCGTGTCGCTGCCGGTCGCCAGCTCGGCTTCTGGGGTGAGCAGACCGGGTTGGCCGAGCGAGCGGCTCGATCGGTCGCTCGCGTGCAGGGCCTCGTCGGCACCGGGGTGGTCGTCGTTCCCGAGCTGCGCGGTGGTCGATCGCCGGGTGATGTCGTGACACCGATCCCGGCCGAGTCGGTCGACTTGGTCGAACGGGCCAGCGCAGTCGACCGCACCGTGATCGGCGGGTCGTCGGTCGACCCGACAGCGGGTGTTGCCGGGGAGGGGGCGGGTCTGCCCTGGGCAGGCGCCCTCCCGGCCCCGGCCCCAGCCGTCGTCCACGAACCACCGTTGACGGCCCAGCTGACCACCGCAGATGGCCAGGGGGTGACCATCACGTCGCGCGGGCTGGTCGAAGGCGAACCGGCGTTTCTGCAGGTCCATGATCGGCCCCCGTTGCCCGTCGTGGCCTGGTCGGGACCCTGGTTGCTCGACGAGCGATGGTGGCACGAGGATCGGAAGAAGCGATCGGCTCGAATGCAGATCGTTCTAGAGGATGGCCGGGCGGTACTCGCTGCGACTCAGGCCGGAACCTGGAGCATCGTGGCCAGCTACGACTGACCGCTCGCTAGTCGAGCTCGGCGGCCCAGTCGCGGGTTTCGAGGATCTCGCGAACTCCGTCCAGGTATTCATCGGCGCGTGTCGGTGTGCTCGACGCTGCTACCGAGAGCAGTCCCATGCTGTGTGTGCTGATCGCAGTGCAACCGAGCTCGTCCCGGGTCGCGATCGGACGCTTGTGGAGGTGGACGAGCGACACCGTGGGTGTCGAGCCATCGCCCATCTCCATCGACAGGTGCTGACCTGACGAACTCGATAGCTGCACCAACACCGTGGCCGCTGAGCCCGATGCGGCCTCGACGGCTTGATCGAGGAGTTCACGCATGAGCGCGCCCAGCCGTTTGTCGTGGGCATCGTCGATGCGTCGGGTCACTCCGTCTGGACCGGTGACATCGATGTTGATGGCCTCGCCGCCGCGGTCGTCGAACGTGCGGCTGACCATGCAGAGCGCTCGCAACAGGAAGGGCGCATACTTCGTTGGGTCGGAGTCGTTTGGCACGTCCTTCATGCTCTCGAGCACCCGGTCGATCGGTTGGAGGTCGATCTCGACGACGGCCATCGCGGTCGCCGACGGTGGCGTCATGAACCGGGTTCCGAACATCGCGTCGTGGACGTCGTCGTAGAGCATGTCGTGGCTCGGCCAGCTCGGGAGCGCGTCGGCGAGTGACGTAGGGGGTCCGGGGCTTGCCGCGTTGTGATTCTCGGCCGAGAGCGGATCGGGGGTGCGCATCGGTTGGCTCGGCGCCGGCGTCGCGGTGGGTTTGCCTGGTGTTCCCCCGGCGGCAAGCTTTTTGGCCGCGGCCTGTTGGGCGGCGAGTTTGTCGGCGGCGGCTTGTTCGATGGCGGCTTGGCGGGCCGCTTCTTCGGCGGCGGCTTGTTCAGCAGCAGCTTGTTCGATGGCGAGTTTGTCGGCGGCGGCTTGGCGGGCTGCTTCTTCGGCGGCGGCTTGTTCGGCGGCAGCTTGTTCGATGGCGAGTTTGTCGGCGGCGGCTTGTTCGATGGCGGCTTGGCGGGCCGCTTCTTCCGCGGCGGCTTGTTCGGCGGCGAGTTGGTGCGCTGCTTGTTCAATGGCGAGCTGACGTGCAGCTGCCTCGACCGCGGCTTGTTCGGCGGCGAGTTTGTCGGCGGCGGCTTGTTCGATGGCGGCTTGGCGGGCGGCTTCTTCGGCGGCGGCTTGTTCGATGGCGGCTTGGCGGGCAGCTTCTTCGGCGGCGGCTTGCTCTGCTGCGAGCTTCTCTGCCGCCAGCTTGTTCGCCGCCGCCTGCTCGGCCGCACGCTGCTCGGAGGCCAACTGGTCGGCGGCGGCCTGTTGGGCCGCTTGGGCGATGGCCAGTTGTTCTGCGGCCTCCGTCGCCGCGAGTTGTGCGGGCGATGCGGCTGCCACGGAATCGGGAACCACGGCTACCGTCGACGCGCCCTGCTGCGATGCGAGCCAGGCGTTGAACTCCGCCTGCTGGGTCGCGATCTGTGAGTCGAGGGCCGCCGCCGCCGAAACTGCCTCGGCGAGCGGGGCGCTCTCGGCTGGCGTCGTGCCACGCGTCTCGGTCGCCACGACCGCAACACCATTGGCGGCAACACCATTGGCGGCAACACCATTGGCGGCAACGCCGTTGGCGACGACACCGTTGGTCGCCGCCAGAGCAGGTGCGTCCTCGACCACGGGTGCGCCGTTGGCTGCAGCGCCATCGGCGGCCGGCACAATCCCGGCGTCGGTGGCTTCCTCGGCGCCTTCCGGGAGGACTGGGGCGTTCAACCAGTCGATGACACGGCGAAACATGCCGCTCTTCGGTGCTGGCTCAGGCGCAGCGACAGCCATCGCAGGCTGCTGCTCGATCGGTGCGGTCACACTGACCTTCTTTCTGGTGCGTCTACGACGCTGCTGCGCGCCGTTCCCATCGGCTGGGCGTCGGCGGATGTGAGGGATCGGGATGAGGGAGTAGAGGCGGAGTGCGATGTGGATGGCGCGCCCGACATAGGGGAGGTGCATCACCCGCGTTGCGACGCGGTTGACCACGCGTTCGATCCGCGGCCCGATGATTGGAAAGCCGAACACGATTCGGCGAGCGAGCCGGATCGGGCGGAAGCTCGGGATCCGGATGATGTTGCGGGCCCAGAGCCACAGGAAGAGCCATCCGAAGACTGCGGCGGCCAGCATGCCGAGCGCGAGCATGTTGAACGGTTTCTGTAGCGTCTCGGAGAGCGTCGGGGCGGGGAACGAGTCGAGATCGGCCCCAGGAGCGAAGACCTCGACTGCTGGCTTCGGTGAGCCATCCACGCGCACGAGGCCGGTCATCGCCGCCGAGCCCGTCGGCCAGGTGACCTCGGCGATCACCGGCGCTTCGACGTGCGCAGGGCCGGCCTCTTTCGGCTCGGGCGTGGGCGGGGGAGGGAAGAGGCGCTCCTGCTCGGCAAGACGCTCCTTCTCCTCCTCGTGCAGGCGCTCGGCGTCGGCCTGTTCGAACTCCGCGACCGCCGCGACGTCGAAGTCGCGAAGCGTGCCGACGTTGAATCCCGCAAGGTCGAGTTCGTCGACCGCAATCAGCATGTCGGCGAACCAGCGAGCCTGTTCCTTCTCGGACTGCGCCCCCGGGGCCGGCAGCGGAGGAACCGGCAACGGCAGCGGTAGGACGATCGAGTCGGCGCCGGTGTGGAAAACGGCATCGGAGATCATGATCGGCCGTTCGCCGGCCACGTCGCGTAGGAGCTCAAGGTCGGCCTCGAGCCCCAGGCGATCTCCGTACCAGGAGAAGGCCACGACGTCAGCGATCGGAGGCGCCTCGATGGCGGCTTGCGGCGATGACCAGCCGATCGAGATCGGGGTGTCGGAGTCGGCTTCGCGCACGGTGCGGCCCACATGGGTGAGCCACGCGTCGAGCATGCGCTCGTCGACACGTTCGATCCCAAGATGGGTGTCGGGCTCCGAGCCGATCTCCCACAAGATGAGCGCGGGGTGGTCGCCCAGCGTCTCCATCACCGTCCGCAGGTGGTCGTCGTCGGCGTCCCAGTGGAGCGGCTGATGCTCGGTCCGATCCGAAAGCAGACTCACGATGACCGACAAGCCGTTCTCCTCGGCGATGTCCATGAGCGCGGCCGCCGGGAACAGGTCGCTCAGCTCGACATCGCGCCCTCCGAGCAGTTCGAACGGCAGCTCGAATCGCAGCGTGTTGAACCCGAGGTCGTCCATGACCGCAATCTCCGAGGCGGCACGGGCCAGATCGGGCTCGGTCCAGAAGCGCTCGATGGTCTGGCCCGAGGGCTCCCAGGTGAGCGCCCGAACATCGTCCCGGGCGAGCGGCCGGATATCGACGTCGACATCGGTCGCCCAGGCGCCCTCGGAAGCACGCCGGACCCAGTTGTAGATCCGCCAATTGCCGTCCTGCAGCACGAACACGGCGTCGTAGGTCTCGACCGTGTCGTACCACTCGATGGAATCGCCGACGGGTTGGCCCCGGAGGAAGCGGCTACCGACCGACGAGATCGAGACCACGGCGCCGTCGTCGCTGTAAAAGTTGAGCTGCAGATCGTGGCCGATCTGGTGGATGGGCAGCCCGAGCCAGTCGGTGTGCTGTTCCAGCATCTCCTCAGCGGCAGCGCCATCGAAGTACTCCGCGATGCCGTCGGTCGCTTCGCCGTCGACCGCGCTGCCGACCGGGTCGAAACCATCGGACAGGATCAAGAACTGGGCCCAGGCGCGCAGCCAGGTCTCCGTCAAAGCCTCCCGCTCGAGCGGGGGCAGTGCCTTCGGTAACCCGTCGGGATCGGGTCGCCAGTCGACGGCGCCCACCAGGTCGTGATGTAGCTTCGCCGACACGTTGAAGATCGCGGCCGTTTCCTCGGACCGGGTGATGTCGGCCATCGTCCGGCTCAGGAAACCGACGGCCCCGATGGCGAGGAACGCGACGATCGGGGCGATTGCCAGCCGGATGAGCAGCTTGATCTGGGCGCGCCCGAATCGCGGGCTTCGTGCGATCGCAGCGTGTTGGTCGTCGGGCTGTGGTGCTTCGGTCGCGCCGGTCGGCTCCGCACCGTCGGGGAGCGGCTCGCTCACGGCCCGACCTGCACCGTTCGTTCGAACCCGAGTACGTCGACCGTGATTGGATCCGACGTTGCGGGGATGATGATGTCGGCTTCGCCGTTGAACGAGGGGTACTCCCGAGCACCGAACTCGCTGCTCACGACCACAGGCGTTCCATCGGGGATGTAGGCGCCGAGCGTGCTGACGATCGGTCCGACCGAGATCCGTACGCCATCGATGTCCGTGGAGGCGCGCACGTCGTAGCCGGTGACCATCGGGCCAAACGGCACGAGCAAGGGTGGGCTCAAGGTTCCCGAGGCGTGGACGATGACCGACTCGGTGCCCGGTCGGCTCGGCGCTTCGAGGGTGAACTCGGCGACTCCCTTGATGACTTGCGAGTGGAGCCGCCGAATCCCTCCGGGACCGTTCACGTCAGCGAAGACGGTGACGCCGTCGGGGAGTGTGTTCCCGTACTCGTCGATGAGCTGGGTCGTGCGCAGCCGCACGAGCGAGCGGCCGTCAGCCGGAACGGGAGGGTCGACGAGTTCGAGCAAGAAGTCGTCCGGGCTCCCAGCGACCTCGAGGAAGTCCAGTTCCTTTCCTCGCCCCTCATCGACGGTCACTGCGACCTTGCTGCGGCCCGCCAGTGTCTCGCTGATGATCCGCGACCACGCGACAAGTCCTTCGGTCGAGATGACGAAGGCCTGCGATTGCAGGTCGGGCCGGGTCACGCGGACCTCGACCGGTGTGCCTTCGGCCACCGGATTGCCAAACTCGTCCTGGGCCAGCACGACGATCATCGTGGCGGTGTCGTTGGTCGCCTCGATCGTGCGAGGCCCGAGAAAGAGTTCGAGCGGGTCGACCGCAGGACCTGGGAGCACAGCGATGCTGCCGTGGCCTGTCCGCTCGCCGGCGATCGCCGTCAGCGTGACGACCCCGGAAGCCGGGGCGTCGTCGCCCTCGATGGCGAAAACGGCGATGCCATTGGCGGCGCGTTCATCGAGACGCGCGTGGGCGTACGTGCTCTCGACGAGCAACGTCACCTCTTCACCATCGGTGAACTCACCGTTCACGCGGACCGTGATCGGCTCGCCGGCACCCAGCGCATTGGGGGCGACGATCGCCAGTGAGCCCGAATCGAGGGGTTCGAACGGTTCGAGCGGAGGCGGCGGTTCACCGCCCCGAACCTTCATCAGGCCGACGAGGGCGAGCAGCCCGAGCGGTCCGAGGACGAAGATGCGCCGCTCGCGGAGTCGGCCCGGGAGCAGACGCAGGAGCCGATACCCGAACCGGATTGGGCGGGCCAGCGCGCGGCCGAGGATTCGGAGTGCCCACCGGAAGGGGGCGCGCCAGCGCTGGGGTGCACGCGTCACGAAATCTTGATCGGCTCTACACGCTCAATTGTGAGCCTGATGACTCAGCCCCGGTTGCGGCATTGGGCACATCCTTCGCGCGATCAGCGTCGAATGGACGATCCAACCGGCACTGCACCGCGCTCTCTGAGACAGCAGGCTCATCCTGTGTGGGAATGAACCGACGGGGTCCACATGACGGCCCCGACCATCGACCATCCGGTCGATCTCACCGTCGAGCCGACCGGCTCGGCCCCGGTCGCCACGCCGCTCGCACCCACCGCTGACGCAGTCGCCGTGATGCGGCCTCCGCCGTCACCGCCGCGGACGATCCCCCGATGGAAGAGCTGGTTCGTCGGAAGCGGACCACCCAAGAAGTGGCCGGAAGTCCCGCCGCGCCTGCGTTGGGCGTACATCGTGACCGCGGTCTATCACGGGGGTTTGTTGTTGTTCGGTACGTACCGAACCACCTACGACGCCTACGTCCACCTGTTTCTGGCCGACCACTACGCACGTGACTGGTTCTCGACGTGGGACACGCGTTGGTACACCGGATTCACGACGGTGTCGTACCCCCCGGGCACCCACCAGGCCATGGGCGCATTGTCGAAGCTCGTCGGCCTCGACACCGCCTTCGCGTTCATCCAGCTCTTCATCCTGTTCCTGCTCGCCACCGGCATGTACCGGTTCGGGCTGTGTTGGGTGAACCAGAAGGCCGCAGCAACCGGCGCGCTGTTGCTCATCTGCTCTTCGACGGTCGCCCAGACGGTCCACCTCTATGGCCAGTTGCCGACAACCTTCGCCGCAGCGTTCCTGCTCAACGCCATTCCGTTCATCCGCAAGTGGGTGACCCACGGCAGACCGATCGATCTGGTCTGCGGAATCATCACGTTGGCCGCATGCACGGCGGGGCACCACGTGACGACGCTGTTCGGCTCGGTCTTCTTCCTGGGTCCCGTGCTCGTGCATGCCATCCTCGAGCGGAGCCGAATTCCGCGCTCGGACGAAACGCTGATCGGCGAGCCACCGATCAATCGGGCGACCTTGGTGCCGCTCATGCTGCGGCGGTTCCGCCGACTTGCTCCCGCGGCGCTGCGGGCCGGGATCCTCGGCCCAGGCATTTTGATGGCACTGCTCGGTGTTGTGTTGCCGTATTGGATCTCGTCGGCGACCGACCCGATCAACCAGGTCTCGATTCCCCACGGAAGTCGAGCCAACTTCCTGGCCGACAAGAACCTCGGCCTCATGTTCTTCGTGATCCCGTGGGGACTCAACTTCTTCTTGATCCCGTATGCACTCGTGCGGGCGACGCTGGACAAGAAGTGGCCATTGGCCGCCTCGATCTTCACCTTGTTCGTGCTCGGAACCGGCGGAACCACACCGATCTCCGAAGCGGTGCTCGGCCACGCGTTCTGGATCCTCACCCTCGACCGATTCACGACGTGGGCGGCGATCCAGATCATGCCGCTGGCCGGGATGTTCGTACTCTCGCTCGAAGACGGCTCGGTCGCGAACTGGCTGCGCCGAACCGGCGGTCGGTACATGCTTCGCATCACCCAGACGTTCCTTATCGTCCTGATGCTCGGATTCACGCTGTTCTCGGCGACCCTGTCGCAGTACCGAAAGTTCCAGCCACAGACGATCGATCCCGATCCGATCGTGGCCTTCCTCGAGAAGGACAACCACGACCGATGGCGGTTCTTGACGCTTGGTTTCGGCGACCAGGTGGCTTGGCTTTCGGCCCAGACGCTGGCGACGCAGGTCGACGGCAACTACCACTCGGCCCGTCGTCTGCCCGAACTCACGAGCACCTCGGTCGAGCGTCTCGAGGGTGCGAAGTACCGCGGCATCAGTGGTCTCGGCTCACTCCAGCAGTTCATCGAGGTCCCCGAGAAGTACAACCTCAAGTACATCTTCTCCAACGACGCGTTCTACGACCCGCTGCTCCATTTCGCCGGTTGGAAATCGCTCGGCCTGCTCGAGAACGGGATCGAGGTTTGGGAACGCGCCGACATTCCGCCCCTGCCCGCTGAGCTGCCGAGCCGTGAAGTCGCGATGTGGCAGCGAATCATGTGGGGTGTGATTCCGCCGTCGGCGATGGTCACGGCATTGATCGTGTTGACGTGGACCTTCTTCGGTCGCCCCGGTACCAGGAAGGACGAAGAGGTCGACATGGAACGCCAACAGACGCGGGTGGTCGTCGGTCCGCTGAAGGCGCTCGATCAGGTGCTGCGCAAGAGTGAGGAGACCCTCGAGGCGCTTCCGCCTGAGCAGCTCCAACCCAAGGCGGTGTCACTGTCGCAGCGCGCCATGGGCGTGATCCGAGGCTTCGCCAATCGCAAGGTCAAGCGCCGCACCAAGATCATCCGCGTGTCGATCATCCTGGTCATCCTTCTCTGGTGGCCGGTGCGGGTGTTCACGACCGACGGGTATGTCGCCTCGCCCGAGCGCACCGCCGAGGGCTACTACGACGATCTCGACTTCCGTCGCTTCGAGTCGGCATACGACCGGCTCGATCCCCGGACTCGCCCCGACTATGAGCTCTGGCGGCTGCAGCTGTCGGTAAATGGTGGCCTGCTGGCGTCCTACGCCAAGCTCGATCGTCTCGAAGTCGAGGTGATCGAGCAGACCGACGACGGCAGGGCCACGGTGCGGGCCGACCTGACCTTCATCACCGCCATCGACTGGTATCCGATCGTGGAGGAGATGGAGCTGATCGAGCGCGATGGGGAGTGGTATGTCGTCCCTGACGAGCCGGACCTGTACGTGCCGCCTCAGCAGCTGTCTCGTGTGGCCGAGGTCGAGTACGAGCAGGCCGGCCGAACCCGTGTCCGAGAACTGAACCCGGATCGCACGGACAAGCAGGACCGCCCCGACGTCCACCTCACCTCGGCGCGGCTCGTCGAGTTCCTGGGTCGACCGATCGTGGTCGGCGAGCTCATCAACGTCGACGTGGATCCGACCGACTTGACGGTCTACGCGATCTTGCGCAACGCCGAGGGTGAGCAGATCGTGCGCTACAACGCGACCGAACGCATCCTGCACTCACTGAATCCGCGCGAGTCCACACCATTCCTCATCGAGTTCGAGGAGGTCGCGGCCGGCGTGGATCTCGACTTCGATCCGCTCGAGTTCCACCCGATCCAGCTCGACGAGGAGATCGCGTCGTTCGAGGTCTACGCGCAGGGTGTCGTGACGAGTGATGGGCTCTACCGCGGCCTGCAGGTCAATCGGGTCGAGATCTTCGAGGACGAGAACGGCGAGTGGCGAATCGAGGGCGAGCTGCGAAACGACGGCGTACGCGAAGCGACGATCCCGATCGTGTTGTTCAGCTTCCTCGACGAGAACGGCGAGGTCGCGTGGGTGGAGCATGCCTTCGTGGACTTTGCCGTTCGCCCGCAGCGGACCCAGCTGTTCGACCACACCCTGCCTGACCTGTCGAGTCTCACGGTCGCCGACTTGCCGGCGGCGTTGTTCTCGCAAGCGACCAACGTCAACGAACAGCTCGTGGGAACACCACGAGCACTCGTCGATCTACCGGACGACTTCCCCTACCCGTTCGAGTCGATGCGGATCGACGTCAGCACCTTCATCTCGGCGACTGGCTGAGCCGGGCGTCAGTTGGCGCTCGTGTGCAGGTGGGCGCGTTGGCCGTCCCGGTCGAAGATCGAGATGATCTCGGTCGGACCGCCCTCGGCGCGGAAGCGGTGGGGGACCATGCAATCGAACTCGGCGGCCTCGCCGGCATTCACCAGAATCGAACGCTCGCCCAGGTCGAGGCGCACGCAGCCACTCAGCACGAAGAACCAGTCGTAGCCGGGGTGGACCTTCATCTCGCCGAGCGGTCGTGAAGGGTCGATGCGCTGCTTGACGGCGATCGTGGATCCGTTCGGTCGGCTCAACTCCCAGGTCGTGACCCCGGGTCGATCCTGAGGCGTTGGCCGGATGATCACATCGTCGTCGGATGCCGGTTCGAGCAGGCTGTCGATCGTGACTTGCAGCCCGTTGGCGAGGGCGACGAGCACGTCGAGGCTGAGTGTCCGTTTTCCGTTCTCGATGCGACTGATCGTCGAGGCGCTGACGTTTGCCCGTTCTGCGAGCGCATCGAGTGACAGTTCCGCGGCTTGGCGCAGGCCCCGAAGGCGAAGGCGGACGAGCTCGGTCAGGTCGGATTCCGCAGTCAGCACTCGACCAGCTTGTCGCGATCTTGCGAATACTGCAAGAACCCTTGCCAAATCGGGGACAACTTCATACGGTCGCATCATGGCAGAACACACCGACAGCGCCCACCAGACCGACGGCCAAGTGACCCCGGCCGATGTCGACTGGGAGGCGCGCTACCAGGCCGACGAGTCCCTCTGGAGTGGCCATGTCAATGGTTCACTCGCCGCGGAGGTGAGGGGGATCGCGCCGGGGACCGCGCTCGACGTCGGGTGTGGTGAGGGTGCGGACGCGATCTGGCTGGCTGAGCATGGCTGGACGGTGACCGGGGTCGACATCTCGGCCACTGCGGTCGAGCGCGGTCGCGCCGAAGCGACCGATCGGGGCCTGAGCATCGACTGGCGGTCCCAGGACCTGCTCGAGCGGCCGCTGGAGGATCGCTTCGACCTCGTGTCACTCCACTACCCGGCCTTCGATATCGGTCGACTCGATGACGTGGCCGAGGTGCTCACCGCAGCTGTCGCGGAGAACGGCGTGATGCTTCTTGTGGGTCACGCTCCACCCGACGACCCGTCGTCGATCCCGTTCGATCCTGCCGACTGGGTGCAGCCGGCCGATATCGCTGCCACGCTCGATGATCAGTGGGAGGTCGAACTGCATGAGACCCGCCCTCGCCCGGGCGACCATCACCATGACTCACCGCACAGCCACGACGTCATCGTCCGCGCTCGGCGCCGGCCCTGACCACAGGGCAAGTCCTCAGCCGCTCAGTTCTTCTTGCTTGCGGGCTGAGGGCTGGCCGGTCTCGGCATAGATCGCGAGATCGTCGAGGAGTTCGGGGTAGAGCTTCTCGAGCGCCCGCTTCATCGGGATCTCGGCAATCGTGCCGATGACCGGCATGGTGTCGATGCGGGGGCCGATCGTGATGTCGGTCTCGGACTCCGACACCGCCTCGAGCACCCAGGTGCTGACAACCGAGCGGACGAAGAACGGGAGTCCCTCGACCGAGAACTCGAATCGGTGATTCGCCTCGTCGACCATCGTGATCGTGTCCGTCAGCTGGCCGCTCTCGGTGTCGCACACCCGGTCGAACGGCTCGTCGGCCGTACCGGGTCGGCAGGTGGGGGTGCCGAACGCCCAGAGGTGGCTGTTGGTGAACTCGTCGAAGACGACTCGCCACACCTCCTCGATGGGCTGGTTGATTCGGCGGGTGACCTTGATGTCGAGCATGGCGTCGTTCCTCGTTTCGGGTTCTGGGTGGGGTGTCAGGCGGCCAGCCAGGCCAGGGCCTCGGCTCGGGTGGCGAAGAATGCGGTGGGGAAGTCGGCGGGGCCTTCCGGTGCGGGTGGCGCGCCGACGGGAGGGAAGTCGGCCGGGACGACGAGCGCGATCTTCTCCAAGCCGGCGTCGTTGAGGCGCGGCGTGACTCGGGTGTCGCGGAACTCCACGTCGAGGTCCTCGGCGCTCATGCCGAACTGCACCGCGTCGATCAAGACCTTGGTCTGACCGGTCGATTCGACCAAGTCGGCGAAGGTCATGCAGCGGTCGTTGAAGCTCTGCCCGTTCAGCGCGTTCGAGCCGTCGTACCAGCGGGTCTCGAGGAAGCCGTCATCGGCATAGTCGATGATCGAGCCGTAGGTGTCTTCGTGGATGAGCTGTGCGTTCACGGGGTTGGTGGTCATGAGTGTTTCCTCGGTTCGGGCCAGCTCTCAATGCGGAACTGGCGAGTTCCATCAATGTAGACCGAGTAGTTCCGGAACGCAACAGTTCTGTTTCTGGTAAAGTGCGCTCGTGACCGAAACACCGGGGCGTCGACCCGAGAACACGACCGGACGTCGCCGAGACGAAGAACGCACCGATGCGATCCTCAAAGCGGCCGGCGACCTGCTGCTCGAAGTCGGTTTCGACCGCTTTCGCACCCAGGACATCGCCGAACGGGCCGGAGCCGGCAAGGGCGCCATCTACCGACGCTGGCCGACCAAGGAGGCCCTACTCGCCGAGGCGATCCGTCGGATGCCGGCGGGCGAGGCCCCACACACCGATGACCCGGTCGCGGACCTCCGGGCGATCGTCGAAGATCGCTGTCATTCAGCCGAAACCAAGCCCGACCTCGTGCCCGGCCTGATCACCGCGATGCGTGCAGACGAGGGAATCGAGGCGGCGGTCAAGGACGGCTACGACCTGTCGTACATGCGCGACACCATCGCTCGGATCATCGGTTCCGAGCACCCGCACCTCGAACTTCTCGCCGATATGACTCAGGCGGTGCCGCTCTTGCGAGCGGCGTTCACGCCCGAGTCGCTCGACGGCCAGCAGATGGCCGACCAGATCGTGTCGCTGATCGCTTCGCTGGCGGACCCGAACGGCGTGGCCCACGGCGCCGGCTAGCCGCTCGCGCCCCACTCTGCCAGGTAGTCGTGCATCGCCCGGGTGCGCGCCTCGTCGAGGACCACTACGCCATCGATCGCTCGACCGGAGAGGTGCTCGATGACCTCGTGGACGTCGACGATCGCGAACGTCGCCATGTCGAACTCGCGGGCGATCTGGGCCAGCGCGGTCTCGTCGGTGGTGTGGCGTTCCATGCGGTTGACGGAGATGCACAGACCCTGGAGTTCGACCTCGGCGATCGAACGCAGAATCGGCTCGGTCTCGCGGATCGAGGTGCCGGCGGTCGTGACGTCTTCGACGTAGAGCACTCGCTCGCCATCGGCCGGCGTATGTCCGACGAGCATGCCGCCTTCGCCGTGGTCCTTCGCTTCCTTGCGGTTGAAGGTGAAGGCGACGTCGCGGCCCCGAGCGGCCAAGGCAACCGACGCCGCCACCACGAGCGGGATGCCCTTGTACGCGGGACCGAACAGCACGTCGGGGGCTTGTCCCGACTCCGCCACGTGCGCCTCGATGGCGTCGGCGTAGTACTCGCCGAGGCGCTGCATCTGCACGCCGGTGCGATATCGCCCGGTATTCACGAAGTACGGGGTCGACCGTCCGCTCTTGGTTACGAAGTCGCCGAAGGTCAGGACCTCCGACCGAACCATGAATTCGATGAACTCGCGCTTGTAGGTCTCCACAGCGTGAGTATGCCCGAGCCGCTCAGTCGCCGCTGAGATCGCCGAGATGATCGGTGATCCAGGCAACGGTGCGCCGATTGGCGTCCTCGTATCCGTCGGCGATGAGGCGCTGGAAGCCGACGTTGCCCGCATCGGCGAGCGCGCGGACGTTGGTGCGAGCTCGATCGAGGAACGCGATACCCAACTCGATGACTCGCCGCCGATCCGACGATGCAAGCTCGTGCGCCTCGGCAATCAGACCGAATCGACGCACGCGGTCGAGGTCGCGGTCGCCGGCACCGCCATGCTGGCCGAACGGCACCCAGTGGCGGGCGAGCACCGCAATGTCGAAAAGCGGGTCGACCGGTGCGACGTAGTCGAAATCGACAAAGCCAACGACTCGTCGTCGATCGACGTCGACGATCACGTTCGACATGCAGAGGTCGTTGTGGCAGAAGAGCGAGCCGGCGGTGCCCTCGGGGAAGTAGTCGCCGCCCGACACGGCCCACACGGCGCCATCAGGGGCCCGGTACGTGGCTGCCGCCGCATGCAGCTCCCGCTGCCGGCTCGCAAGGTCGGCGAGCAACGCCTCGTCGAACGCCCAATCGGGATAGGGCGATGTCGGGGCTTCACCCGGAATGAACGACAACCGTTGCCGTCCCCGATCGTCGGTGCCGAGTGGCTGCGGCCCGAGCTCGCAGCCGACCGCTCGCAGATGTCGGAGGAAGTCCTCCACGAACGGTGCCTGCGGGTGTCTGGGGCGTGCCACTTCTTCGCCGATGCGGACGACCCGATCCGCGTTGGCTCGGCCGCCGACCAGCGGAATCTCCTCAGTCACCGCGCCAGTCTGGCGTCGCCGCCCATCGATGCGACTGCGACGGAGCCAATCCGTAAGGGATCAGCAGCGGCTCAGCAGGGGACCGGCTCGAAAATCCGCTCACGCAGCGGAGCCAGCGGCCCTTGGGCGACTCGCACCAGGAACCGTCGGGCGACGCTGAACTCACGTGCCAGATCGCTGAGCGTCGACCGCATCGAGCGATGCAGCAGGTTCTGGGAGGCCATGCGATACCAGATCGGCCCGAAGTGCAGGTAGAGGTCGAGTTGACTTTGAATCTGGGGCGTGAGCTCCTCGAGCACGCTGCGGACGGCTTTGGGAAGGACCGCCTCGACCCGCACGAGCATCTCTGGAGTCACGGGGGTCGCAGCCGCCCGTCCGGGGAACAGGCTCACGGTGAACAATGCCTCGTCGCCGAGTAGACGCAGTGCGCCACCTCGTTCGACCTCGTCCACCGCGTCGCAGAGGTCGAGGAGCTCGTTGAGTCGTTCCGGGGTACCAGCGCGCGTGACTTCGACCTCGAATCCGGGGATTCCGAAGTCTGCGGGCAGGTGCCCGGCGATGAGGTCGACCATGAAGGTCTGGAACGGGAATTGGCCGGCGAAACGGAGCAGTGCCATGTCGACCGGGGCCTCGCTGCGAGCGGTCCAGCCGGCGGTGCAGATCTCCTCGGCGGTGCGATGAACGGCGATGGCCGTCTGCAGGAGGCGGCGACTGCGTCCGTGATCTGGGGTTGGGTCGTTCAGGAGTGCGAGCGCCTCGGCCGACGCCAACGCAACTCGGATCTCGTTCGGGCGCTCGGCGAAAACGCGGCCGGCATCGGCGCGTTGAGCGACTCCCGTGGTCTCGGCCAGAATGCCGAGCGCCTCGGGATCGAGCAGCTCCAGATAGTCGGGGGACACCTCGTCAGCGTAAGACTCGGCTCTTGGAATCGGTAAGGGCTATCCGGCTCAATGTCGGGGTGCCGGTCGCGACGGTGCGGCGACTATCGTCAACCCGCACGTGCTGGCCGGAGACCGTGGAGTTCATGTCTCTCCTCACCATGCGGACACGGTCCGCCATCCCCGCAATCATGCGGATGCTCGTGGTTGTGTCGGCGGCGTTGTTGGTCGCCGCCGCGTGTTCGGGATCCTCGGAGCCGACGGCGGTACCCCAACCGACTGAAGCCGTGCCGACACCCACGGCGACCGCCTCAGTGGTCACCCCACCACCGACCGTGACTCCCGTGCCGGCGCCCAACCTCGACGACGATTCGCCGGCGTCGGTCACGACCCTGCAGGGCGGAGAGGATGTGGTCGATCTCGAGGGCAATCTCGTCACGATTCACGAGATTCGCGTGCAGCCGGACATCGATGGATCCGACGGCTTCACGCCGCTCACCTCGCCGGGCACCACGCTCATCGACGTGAGCATGTGTGCAGCGGGCGAGTTTCAAAACGCGGCATGGGCGGGAAACGTCGAGTTCCAAGTTGTCGAGCAGGTGGACGATCCACTCCGCACAGCCCTCCCAGCGGGCCTCGGTCATGCTGCGCTCTATCCCGCGTTTGCGGCACCAGCACCGGGCGCGTGCACGCGGGGGTGGGTACCCGTGGTCGCCCTCGGTGCTCCGGACGCCGACGAGGCTGTGGCACGCCTGGTGATGTCCGAGCTCGGCGGCACCGGGCTCGAGCGCCACGTGTTCCAGTGGCAGCTGACGGTCGATCGCGAACTCGGCGACGGCGAGCAAGCAGCGGCCAGGATCGGGCAAATCGCGACGTTCACCCGCGGATCTTTGGTTGGCACAACCATCCGGTTCGATGGCTGGGCCGAACTGATCGATGCCGACGCACCTGAAGGGATGCGGTTGATCGGTGTGCTGGCCGAGGTCTGCCCGGCGACGGAGGACTGGCCCGAACTGGGTGTGCGGCTCGGCGACTGGAACCTGGTCGAAGTCCTCGACCCCGCCGACCGACTCGGTGCTGACCCGCTCGCTCCGATCGCGGGCGCGTGCTTCGCCGGATGGAGCGAGTTCGCCATCCCGCTCGGCGTCGTGGCGACGGGATTCTCTGCCGGCGACGGGGCCGATGCCGTCTCGGGATTCGCGCAGTGGACATTCGAGGGCGCGGCAATCGCCGGTCCCGAGCGTGAGTGACGGGTAGCGACCATGCGGGCGGCGGCGGTGCGGGCGGCGACAATTCAGGCGGCGGCGGTGCGGGCGGCGACATTGTGGATCGCGGCCGCCGTGCTGATCCTCGGATGCTCGTCAGGGGACGACCGCGAGCAAGACGCGACGACACGGCCGACACTCGAGCTTTCGACCGCGTTGCCGATCCCGACGACCGCGCCGGTCGACATGCCTGCCGCCGGCGCGGAGGACCCGATCGACGCCGGTCGACCGACGCCTACACCCACGCCGCAGTGGTGGGTCGACCCGTCGAGCGTCGGCGAGAACTTCGGCGAGGTGGACGGCCTGCTGACCTTTCGCGGCAACCCCACGAGGACGTTCTATGGCCGCGGACCGGTGCCACGTGATCCCGCCGTGGACTGGCGCTTCGGCGAGCCGGACGAACTGTGTTCATTCAGCACGGTAGGAGCGGAGACCACCAAGTGGTGCGGTACCGGGTGGACCGGTCAGCCGGCGATCTTCGAACGCGAGGGCCGGCGCTGGGTGGTCTTCGGCTCCTACCGTCCTGCGGTCCACTTCCTCGATGCGGCGACCGGTGAACGTATCCTCGCCGATCTCGAGGTCGGCGATCTGATCAAGGGCTCGGTGACCATCGACCCTGACGGCTATCCCCTCGTGTACTTCGGCAGTCGCGATGGACTCTTTCGGGTCGTTGCGTTTGATGGACCATCGCCTCGAGAGCTCTGGCAGCTGTCCGCCGACTCGGTCGAGCCGACGCTCTGGAACGACGATTGGGATGGCGTCGCACTTGTGGTCGACGACTATCTCTTCGTCGGCGGTGAGAACTCGAACCTGCACATCGTTCGGCTGCATCGGGGCTACGACGACGACGGCGCGGTGCAGGTCGAGCCGGAGTTGGTGTTCCACGCGCCCGGGTGGGACGACGAGCTGCTCAACGACCTCGGTGACAGCAACGTGTCCATCGAGACCGCGATCACGATCGTCGGCAACTCCCTCTGGTTCGCCAACAGTGGGGGACTGGTGCAGGCCTGGGACATCGGTGGGTTGCGTGACGGTGTCCCCCCGGAGCGTGTGTTCCGCTTCTGGACCGGAGACGACACCGACGCTTCGGTCGTCGTCGACGACGAGGGGTTCGCCTACGTGGGCGTCGAGATCGAGCGAGCGCTCTGGCACGGCGTGCAGCTCGGGCAGCTGATCAAGCTCGATCCGACGAAGCCTGACGATCCGGTCGTGTGGAGTCGTGATCTCCATGTGCGTGTGCCGGACGGAATCTGGGCGACCCCGGCAATCCACCGCGACGTGCTCTATGTGCCCACGAACGAGGGCAATCTGCATGCCATCGATCGCGAAACCGGGGCGACGCGCTGGCAGACGAAGTTGCAGGGTCCGGTGTGGTCGTCGCCGGTTGTCGTCGACGACGTGCTGATCCAGGCGGCGTGCGACGGAACGATTCACGCGTGGGATGTCGCCGAGACCGATCGTGATCCGATCGAACTCTGGACGATCACGTTGCCCTGGTGCGTCGAGTCCACTCCTGCGGTGTGGGGCGGCCAGATCATCGTCGGGCATCGGCGGGGCGAGGTCTGGGCGATCGGCGAAGCCGGCTGAGGGTCTTCGCGGCGGGTGGTGGTCGGCTCCGATCCCGAGCGCAAAACTGCATTTGGTTGGAGCGCCTGTGGCACTCCAACCAAATTGCCGCCTATTCCGCCTAGCTCATTCCCTCCGGGCCACGCCCCGGAGGGAGAAGGGTTTCGCCGCTGTGTCACCACTATCGCAGCGTCCTCTCACCCCGTCTGTGAAGCACTTCACATTGTGTGGAGAAATCTCCGGCGGTTGGTCTCTCGCCAGGTGCTGCCGCCCTGTCTAGGGTCGCGAGATGGCACGACTGGCGGGCATTCGAGTACTCGTGAGCGATGGCGACGGTGACGTTGGCCGGGCGGTGGTGAGCCGACTTGTCGCCGAAGGGGCGACGGTCATCGCCGGCACTCGTGAACCCGAACGCATCGGTCAACCCGAAACGGGCCCCGGCTCGCCACGCTTGCGCTGGGTGGACATGGATGTCACCGACGCCGACTCGTGGCGCCGGGCTGTTGCTGTCGGCGAGGGAGTGGTGTCAGGCGAGGGAGCAGAGCCAGCCGAGGGAGCAGAGCCAAGGAAAGTTGGCGCCGCGGGACTCCACGGCCTGGTCACGATCGCCACCGAAGCCGTCCTCGCGCCGCTCGTCGATCTCGACCGGCGCGACCTCGATGCCATGGTGGATCGCAATCTGATCGGAGCGATCCTCGGTATCCAGGCGGTCGTGCCCGCTCTGCGCCGATCCGGCGGTGGCGCGATCGTCGCTATCGCATCGACCGAGGCCCTCCGTGGTGCCGACCAGGCCGCAGCCTTCGCCGCGACGAACTGGGCGCTGCGCGGCCTGTCGCGGTCGGCCGCCCGCGAGCTCGGCGTCGACGGGATACGGGTGAACACCGTGTGCCCGACCATCGATTTGATCGCTTCGTCGCCTGGCCTGCTCGACGGAACCACACCGCGGCCGGTCACCGCAGGCGACATCGCCTCGATGGTCGCCTTCCTGTTGAGCGATGACAGCGCAACCTGCAGCGGAGGCGACTACCCCGTCGACGGTGGCGCAACCGCCTGAGGGCTTGGCCGCAGGGATGGTCATGGCCAGAGCCCTTGGGCGGCAGGCCGATACAGTGCCTGCATGGCGAAACGGAAGCGCAAAGGTGGCACCGCAGTCCTGGCTCCTCGCTCGGATCCGCCGGTGCAAGCGGGCCTCGTGAGCCCACGCCGCACGGTTCCTGCGTCGATTCAGCGTCCGCCCTATGCCGTGACCGGTGATCCGGGGCCATCGATCTCCAACGTCGTACGATCGAACGACGAGATCGCCGCCATGCGTCGAGCGGGTGCTGCTGCGGCCGAGGTTTTGCTCATCGCCGGTGAGATGGTCGGACCTGGCGTGACCACCGAAACGATCGACGCACGAGTCCACGAGGAAGCCCTCGCCCGCAACGCCTATCCCAGCCCACTCAACTACCGCGGGTTCCCCAAGTCGGTCTGCACCTCGATCAACGAGGTCATCTGCCATGGCATCCCCGACAGCCGCCAGCTTCGCGACGGCGACATCATCAACATCGATGTCACCTTGTTCCTCGACGGTGTGCACGGTGACACGAGCTGCACTTTCTTCGTGGGCGATGCCGACGACGCCTCGACGATGCTCGTGGTCGAGACTCGGCGCTCGCTCTACGACGCCATCGATACGGTCCGCCCCGGCGCACCGTTCAACGCCATCGGCCGGGCGATCGAGA
Organism: Actinomycetota bacterium; assembly: GCA_039028435.1. Lineage (GTDB taxonomy): Bacteria > Actinomycetota > Acidimicrobiia > Acidimicrobiales > UBA10347 > UBA10347. The sequence goes on along the minus strand of JBCCIC010000006.1, from coordinate 249,043 downwards.
ACCGGGCGAAGGCCTCGGGCCTCGGCGTCGTTCGTGACTTCATCGGCCACGGTGTGGGTACCGAGTTCCACTCCAACCTGCAGATCCCGCATTACTTCCACCCGCGTCTGACCCGCGAGATGGAAGTCGGCATGAGCTTCACCATTGAGCCGATGCTGACGCTCGGAGCCATCGACTGCCACATCTGGGACGACGACTGGACGGCTGTCACCATCGATGGCCGACGAACCGCCCAGTTCGAGCACACGATGGTCGTCACCGACGACGGTGTCGAGCTCACCACGGTGACGTCGAGCGGCGCGTGCGCCGCCGACTACCTCGCCTAGCCGGGCGCCGCCGTGCCGCGACGATTTACTCAGGTCGACGTCTTCACCGACCGGTTGGGCTATGGAAACCCGCTTGCCGTGGTGCTCGACGGCGAGGGTCTCGCCGACGAGAGCTTGGCGGTCTTCGCCCGCTGGACCAACCTTTCGGAAACGACGTTCGTGCTACCCCCGCTGGATCCTGCGGCCGATTACCGGGTCCGGATCTTCACCCCCTCCGAAGAGCTGCCCTTCGCGGGACACCCAACGATCGGCACGTGCCATGCATGGCTCGAAGCTGGTGGCACGCCGAAGACGCCGGGGGTGATCGTGCAGGAGTGTGGTGTCGGACTGGTCGAGCTGCGCCAGAGCGGCGACGCGCTGCGATTCGCCACACCTCCATTGATGCGGTCGGGGCCGGTCGATGCGCACGATCTCGCGCATGCGGCCGATGCGCTTGGCCTCGCACCCGATGAAATTCTCGACAGCGCATGGATCGACAATGGGCCGGGATGGTTGGGCATCCGCATCGGCACGACCGAGCGGTTGGCCGAGCTCGCACCCAACCTCGACCCTGCCGACAAGTACGGCGTCGTCGCCCTGACAGGGGGCGATGATCCCGCGCTGGTCGTTCGTGCGTTCTTCCATGCCGATGGTACGCGTGAGGACCCGGTGACCGGCAGCCTCAACGGGTCGGTCGCCCAATGGTTGCTCGGCAATGCGACGATCACCGCTCCCTACCGCTCGAGCCAGGGCACGGCGATCGGTCGAGACGGTCGGATCGAGATCTCCGAAGCCGATGGTGAGATCTGGGTCGGCGGATCCGCGGTCACCGGTATCACCGGCACCGTCGACCTTTGATGGACCCGACTCGACTCATCCTCGTACGCCACGGCGAGTCCAACGTGACCGTCGAAGGGCGCTTCGGCGGCGAGCAAGCGTGCACCGGGCTCTCACCGCTCGGTCGCCAGCAGGCGGAGCGGCTCCGCGACCGCTTCGCGGCCGGACAGGAGCCCGCCGTCGACGAGGTCTGGTCGAGCCAGCTACCCCGTGCCTACGAGACCGCGGAGATCGTGAACGCGGCGATCGGACACCCGGTGCAAATCGATCCCGGACTCGAGGAGTTTCGCCCCGGTGCGGTTGATGGCATGCGGTTTGCCGACTACGTCGAGCAGTACGGCCGACCCGATCAGCTCGCCGACCCCTATCGCTACGTCGCCGAGGGCGGTGACAGTCGCGCCAGCTTCTTCCTTCGGATCGGCGAGACGTTCGACCACCTGTTGTCCGAACGCTCCGGCCGAAGCATCGCGGTGTTCTGCCACGGCGGCGTCGTCGACGCCGTCTTCCGGCAGCTCCTCGGGATCGCAGGCGAAGCGCCGTTCCAGCTCCACACCGCGAACACGGCCATCACCGAGTTCGTCACGACCGACCACGGCCCACCACGTCGCTGGCGGCTCGTGCGCTACAACGACTCGGCTCACCTCGCCGGGCTCCCCGCCGCCACGCCGCCCGCCCCGTCAACGCCAGCATCGGACGAGGGCGACTAGAGCGACGATGCAGCGCCCGCTGCAGTGGGTGTCCGCGTAAACGACGCAACGATGCCGTCGGCGATTCGCGAGATGTCGCCCGTCTCGGTGTCGAAGGTCCAGATGCCGTCGCTCTCATCGCCGAGCTGGCGTCCGGCGAACACGAACAGTCGACTGCTCGGCGACCAGAAGTCGTGGCTCAATTCGTACTGGTCGAAGAACGGGAAATACGAGCGCACCATCTCTTCGGAAGGCACGAACGCGGGAGTCGTGTAGGTGGTGTTCCCGGTGTCGACGCGCAGCACCATTGCGCCTCGGCCGCCCGGGGCGGTCTCGAACCACGCCGTGGACTGGCCGTCGGGGCTCGGGAACAGGGCGATCGCCGGCTGGGTCGACAGCGCGAAGGGGTCGCCGCCGAACGTGCCCATGACATAGGGGATGAACGGCTGAATCGGATTGATGGCGTCGAGCGATTCGTCGAACTCGGGGGTGGGCGTTGGCTCCGGGTCGGTCTGGAAGGAGGCCGTCACCACGGACTCCTCCTCGTCGCCCGGTATCGCTTGCATCACAACCCGGTTCCCCGCGTTGCTCACGGCGAAGCGCAGACGTCCCGGGAACGTCACGAGTGGCCGACGGCCCTGGCCGGACGAACCAGCAGTTACCAGGAATTGCTCGTCGTCGATCGTGTCGGCGTAGACGAGCGAGTCGTCCGGCAACCAGGCCGGCGCGCCGAACTGGGCGGGGAACTCGTTGACGATGATCGTGGAGCTGCCGAGATCGATCCGGTCGAGGCGGAAGCCACTGGCGTGCACCAACAGTTCGTCGCCGTCGGGACCCCACGCCATGAAGAACGGTTGGCCGCGATCGATCCGGCGGTTGGTCGGGCCGTCCTCGGCGAATGGTTCGGCGATGGAGAGGTCAACGCCGCCGGTCGAGCCGGAGAGGCTGGCGATCTTGGAAGCCGACGGGTCCCAGTACAGATAGAACGGGCGGTTCTCGACCTCGACGGTTTGGTAGTCGCTCCGATCGAACCGGTCGAGAGCGATCGAGGTCGTGTCGGTTGCCGGGTCGATTTCGACCCAGGCCACCCGCGAACCGTCCGGCGCCCAGGCGGCCTGGACATTGACCGTGCCCTCTTCGGTGAGCGGCAAGGCGTCGGAGCCATCGGGCAGCATCGTCGAGAGCTGGTTGGATGCACTTTGGACAACGAGGCGGCCGTCATCGGTGTTCTCGGGAACCGGAACGTCGTCGGCTTCCGGCTCGGGATCGCCGGTGTCAGCCGGCGGGAGGATCGATGCCCGCGGCGGTGTCGGCTCGGCCGCAGGCTGGTCGACGACCTCGGTGCTGGTGCTGGTGCAGGCGGCAACGACCAGTGCCACGATGACGAGCAGCAGGATTGGTCGGCGGTGCACCGTCAGCAATCTAACGGCCGCCCGGGGAGCTGTGCGGTCGGCATACGGGGCGACCGGGGCGCTCGGCCTTGGCGGAAAAGGCATCTCGGGCGCAGAGTCGATCTGCGCCCGAGACGAACCACATGGACCTACTCCGCCCGCATGGGTACCAGCGATCCTGCCACCCGTCCGCCGCGTTGGCAACCCGGTTCACGCTCGGTGATGAAGCCGTGGGCGCTCAGCGTCGCTGGCAAACCGGGCACCACGTCGTCGTGCGGGTGTCCCAGACGCGGCTTCGGAGCTCGGCTCCACACCGAACACATGGCTCTCCCGAACGGCCGTAGCACTCGAGGTTGAACTGGTTCGAGCCTGTATCGCCGTCGGCGTTCCGATAGTCGCGAAGGGTGGTGCCGCCGTTGTCGATGCCGGCTCGCAGCACGTCGACGATTGCGCTGTGCAGACGGCCGGCAGCGGGTTTCGTGATGGACCGGGCGGCCGGGTAGACCCGGGCGCGCCAGAGGGCCTCGTCGGCATAGATGTTGCCGACGCCGGCGACCGGCCGCTGGCTGAGCAGTTGGGTCTTGATGCGCCGCGAGCTTGCCGAGAGCGCCCGGTGCAGGTGTGTGGGTGTGAATCGCTCATCGAACGGCTCGGGTCCGAGTTGATGGAGCGTGGTGATGGTGGCGTAGTCGCCGCGATCGACGACCCGGATTCGACCGAAGCGACGGACATCGCGGAACACGAACGTTGACCCGTCGTCGAGGCGCCACCATGCGCGCACGTACTCGTCGATCGTCGGTTCGTCGGCGACGCTGAGCTGGCCCGTCATGCCGAGGTGGATGACGAGTTCGCGCTCGTCGTCCAGCCCGAGAATCAGGTACTTGCCCCGGCGCTCGACTCGTTCGAACGCGGCGCCCGCGGCCCATGGGGCCTCATTGAACTTCGCCGAAGGATGTGCCTCGGACTCGACGATCGCATGACCAACGAGACGGGGTTCGAGCTGGCGGCGGATGGTCTCGACTTCGGGAAGCTCAGGCACGGCGAACGTCGCGGGTAGTGGCAGCGACGAGGAGACGCTAGACCGACGTTGTGCCAGACGATACGCCGGAGCTGGAGTTGGCGGACGAACTCCTCGAACGCTCGCAGGTCGTCGTCGACCTCGATGCCGCGCAGGTCGAGGGCTGGGTGAGCGGTTTGTTCGCCGCGTGGGATCACGAGGCCGAGTCCGAAGCCTTCGTGCGGCGCTGCGCAGCGGAGCCGGGCGAGGCGTCCGCAGTGTTGCTCGCGGGCCTGGCCTATATGGCAGACGGTGATCTTGCACGGTCCGCGCGTCGCGCGTTCGACTCCATGGCCTCGCGCGCGACCGAGGTTGCGGGCTCGATCGGCCAGGCTCGGGCGGCTCAGGCGTGGGAGCTCCGGGCAACGTGGGGGCGGTCACTCGTGATCGCCTTTCGTCGCGGCACCCAGGTTGACCACGCGATCTTGGCCGAGCTCGACCCGGACGGCCTGTTGATCGACCTCCGTCTGTCGGGCCCACCGGACGAGTTGCTGGACCCGGACATTCTCGGTTCGATCGAGGTCGGTTCCGTCGAGGCAGCTGCTGCGCTCTCGGCCCTGGCCGACGCGTGGCAGGCGTCCGTCGCTGCCGGGACCGAACCGACTCCGGAGATGTTGGCGAATCAGCGACTCGTCGCTCAGCGTCTGGACGATGCGGGCGTGCCGGTCGACGAGTGGTTCGCCTCGGGTAACAGCGCCCTCGATCTCAGCCGCGGGATGACGCCGTCGGAGGTCGACGACGCGGACCGCGCGGCCTTGGCCACCCTTCGGGCCGCGGTCGGTGACCCGCCGACCGAGACGAGCCTGCACCCGGCGTGGACCGAGGTCTTCCGGGTGACGGCCGCTGGCGTGTCGCCACGTGAACGGCAGGCACTGCTCTGGCTCGAGTGGGCCGATTGGTTGGGGGCCGCGATCGGGCTACTCCGCACCGACGACGTCACCGTCGATGGCAGCTGGATGGTCGATGCGGTGAATCGTTGTCCCGAGGTCTCCTCGACCATTCATGCCGACGACCGCGAGTACGCGGAATGGGCATTCACGGTGGCGCTCGATCATCTCGAGGATCGCGGGGCAATCCGCGACGGGCGCTTCGGCTCGAGAGAGCGTTCGGCGTTGCACGTTTCGCTGTTCGACCTCTGGAGTCCACCGGCCTGACGACTGGTGCCCGACGTGCCGGTGGAATCAGTACTTGGCGAAATTGTGGGTCACGAAGACCTGGCCGTTCGGGGCATAGGCGATGCCGACACCGACGACGTTGTAGTCACCGACCATGTTCGCATAATGCCCGGGGCTGCCCTCGAGGGCCGATTGTGCCCACTGCGTGTTGGGGGCCTCGGCGACGTTTTCGGCCCAACCCCACCAACCCGGCGGGAGCATGGCGCTGAGTTGGGCTTGGGGGCGATGGGAGATGCCACCGACAGCGGCCATCTGCTGTGACCAATCGCGGGCGATGGCGGAGATGTCGCTGCGGAGTTGCACCGGCTGGAGACCGGCGGCCGCCCGCACGGCGTTGATCGCATTGAAGACGTAGAGCTCATCGGCCGAGGCGTTGCCCGGCACGGTCGGCGGCACGGGGATGGAGGTCGGCGGGATGGGTGTCGCGGTGGGTGGCGGCGGGATCGGCGTTGGTGTCGCGGTGGGTGGGACGGGTGTCGCGGTCGGCGGCGGCGGGATCGGCGTTGGAGTCGCGGTGGGTGGGATGGGCGTTGCGGTCGGCGGAATCGGGGTCGCTGTCGGTGGGACGGGCGTTGCGGTCGGTGGAATGGGGGTCGCCGTCGGTGGGATGGGCGTGGCCGTCGGCGGGATCGGGGTAGCCGTGGGAGCCTGGATCGGCGCCGTGGTCGGAATCGCAGTAGCCGTTGGCTCGGGGGTCGACGTGGGTGCGACGACAGTCGCCGAGCCATTGCCATCGCCGTCGGCGACTACGTCGCCGTCACTCGAACTGCCGTCGGCGGCACCCGTGCCGGCGGTGTCCGAGCCACCGCTCGCCGTTTCGCCGGCCTCGGGCGCACTGCTTTGGGGAGCGGCACCGGCGACCTCGGCAGATTCGGGTGGGTCGGTGTCGCTGGCCAACGAGCTCACATCGGGCAGCACGCCGGCTGCCGCGAGGGTGGTACGCGGCGCAGGACGGAGTTGGCTCAGCAGGAACACGACGATGAGCATGACCACCAGCACGGCGATGACCGGGACCGGTGTGACGCGTCCTTCTGACGATTCGAACGGGGAGGGTTGCATGGCGGAGTAGGCCGGACGAGGGGAGAGCGTGGGGTTCGTCCGTAATCGAACGGTAACGCTTTCGAAGGCGAAGCGTTACGCGCCCCCCGAATTCCTTTCGAACCGTTTCTGAGCGCTCGCCGTTGACAACGAGGTACCGTCTTCGGTGTGGAGCGTGTTGAGCTGACCGGTGCCGGTGATGACCGGTTGAACCCGCCAAGCGTCACGCCCGTCCCTGCTCCACCCGACGATCAACTGGTGCGTTTGGCTGCCGTCGGTGCCCTCGCCGGCGCCATCGTGGGCCTTGCAGTCGTGGTCTGGCTCCGCCGCAACATCGCCATCAGTCGGCGGCGCTGAGCGCGGCCGAAGGTCGGCAAAGAGTCTCCGCGGGACGACTCAGCCCGCTTCGGCATAGATGACCGCGAGGCCCGGCGCATCGGCCCGCACGTTGCCGGCTTCGCTGCGCTCTCGCACCTCGGCCTGACCCTCGGCACAGGCATGGAGGAAGGGGCACCATGCGCACAGCGGCCCGGTGGTGGCATCGAACTCGCCTCGGGACCAGTCCGCGTTCAGTGACTCCCAGGTGCCTTGGAGCTCCTCAACCGATGCGGCCAGATTCGCCTCGGTCACACGCACGCCCATTGTTCGTTGTCCGAGGTACAGCAACCGAGCGCCGAACGGGCGCTGGCCTGTCGCCGACTCGAGGGCCGCGGCGTAGAGCAGCACCTGCTTGAGCGGGCGGTTGCGGAATCGCTGGGCCGGCGCCTTGCCCGACTTGTAGTCGCTGACCACCAGGTGCTTGTGGTCGCCCCGCTCGATGACATCGACCCGGTCGATAATGCCGCGAAACGGCACCCCGCCGATGTCGACCTGAATCTCGTGCTCGGTCGCGTGAACCTCGGTCTCGTCGGGATTCTCCAGGGCCCACAGCCCCTCGATGGCGATCCAGGATTTCCAACGGAAGTCCTTGGCATCGGCTTCGGTCAATCCCAACGCCTGGTAGTCGGGCTCGCGCTCGAACTCGGGCCACAGTGAGCGGGCGAGCCGCTTGGCCTGGTCTTGCGAGCGTTGGCCTTCGGGATGTTGCAGCAGGTGTTCGAGGACGAGGTGGGCGAATGTGCCGACCAGGGCCGGGACACCCGGTGGGTCGGGAAGGCGGTCCAGATAGCGGAACCGCCACTTGCGTGCACACTGCTGGTACAGATTGGAACTCGAGGGAGACAGGTGCCTGGGCTGGGAATCGCTGCCCGGAGTGATCGGCGAAGCCTCGACTTCGAGATCGGGCCCGGGTTCGAATTCCATACGTGTAGTTCTACTACGCCGGTGTGACAGTTGGAACCTCCTGGCGAGTTCCGGCCAGGCGGATATCCTGCCGCCGATGCTGGCTGCGGTCGGGGACACGCCCTACAACATCGTGCGTCTTATCCATCTTCTGAGTGTGATCGTCGGCACCGGATTGGCCTTCGTCGCGCCGCTGATGGCCGCACGCGCCCGACGTCTCGGTGTGGGATCCGACGAAGCCGCGAAACTGGTCGACGATGCGGCATCAGAGCTGATCTTCCCGTCGCTGCTGGTCGCGGGAACCGCGGGTGGTGCGCTGGTGGGATTCAGTGACGACTTCTGGGACTTCCAGCAGACCTGGCTGGCGATCGGCGGCGCAATCTGGATGCTCACCCTCGGAGCCTCGGCCCTGGTCTATCCGCCACGGTGGCTCCGGCTGGTCACCCTTTCGGATTCGCAGAAGCGCGCCCTCGTCGGCGTGCTGCACCTCTCGCTCGCCGTGATGCTCGTGCTGATGGTCTGGAAGCCCGGCGCCCTCCCCGGCGCGTACTAGCACCCGAGCGAACCTTGAAGGGGTCTGACCCCAAAGTTGAACCAGCCTGACCCCAAGCTTGAAGGGGTCTGACCCCAAAGTTTGAACCAGTCTGCCCCCAAGCTTGAAGGGGCCTGACCCCAACGAAAGGCGGACTCGTTAGGTGACTGCGCCGGGGAGGACCGCAGGGTCGGAGGGTTGGAATCAGCGTTTCCGAGGAACGAGGAAAGGCGGACTCGTTGCGTGACTGCGCCGGGAGGACCGCAGGGTCGCAGGGTTGGAATCAGCGTTTCCGAGGAACGAGGAAAGGCGGACTCGTTGCGTGACTGCGCCGGGAGGTCCGCAGGGTCGCAGGGTTGGAATCAGCGTTTCCGAGGAACGAGGAAAGGCGGACTCGTTGCGTGACTGGCCCGGGAGGACCGCAGGGTCGCAGGGTTGGAATCAGCGTTTCCGAGGAACGAGGAAAGGCGGACTACTAGACATCGAGTGCTTCGCGGTCGAAGAGGGTGGAGTTCTTGACCAGGTAGTTTCGGCGATTCTCGACGTTGGAACCCATCAGGACGTCGAACATCTCGGCGGCCTTCTTCATCTGCTTCGCGTCTTCCATCGTGAGACGGCGCAGGATGCGGGTGTCGGTATCCAGCGCCGCGGCAGCCAGCTCGTCGACGTTCATCTCGCCCAGGCCCTTGAACCGCTGCCAGCGGATGTTCTCGACCTTGCGATTGCCTTTGGCCAGCTCGGCGGTGATCGACTCCTTCTCGGCGTCCGTGAACGCTCGGTAGGTCTCGCCGCCGACCTTGGTCGTGAACAGCGGCGGTTGGGCCGCGTAGACGCGGCCGGCTTCGAGCATCGGGCGCATGTATTCGTACATGAGCGTGAGCAGGAGGCAGCGGATGTGGCTGCCGTCGACGTCGGCGTCGCACAGGATCACGATCCGTCCGTACCGGGCCTGGTCCAAGTCGAACGCATCGCCGCTGCCGGCGCCGACGGCGGTGAAGAGGGCCTGGGCCTCGGCGTTGTCGAGGACCTGCTTGGTGGTCGCCTTGGCGGCGTTGACGACCTTGCCGCGCAGCGGGAGGATGGCCATCGTCTCCGAATCGCGCCCGGCCTTGGCCGGGCCGGCTGCGGAGTCACCTTCGACGATCAGGAGCTCGCTGTCCATGCCGTGGCGTCGGCAATCGGCGAGCTTGGCCGGCATGCCCGCCGAGCCGAGCGAGGCCGACTTGCGCTTGTTCTCGAGCACTTGCCGGCTGGCGACGCGGTTGAGAATCGCCGTCGCCATCTTGTCCCGCAAGGCGTTGACATGCGACTTGGGGCCTTCGCCATCGAACCATGCGGTGAGGCCGGACTTGACGACTTCGTAGACGATGCTCTGCACCGCGGGCGTACCGAGCTCACGCTTGGTCTGACCGCGGAACTGGGGCTCGGGGAAGGTCACCTTGACCGCTGCGACCAGGCCCTCGTGCACGTCGTCCTTGACGGCGCGGTCCTTCTCCTGCTTGGCCAACTTTGCCAACTTGCGGGTGCCTGGCAGCAGCTTGTCGTTGATCGCCCTCGTGAGGGCCCTCTCGAAGCCGGTCAGATGGGTGCCGCCATCGGGCGTCGGCACCGTATTGACGAACGATGTAACCGACGTGTCGTAGCTCGATGTCCAACGCAGGGCGACGTCGACAGTGCACTCGCGTTCGACGGTGGTCATCTTGCCGTTGACGGGCACCTTCTCTTCGAACGTCTCGATGCCGGTCAAGGTGATGACCTTGGTGACCTGTTCGTCGCCTTCGCTCTCGTAGTCGACGAGGTCCTTGAGGCCGCCGCGCGACAGAAACTCCTCGGACTGCTGTGAGCCGGCCCGCTTGTCGGTCAGGACGATCTTCATTCCGGGGACCAAGAACGTGGCTCGCGCCACCCGATCGCGCACCGTGTCGTAGTCGATCGACGCGTCGGGGTCGAAGATGTCCCAGTCGGGCCAGAAGCGAATCCGGCTGCCGGTCTTGGTCTTGGCGATCTTCTTGACCTTCTCCAGCTCGTGCGTTGCCTTGAACTTGGAGCCGTCGAAGCGACCGGCCACCCGATCCTGGAACGACAGACGCCAGGTGAAGCCCTCGCGATCGACCTCGGCCACGAGCTTGGTCGCCAGCGCATTGACCACCGACGCACCCACACCGTGCAGGCCGCCCGAGGCTCCGTAGGCGCCGCCGCCGAACTTGCCGCCGGCATGGAGTTCGGTCAGCACGACTTCGAGGGCCGAGACCTTGCGCTTGCTGTGCTTGTCGATCGGGATGCCGCGCCCGTTGTCGATGACCTCGATCGACCGGTCTCGGTGGAAGACGACTTCGACCCGGTTGGCGAAGCCGGCGGCGGCCTCGTCGACTCCGTTGTCGATCAACTCCCACACGAGGTGCACCAGGCCCTGACTGCCGGTGCCGCCGATGTACATGCCGGGGCGCTTGCGAACGGCGTCGAGGCCCTCGAGGGTCTGGATCGCATCGGCGTCGTAGCCGTTGGACTGCTTCTTGGTTGCCATGTGTGGTGGTTCCTTGTGGGGCCGGGCGCTGGGCTACCAGCGCACCCGGCCGAGGGTCAGGATCTGGCGGTCGGTCGAGGTTGCGGACAGGTCACGCTTGGTCGGCTCGAGGGGGAACCTGACCGGCGTGGGGTCGAGTTTCGAGTGGTCCTCGTCGGTCGACATGAGCACCCACAGATCCTCCGACGAACCGACGTAGGCGGACAGCAGCGGCCGGTTGTCGCGGAGCTTGTGGAGGCGAACACCGCCGGTGCCGCGGCCCTTGCTCGGTAATTCATCGAACGGCGTGGCCTTGGCCTCTGCGCCCGGGGCGACCGACACGATCACGCCGTCCCAGACCTCGGGGTCGACCGGGCCGGCCGCGATCACCTTGGCGTCGTCCTTGAGCTTCATGCCGGCCACTCCAGACGCGCCGCGACCCTGGATGCTGATCGCATCGACGCCGGTGCGCAGCGCATTGGCGTTGTCGGCCACGATGATCACGTCGGCACCATCGGCGCAGACGAAAGCAGCCGCCAGTTCGTCGCCGTCCTTGAGACGCATGACCGTCGAGCCGCTGCGGGTGCCCTCGAGCTCTTCGACGGTCAGGCGCTTGGCGGTGCCGAGTCGGCTGATCAGCACGAGATGGCCGTCGATGGGGCCGGACACGAGGGCCAGGACTCGCTCACCCTTGTTCATCCCGAACAACTGGTCGCCAGGTGTGCCGCGGGTGCGCCCGGCCACGTCGCCGACGTCGTGCACGACCGCTGAGAGAGCGCGGCCCTCCGAGGTGATCGCCCAGACCAGGCTGGTGGTGGACGTCTCGATGCGGCCGATCACGAGGTCGTGACGGCCCGGTTTGTTGCGTTTGGCGCCTTCGATCGACTCTCGGCCGACCTGGCCGGACGTGGTCAGGGTCACCACGCAGGCTTCCTCGGACACCTCGGACGGCTGCGAGATGTCGTCCATCGTGAAGGTCTCGATGTCGCCGGCGTTGACGATCTCGGTGCGGCGTTCGCGGCCGTACTCCTCGACCAACTCGTCGAGCTCAGCCATGACCAGCTTGCGCTGGCGGTTCTCGGAGCCGAGTAGCTGCTCATAGCCCTCGATCGTCGTGACCAACTCGTCGCGTTCGTCGATCAGCTTCTGGCGCTCCAACCCGACCAGACGCCGGAACTGCATGTCGAGAATGTGGGTGGCCTGGATCTCGGTGAGATCGAGCTCCTCGCACAGCTTCTCGCGGGCCTCGGGCACGGTCTCGCTGTTGCGGATGATCGAGATGACCTGATCGATGTTGTCGAGCGCGATGAGGAGGCCCTCGACGACGTGCAGCCGGGCCTGGGCCCGTTCGAGCCGGTACTGCGTGCGGCGGACGATGACATCGAGGCGGTGGTTGACGTAGTGCAGACACAGGTCGTAGAGCGGCAATGTGGTCGGCACGCCGTCGACGAGGGCGACGTTGTTGACCGTGAAGGTGTCCTCGAGCGGCGTCATGCGGTACAGCTGGGCCAGAACCGCCTGGGGGTTCACGCCGACCTGGCAGTCGATCTGCAGGCGCAGACCGGACGTACGATCGCTCAGGTTGGTGACGCTGGTGACGCCCTCGAGCTTGTCGTCCTGCAACAGGCTGTTGATGCGGGCGACGACCTTCTCGGGGCCGACCAGGTACGGCAGCTCGGTGATGATGATGCCCTGGCGCTTCGGTGTGAGCTGCTCGATGTGCGCCCGGGCACGGACGGTGATCGAACCCTTGCCGGTGGCGTAGATCTCGGCCAGTCCGTCGTCGACGACGATGCTGCCCGATGGAAAATCGGGTCCCGGCATGACCGCCATCAGCTCGTGCACCGTGGGCTTGGGGCGTCGCTTGGTCACGACGATGCGGATCGCCTCGGTGACCTCGGCGAGATTGTGTGGCGCCATCGAGGTCGCCATGCCGACGGCGATGCCGCTGGTGCCGTTGACGAGCAGGTTGGGGAGGAGGGCCGGGAGACATTCCGGCTCGGTCGACTCGCCGTCGTAGGTCGGACGGAACTCGACCGTGTTCTCGTCGAGTTCGTCGAGCATCGACATGGCGGCCTGGGACAACCGACACTCGGTGTAGCGATGGGCCGCCGGAGGTTCGTCGAGGCTTCCGAAGTTGCCCTGCGGATCGATCAGGGTGACGTTCTTGGCGAAGTCCTGACCCATGCGGACGAGGGCGTCGTAGATCGCCGAGTCGCCGTGCGGGTGAAAGTTGCCCATCGTGTCGCCGACCACCCGAGCGCACTTACGATGCGGACGGTCGGGGCGGATACCCATGTTGAGCATCGAGTACAGAATGCGGCGCTGAACCGGCTTGAGGCCGTCGCGAACGTCGGGGATCGCCCGGCTCGTGATGACCGAGAGCGAGTACGCGAGGAACGACTCCGACATCTCGTCGGCGACCGGGACATCGATGACTTCACGCGCAAAATCGGCAGGCAGCGGCAGTTGCTCCTGTGGCATGTGTCGAGTATGGCACCGCCCTGTGACGGCCCCGCGGCACTGTCGGAGGACCGCGGGTGACGGCTCGCTATCCGTCCGCCGTGGCGAACGTGAAGCCGAAGCAGTTGCCGGTCTGGGTCGGAGCGCACAGCGACCCAACGCCGCTCAACAGGCTCGAAATCGACAGCTGCGACTCGGTCGACTGCACGTCGTCGGCATCGATGGGGCTGTCCTTGACATAGGTTCCGGTCAGGGTCGCTTCGACCTGTGGATCGGCCGACGTCGACCACAGAATCTGCCCACTCATGGCCAGCGTGATGACGGTGCCGTCGACCTGGTTGATGTCGAGCACGCCCGCGAACGTGCCGGTGCCGTCCTCGACGAGCTCGAGGGTGAGTTCGTTGCGCACGACCGTGGCGCCGGCATCTTCGTCGCCGCTGATGAAGAACTCGCCGCCAGCGGTGCCGAGCGGAACCCGAGTGGCGGCGCCGAGCGCTGCATCGAGTTCGTCTTCGCCCTCGATGACCGTCGGTACGACGGCTGCGGCGACCTCGGGGGTGGGTGTCGGATCGGTGCCGGCCGAGGCGAACGGGTCATCCTCGGAGCCGTCGATCGGCACGCCGAGACCGGGGTCGTCGGCGATCTCCGGATCGGCAAGCGTGTCGTCGGCAGTCTCACCCGACGCGGTGCCGTCGGCCGTTGTGGATTCGCCGGCGGCAGCGTCTCCCGAGGCGCTATCGGTCGTGGCATTGGTCAAGGTCGCCGCCGCGGTGAGCTCAGCGACCTCGGCGGTCGTGGGGCTGATCCCGATGGCGGTCACGGCCGGCTTCTCGCTCAGTCCGATCAGCAGCGCCACGACGGTGACGCCCGCGGCCAACAGCGCGACGACGACGATCGACGAACGCGTGTTGTCCGGGGTGTACTCGGGCTTCATGGCGGCCACTGTTCTAGCCGCTCAGGCGTCGCAAGACGACGCATCGGATCAGAACTGATGGAGCAGCATCAGGTCGGCCGAATCGCCGACCTCAACCCCGTCACCATCGGGAAGCAAGGCGAGTGCCTGCGCGGTCGCCATCGCCGACAGTTGATGCGAGCCCTGGCCGCCGGCGGAACGGAACGACACCGCGCCGTCGGCCCAATCGACCTCGACCCGGGCGAAGTGGGTCTTGCCATCGGGAGAGCGACGCAGCGGGGATGCTGCAGTACCGCGGATCAGCGGACGATGAGCGGCGTCAGGGGCGAGACCCTGCATGATGCGGAGTCCGGGCCGGGCGAAGAGCTCGAACGACACCATCGACGAAACGGGATTGCCGGGCAACCCGAAGACCGGAATGCCATCGAGCGTGCCGAAGGCCAACGGCTTGGCCGGCTTGATCGCAACCTGCATCCAACGCATGTCGGCGATACGGCGAAGCACCATTTTCACGAAATCGAAGTCGCCCATGCTCACACCGCCACTGGTGATCAACGCATCGCACTGTTCGACACCCGAGCGCAGCCCAGCCTCGACGGCAGCCTCGTCGTCGCGAATGAGTCCGAGGTCGAGCGGTTCGCAGCCGGCCTGAGCGAGGAGGGACAGCAGCGTGCGGCGGTTCGAGTCGCGGATCTGGCCGGGTTGGAGCGCCTCGGGGCCGTCGACGAGTTCGTCGCCGGTGGACATGACCCCGACAACCGGACGGCGGTGTGCCTCGATCTGGGTGATCCCGAGAGTCGCCAACACGCCGACGTGGCCAGGCTGCAGGAGCGTGCCGGCGGCGAAGACCGTCTGATCGGGCTGCATGTCTTCGCCGGCCGCCCGGACGGCGGCGCCAGAGCCGACGCTGGCCGTCACTCGGACCTGGTCGGTCGCGTCGACCGGTTGGTCGGTTGCCGACTCGGTGTTCTCGACCATCACGACCGCATCGGCGCCGTCTGGCATCGGCGCGCCGGTCATGATGCGCACCGCCGTGCCCGGCTCGACGGGAGTGTGCGGGGGCTCGCCGGCGGCGATCGTCCCAGCCACCAGCAGGACGACTGGCGCACCGTCGGTGTCAGCGGCTCGCACGGCAAAACCGTCGACGGCGGTGTTGTCGAACGGCGGCACGAGTTCGGTCGACACGATCGGCTCGGCGGTCACGAGACCAAGTGCCTGTTGGGCGTCGAAGGTGGCGGAGGGCAGCGGATGGCACTGCCCGAGCACGTACTCCTGGGCTTCGGAGAGCGGGATCATCCGCCCATCGTGTCAGGCGATGCCGTGTTCCGACACGATCGTGGCCAGCAAAGCACGAAAATCTGACCCCAACTCGGGGTGCTCGAGCGCCAGTTCGACCGTCGCCCGCAGGTAGTCGAGCTTCTGGCCGGCGTCGTAGCGGCGTCCTTCGTTGAGCACGGCGCACACGCCGGTGCGCTCGATCATCGCCTGGATGGCGTCGGTGATCTGAATCTCGCCGCCCACGCCCGGCTCGGTCGCCGCGATCTCTTCAAAGATGCTCGCGGGGAACACGTAACGGCCGGGTGCAAGGCCGTAGTTCGACGCAGCCTCCTCGATCGGTGGCTTCTCCACGATCGCGCCGACATCGATGATTCCGTCGTCGATGCCGAGCGGGTCGATCACGCCGTAGGCGATCACCTCTTCGAGCGGGTAGTGACCCGCGGCGAGCACCACACCGCCGGTGTTCGACTGGACGTCGATCATTCGCTTCAGCAGGCCTCCGCCGTCGACGAGGATGTCGTCGGGCAGCAGCGTGGCGAACGGTTCGTCGCCGACCCAGCTCGAGGCCATGCCGATCGCGTGGCCGAGTCCGAGCGGCTGACCCTGACGCGTGAAGTAGATCTTGGCCTTCTTCGGGATCTCGAGTACGTCATTCAGCAGGGTGGTCTTGCCTCGCGACTCCAGTAGCGATTCGAGTTCGAAGTCGCGGTCGAAGTGGTCCTCGAGCGACTTCTTGGACGGCGAGGTGATGATGAGGATGTCCTCGATGCCGGCACCGACGGCTTCATCGATGACGTATTGGATCGCCGGCTGGTCGACGATCGGGAGCATCTCCTTGGGCACCGATTTGGTGGCCGGGAGGAAACGTGTGCCGAGGCCGGCCGCGGGGATGACGGCCTTCCGTACATGAGACATGGCCAAAAGGGTACGTCTCTCCGCTTTGGGAGATGCGGCCATCCGCAAGGTCGTGTCCGTCGCCCCAGTTGGGTACCCGTCGCTCGCTGCGCTCGCTTAGGCCCTTTCGCCTGGCGGCGAAACGGCACGCGACGTCGCTCGCTGCGCTCGCTTAGGCCCTTTCGCCTGGCGGCGAAACGGCACGCGACGTCGCTCGCTGCGCTCGCTTAGGTCCTTCGCCTGGCGGCGAAACGGCACGCGACGTCGCTCGCTGCGCTCGCTTAGGCCCTTTCGCCTGGCGGCGAAACGGCAGTCGTCGGGGGCTTTCCTGTCGTTCTCGGGCGGTCTGAACCGCTCAGGGGAGCCGAAACCGCCCGAGAAGCGACGCCCTTCGACTCAGCCGCGTTCGGCGAGGAGGCCTCGAATATTCGTGTGGTGTCGACTGATGATGACCGCACCAACCGCCGCGACGGCCAGAATCTCGGTGATTGGGCGTCCGATGACGATCGTGCCGATCACGATCGTCGGGACGCCGACCATGGCGCCGATGAAGCTCCTGCTTGCCAACCGCGCACCGGCGATCCAGGCCCCGAACCCAATGACCGCGAGGATCGGCCAGGCACCGATCGTCAGGCCGCCGAAACACGCGACACCCTTGCCGCCTCGACTGGCGCGGACGATCGGGAACATATGGCCGAGGACGGCGGCGCAACCGCACAGAACACCGAACGTGGTGTCCTCGATGAAGCGACCGGCGAGGGTGGCGCCCAGGGCCTTGCAAACGTCGAACACCAGCGTGGCGATGCCGGCGCGTTTGCCGGCGATGCGAAACATGTTGGTCGCTCCGGGGTTGCCCGAACCTTCCTCGATCGGGTCGCGGCCGACGAGACGCCCGATGAGGAGCGCCGACGGAAAAGTGCCGAGCAGGAAGGACGCCGGCACGAGGAGCCAAACGAAATCCACTGTCGATAGTCTGTCAGCCGCGTTATGCCGACCTATGACTATCACTGCGAGACCTGTGACCTCGACTTCGAGCTCGAGCAGTCGTTTTCCGAGGACACCCTTACGAAGTGTCCGACGAAGAAGTCCGGCCGCAATCCCGCGGGCTGTGAGAAGAGCGGTCGCGGGGTCGTGACCAAGGTGTTCTCGGCCCCCGGTATCACGTTCAAGGGCAGCGGCTTCTACAAGAACGACAGTCGCGGCGGCTCGGGTTCGAGTTCGTCGAGTTCCGACTCGTCGAGTTCGTCGAGCAGCTCCGAGTCGTCTTCGTCGTCTTCGGACTCGTCGTCGAGCTCGAGTTCGTCGAGTTCGAGTTCGAGTTCGAGTACGTCGAATTCGTCGAGTTCGAGTTCTTCGGACTGACCGGCCCAGCGTTCTCCGCGACCGGTTTCGGTTCAATCGAGCTTCCCCCAATCGAGCTTCCCCTCAATCGACACTCCCGAATCGTGGAGGAGGAAGCTGATGAGGATCGACCGTTGGTTGAGGGTCGCTGACCATCGACGGTCACTGCGCCAGACCTGGGCCCCGTCTCGAATCCGACGAATCGTGCGCCATCGAGCGGTGCGCGTCGCCGCATGCGCCCTGGCGCTCGTGGTGACCGCGGGCTTGGTGCAGGGCGAACGGGCGTCGTTGGGGGAGGAGCGAGCAGCATGGGGCCGGGTCGAGCAGGTCGTCCAGGTCATCGACTTCGTTGGAGCCGGCGAAGCGTTGCCGCGCTCGGCACTCCGAATCGTCGAGCGTCCCGCAGCGATGGTGCCGCAGGGTGCGCTCGGGGCTGTGCCGAGTCGTGGCCGAGCGGCGGTCGACCTGGTGCCGGGAGAACTGCTGCTCGCCGGCCGGGTGCGCGGCCACGCTGAAGGCGCACTCCCTCGGGACACGGTGGCCGTCACCATCGAGCTGCTGGGGACGGCCGCCTTGGTCGAGGTCGGCAACCTGGTCGACGTCTGGTCGGTCGATGCGGCCACCCAGCGCAGCGATCGTTTGGTCAACGCCGCAGTGGTGCTTCATCGCGACGACGGATCGCTGAGCGTGGCCGTGCCCGAATCCGCCGCTGCAGACATGGCGGTGGCCGCACTGCGGCCGCTCGTGGTGACGCTCGTGTCCTAGCGGCGCTCGGCCTGTGGTGCGTCGACGCCGTATGGCCTGTCGCCGGAAACGGTCACTCGGCGCAGCACCCGGTCGTAGGGGTGGTAGTCGCTGGCGGCATAGTGCTGCACCGCCCGGTTGTCCCAGAATGCAATCGAGCCGACCTGCCAGGAGAAGCGACACTGGTACTCAGGGCGCTTGTGTTCCTCGAGCAAACGGCCGATGATCCGGCGCGAATCCTCGACCTGTTCACCGGTTCGCCGATCGTGCAACGAGTCGTGGCGCAGAAAGCCGCCATGGAGGTAGAGGGCCAACTTGCCGGTCTCGGGATGCACGCGAACGAGCGGGTGTGTCACCCCGAACGGGATCTGCGCCTTGATCGCGTCGGTGAGCTCATCGTCGGCTGCGCCGAGGAAGATGCGGTAGTCGTTGATGCCGTCGAGGTGGGCGAGGCGTTGTGCCAGCTCGGTCGGCAAGCCGAGATAGGCGGCGTGGCTGTCGGCGAAGAGGGTGTCGCCGCCGGTCTCGGGTGCCGTCACCAGCTGCGCAATCGAGCCAAGCGAGGGCTCGGTCATCCAGGTGACGTCGGTGTGCCAGCCGTTCTCGGTCCCGGGTCGCTGGGCGTCGTGACTGATCTGCAGGATGAATGGGTTCTCGCCGCTGGCGCCGAATGGAAAGGCATCGAGCTCGCCGAAGCAGCGGCCGAACGCCACTTGCTCGTCCTCGCTGAGGTGCTGGTCGCGGAAGAAGATGACCTTGCGCTCGAGGAGTGTGGCCCGGATGAAAGCGACCTGATCGGCGTCGATCATGCGCAGGTCGATTCCGTGGATGACCGTCCCGAGGGTGGTTCCGAGGTGCTCGAACTCGAAGCCCAGTTCGTCGCATCGAGCGGTGAGTGCCTCGCTCGCCGGGCGGCTACCCATGGCCTCCCATTCCGCCGCGACTCCGTAGCCGACTCGGTTGTAGTCGGGGAACAGCTGGTCACGCGTGCGGGGGGCACGCTCGGCGGCGCGAGCCATGCGAGCTTCGGTGAGCAGCGAGGCGACCTCGATCGCCCGCTCGTTGTACGTCGCAGCGTTGATCATCGAATCGGTCGTTGTCGACATGCCTCGACGCTAGGCGAACCCCTTGCGACCTGTCAGATACTGCGCTCGCGTTCGGTCGTCAGCCGGGCTCGTTCACCTCGAGGGCTTCGGCCATCGTTTCGATCAGCCACGTCCGGAAGTCGCGGGCCGCGTCGGTCAATGGGCGGTCCGCTCGATGCAAGACCATGAACGGGTGCTCGGTCCGAACCGGACCCGCGAGTGCAACCAGACGCCCGTCGGCGATGAGGTCGGCGACAAGATGTGACCACCCGAGGGCGATCCCCTGACCGCCCAGTGCCGAGTGCAGCACGAGCGAGTAGTCCGTGGTTCGGTCCCCCGCCAGTTTCTCGGGCGCCTCTAGGTGATGGCGCTCGAACCACGTCGGCCAGTCGAAGCGCGGGCGGTAGCGCTCCTCCAGGTGGAGCAGCGGACCGTCGAGCAGGTCTCGGGGCGACCACTCGGTTCGTTGTCCGGCGATGTTCGGGGCCGCGACCGGGATCAGGACTTCGTCACAGAGCGGTTCCGGCACGAGGTCGGGTCGATCGATGAGTCCGAGTGGGATCCAGAGGTCGAGGTCGGCGACGGCAACGCCGGTGTCGGTGTCCGTTGTCATGAGGCGGAGTGCGACGTCGGGGTGGCGTCGTTTGAACTCGGGTAGGCGGGGGAGCAGCCACCAGGTCGCAAAGCTGGTCGACACCGAGATCGCGACCGTCGAGGCGTCGGTGGCTCGCTTCGCCGTGTTGATGGCATCGTCGACCACGGCGTAGGCGGCGCCGAGCTCGACGAGCAGCCCCGCGCCGGCCCTGGTCGGGGTGACCCCTCGCCGGGATCGTTCGAGGAGCGGGAAGCCGATCGCCTCCTCTGCGCGCTTGACCGCCTGGCTGACGGCCGCTTGGGTCATGTCGAGGTCGGTGGCAGCCGCGCTGAGGCTGCCGGCCCGTGCAGCCGCGACGACGACGCGCAGCGGACGGTCGAGCCCGCGCCTCATCGGATCTCCCAAGACATAAGCACAGCTTATGCACTTCGATGAAAAGAAGCGGATTGACCCCAAGCTGGGCCATCCATAGGCTCCGCGCAATGCGCTCCGGGGAAACGATCGGCTTCATCGGTCTTGGCACTATGGGCGGTCCGATGGCCAAACGCCTGGTCGCCGCCGGTTACGAGGTCCATGCATTCGACATCGACTCCACAGCGTTGGACGGAGTCGTCGGGGTGGGAGCACGCCGCGGACCCGACGCCTGCTCCGTCGCGCGGCTTGCCGACATCTTGTGCACGTCACTGCCACGCCCGGATCACGTGCAGTCGGTGATGGTCGAGCACGGCGGGCTCGCAGCGTTGCGGCCGGGCTCGGTTTGGGTCGACCTGACGACGAACCGCAAGGAGTTCGTCAGCGAGCTCGCATCCCAGGCCCCGGCAGGTGTCACGGTGGTCGACTGCCCCGTCACCGGCGCGGTCGACGGCGCCCGCAACGGCACGCTCACACTGTTCGCCGGCGGCCATCCCGAAGATCTCGATCGGGTGGTCCCGGTCTTCGACAACCTCGGTCGCGTGATCCGCTGCGGCCCGCTCGGTACCGGCAACGTCACCAAGCTGGTCACGAACCAGCTGTGGTTCATCCACGCGGCCTCGATCGGTGAGGGGTTCGCGCTGGGCATGGCGAACGGTGTCGAACTCGAGGTGTTGTGGGACGCGATCAAGGACTCGGTCGGTGACAGCTTCGTCGCCCGCCACGACGCTCCGTCGATTTTCGCCGGCCACTACGACCCGAGTTTCACGCTCGACCTCTGCATGAAGGACCTCGGGCTCGCGATGGAGTTGTACGAAAACGTCGGCACCGACCTGCCGATGACCGAACGTGCCTACGAGACGTTCGGCCGGGCGACCGAACGGTACGGGCGCCATGTGGGCGAACTCCACGTGGCCCGACGAATCGAAGACGATGCCCAGCTCTCCTTCGCCCTGGAAGGTGACTGGGTCCCGCATTGGGAGAAATGAGTTCGCAGATGGAAACCGCAACGATCACGCTCGGCGATCTCATCGACCTCGATCGCTACCCGGTGGACCAGCCAGACTCAGCGGCCTACGCCGAGACCGTCGAGGCCGCCCGCCAGGGGCTTCGGGCCGAGGGGTGCGCCGTCATCAAGGACCTCGTGCGACCTGAGGCTCGTGAGCGGCTCGGGACGGAGATCTGGGACCGCAAGCCCACGACCCACTTCTCGACCCAGGTCATCAATCCGTACTTCCACTTCCACCGCAACCCGGACTTCGCTGACGACCACGCGATGAACACGTTCCTCGAGCGGTCGAGCGGCTTCATCCCGGGTGACTCGTGGGAGGACACGACGGCGATGCGGGTCATGTTCGAGCACCCAGACCTTGCTCGCTTCCTGGCCGACTGCTTGGAGATCGACGAACTCCACCCGTACGCCGATCCGTTGGCGGGCCTGACGGCGAACATCCTCGATCCCGGCCAGCAGTTCACCTGGCATTTCGACACCAACGAGTTCGCCGTGACCGTCCTCATCGAGGAAGCGGATGAAGGAGGGTTGTTCGAGTACGTCCCGAACATCCGGACCGACGGCGACGAGGGCTTCGACCACATCAAGCATGTGCTCGACGGCGGACGAGACGGCGTGAAGACCCTCGACCTGCGGCCCGGTGATCTTCAGATCTTTCGTGGCCGCTACTCACTGCATGCCGTGTCGCGAGTGGCCGCCGACTCCAAGCCGCGCCACGCCGCGATCTTCGCCTACACCGAGCAGCCGGGGGTCATCGGACGGCTGGAGCGCACCGAGCAGCTGTTCGGCCGAGTGCTCCAAGCCCACATCGACGCCGAAGAAGAACGCGTGCGCTCCGACGGCCTCGTCGACTAAGCCCTGATGGGGTCAGACCCCTTCAAGGTTGGGGTCGGACTGGTTCAGACTTGGGGTCAGACCCCTTCAAGGTGGGGATCCGCTGAGGGTGGTCCCGTACGCTATGCGCCGCTAACGGTGACGTCGCCGACGACGAGTGACAATCCGGCAGCACTGCTTGGCAGCCAGTCGATGTCGCCACCGACTTCGATCACGTCGAGCAGCATGCGCTGCAGCGTCGAACCGATGGTGAACTCGCGCAGGGGCTCGGCGAGCTCGCCATTGCGGATGCGCAGACCGTCGGCACCGGTCGAGAAGTCGCCGCTGACCGGGTTCACGCCCGAGTGCAGCCCGGACACGCCCTGGATCAGCACACCGTCCTCGATGTCGGCGATCAGCTCAGCCTGCTCGCGGGCACCGGGTGCGAGCGACAGAGCGATCGTGCCGGTGCCGGGCGTGGACGTGAAACCGCGAACGGCATTGCCGGTCGACGCGGTCCCGAGCCGCCGGCCGGTGTAGCTGTTGTGCACGAACTGGTTGAGTCGGCCGTCCTCGATCAGCACGTTGCGACGGGTGGCCAGGCCCTCGCCGTCGGCCTCGCCGGCGGTGAAGGCCTTGGGGTTCGTCGGGTCGTCCACCAGGGTGATGAGCGACGAAGCGACCGACTCGTCGACGCGATCGGCGAACAGTGAACGGCCCTTGAGTACCGCCTCGCCGGACAGCGTTCCGCCGATGATGCCGATGAACTGGGCGGTGACCATCGGGTCGAGCACGACGGTGAAGCGACCGGTCTGCGGCTTGACCGCTCCGAGCAGGCGGGTCGAACGCTCGACCGACATC
The DNA here is from genome assembly GCA_039028435.1 of Actinomycetota bacterium. Taxonomy (GTDB): domain Bacteria; phylum Actinomycetota; class Acidimicrobiia; order Acidimicrobiales; family UBA10347; genus UBA10347. The sequence continues at coordinate 225,828 of JBCCIC010000006.1, read as the reverse complement.
GACGCGGCCTTGTCCAGGTCGAGGTCGGCAGGGTTGCGAGCAACCGAGTAGCCGAAGCCGATCTGGGTCTCATCGTCGTCTCCGGCGATGACCGCGGCCGAGACATAGCAACCGGAATCGCGGCCACCGATACGAATACCGCTGGTGGTGACCACGGCAGCCTCGCTGCTCGAGTCGGCGAAGTCGACTGACTCGACGAGCATGATGCGCGGATCGCCAGCCTGGGCCATACGTTCGAGGTCGAGGGCCAGGTTGATCTTGTCGTCGGTCGGGAACGAATCGATCGCCGGGTCGTACAGGTCGAGTTCGACCATCTCGACGCCGTCCGGCTCGGCGAGGGCGAGGTCGGGATCGATGGAACCGAAGCTGGCGTTGTCGCGGGCTTCGGCCAGGGTCGAGTCGATGACCTCGGGATCGAGAGATCCGGCCCAGGCGAAGCCCTGGCGCTGTTCGGCGATCACCCGAATGCCGATGCCTTGCGACGTGGCCGAGGTGAAGGACTCGACGTCGCCCTCGAAGACCCGAACCTCGGTCTCACGGTCGTTGACGACGATGGCTTCGATCTGTTCGCCGTCGTTGGCGCGGGCGACGATGCGGTCGCCGAGTTCCAGCAGGTCGTCGAGCATCAGGCTGCGGTGCCGCCGACGGTGAGGGCGGGAACCCGCAGGGTCGGGGTTCCGTCACCAACCGGGACACCCTGGCCGTCCTTGCCGCAGGTGCCGGGGCTGCCCATCTCGAAGTCGTTGGCGAGTGCATCGATGCTGCTGAGAACCTCGGGACCGTTGCCGATCAGGTTGCCTTCGCGGATCGGCTCGGTGATCTCGCCGTTCTCGATCAGGTAGGCCTCGGTCATGCCAAAGACGAAGTCACCCGACACGGTGTTCACCTGTCCGCCGCCGAGTTGCGCGACGTAGATGCCGGAATCGGTGTCGGCGATGATGTCGGCGGGATCGGTCTCGCCGTTGGCGATGTAGGTGTTGGTCATTCGGACCATCGGCAAGTACTTGTAGCTCTGGCGGCGGCCGTTGCCGCTGCTCGGACGCCCCTCGGCGCGGGCCCGCAGTTCGTCCCACATGAAGTCGAGAAGGACGCCGTCCTCGATCAGCACGTTGCGCTGGGCCGGCTTGCCCTCGTCGTCGATCGCAAAGGCACCCCATTCGTGGGGCATCGTGCCGTCGTCGATCAGGGTGACGAGGGGGCTGGCGACCAGTTCGCCGACACGGCCGGCGAAGACGGTGGACTGCTTGGCGACGTGATCGGCTTCGAGACCATGACCACATGCCTCATGGAAGAGCACACCGCCGCCGCCCTTGCCGATGACCGTCGTGACCGCGCCCGACGGTGCGGGGCGGGCACCGAGCTTGGTGATCGCCCGCTGGGCGGCCTTGACCGCGAGATCGGTGACGTCGTAGTGGTCGAACAGCTCGAAGCCCATCGAGTGGCCGATCGACTCGCGGCCGGTCTGCATGCCGGTGTCGCCCATCGCAACACAGGAGACCGAGAAGCGCGTCTTGACTTGGTCGTCGCCGGTGAGCAGGCCGTCGCTGTTGGCGATCTGAATGCGTCGGCGAACATCGCCGTAACCAACCGACACTTGGGAGATGGCGTCGCCCACGCCACGGGCGGCATCGTTGGCCAGTTCGAGCAGTTCGACCTTGCGTTGCTTGGCGACAGAGTCGGGATAGATCCGGACGGGGCTGGGCGAGTCGACCGACTGGGAGGACAGATCGACGGTGCGAACACCGCCGTTGCCATCGCGCGCCGCATCGGCGGCGGCGGTCGCGGCCGTGATCAGGCCCTGCTCGGAAAGGTCGGCGGTGTGGGCGAAGCCGGTCGATTCACCGACGAGCACACGGATACCCGCGCCACGACTTCGTCCGGAGCTGAGCTCCTCGATGCGATTGTCGTCGAGCATCGCCCCGGACGACTGTCGATCCTCGACGAAGATCTCGGCGAACTCGCCGCCGCGAGCTGTGGCTGCTGCCAACGTGTTTTCGAGCATGGACTGATCGAGCACGATCCTCCTCGGCCTGCTTCTGCGCACCGGTCGTCGGTACGGCCCCAGGACTGCAATAGGGTACCGAGGTGCCGATCGAACCGGGAGCACAGGCGCGTGCCGTCCATGTGGTGTCTCCCGAGGACACTGCGGTGGCCCTCGGGAGCGGCGAGGTTCCGGTACTCGCAAGCTCGCGCCTGATCGCGTGGTGCGAGAAGGCTTCGCTCGACGCGCTGGCACCACATCTGCCGCCCGAGTCGACGACGGTGGCCATGCGGGTGCACCTCGATCACCTGCGACCCGCCTCGGTCGGGTGCGAAATCACGGCGATCGCCACCCTCGAACGCATCGAAGGACGCCGGTTCGTGTTCGTCGCGTCGGCGCTCGGTCCCGAGGGCACGATGCTGGCGCAGGGCCGAATCGTGCGGGTCATCGTCGAGACCGAGTCGTTCCTTGCGAGCGCGTGCGGATACGCGGGCTGAGGGTGCCGTGACGGCGAGATCGGCGTTGGTGCTGTTCCTGAGGATCGGCGTAAGTGTTGGCCTTCTCGTGTTCCTGTTCGTGCAGGTGCGTATCGACTTCGGCGAGCTCTGGCCCGACGACGGCACCGCCGTCGCATGGTTGCTCTTCGCCTTCGGGTGCATGGTCGGATCCCTCGTGCTCGCCTCGCTGCGCTGGCAACAGGTCTGTCGAGCACTCCACCTCGATGTCTCGAGCGTTCGCCTCTTCTGGCACACGATCGCCGGCCAGTTCCTCTCGAACTTCGTGCCGACGACCGTCGGCGGCGACGTCTTGCGTGTCAGCCGTCTCGGCAAGGACACCGGCGACCGCCCGACCAGCTTCACCACGGTCATCCTCGAGCGTTTGAGCGGCTGGATGGTGCTGCCGGCGTCGATCTTCCTCGGGCTCGCCCTCGACCCGAGCCTGCGCGGGCTCGGTGCCGCGACACGCGGCGCAATGGTCGCGGCGATCGTCACCCTGGTTGCGCTGTCGCTCATCATCCTGGCCGCCGGGAACGACTTCACCGGTCGCCTGCTCGAGCGCTACGAAGGCCCCCTCCGATGGCTGCACGCGGTCCATGAGGGCCTCGATGCGCTGCGCGAACGACCCCGCCAGATCGTGCGAATCCTCGCCACCGGCGCCGCGTATCAGGGCATGTTGATCGTCGCGTTTTGGGCCGCGGCGCAGTCGATCGGCATCGAAGGATTCGGACTTCGAGCGGCAGCTGCGTTCGTTCCTGCCGTGCTGATCGTTCAGGTGCTCCCGCTCGGTATCGGTGGCCTAGGGGTCCGTGAGGGCACGTTGGTGTTGTTCCTCGGCAGCCTGGATGTTCCCGACGAGCAGGCGGTCGCACTCGGTCTCACGATCTATGCGCTCACCATCCTCATGTCCTTGATCGGGCTGCCGTCGCTCGTGTTCGGTGGCGGACTCGGTGATGACGAAGAAGACGACGGCGACCCGGACGAGGGCGACGTCGAGGGCGACGGAGAGGGAGACGGCAGGTCCGCGGCAGCCGACGACGGAGCGACCGAGTCGCCCGACCGGAACTGACCCTCGTGCCACACCGGCTGGCCGAGTGGTTTGCGGCCTCGGCCCCGGGTCGGAAGCGGGCCGGGCTTTCGTTTTGGCGCGAGACCGTACTGATCTCGGCCGTCTATGTCGGCTATTCGTTCGTACGCAATGTGTTCGGTTCGAGCGCGGTCGCACCCGAGGTCGCGGCAGAGAACGCCGACTGGATCATCGACGTCGAGGAGGCGATGGGCCTCTACATCGAGCCCGACGTCCAGGCGGCGTTCATCGACTGGACGGCCTTCATCCAGTTCTGGAACCTCTTCTATGGCGTCGCCCACTTCCTCGTGACCTTTGTCGCCCTGATCTGGCTGTACCACGCCGACCCTGGCCGCTACCGCTTCTGGCGACGGACCGGACTCGTGGCGACGGCCGCGGCGGTCGTCGGCTACGCGCTCTTCCCGTTGATGCCGCCGCGATTGCTCGGCGATTGCGGGCTGTACGGCGCGTGCCGACCTGACAGCCCCTACGTCGACACCGCCATCGAGATCGGCGGCCTGTGGTCGTTCGAGTCGTCGGGCCTCGAAGCGGTGTCGAATCAATACGCGGCGATGCCGAGCCTGCACATCGGCTGGGCGCTTTGGTGCACGCTGATCCTGGTGCCGCGCCTGCACTCACCGTGGGGCAAAGGCGCAGCGATCGCGTATCCCTTTCTCACCCTGTTCGCCATCGTCGTGACCGCGAATCACTACTGGATCGATGGCATTGGTGGGGTACTCGTCGTTGCCATCGGTTGGGCGGTCAGCTCGTGGTGGGAGCAGCGGGGAGGCCCGGAGGGGCGAGGACAAAAATCCCAAGAGCCCAGTAGCGTGGACAGTGGTGATTCTCACTAGCTCCATGCAGCCTGCCGACCTGCGTCGGTTGTCGCCCGACCAGCTCGAGGAGCTGTGCGCGGAGCTTCGCGAAGCGATCCTCGATGCGGTTGGCGTCCAAGGCGGTCACCTCGGCTCGAATCTCGGCATCGTGGAACTGACCGTCGCGCTGCATCGGGTCTTCGATTCGCCACACGATGTGTTGCTGTTCGACACCGGGCACCAGGCCTACGCACACAAGATGCTGACAGGTCGCCTCGACGACTTCGCCTCGCTGCGCACCACCGACGGGCTGTCCGGATACCCGTGCCAGGACGAGAGTGAGCACGACTGGATCGAGAACAGCCACGCTTCGACCGCGTTGAGCTACGCCCATGGTCTGGCCACCGCCTTCGCCAAGGATGTGTCGAACACCCGCAAGGTCGTCGCCGTGATCGGTGACGGCTCCATGACCGGAGGCATGGCGTTCGAAGGTCTCAACAACCTCGGTCACGACGACGCCAACGTCACGATCGTGCTCAACGACAACGGCCGCTCGTACGCGCCGACGGTGTCCCGACTCGGCGACAGCCTCGCTCGCCTGCGAGTCAACCCGACGTTCGTTCGCCAGCAGAGCCGGCTCGAGCGCCTGATCGGCGATGTGCCGCTCGTGGGTCGCGAGGTCGAGCGCGCCCTCGATGCCGCCAAGGCGGCCGTTCGCGAGATGTGGGAGCCGACATCGTTCTTTGAGCCGCTCGGGGTGCGTTACACCGGCCCGTTCGATGGCCACGACATCGCCGGGCTCGAACATGCCCTTCGCAATGCCGCCGAGATCGATGGTCCGGTCGTCGTCCATGTCCGGACGGACAAGGGGCGTGGCTACGCGCCAGCCGAGAACGATCCGGTCAAGAAGATGCACGACACGGGCCCGTTCAAGGTCGAGTCGTCGTCGAGCAGCGACGACACCGTGCCGCGTGGCAAGTACACGGTGGCGTTCAGCGAGGCGCTGGTCAAGGTTGGGGAGCGAGTCCCCGAGCTGGTTGCGCTCACCGCTGCAATGCCCGATTCGACCGGGCTCCTGCCGTTCGCCGAACGCTTCCCCGATCGCGCCTACGACGTGGGTATCGCCGAACAGCACGCGGTCACGATGGCCGCCGGCATGGCGATGGGTGGGTTGCGCCCGGTTGTCGCCATCTACAGCAGCTTCCTCACGCGGGCCATCGACCAGATCAACCTCGATGTCGGTCTCCACAAGCTTCCGGTGATCTTCGCCGTCGACCGGTCCGGTGTGACCGGCCCGGACGGTCCCTCAGCGCACGGGGTGCTCGACATGGTGCTGCTGAGCAAGGTGCCGGGGATGACCGTTTTCGCCCCCTCCTCCTACGAGGAGGTCGGGGTGATGCTCGACGAAGCACTCGAGATCACCACCGGTCCAGTGGCCATTCGCTGGCCTCGTACTGGCGCGCCCATGGTCGGCGAGCAGGGAACCGGCAGCGGTCTGCGGGCACGCAAGATCGCCGAGGGCGAGCGGGTCTGCATCCTTGCGATCGGCAAGATGGTCGAAGCAGCCGAGCGTGCGGGCGAGATCTTGGCCTCCGATGGATTGACGCCGACGGTCTACGACGTTCGGTGTGTCAAGCCGCTCGATATCGACATGCTGGCCGATGCCGCTTCACACGATCTGGTCGTCACGATCGAGGACGGTTTGGCGGCGGGTGGTATCGGTTCGTTCATCGCCGATGACCTCCGCACTCGCCACGAGCCTCCGCGGGTGCGCGTGCTCGGACTTCCGGACACCTACATCCGCCACGGTGACCCCGATGACCTGTTGGCGGAATTGGGACTCGATGCCGCAGGTGTGGCTGCTGAGGTCCGAACTGCGATCTCGTAGGTCGAACTTCTCCGGCGGGATACGTAGTCCGTTCGACCCCAAAGAGACATTTCTCCTATAACTGAGTGGATCTCGCGTTGGGCAGGCCGACGTATTCAGCCAGCATTGAGTGCTGAAGGGGAGAGGCATGGGCTCGGCCACCGAAGAGGTACGACCACCCGGATGGTGGTTTCCAGCGCGAATCACCGGCTATTTCCTGGCCGTTGCCGCGCTCTGCCTCGGTGCGATGGCAGTCCTCGGACTCGGCGAGTTGCGTGACGCCAACACCGAGAACTCCTCGGTGCGGATCGACCGCGCAGGCCGGGCCGCGGCAGCGCTGTTCAACGAACGCGTGGCGGGAACCGCAACGGTCGCCGATGCCAACGGCTCGCCCCAGGGCATCGTCCTGGAGTCCGAGCTCGCGCTTGCTCCGGATGCGTCATGGGACGCACTGCTCGACACCGTCGGCGGCATCAATCAGGGCGCGGCAAACCTGTTCCGGTTCAACGCCGAGTCCGCGTCGTTCGATCGGCTCTCCACCACCTTCCGCACGCCCGAGGGTGAACGGGTCGGCGGCTCGCAGGTCGAGCCCGGCCTGATCGGATCGTCCCACCCGGCCTACGCCGCGGTGACCGAGGGGCGTCCGCACATCGGCGAGGTGCCGGTCGCCGGCCGCTATCGCCTCGCCTACCTGACACCGCTGCTGTCCGAGTCGGGCGAGACCGTCGGCATTCTTGCGGTCGACGTGGGATGGGTCGACGACCTCGAGCGGATCAACTCGACGGCGACACGGCGCGCGGTCCAGGCCGCGGTTGTGTTGATGGCCCTCCTCGCCGCCGTGTGCGTCATCGTGATGCTGCTGTCGTTCCGCCCGCTGCGTCGCCTGACCGATCTCGCCCACGAGATCGGTGCCTCTGCGTCGACCGCACCAACATCGCTGACCCACCGTCGCGACGAGATCGGCTATCTCGCCAAGGGTCTGGAGAAGGTCGTCGACCTGCAGGAATCGCTGCGCATTCGCGCTTTCGCGGATGACCTCACCGGTATCGCGAATCGCGCCGCGCTACTCGACGAGCTCGAGCGTCGTTTCGATGTCATCGCCAGCGAGCCGTCGAAGGGCTTCGCGTTGCTCATCATCGATCTCGATGGCTTCAAGGAGGTCAACGACGGTCTCGGGCACCAGGCGGGTGACGAGGTCCTCGTGTCCTTCACCGCCGAGCTCGAGGGCCGCCTCCGTGATGGCGAGTTCATGGCCCGGCTGGGCGGCGACGAGTTCGCGGTCATCACGACCGACATGTCCGTCGATCGTCTGGCCGTCAACGAGCTGGGGGGACGCATCCACGAGGCCGCGGCGGCACTGTTCGCGACCTCCGCCGGCGATGTGAGGATCGCGGCAAGCATTGGGATCGCCCTGGCACCGACCCACGGCGAGACGACGACCGACCTGATCAGCCACGCAGACCTCGCGCTCTACGACGCCAAGCGCAACGGCGGCGGCATCTCGCGCCAGTACAAGCCGGCCTTCACCGAGACATTCCAGCGTCGGATCCGCTTGGCCCGTGATCTGCGTCAGATCGTCGACGAAGGATTCGACGTGGATTATCAGCCGATCTATGGCGCTGACGGGACGCTCGTGGCGGCGGAAGCCCTCGCCCGTTGGAACCACCCTGAGTACGGTGCCGTGCCGCCCGGCGAGTTCATACCGATCGCCGAAAGCCACGCGCTTATCGACCGTCTCAGCGAGCGCGTGCTCGACGATGCCTGTGCTCGGGTGGCGCGCTGGAATCGGCTCGGTGGCCCGGACGGCATGGCGGTCAACGTCAACGTGTCGACGCTGCAGCTCTCCAATCGCCAGTTCCCCAGCCTCGTGCAGCGGATGTTGCATGCCTACGATCTGCCGCCGGAGCGCCTGTGCCTGGAGCTCACCGAAGGCCTCCTTATCCCCGACGCCAACCACCCGCACCGGACCGTGCTGAACGAGCTGGTCGAGCTCGGTGTGCAGGTGGCGATCGACGACTTCGGCACCGGCTACTCGGCGCTCACCTACCTGCACGAGCTGCCGGTTCACCAGGTCAAGATCGATCGGAGCTTCGTGGCCACCGCGACCACGAATGGCCGCCAGGCCGAGCTGCTGTCGACCATCGTGCGTTTGGCGCACAACCTGCAGCTGAACGTCGTCCTCGAGGGCATCGAGACCGACGACCATGTACGACTGGCGATCGCCAATGGTGCGGACCGAATGCAGGGCTATCTGCTCGGGCGTCCGATGCGACCCGACGCATTCGTCGAGCTGTTGGGCCGACCGACGCTCGAACTGCCCGATGCGATCGGCCCCAGCGACATTCGCGGCTTGGTACGCTGACGGCCCTTCCGGGGCTGTAGCTCAGTTGGCTAGAGCGCTTCGTTCGCAACGAAGAGGTCGGCGGTTCGATTCCGCTCAGCTCCACAGACGTGTTGTGGATTACACCACGCAAGATACCTCCACCTAGCCCTGTGAGGATCGAGCGTGCCAGCTCGAGCGGACACCCGCCGGCGACTCAAGATTCGCTCGCGAATCGAACCAGTTCAACTACCCGGAGTCAATGGGAGTTTCAGGGCAGAGCGAAGAGCGAACGAACGCTTCCACTCGGTGCGTTCCAGGTCGATGGTGTAATCCCCGAGCGCGTCGAGCAGCAGGGGCAGCGCCTGACGGACCTCCATTCGTGCCAGCGAGGATCCGATGCAGTGATGAATGCCGAAGCCGAAGGAGAGGGCATGCGGGTCGGGACGATCGAGGCGAAGCTCGTCGGCGTCGGGCCACCGCCGCTTGTCTCGATTGGCCGCACCGATCATCAGGCCGATGTTGTCTCCCTTCTTGATCGTCCGGCCACCAATGCTGATGTCTGCGGTGGCCTGGCGGCCACTGACTTGGGTGGGACCATCGAAACGCAACAGCTCCTCGACCGCATTGTCGATCAGGTCGGGAGTCGTGCGGAGTAGCTCTCGTTGATCTGGGTGGTTGGCCAGCGCGATGAGGGCATTGCCGAGCATGCCGGTCACCGTTTCATGGCCAGCCGTCAGCAGCATCCCGATCATGGCGATCACCTCGTCGATCTCGAGATGTGTCTCGTTGTCGGCGGCCACAAATGCGGAGATGACATCGTTGCCGGGAGTCTGGCGTCGCTCGTCGATGGTGGTCGAGAAGTAGTCGCTCAGCTCGTCGAAACGCCGATTCATCGAATCCGGATCGAATGGTGTTAGCGGCTCGATCATGCCTGCTACCTCTCGCGATGCATCGCGAAGCCAGCCCCGATGGTCGGTAGGCAGCCCGAGCAATTCCGCGATGATCTGAATCGGAAGCTCGTTTGTGAACTTCTCGACGATGTCGAACTCACCGGCGGTGGGCAATTCGGCGATGAGTTCCGCGGTCACGTTCCGCACCAGAGGCTCGTAGTGAGCGATCTGCTTTGGGGTGAAGGCCCGACTCACCGCGGATCGGAGCCTGGTGTGTTCGGGTGGGTCGTTCACGAGCATCCACTTGCCGAAGCTGTCCCGGGTTGAATCGGACAGCTTGCGATATTGCGGTAGGTCAAGCAAGAGGTCGCCAACGGCGGCAATCGTGGTATCGGGCGAACGGAACACCTCGCGGATCTCGTCATAGCCCCAAACGAACCACTGCTGGTAGGGCCGACCGAACACGACCGGCCCGTCTGCCCGGCAACGCTCGTACATGGGATACGGGTAAGAGAAGCGTTCCTCGGCGAAGGGGTTACCCCACCGCGTGAACCGAAAGACGGCGTTGGAGAGCCAGGGTCGGCGACCGATCGCTGCGACCGCGGACATGGCCATCGATTCGACGCTCACGATGACTCCTCATGATGATCCTGGAAACATGGTTCCCCACATAAGTAAGATCTTACTTATGTCAGATCGAACTTCGCTACTCGAAGCGTCAACCTCAACAGCCCGGGCTCGGGTGGTTCGAGCGGCGATGGTCTGCTTTGGAGCCAAGGGCTACGCCGCGACCACCATCGCCGACATCGAGGAGGCCGCTGGGCTGGCGGTCGGAGCGGGCGGGACGTATCGCCATTTCGCGTCAAAGCACGCCATGCTCGAAGCGGTCGTCGACGCCATTGTGAACGTGCCCGATGACGAGTTGGCACCGCCGGGCGACGATATTGAACAGACGGCCCACGATGCATTGGCCTACATGAATGCAGACATGACCCGGCTGTTCTTCCGCGACCTCGACGACTTTCCCGAGCAACGTGCCAAGATTGTCGACCGTCAGGTGACCGGCCCGTACCGCGTCGTTGCAGAGCGGATCGCGGCCGCAAGTCCCGATATCGATGCCGAGGCAACCGCGGCCGTTGTGCTCGGTTCGCTGATCTACTTCCGGGTGCTCGAAGTTCTCATTGGGGCAGGCGCAAACGGCGTGAGTCAGGACCGCTTTGTCGCGGCATGGGCCGATCTCTACCGGCGAGTGCTCTGACGTCGTTGTCGTCAGGGTGCTTCGTCTGGTGGGCTAAGCGTTTCGTTTCGAGCGAGCACCGGGGCGGGCTCGGAATCAGTCGGTGTACAGGTTGTAGTTGCCGATGACCGTGCCGCTCATCGGTGCCGGCGGCTCGTCGCACCGCGCTGGCAGCTCAGCCGTGAAGGCGGCGAAGGCGGCCGACTCGGTGAGCGGGTTCGTCTCGCCCTCGGTGACGGCAATGTGGATGAAGGTCACGCCATCCGCGAGCCGGATCGTGCCGTAGCGCAATCCATCGGGCGTTGAAGCGGCGAGGTCGGCGAACACGGCCTCGACCAAGGCCTGGTTCTCATCCCCGCGCCCCTCACTGACCTTGTACCTGACGACGGTTGTGGTTGCCATGCTGGTTCCTTCTCATCGGTAACAACAGTGTTACCGTAACTTGTGAGTTACCATTCAACAACATGACCAGAGTCCTCCGAGATGACCGTGCTGCGGGCGCCTCATTCGAAGCCCTCGCCGATCCGAACCGACGCGCGCTCGTCGAGATGATGCGTGCTGGCGACCAGTCGGTGCAGGCGATGGCTGACCGACTGCCGATCAGCCGCCCGGCCGTGAGCCGGCACCTCCGGGTGTTGAAGGATGCCGGTCTCGTCTCGGTCCGTGCCGAAGGGACCTTGCGCCTGTACCGACTCGACGGGGCCGGGATCGAGGCTGTCCGTCGCTACGTTGACGAGATGTGGGGAGAGGTGATCACCCGATTCACCCTGTTCGCCGAAAACACGGCCGGTGATGAGCAGTGAGCACGCTCCAACCCCTCGTCTACGAGTTCACCGTGGCCTGCTCGCCAGATCATGCGTTCACCACCTGGACGACCCGCATGAACGGCTGGTGGCCCAAGAACCACTCCACCAGCGGTGATCCCGACATGCAGGTCGAAATGCAAGGCGAGGTCGGCGGCGCGATTCGGGAACGAACCAGTGCGGGCGAGGTGATCGAGTGGGGTCGCGTCACTCGATGGGAGCCGCCGCATGTCGTTGCCTACACCTGGTTCGTCGGATCCGCCGAGGCTGATGCAACCGACGTCGAGGTGACGTTCACCGAGGCCGATGGCACCACGCTCGTGCGGCTCGTACATCGCGGATGGGACCGGCGCGCCGATGGCGAAGAGTGGAGGGAGCGGAACGGTCGCGGGTGGTCCGACGTGCTTCCGCGGTTCACCGAGGAGGTGGGCCAGCCCTAACCGAGGGACTGGCGCACCGGTTGTCGCGCAACGGCGCGCATCAGTCATTCGCGATCGGCGCCGCGTTGGCCAATTTCCACGCTGGTGAACTGCCGGGCTATCAAGGCCCAATGATCGACTTCGAGATTCCCGACGAGGCCAAGGCGGTTCGTGCGAAGGTTCGCGCGTTCGTCCACGAGCACTGCATCCCGGCCGAGGCGGACCTCGGCAACCGCCCGCTCGACGAGATTCTCGGCGAGCTGCGTGCGAAGGCTCGCGGCCAGGACCTGTGGTGTCCCTTCATTCCGACCGAGCACGGCGGTATGGGCTTGGGTCCGCTGGCCAACGCGCTCGTCCAGATGGAACTCGGCGAGAGTCGTCTCGGAGCTCTGGCCCTCAACACGCAAGGCCCCGACGACGCCACGATGTTGTCGCTGCTTCAACTCGGCACCGACTACCAGAAGGAGAAGTACCTCACGCCGTTGCTCAACGGTGAGATGCGCATCTGCTACTCGATGACCGAGAAGAGCCCGGGCGGTGCCGACGCAACGGGTCTGCAGACGACCGCCGAACTGGACGGTGACCACTACGTCCTCAACGGCGAGAAGTGGTTCAGCTCGTCGGCCTCGGTCGCCGACCTCGCGGTTGTGATCGCCAAGACCGATCCCGAAGCCGAACGTCACCGACAGTTCAGCGCGTTCATCGTCGAGCTGCCGAACCCCGGCTACGAGATCGTGCGCAACATCGATGTGATGGGCCACCACGACGAGATCAGCGACTCCCTGGGTGCCACTCATGCCGAGGTCAGGATCAACAATCTGGTCGTCCCCCCGGAGAACATCCTCGGCGGGCGCGGCGGCGGCTTCGACATGGGCCAGCACCGCCTGGCATACGGCCGGCTACGCCACGGGATGCACAACGTCGCTCGCGCCCAACGGGCGCTGGACCTCGCGACCGAACACGTCCTGAGCCGCAGCAGTTTCGGTGTGCGGGTGGCCGATCGTCAGGGCGTGCAGTGGATGCTGGCGGAGTGCGCCAGCGAGCTCTACATGGCGCGCCTCGTCCTCCTCCACATCGCTTACAAGGCCGAGAAAGGCATGGACATTCGCCAGGAGAACGGCATCGCCAAGGTGTTCCTGGCCAACATGGTGCACAAGGTCGTCGACACCGCACTCCAGCTGCACGGCGCTCTCGGTTACAGCCGTGACACCCCGCTGGCCGACTGGTACACGTCGATCCGCAGCCAGCGCCTCGTCGACGGGCCGGACGAAGTGCACAAGTGGCGTACCGGCCGCAACGTGATCAAGGCCTTCGAGCGCGACGGCACCACCGCAGCCGCATGCGGTGGTGACCTGCTCTAGCTGGTGTTTGCTAGCTGGTGCGCACCCTGTCGATGATCTGACGGGCGAGCGCCCGCGTCGCTTCGCTGAGTTCGGGGTCGAAGCCCATCCGTTGCAGAACCACGTTGTGCTCGGCGAGGCAGATCACCTGATAGGCCGCAGCTCGCGCGGATGGATCGTCGCGGCCGAGGTGCTCGAGCAGCTCCGCCATGGCGCCTCGGTAGTCGTCGGCGATGCTCGAGGCGATGGCCTTGTCACCGCTTGCCGAGACCAGCAACAGGCCGAAGACGTCGTCGAGTTGGGCGTGATCCCACACGTAGTCACGCGAGAAGTAGTGGTCGACGATGGCGTCGAGGTCCGGTTCGCTGCCGATTTGACGCTCGCGACTCTCGTCGTGGCGTTTGCAGATCTCATCGACCGCAGCCGCAACGAGTGCTGCTCGATTGCCGACGAAGTGGCGGACCGCTGACCGGTGGATGCCCGCACGCTCAGCGGTCTCCGTGATCGTCACAGCTGCGCTGGAGCGCTCGGCAACGAGTTCGATGAATGCGCCGACGATCTGCTCTCGGCGCTCGTTCGCGACCGAGGGTCGGCCGAGTGCCGGTTCGGCGACTTGTTGTTGCGTGATATTGTTTGTACTCATGACAATCAATTTGCCCGATGTCGCAGGTCATGGGCAGATCGTCCCCATGATGGCAGCGGAAACCGACTTCAGTCGACGCAGCGTGCTTCGCCTCGGGGGCTTTGGTCTCGTGGCATCGCTGCTCGCCTCATGCGGTCTCCTTGCCCGCGAGCCGGAGGGTGAGCTGGGCGAGGGTTCGGTCGAAGGTTCCGTCATCGTCGTCGGCGCTGGGCCCGCAGGCATGACCGCCGCACACCTGCTCCGTCAGCGAGGCGCAGACGTGCGAGTGCTGGAGGCGCTCCCGACTGCGGGTGGCCGAATCGCTCACACCCGCGACTTTGTCGACTTTCCGATCTCACTCGGTGGCGAGTGGCTTCATGTCGAACGATCGGTGCTCGACGACATCGTCGCCGACGACTCGGTGACGATCGAGACGGTCACGGTCGGCTACCGAGAAGACGGAGACTTCGCCATGGTCGAGGAGGACGGAACCATCGTCCCGATCTCCTTGGCGGACTCCGGCTTCGACATCGACCAGAAGTTCGTGGGCTCGAGTTGGCTCGACTTCTTCGAGACGTACGTTCTTCCCGGCATCGCTCCCGTGATCTCGTTCGACACCGCCGTCGAGCGGATCGAATACGGCGACGATGGCGTACGACTCACCGACACCGACGGCGGGGTGCACGAAGCCGACCGGGTGGTGGTGACCGTTCCGGTGGCCATCTTGCAGCAGGGGTTGGTCGAGTTCGATCCGCCCCTTCCCGACGACAGGCTCGAAACGCTCGACGACGCCACCGTGTGGAGCGGCTTCAAGGCCTTCATCGAGTTCGACCGACGCTTCTATCCCACGCTGCTCGCGCCACCGGACTCGGGCGTCGGCGGCGGTCAACGGCTCTTCTACGACGCGGCCCACGGGCAGGGATCCGACGCTCACGTGCTCGGTGTGTTCTCCGTCGGTGAAGAAGCCGAGCGCTACCAGGCCGCCGGCGATGGCGCCGTCGATCTGATCTTGGCCGAGCTCGACGCGGTCTATGACGGGGAGGCGACGGAGACCTATGTGCAGCACATCACCCAGAATTGGAACGAGCAGCCATGGGCTCGGGGCGCATACCTGACGGACGATGAGGACTTCCGAATCACTCGCCGGCTCGCAGAACCGATCGACGACACCGTGTTCTTCGCCGGCGACGGCTACACGTCGTTCGACGACTGGAGCAGCGTCCACGCCGCGGTCTGGTCGGCGCGCGAGGCCGTGCGAGCGATGATCGGCTGAAGCTGATCTGGCTCGCGCCCGGGTGAGCGGCCGTGCGAGGATCGCGCCGTGAACATGCCGGTCGAATCCCTCGGTGGCGCGTGCCCACTCTTGGGGCAGCGCGTGGTTGTGACCGGGATGGCTGGGGCGGGCAAGAGCACGTTCTCTCGACGCCTTGCCGCAAACACCGGGCTCGAGTTGATTCACCTCGACCTCTACATCTGGGCGCCGGGCTGGGTACGCGTTCCCCCTGCCGAGTTGCTCGAAACACAACGTCGCCTGATGTCGGCAGATGCGTGGATCATCGACAGCAACGACGTCGATGACGACCTGCTGCTGCAGCGCGCCGACTCACTGATCATTCTCGAGACGCCCTGGTGGCTGTGCTCGCTGCGGGCATTCCGACGCGGACTTCGCCGACCCCGAGGTTCGGTTCTGCCCGACGGCTGCGACGAGTCGATCCGTCAGCGGATCATCGACGAGTGGGGGATCGTCTGGCGCAACTTTCGGCGGCGCCATGTTGTGCCAGCGCAGGATCGCGCATTGGCGGCGCGCTGTCCGGAGCACATCGCCGTCCACGTTCTGAGCAGCAAGCGGGACCAGGCGGCGCTCCTTCGGCGGATGGTGTGAGACACTCCTCGCATGCCAGGTCGGGTCAAGTCTCGGTGGGTGATCGTTGCGCTCTTGCCGCTCATCGCCGCAGTCGGCTGCGGTGGCGACGCAGGAGACGGCGAGTCATCGACACCCGCCGAGTCGGCCAGCTCCTCCGAAGTCGCGGCACCAACGTCACCTCCGCTGCCGCCATCGACGGGGTCGCCTGACCCCACGCCGCCGCCTCCGGCGTCCACGCCAACACCGCCGTCTACGCCCACGCCAACACCGCCGTCCACGCCCACGCCCGATCTGATGGCGGAAGCGGTCGAACCCGAGCCGACCCTGACCGGCCCAGAGCTCCAAGCCATCGTCGAAGATGCACTAGAGACGCCCGCAGGCACGGTTGCGCTGGCGGATCGCATGGTCGAGCTGCAGGTCGCAGGAGCTGCAGTCGTGATCGTCGTCGATGGCGAGGTGCTCACCTCCTTTGCGGCAGGCATGACCCCGAGCGGACGACCCATGACCACGTCGACGCTCTCGCAGGTCGGCAGCGTCTCGAAGACTGTCGCTGCACTCACGGCGGCGACCCTTGCATCCGGCGGCGTCATCGAATGGGACGGCGAAGTGGGTTCGGTGCTCGCGTCGTACGAACTCCCGGCCAGCACCGATGCGACGCCTCCCTCGGTCACGTTCGGTCAGCTGCTCTCGCACACGGCGGCGACCTCGGTCTCCGGGTTTCTCGGCTACGAGTCGGTCGAGGACGTTCCCGACCTGTTGGGCATCCTCCGAGGTGAGGGCAACAGCGCACCGGTCGAGATCATCGGCGAACCTGGCGCCGGCTTCCTCTACTCCGGAGGCGGCTATCAGGTCGCCGAGCTCGCGATGCTCGACGCAACAGGAGCGGCGAGCTGGGACGAACTCGTCCGGCGCCAGGTACTCGATCCGCTCGAGATGGCTGATTCGTTCTACGCGCTTGCGCTTACCGATGAGCAAGCGGCTCGAGCGACCGAGGGCTCGCTTCAAGGCCTCGCCCTTCCCGACCGGTGGCAGGTGCATCCCGAAGGCGCCGCTGCCGGATTGTGGACCACGGCCGACGACCTCGGCCGCCTGCTGCTCGCCATCGGGGCGGCGCTGCGAGGCGACCAGACGGCGCTGCCATCAGCCGAGGTGCGGCGCATGATGCTGCCGGTCGCCGAGGCGTTGGGTGGTGCTGTTGGAACCGGCGTGTTCCTCGACTCGGGCACCGAACCGACTCGCTGGTCCCACGGTGGCCGCAACATCGGCTACCAATCGCTGCTCGCCGGTTCGGCCGACGGCCGATTCGGCTTGGCGATCATCACGAACTCGATCCCTGGCGGTGAGCAGCTCATCGTGGACATCGAGCGCACCGTCTCGACCGCGTTGGGTTGGTCCTAGATCCGGTGTGACCCAGCCGAGCCGGAGAAGGTGCAAGGGCTAGCCTCCGAAGGATCTGCGCGGGTCCAGCGTGTTGGCGTTTGCCTGCGCACCGACCCGCATTCTGGGGGCGAACATGTCAGATGCACCGACGCGCGACCAATTGGTGCAACTCGAACGCGACGTCCGGAAGGCGCTCGACACCCAGGACAGCCGGCACCTGGACATCGTCGGCTACGGCGAGGTCTCGGTCGCACTTGGCTGGCCGGCGGGGGAGAATCGGTACGTCTGCAAGCGAACGCCGCCGGGTTCACAGCACGAGATCGACGCCTACGCCGCGTTGATCGCGTCGTACATCGATCAGCTGGCGGGGATCAACGTTGCCGTTGTTCCGACCGATGTGGTGTCAGTCGAGCGCGAGGGCGGTCCTGTTGCCTACATCGTTCAGCCGAAGCGGCCCGCGCACACGATCGCCGACACGGTGCTTCGCAACGAGAAGCCCCGAACCGGGCACCCGCTCATCGAAGCGATCGGCGAGGTCGCCGCACTGGCAACGGCGCGGATGAGCGTCGACGCACAGGCCTCGAACTGGGCGTGGGCTGACGGTCGCCTCGAGCTGCTCGACGTCGGGAGTCCCTTCCTCTGGGACGAGGACGGTGCGCTCGAGCTCAACATCGAGCCGTTCCTGCCGTTTGTCCCCCTACCGCTGCGATCCGCGGTCAGGAAGGAACTGCTCAAGGCGACGCTGCGGTGGCAGCATCCCCGAGGGGTCGCCATCGACTTCTTGGCCGGCTTGTACCGAAGCGATCTCGCCGAGTGGGTTCCACCAGCGGCTGAGACACTGAACACGATGCTCGAACCCGACGAGCCGCTCACCGCGGCGGAGGCGGAGGAGATCTACCGCGAAGACCTGAAGATGTGGCCTCGACTCACGAAACTGCAGAAGGCACAGCGGTTGTGGCAGACGCGGGTACGACGACGCCCGTACGAGTTCTTCATCGCTGACAGCTACTCAGGTGAGATCGACTGACCGAATCAGCGAGCCTTCCGGTGAGGAAGAAGGAGATCCGAGCCATGGGAAATGACGTCGATGCATTGGCGCAGCCGATCGAGCTGCCGTGCGGAATCGTGCTGCGCAACCGCATCGTCAAGGCGGCGATGTCGGACTCGCTCGGCGACGGGGCCGGAGACCCGACCGAGGAGCAGATCTCGCTCTACCGGCGCTGGGCACTCGGCGGTGTCGGGCTCTCGATCATCGGCGAAGTGCAGTTCGACCCTCGCTATCCCGAGCAGGCGGGAAACCTGGTCCTAGGTCAGGGCAGCGACGAGTCGGCCTTTTCCCGGCTCGCCGCGGCTGGGGCTGAAGGTGCATCGCAGCTCTGGCCTCAACTCGGGCATGCCGGCGCATTGGCCCCCGTTGCGTTGTCCGAACCGGCGGGTCCTTCGGCGCTCGATATCGAAGGCCTGGTCTGCCGAGCGCTCACGGCGGACGAAATCGGCGATCTGCCGGCGCGATACGCCGATGCTGCTGCGCGAGCGCAGTCGTTCGGTTTCGGCGGCGTCGAAGTGCACGCCGGACACGGGTTCCTGCTCAGCCAGTTTCTTTCGCCCCTCTTCAACCACCGCACCGACGGCTATGGAGGATCGGTGGAGGCCAGGTGTCGGGTCCTCGTCGAGATCGTCGACGCGATCCGAGTAGCGGTCGGGGAGGGGTTCGCCATCGGCATCAAGATCAACTCGAGCGATCAACTCGACGGCGGCCTCACCGAGGAGGACAGCTTGACGGCCATCGAGATCCTGGCGGATCGGTCGTTCGATCTCATCGACATCAGCGGAGGTACGTACTTCCCGGGCGCGGAGTCCAGCTCGGACCGCTCCAGCGCCGGGCCGTACTTCGTCGACTTCGCCCGTCGCGCTCGCGAGCTCGTCTCCACGCCGATCATGGTGACCGGCGGCTTCAAGACGCGCGGCGAGGCGGCGGCTGCCGTGCACAGCGCCGCCGCTGATGTCGTCGGCGTCGCCCGGGCGATGGTGCTCGACCCCGAGCTGACCTCTCGCTGGCTCGCCCGGCCCGCCTCGGATCCCGTCTTTCCGCGGTTCGCGAGCTCACCGCCCGGCGGTGTCACCGCCTGGTACACGATGCGCTTGGCAGAAGTTGCGCGAGGAGAAGAATCCGACTCCGCAGTACCCCTGTCCGAC
Source organism: Actinomycetota bacterium (assembly GCA_039028435.1). Classification (GTDB taxonomy): domain Bacteria; phylum Actinomycetota; class Acidimicrobiia; order Acidimicrobiales; family UBA10347; genus UBA10347. The sequence continues at coordinate 206,528 of JBCCIC010000006.1, read as the reverse complement.
TCCGTGCTCGAAGATGCGCTGCGGCACTTCGAGGAGCGCGACCGTGAGCGTGTACCGATCTGGCAGGCCCGGTTCTCGAACTAGGACGGTGGGGTGCGCATGACCATCAGGCGGATCTCGGTCATGTCCTCCATGGCGAAGCGAATGCCTTCGCGGCCGAGGCCGCTCTCCTTTACGCCGCCATACGGCATGTGGTCGACGCGCCACGACGGCACGTCGCCGATGATCACACCGCCGACCTCGAGCGTGTCCCACGCCTTGTGTGCCTTGTAGATGTCCTTGGTGAAGATTCCTGCCTGGAGGCCGAACTCGCTGTCGTTGATCTCGCCGAGCGCCTCGTCGAATTCACCGAATGAGGACAGCACGGCGACGGGTCCGAACGCCTCCTGGCACACGACCGCTTCGTCCTTCGGAACACCTTCGAGAAGTGTCGCCTCGAGCAGCGCGCCGTCACGGCTGCCACCGCAGAGCAAGGTCGCGCCATTGCCTACGGCCGACTGGATCCACTCGTCGAGCCGGCTGGCTTCCTTCTCCGAGATCATCGGGCCGATGAAGATCGAGTCGTCTTTGGGGTCGCCCATCTTGAGTGCCCCCGCCCGTTCCACCAACATGCCGCGGAACTCGTCGTAGATCGACTCGTGGATCAGGATCCGCTGCACGCCGACACAGCTCTGTCCGGACTGGTAGAACGCGCCGAAGATGATGCGCTCAACGGCATCGGCGAGGTCGGCGTCTTCGTCGACGACGACCGCCGCATTGCCGCCCAGCTCGAGCACGACGTGCTTCTTGCCGGCTTTTGCCTTGAGGTCCCAGCCCACGCCGGGCGAGCCGGTGAAGCTGAGCAGCTTCAGTCGCTCATCGGTGGTGAACAGATCGGCACCGTCGCGTCGACAAGGCAGCACGGAGAACGCGCCGGCCGGAAGGTCCGTCTCGGCGAGGACCTCGCCGATGATGAGGGCACCGATCGGCGTAAGGCTCGCTGGCTTCAGCACGAACGGCGCGCCGACGGCCAAGGCGGGCGCGACCTTGTGGGCGGCCAGGTTCAGCGGAAAGTTGAATGGGCTGATGAACGAGCACGGCCCGATCGGCACGCGCTTCCACATGCCGGTGTAGCCACGGGCGCGAGCGCTGATGTCCATCGGCATGACCTCGCCGTACATGCGCACCGATTCCTCGGCGGCGATGCGGAAGGTGTCGATCAACCGTGAAACCTCGCCCTGGGAGTCCTTGATCGGCTTGCCGGCCTCGATGCACAGCGCCATCGCCAGCTCGTCGAACCGCTCCTCGAACCGGGCAACGCAGTGATTCAGGATCGCCTGGCGCTCATAGGCCGCCATCTCGCGCAGTGGCTCCTGCGCGTCGACCGCCGCGGCGATGGCGCGGTCGATCGCTGCGGGATCCGCGAGTGCAACCCGCGTGGCGACCTCGCCGGTGTACTTGTCGACGACCTCGAGGTCGTGGTTCGGTGCCTCGGCTTGGTTGGCGAGGTAGTAGGGATAGCTCTCGGCAAGCATGTCTCCGCCTTTCGTCTGCTGACTCGGGTGAGGGTCCGGATCGGTTGGTGCGTCTACAGCTGGGCGCTGAGGTCGCGGATGTCGTTGTTGAGGATCTTGTCGTTCTCGGAGTAGTCGACGGGGCACTCGACGAGATGCACACCCTCGGCGTCGAGGCACTGCTGAAGCAGCGGCAACAAGTCTTCGGTGCGCTCAACACGGTGTCCGTGGGCGCCGTAGGCCTCGGCATACTTGACGAAGTCGGGATTGCCATAGTCCAGGCCGAACTCGTCGAAGCCCATCCCCGCCTGCTTCCACTTGATCATGCCGTAGGCATTGTCGTTGAGGATCAACACCACGAGGTTCTGGCCGAGGCGCACCGCCGTCTCCAGCTCCTGGCTGTTCATCATGAAGCCGCCGTCGCCGCAGACCGCCATGACCTTGGTGTCCGGATTGACGAGCTTGGCGGCCATCGCCGAAGGCAGGCCGGCGCCCATGGTGGCCAACGCATTGTCGAGCAGCACGGTGTTCGGTTCGTGGGCCTTGTAGTTGCGGGCGAACCAGATCTTGTAGATGCCGTTGTCGAGTGCGATCACACCGTTCGACGGCATGACCTTGCGCACGTCGGCGACGAGTCGCGAGGGGTGCACCGGGAAACGCTCCTCGCCTTCGCCGGCGGCGATGTGCTCCTCGGATGCGGCTTTGACCTGCATGAAGAAGTCGAAGTCCCACGCACCCTGGGGGAGGACCCGTTCCTTGATCTGCCAGATGCTGTTGGCGATGTCGCCCACGACCTCGACCTGCGGGAAGTACACGGGATCGACGATCGCCGAAGAGAAGTTCACGTGAATGACCTGCACGCCGCCCTGCTCCATGAAGAAGGGCGGCTTCTCGACGACGTCGTGGCCAACGTTGATGATGAGGTCGGCGGCCTCGATCGCCCGGTGGATGAAGTCGTTGCTCGACAGCGCGGCATTGCCGAGGAAGAGCGGACTGCGCTCATCGACCACGCCCTTGCCCATCTGAGTGCTGATGAATGGGATACCGGTCTTCTCGATGAACTGGTGCAGCATTCGTGCCGTCGACTTGCGGTTGGCCCCGGCACCGATGAGCAGCAGCGGGCTCTTGCAGCCTTCGATCATGTCGACCGCGTTGCGGACGGCCTTCTCCTCGGCCGTGGGGCGACGTGCGCTCGATGCCGGGATGGGTGTGGCGTCGGTCTGCTCGTCGGCGATGTCCTCGGGGAACTCGATGTGCACCGCACCGGGGCGTTCCTCTTTGGCAATGCGGAAGGCTTCGCGTACTCGGGGCGGGATCGTGTCGCCGCTCACGATCTGGTGCGTGAACTGCGTGATCGGTCGCATCATGTCGACGACGTCGATGATCTGGAACTGGCCCTGCTTGCTGGTCTTGATCGGCTTCTGGCCGGTGATCATCATCATCGGCATGGCGCCGAGGTGTGCATAGGCCGCCGCCGTGACGAAGTTGGTCGCGCCCGGGCCGAGGGTGGCCATGCACACGCCGGGTTCGCCGGTGAGGCGTCCGTAGGTCGCGGCCATGAAGCCCGCCCCCTGCTCATGACGGGTGAGGATCAGCTCGATGCTCGACTCTCGGAGCGACTCGAGCATGTCGAGGTTCTCCTCGCCCGGGATCCCGAAGATGTACTTGACGCCTTCGGCCTCGAGGGCCTGCACGAAGAGGTCGGATGCTTTCATGGTTGGTCCTGCTTCCTTGATCGATCACCGCAGACACGTCTTGATCCCATCGATCTTGGCCGGAACCGAGTCGATGGTCGCAATGCGGGCAGGTGCGTCGACAAATGCTGTCGACCGCTCGTGCCGGAGAGACGCTCCGAAGAGCGCGAGCCCGGATGATTGAAATCGCCGCCGTTGGAATGTTGGCGGAACCCTAGTGCAGTTCGGGCGCCGGTGATGAGTACGAGTCCTCACACCGTGCTCACGTGTTACTTGAACATGTTCAATTAATCGACTAGAGTCGCCGGCATGAGTCAGAGCGTTGCCACCAAGCCACCGATCGTCGATCGGGAGTTCGCCGAGAAGTTCCTGTGGGCCGTCGACCGTCCGCTCGAGTTCAGCGTGTATCAGATGATCCACGAGTGGTGGTCGGGTGCTCCCCAGGACGCCATCGACGACTACGCCACGGAACTGGCCGGGCTCGACGGAGCGGCCGACTTCCTCCCGGAGCGATATCTGTCCGAGCCGTTGGTGCTCGGTGAGCTGGGGGAGTGTGCGCCCGGCACGCTGGGCAAGGCCTATCACTCGTTCATCGTCGACCACGGTCTCGACGCCAACCTGTTGGTCAACTACAAGGACTTCCACGCTCGCCAAGACGCGTCGGGCAAACTCGACCGGCTGCCGGCCGACATGAGCTACATGAGCGTGCGGCTGAGCCAGATCCACGACTTCGCCCACACGATCGCCGGTTTCGCGCCGGACCCGGCCGGCGAGATCAAGATGGCCGCCTTCCACCTCGCCCAACTCCGCTATCCCTATCACTCGATGCGACTGGCGGTGACGGCCGCCCATGTCGCGTTCGTGCGGCCCCGCTACATGGAGTCGATGTACGACGCGATGTCGGTCGGCTGGTTGATGGGGCGCAAGGCGAAGAACCTGCACTTCTCCCGGTGGGAGGACGAACTCGACACGCCGCTCGTGGAAATCCAGGCCGACCTCGGGATCGATCGCACGCTCGATATCGCCTACGGCGCAGACTGAGGCACCTGTGGCCCGACCGGTTGCGACCGAGGAAGAGCGCGCGGAGCAGCGCCGCCGTATTCGGCGCGCCGCTTCGGAGCTGCATCGTGAAGGCGGCGTGCGGGCGGTCTCGGTACGCGCCGTCGCGAAGCGAGCCGGTGTCTCGACGGGACTGCTGTACAGCTACTTCGCCAACCTGTCCGACCTGCTGCGCTCGCTCTGGATGGTGCCGATCACCGAGCTCGGACGATCGCTGATCGAGGTCGAGCAGGCCGAAGTCGACCCGGTTGAGCGCGTCGTGCGGTTGCTCCGCACCTACGTCGAATTCGCGGTGGAGCACGATGAGACACACCGTGGCCTGCTGTTGTTCGTGCGCCCACCCGACTCCACGCCGTCGACGAGCAACAACGATCCCCACGACTTGGCGCTCTATGCCACCCTCGTGCGAGCAATCGAGGATGGCCAGGCCAACGGCGCCGTCCGAACCGGCGACGCGGGGCACCTGGCGCAACTGCTCTGGTCAGGCGTGCACGGGGCTCTGGCGCTGCCGATCAACATCGACACCTATGAACTGGCGGACGGCCCAGCCATGGCCGACGAGATGATCACGACCCTGGTGCGCTCGATCGCCAACACCTGACGGGCCCGGCGGTCCACGGAGTCAGCGGGGGAGCGAGACCCCGGCGCGTACTCGATCCCACGTGCTGTCGCTCACGCCAGCGTCGCGGATCTTGGCCTTCTGGATTCGAGCGGTCGCCTCGGTCTTCGGCAGGTCGTCCCAGATCTCGACGAACCGTGGGATGGCGAACCGCGGCATCCGCTCAGCCAGAAACAGCACGAGCTCGCCCGGATCGAAGTCGTCCGCATCGACCCCCTCGGCCAGTACCACCGCGACCTTGACCTCGTCTTCGCCCTCCTCGGCCGGCACGGCGCACGCACCACTCTCGGCGATCGCCGGGAACTCGTTCACCATCGCCTCGACCTCGAAGCTGGAGATGTTCTCGCCCCGGCGGCGGATGTAGTCCTTGGCTCGGTCGACGAAGTAGTGGTTGCCGTCCTCGTCGTAGGTGAAGGCATCACCGGTGTGGAACCAGCCATTGCGCCACGCCTCGTTGGTCTTGTCCGGCATGTTCCAGTAGCCGGTGTTGATCTCCCAGGGTTCGGCCCGCATGATCATCTCGCCCGGGGTGTTCGGTGGCACGATGCGGTCGAATTCGTCGACGATGCGGACCTCGACGCCTGGGCGCACCTGGCCGCAACTGCGGTGATTCGCGCTCGTGACCTCGTGCTGCTGGATGATCGGGCAGTTGATCTCGGTCATGTTGTAGGTCGTGTAGACGTCGACGTCGAAGCGCCGCTTGAACGCATCGATGTCGGGGATGACGGGCACCACTGGCATCGACCGCATCGGGTTGTCGGCATCGTCGTCGCGTTCGGGCTGGTTCATCAGCATCTGGGCGAGCGGGCCGAGCAGGATCGTGGCGTTCGCCTCGTAGGTGCGGATGTCGTGCCAGTACTCGTTGACCGAGAACGCTTCGCGGATCACCGAAGGCTCGCCCGAGACGGCGTTGTAGTAGAAGCCGCCCTTGCCGGTCACGTGGAAGACCGGAAACGGCGCATAGATCCGGATCGAGTCGAGTCGGTCACGCGGGATGAAGCCGCTCTCGAGGGAGGACTGGAAGTGGCCCCAAGGCACCTGAACCGCCTTGGATCGTCCGGTGGTGCCCGACGTGTAGATCAGCGCGGAGATGTCCCAGGGCGTAGGCTCGGCGCGTTCAATCGGTTCGGCGTGGGCGAGGAACTCGTCGGCACCGATTACGCGAAATGGCACGTCGGCCGGCGGTTCGCCGAGTTCGCCGAACACGACGACGGTCTCGACGTGGCTCAGTTGCTCGGCGATGCCGTAGACGGCTCCGACGAACCGGTCTTGTGATGCGACCACTTTGGCGCCGGTGTTCTCGATCACATGGCGCAACCAGTCGCCCTTGTAGTTCGTGTTGACCGGGGACTCGATCGCACCGAGCCATGCGCAGCCGAGCCACGCCGCGTAGGCATCGAAGTTGTTGACGAAGATCGTGACCACGGGTTCGCCGCGCGCAACGCCGAGGGCTTCGAGTCCGCTGGCCCAGCGCAGGCCTGCTGCGTAGCCCTCGCCCCACGAGAGTGTCGAGCCGTCGACGTGGTGGAGCGCCGGGGCGTCGGGTTGCTCCGCCGCCCAGTACGCGGCTCGCTGGGGCATCAGATCGGGGAATTCGTACGCCATCCACCGACAGTAGCGAGGGTCGTGCCCGCCGCTGAATCCGATGCGCGTGTGGGACCTGACGTCCCGTTTGAGAAGTAAATCTCAGTGACGAGCATCACTTCGCTACGCTCTCCTTCGGGAAGACCAATCCGGGGGAGACGTGGTGCGGCGCGTATTGTTGCCATCGGACGACCAGGCTCGGGTCGAGCGCCTGCGCTCGCTCGTGCCCGATCTGGGTTGCGGCGCGATCGACCCTGCGTTGCAGGGGCTCGTCGCCGCTGCCGCGGCGATCTGCCACACACCGATTGCCCTTATGACATTGATCGACGAGGACACGCAGTATCTACAGGCGTCGGTCGGCCTCGATGTCGAGTCGACTCCACGGGCGCACAGCTTCTGCACGTGGACGATTCTCGAGGACGGGCCCTTGCTCGTCTCCGATGCGCGAAACGACGAGCGATTCGCCGACAACCCCTTCGTGTTGGGGGAACCGAACATCGTGTTCTATGCGGGCGAACCGCTGATCACTTCGGATCGACGCCACCGTCTCGGGTCCGTCTGCGTGATCGATGTGGAACCCCGGCGCCTCGATGACTTCCAACTCGAGGCGCTGAGAGGCCTTTCCGCCGCCGCGATCGGTGTGCTCGAACAGCGCTACGAGCGGTCGACGTCGGCCAGGTGGGCTGAGACCGTGCTCGACAGCATCGGCGACTGTGTCGTGGCGACCGACCGAATGGGCTGCGTCAACTTCCTGAACCTCGCCGCGGCAAGCCTGTTGGGCGAAGATCGAGGCATCGGCCTGCCGGTCGAGGATGTGCTCGAGTTCGACTTCAGCGCAACCGACATCGATGGTCACCCGATGCGGGTCGCCCTGGACCGCAATCGGATCGAGCGCCTTCCGGCGGACACGCGACTGCGAACCCCGAGCGGATGGATCGATGTCGAGGACACCATCACGCCGACGATCGATGCCCGTGGTGATGTCGTTGGTGCCGTCATGATCCTGCGCGACGTCACGTCCGAGCGTCGGCTCCAACGCAGCCTCGAGTGGCGAAGCAGCCATGACGCGTTGACGGGACTGTTCAATCGCCACGAGTTCGAGGTCCGCTTGCAGGCCCGACTCGACCGCGGTCTCGACACGAATGTGGTCGGTGTCCCGGTTGCCGCCGATGCGGGCCATCGCCGCGATCCGCCCGATCCGCCCGATGCAGACATGGTCCTCTTCTTTGATCTGGATCGCTTCAAGGGGGTGAACGACGAACTCGGCCACCACGTCGGCGACCAACTGTTGGCCCAGGTCGCGGCAGCGATCACGGCCGAGGCCGGTGACAACGACACCGTCGCGAGACTTGGCGGGGACGAGTTCGCCGTCCTGCTCGAGCAATGCGGACCTGAGGTCGGCATCCGTGTCGCGAGGTCGGTACAAGATGCGCTGGTGACCCTGCGGTCCGCCTTCAGCGACCATCGGGCGGGCATCAGCACCAGCGTCGGGGTGGTCGCACTCGGCGAACCGCGGCTGACGGTCGAAGAGGTCCTCCGCCGGGCGGAAGTCGCGTGTCTGTCGGCCAAGCGTGAGGGCGGCGGCCGGTGCCGGCTCCACGCGGCGGACGACCTCGAGGTCGAGGCCTGGCAGGGGAGCGTCCGATGGATGAGCACCCTGCAGGCCGCGTTGGCCGACGACCACCTCCGCCTCCACGGACAGCTGATCGTGCCGAGTCGGCCCGATCACGCCCCGTCGGTCGAGGTGCTGGTCCGACTCGACCACGAGGGCGAGCTTGTGCTCCCGGGCGCGTTCCTGCCCGCGGCCGAGCGGTTCCGACTCATGCCCCGCCTCGATCGATGGGTCGTCGATCGGACCCTCCGCTGGCTCGCGGCGAATCCGGCGGCGCAGCGGTACTTCCGGCGTGTCCACGTGAACCTGTCCGGCCAGTCGATCGGCAGTCTTGACCTGGCCGATGCGCTCTGCGGGCTCCTCCACGACTACGACGTGGATGGTGATCTGATCTGCTTCGAGATCACCGAGTCAACGGCGGTCGCCGAGCTGGGCCGATCCCACACGTTTCTCGAACGGTTGACGGCGCAAGGCTGTCACTTCGCGCTCGACGACTTCGGCCGGGGCTTCTCGTCGTTCGACTATCTACGCCGGTTCCCGGTCGATGTGGTGAAGATCGACGGTTCGTTCGTCCGGGGGCTCTGTGACGACGAGGTCTCACAGGCGATGCTTCAGTCGATCGTGTCGGTAGCGCGACTGCTCGAGAAGGAGACGATCGCCGAGTGGGTCGATGGGGACGACACGATCGGGATCGTGCGGGAGTTGGGAATCGATGCGATGCAGGGGTTTCACCTGGCCGAACCCGTGCCTTTGAGCGAACTGGTGATCACGGGCGACCAGCCGAGCGGCTGATGTGAAGCTGTTGGTGACATCCGTCGGCGAAGATCAGCCGTCGGGGCGATCGCTTTCGGCGAGAAAAAGTCGGGCCGCATCGATCGCGACATCGGTTGCCAGGACGAGGGCCTCGGGAGTGGTTGCCCGCTGCGGCGTGTCGGCCGTCGTGTGGAACACCGTCGAGCTTCCGAGAAACGACAGAACCGAGGCGCCTGCCTCTCGCCAGGTGCCGCCCTCGCCGCCCCAGGCTTCGGCGTCGACCAGGGTCCAGTTTGCGTCGCGTACGCGATCCGTGAGCACTTCGCGGAGTTCCCCGGTCGCAGTCGTCAACACAATTCGTCGAGCCCCCAGCTGCTCTGGCCCGGTCGACTCAGGCTCGGTTGCGGCGACCGAGGCACCGAGGTGAATCGCCGGGCGTTCACTCACGTCGCGGGCCGCCAGGTAGTGGTGAAGGCCCAGGTGATCGAGTTCATGGCCGCTGCACGCCGAGAGCGTCACGCTGTAGTCGGCGGACAGGTCGATCGCCATGGCGATCGCAGCCGCCAGGCCCGTACCTCGCTCGCCGGCGGCAGGTGTCCAGCCGGTCAAGGGTGTGGTGACGTTGACCTCGGGAGAGTCCGGCGCGCCGAACGCCGCGATGACGTTGGCGCTGCGGCCCGGCTCGACCGTGGCCGAGAACGCGAGGTCGGCCGGGCCTGAGCGCACCCGCTCGACCCAATTCGCCGGGATGATGACGGCGGGTCGTCCCGACCCGCCTGGTCGGGATGGCACGCGGTTGCACTGGACGGGCAGATCGTCAGGGCCGTCGAGCGCCAGAATCACCGCATCGGCGTCGGGCGCGTCGGCGAGCGGCCGATCGATGCCGCGGGCGTTGCCCGAGCCCTCGGCAGGCAGTTCGACGACCGCGAGATCTCTGGTCAGGAACTCGCCTGTCGCGCTGTAGAAGACGGGCACCGACGGAACGACCTCGCCGTCGACCCGAAGCTCCGCCTGGCAATCGAACCGATCGAATTCGAACGCGTCGTTGACAACCGTGGCCCCCTGGGAGCGGAGAAGATCAACGAGCCACGTGGTCGTGGCTTGGTCCGCGGGTGTTCCGGTGTGGTGGTTTCCGAAACCCGCGTAGACCTCGACGATTGCGTGCAGCTCCTGCGGCGTGAGTGGCCAGGCCATCTGTTTTCCGGCCTCCCTTCCGCACGGACAGTGCGGACAGTAGCGACCGAACCGGGCACATGAGCAAAGCTGGGCGAGGAGGTGATGACGATGTCTGAGGTGACGATGGCCGATGGTTTGCGCGAAGGCCGAGACGAGCTGTGGAAGCTCGAGTTCGTTCTCGATGCCGATCTGTCGCACGATGGCACGACGGTCGCCTACACATCCCTTGACACCGCCGACGACGATGCGGTCCACCTCTCCATCGTCGTGGTTGACGTCGCGGCCGTGGCACCTGCTGCGCGGAGACAGCTCCCCGTTCCCGGGAACCCGACATCGCCGGCGTGGGCACCCGACGGTCAGTCTCTGGCCGTGGTCGCCGAGGTCGAGGGCACGCGCCAGGTTGTGCTGGTCGACCCTGATGACGGCACGCTGCGAGTCCTCACCTCCCTCGAGTTCGGTGTCCGAGGTCGGTTGTCCTGGTCCCCTGATGGCACCCGGTTGGCAGTTGCGGCCGCTCGAGGCCGACGCTCGGAGCTCGATCAGCCCTATCTCGTCGAGCGCGTTCCCTGGCGCCTCGACGGACTCGGCGAGGTGGGCGACCTGCTCTGCGACATCCTCACGATCGAGGCCGAGTCCGGCAAGGTCACGGCGATGAGCGATGGCCCCACGATCGACGTCGATCCGCGCTGGTCGCCGGACGGCCGATCAATCCTGTTCGTGCGTAGTCACCACGCCGATGACCTCGGCCCGATGGAGCGTCACGTCGTGGTCGACTCGGACGGTGAACGGGACCTCGACTGGTGCGGTGGGATGGTTGCCGGCGGTGCGTTCGTCGACGACCAGCGCGTCGCTTCGATCTGCTACCGACAGAGCGACCGACACCGCGGCTCGTCGGTCGACCTGTACGTGTCCGACATCGAAGGTGGTGTCTCTGACAATCGGACCGCGGGACGCGACCTGCAGATCGGCGGGGCGATCCTCGCGGACATGCCGACCGCGCTCACCGAGCCGCAGCGGTGGGTCGGGGTCGACGACGGCGGTGCGCTCGTTCCCGTCCTCGTCGGTGGATCGCTCCATGTTGCTCGGGTGGGGCTCGACGGCGATCAGCAGGTCGAGACCATCCTCGACGGTGAGCGTGGCTGCAACCCGCTCGCGATCCGCGGCGGACGCCTGCTGTACGCCACGAGTACCGCGACCTCCATCCCGGATTTGGTCGTGCGGGACTTGCCGAGCGGTGACGAGCAGCAAGTCACCCACCTCGATGCGGCCAGCGATCGCGTGAGACTCACCATCGAGGCCCTCGAGGTTTCCTCGGCGGACGGCACGCGCGTCGACGCCTGGTACGTGCACCCCATCCGCGGCGAGGGCCCGCACCCGACCGTGCTGCTGATCCATGGTGGACCGTTCGCCGCGTACGGCCATGCCATGACGCTGAATGCCCAGAACCTCGCTCGGTCCGGCTTTGGGGTTGTCATGTCGAATCCGCGTGGCTCACTCGGCTACGGCACGGCGTTTGGAACCGCGACGAGAGGTGCCTGGGGCACCCACGACTACGACGACCTGATGGCGGTGGTCGATGCCGCAGTCGCCGCCGGGCTCGCGGATCCGGATCGACTCGGCGTCTGTGGCAACTCGTACGGCGGCTACATGACCAGCTGGATCGTCGGCCACACCAATCGGTTCGGAGCCGCCGTCGCGCAGAATCCGGTCGTCGACTTCCGCAGCTTCCGCGGCACAAGCGACATCGGGATCACGTTCACCGACGATGTGGTCGCCGGCTCACCGGTCGAGGTCCCCGATCGCTACGTCGAGCGATCACCGATTGCCTACGCCCACCGTTGCACCACGCCCACGCGGGTCGTCGTCTCCGAGGCCGATCGGCGGGTTCCGCCGTTTCAGGGCGAGATGCTGCATTCCCTGTTGTGCGAAGTCGGGTGCCCGACCGACATGGTCCGTCTTCCCAACGCGAGCCATGCGGGCTCGACATTCGGTCCCGCGGTCATTCGGCGTGCCGAGGACGATGCAATCGTCGACTGGATGCAGCGTCATCTCGGGAGGTGACAGCGGTGAACCATCCACTTCGTGCGTGCATAAGCCTCGAATTGGTACGCACTCAGCCAGGTGTCACCTGCGGCCCGTAGTCGTCGATCAGGCGAAGCAGGTCGTCGACGTCGTCGTTGGTGACGCTCGGATTCATGAACAGCAGGCGGAACGTGTTGAGCCCTTCGATTGGCTGGAATCCGACCATGGCCGTTCCCCTGCGCTGCATCTCGGCCTTGATGCCCGGGGGGATCCCGTGGAGCTGCGCTCGAACCGGGTCGGGTAGCGAACGGATCGAGTCGGGGTTGAGGTTCAGCGGCCGGTGCGTCGAGGGCACCCATGCGAACACGACATTCGTGAAGCCACCAGCGACCGGCGCAAACGCACCGTCCGACTCGGCGATGCGCCGGCGCGCATGCGACGCCATGGCCACGGCGTGATCGATCCGTTGGGCGAAGCCGACATCGCCGTGATGCTTCCAGGCAAGCCAGAGTTTGAGGACGTCGACTCGCCTGGCGCATTGGAACGTGCGGTCACCTGCGTCCCACTCGGCATGCAGCTTGTCGGGTTGAAACAGGTAGTCCGCCTGCAGCGCGAAGCATGCTGCCAGTTGGTCGGGCTCGCGAACGAGCAGCGCCGTGCACTGTTGCGTCATGCCCATCATCTTGTGGAGGTTCCAAACGAACGAGTCTGATCGTTCGACACCATCGAGGCGATGGGCCTCGGAGGGCGAGAACAGTGCCGAGCCTCCGTAGCAACCGTCGACGTGAAGCCACATCCTGTGACGATCGGCGACGTCGGCGAGGGCGTGGACATCATCGAACGCCGAGGTCACCGTCGTGCCCGCGGTTGCGATCACGGCCAGTGGCGTCCGGCCGTCGCGGGCCGCTTGGTCGACGGCCGTCGCGAGCGCATCCGGCAGCATCGCCCCCTCGGCATCGGAGCCGACCTTTACGACGGCATCGGTACCCAAGCCCAGGAGGGCCGCTGACTTCGAGGCCGAGTAGTGGCCTGCGTCGGAGACGAAGATCGCCATCGGTTCGCCAGAGGCTCCTGCGGTCGTCATCTTCGGTCGGAGGCGGTGGCGCGCCAACTGCAACGCATACAGAGTGGCCGTCGAGCCTCCCGGGCAGAACAGCCCGGGCGGGCGCGCCGGCAGCGGATCGGCGTCGGCGCCGACGTAGCCGGCGAGCCGAGCGAGTTTGGACAGGACGGCGCTTTCCATCAGCGTGAAGACCGGCGCCGCCTCGAAGGTCGCTCCGGTGGTGTTGAGGGCCGCACCGAGCCAGTCGCCCACCACGCCGAGCGGGTCCGGTCCGGCGAAGTTCTGGTTGACGAATCGTGGATGACTGGTGTGCACCGAATGGCGAATGACCAGATCGACGGCGCCGAGCAGTGCTTCGTCGGTGTGTGGCGCCGACTCGCTCGGGAAAGCGAGCGGCACGACGTCATCGAAGCGCTCGGTGAGTTCGCGGGGCGAGCCCAGGTCAAGTACCGGATCGGTGCCCGTCGGCGGCTGGAGCACGTAGTCCAGGGCCCGTTCGGCGATGCGTTCGACGGGCGAGGGAGTCATGGCGTATCCGCCTCGGCGGGTTCGGGTTAGGCGTCGAGGACGGTCGTCTGCACCTGAGCGAGCGGGGGCTCCTTCGACCACGGGAACTCGATCCAGAGATCGGTCTCGCGCCAGATGTAGTCGCACTTGACCACCGACTGTGGCTTCTCGTACAGGACCGCGGTGCGGACCTCGGCGACCTTGCCGTCGCAGAAGTTCCGCACGAACTCGAGGGTGTGACCGGTGTCAGCCACGTCGTCGGCGATCAGGATCTTGGTCTCGTCCATCTCGATGAAGTCGACGTAGGGCGGAAGCATGACCGGCACGTCGAGACGCTCATCGACACCGGTGTAGTACTCGACGTTCATCACGTAGAGGTTCTTGACGCCGAGTGCGTAGCCGAGTGACCCGGCGACGAACAGTCCGCCGCGGGCGATCGCCAGGATCATGTCGGGGTGGTAGCCGTCGTCGGCAACCTGGCCGGCAAGTTCGCGTACCGCGGTGCCGTACACCGACCACGTCATGTCCTCGCGCACGTCGCTCATCGCAGCGGAGGCTAGCCCGCGCTAGGGGTGATCGGTGTCGTCGTCACCGTCGTTGTCGCGAAGCCACGCTTGGAGCTCGGCCGCGAGCGCATCACCATCGGGCAGAAGGTCGGGCGTGCTGTCCACCTGGGCCTCGAGCTGGGTCACATAACGCTTCATGTCGTCGTCGCTCGCGACCGCGGCATCGACCCGCGAGCGCCAATCGGCGGCCGCCTCGTCGAATGAGTGGTGCCCGGTTTCCACGCCAGTTACCAGCTCGAAGCGCGCCAGCAGTGATCGGGTCGCTTCGGCATTTGGCGCCTGGGTGATGTAGTGCGGTACCGAGACCCGTAGCGAAATGACGGCCAACCCCAGTTCGTGGAGCCGCACGTGCAGAGCGCCCACCAGTCCGGTCGGCCCTTCGTAGGACGGTCGGCCGAGTCCGAGTCGGGTTGCGAGCGCGGCATCACTTGCCGATCCGACCACGCCGAGCGTCCGTGTGTGGGGGGCGAGGCCGGCCATCGCTCCGAGGGTCACGACGAGGCGGGCTCCACAGCGGCTGGCGATCTCGCCGACCGCCTCGGAGAACGTTCGCCAGCGCAGGTGTGGTTCGATGCCCGAGACGACGACGATGTCGGGTGCTTCGCCAGAGATCGTGATCTCATAGGCGTCGTTCTCGGGCCAAGTGAGGGTGCGGGTGCCGTTGGCTCCAAGCGAGACGACCGGCCGTTGCTGAGTGAAGTCGAAGAACACCTCGGGATCGATCGAGGCGATCTTGCGCTTGGAAGCAGCGGTCCCGGCGAGGTGATCGACCGCATCGGTCGCCGCGCCGGCGATGTCGAACAACCCCTCGAGCGCAATCACGAGGATGGGCGCAGTTACGCCTGGCTCCTCGTGCCAGACCACGTGGCTCGGGGTGTCGCTAGGGGATTCGCTCACGGCAACCTGCGGGCTTCGTTCACGGCTACAGAGCCTACGGCTCGGCGCCTGACGCTGGGTGACCGATCACGAGAATCATCGAGGTGCCACAATCCGACAGTGCGAAGGTCGTACCATCTACACAATGGCTTCGATGTTTGACACGATCGCCGGCATGTTGCGCGGCTCGGCGCCTGACGATCTCGCGCACGCACTCGGTACCGACCGAACCCAGACGCGGCGGGCGATGGAGATCGGACTTCCGGCGCTGATCACCGGACTCCGAGACAAGACGCTCGAACCCGGCGGTGCTCAGAGCCTGGCCACGATGCTCGACGATCCGAGTGCATCGCTGCCGAGCGATGTCGGTGCGTACCTCGGCGCCGGCGATCCGTCCCGGGGCGCCGCAATGCTCGATGTTGCATTCGGCGATCGCGGTGAGCCAGCGCTCTCCTCGCTCTCCTCGGCCTCCGGGCTCAGTACCCGTCTGCTGGCCCAGGTCATGTCGGTTCTGGCACCTCTGGCGACGGGCACGCTGCGCAACGATGCGCCTGGCGATGCCGATGGGCTGCGTTCGTACCTTGCCGGATCGGTCGACGATCTCGAAGCCAAGGGATTCGGTCGAGTCATCGAGCTGGTGAGCCCTGACCTGCCGCCGCCTGCGCCGGTCGCCGACGTCATCGATGTCGCCGGGCCTGCCGAGCTTGACCAGTCGATCGACGAGCTGGATCAGCCGCTCGATGACGGTGGCACCGTGGTCACCGGCGCGTTCCCCGACCCCGTCGATGCGGTGCCGGACTATGGCGTCGAGGTCGAGTCCGGCAACTACGACGAGTTCGACGACACCGTCGTCGCCTCGATCGACCCCGGCCTCCCCGACGACGATTTCGACGCAGACGACGTCGTGGTCGGCATCGATCCCGGATTCGACGGGCCCGGTCTCGACGACCCCTCCTTCGATGACCCATCCTTCGGTGACGTTGACCTGGGCGAGCCACCTCCCATTCCGGCATTCGTCCCCGACGGCGGCGGTGCCGAGGTTTCGGTACCCGACTTCGGTGCTCCGCCCGACTTCAGCGCTGATCTTGCTGCGGTGCCGCCCGTCGAGGACTTCGACGCTGCACCCGGTGCCGACGAGGCGCCCCTCGTCGAGCCTCGAGTCGACTTCGACGAAGGGCGCGGCCTTTCCGCAATGGGCTGGTTGTGGTGGCTGATCGGCGCGGTCCTTGCCGTGCTGTTGCTGCTGTTCCTCATCGATCGCTGTGGTAACGACGAGACGGCCACCGACACGACGACGACGGGCGATGACACCACGGCGACGACCGACGGCACGACGGCGCCGGAGGCCGAAGTCACGCCGACCCCGGATCCAGCCGTCGCCCAGCGCCAGGCCGTCCTGGACGAGATTCTCGTCGACTACCCGAGCGTGACCGGCGAGGTCGTCGGCGAGGTCGCCGTACTCAACGGCACGGTTCCCGACCTGCGCACCAAGGCGTTGCTCGACGGTGCGGTTCGCGACAGCGGCCTCGGCGTGCAGAACAACGTCGAGATCGACGAGTCCGCCGTCGCCGAGCCCCAGGGCTACTCGCTCAACGACCTCATCGCTGCCCAGCCCGAGCTGTCCACATTGCGTTCGCTCCTGGACCAAGCCGGACTGGGCGAAGCACTCGACGGCAACGGTCCGTTCACCCTCTTCGCTCCGACCAACGACGCCTTCGCCGCCATCCAGACCGAGCTGGCCGAAGTCCAATCGGACCCTGAGCAGCTTGGCGCCTACTTGCGCTACCACCTGCTGAGCGGTGCCCGCAGTGGCGCCGACATCTCCGGTGTGCAAACCCTCGAGACGATCTCCCAGGAGATCATCGACGTGTCGGTCGTCGACGGAGCGGTTCGACTCAATGACTTCGTACCCGTCCTGGTGCCCGATGCAGGAGCGCGCAACGGCGTGATGCACGTCGTGAGCGGCGTGCTGGTCCCGCCATCGCAGATCCCGGTTCCACAGGAGCTGAGCGAGGCTTTGGGCCTGGCCCCGATCGTGTTTGCCTCGGGCCAAACCGACCTCAACGACGAGGCGCAAGCCGAGCTCGACAAGGTCGTTGCCTTCCTGCTCGAGACCCCGGTCGCCGTGACCGTCGGTGGACATACCGACGCCGACGGCGACGAGGCCTTGAACCAGCAGGTCAGCCAGGATCGAGCGCAAGCGGTCGTCGACTATCTGACCTCGCAGGGTGTTCCCGCCGATTCGCTGACTGCGGTTGGCTTCGGCGAAGCGCAGCCGATCGCACCGAACGACACGGCCGAGAACAAGGCAAAGAATCGCCGCATCGAGTTCGTCACCGGCGAGTAGGCGCGGCTACGTCGGTCCACCCCGAACGACTCGATCCGGACCGATAGGGTCGCCGCGTGGGTGACTTCTTCCAGAACGGTCCGATCGCAACCCTGCACGACCTGCGAATTCGACGCTACGAGGAGCTGGAAGCCGACCTGACGGCGTGGGCGCCGACGCGTCCGATGTCGCTGATCATCCCGTCGCTCTTCAGTGAGCTCGAGTCCGATGCGCTACGCCACATCGTGTCCGAGTTGGCCCAAGTGCCCTTCCTCGACCAGATCATCATCGGCCTCGATCGAGCGGACGAGGAGCAGTTCCGATTCGCCCGCGAGTTCTTTTCGAAGCTGCCTCAGCACACGCGGATTCTCTGGAACGACGGTCCGCGGCTCCGCGAGGTCGATGAGATCTTCGCCGACCACAGCATCACGCCGATCGAGCCCGGCAAGGGCCGAAACGTTTGGTACTGCATCGGCTACTTCCTGGCTTCGGCACGCGGCGAGGTTGTCGGTCTTCACGACGCCGACATCGTCACCTATGACCGGTCGATGGTCGCCCGGCTCTTCTACCCCGTGGTGCACCCGACGTTCGGCTACAGCTTTGCCAAGGGCTACTACTTCCGCACCGACGGTGAACGCATCAACGGTCGAGTCGCTCGGTTGCTGGTGACCCCGCTGATTCGAGCGCTGCGCCAATGCCTGGGCGACTCCGATTACCTCGACTACCTCGACAGCTTCCGTTATCCGCTCGCCGGTGAGTTCGCCATGCACATCAACGTGGTGCGCAACATCCGAATCCCGTCCGACTGGGGCCTCGAAATCGGTGTGCTCAGCGAGGTGCAGCGCCGGTATACGACCCAGCGCATTTGCCAGGTCGAGTTGGCCGACGCCTACGACCACAAGCATCAACAGGTCTCGTTCGAGGATCCGACCACCGGGTTGCACAAGATGAGCCGGGACATCACCAAGGCGCTCTATCGCAAGATGGCGATCGGTGGCGCGGTGTTGTCGCCGGAGATCTTCCGCACGATCAAGGCCAGCTACTACCGCATGGCGCTCGACATGGTCGAGCGCTACGCCAACGTGGCCGCGATCAACGGGCTGGACTTCGACAGCCATAGCGAAGAACGCTTGGTCGAGGTGTTTGCCCAAGCTGTCATGGAGGCGGGCGATGATTACCTCCGGCTCCCGATGGAGACACCGTTCATCGCCAGTTGGGCTCGAGTGCAGAGCGCCGTGCCCGACGCCTTCCACCTGATCCATCAGGCTGTTGAGGCAGACAACGCATGATCGGACCATGAGCCGAGTCTCCGACACCGGGCTTCCGATCGAGTCCGTCGTCGAAGAGATCCGCGCCGGACTCGCCGATCAACAGCGGCTGGTGCTGACGGCGGAGCCCGGTGCCGGCAAGACGACCGTTGTCCCGCTTCGGCTGCTCGATGAGCCGTGGCTGCGCGGTCGGCGGATCGTGATGCTCGAGCCACGGCGCTTGGCTGCTCGAGCCTCGGCTGCGCGTATGGCCGACCTGCTCGGCGAGTCGGTCGGCGCGACGGTTGGCGTGACGACCCGAGACGACCGACGGGTGGGGCGGGACACGCGTATCGAGGTCGTCACCGAGGGCATCCTCACCCGTCGGCTGCAGAACGACCCGTCGCTCGACGGTGTCGGGTTGGTCATCTTCGACGAGTTCCACGAGCGAAGCCAGCATGCCGATCTGGGTCTTGGGCTCCTGCTCGACGCCCAGCGCGGTCTTGGCCTCGACATCGCGCTGATGGTCATGTCCGCAACGATCGACGCGGACCGCGTGGCCGAACTGATCGGTGAGGACAACCGGCCCGCACCGGTCGTCGCGTGTGCGGGACGCACGCACCCGGTCGAGGTCCATTGGCGACCTCGCAACCGCCGCGACAAGCTCGAGATCGCGGTCGCCGCAGCGGTGGAGTGGGTCGTCCACGAACAACCCGAGGGCGATGTCCTGGTCTTTCTGCCCGGGATGGCGGAGATTCGGCGGGTGCAGGAGCAGCTTCGGCGTCTCGACCCTCGCTTCGTAGTCCAT
The DNA here is from genome assembly GCA_039028435.1 of Actinomycetota bacterium. Classification (GTDB taxonomy): domain Bacteria; phylum Actinomycetota; class Acidimicrobiia; order Acidimicrobiales; family UBA10347; genus UBA10347. The sequence continues at coordinate 187,123 of JBCCIC010000006.1, read as the reverse complement.
GTGCTCCACGGGAGCCTGCCGCTCGACGAGCAGGACCGCGCCGTCGCTCCGGCGCCGCTCGGATTGCGCAAGATCGTGCTCAGCACGGATATCGCCGAGAGCAGCTTGACGGTCGAGGGCGTGACCGCCGTGGTCGATTCGGGCCAGGCGCGGTCGCCACGGTTCGACGCCGGCACCGGGCTGACCCGGCTCACGACGATCTCGGTGTCGAGGGCGTCGGCGGATCAACGCACGGGGCGTGCCGGGCGCGTGCGGCCGGGAATCGGGGTGCGGCTGTGGTCGAAGATCGAGCACGGCACGCGCCCAGCGTTCTCGCCGCCGGAGCTGTCGCAGGTCGACCTGGCAGACGCTCGGCTTGAATTGGCCGCGTGGGGAGTCCGTGAACCCGACGTGCTGAGCCTGCTCGATCCGATTCCGGCACCAGCGTGGAACGAGTCGGGCGAAGTCCTGCGCCTGCTCGGAGCGATCGACGTCGACGGTTCGATCACCTCACGCGGCCGACGACTGGCCGAGCTTCCCCTGCATCCGCGCCTGGGAGCGATCGTGGTTCGGTCGATCGACGAGGGATTGGGGGCGATGGGCTGTGCAATCGCCGCACTGCTGGACGAGCGCGACATCCTCCGTGGCCGTCCCGGTGAGGTGCCGACGGGACTCGGCACGCGCCTCGAACTGCTCCGGGACCGCACACGCAACCACGCCCAGGCCAATGGTCGGGCGATCGGGATGACTCGGGACCGAGCCGAGCAGCTCGCTCGTCGGGTGCGTGTCGACCGCGAAGGGTGGGACCTCGACCGAGCTGGCCTTCTCGTCGCAGCTGGCTTCCCCGATCGGCTTGCCCAACGTCGGGGCAAAAATCGCGGCCGCTTTCGGTTGCGCACCGGTTCGGGGATCCAGATGGCTCCGAACGACGAGCTGGCGGGCGAGGAGTTCATCGTCGCCCTCGATGTCGATGGCCAGAAGAAGGACGCACGGATCAGGATCGCGGCGGCGGCCGACGTGACCGAGTTGTCGGCCACGGGCGAATTCCCCGTCGATCGAACCGAGCGTCTGATTTGGGACAAGCAGCGCAACGATGTCGTGCTTCGCATCGACCAGCACCTGGGCGCTCTCGAGCTCGGCAGTGTCACCATGCGGCCCGAACCCTCCGATGCGGTGACGAACCTGCTGATCGAGCACGTGCGGCGGAGTCGACTCAAAGCACTGACCTGGACCGACAACGCACGGTCCATGCAACAGCGGATCGGCTTTCTCGCCGAACGCCGTCCCGATGACGGCTGGCCCGATGTGTCCGATCACGCGTTGCTCGGATCGCTTGCTGAGTGGCTGGCACCGCTGCTCGCCGGCGCGAGCGGCCGGTCGGCCCTCGATGTCCTGTCCGTCACGGTGGCGCTCGACACGATCGTCGGCCATGGCCGGCGCCACGAGCTCGACCGGGCTGTTCCGACACACTTCACGCTTCCCAATGGTCGTCGACTGACGATCGACTACTCCGGAGAGCATCCGGTGGTGCGATCGCGTGCGCAGGACTTCTACGGCGTACGCGAGCAGCCGTCGATCCTCGACGGTCGCCAGCCGATCACCGTCGAATTGCTGTCGCCGGCGAACCGGCCCATTCAACGCACCTCGGATCTGCCAGGATTCTGGTCCGGGAGCTGGGCCGAGGTCCGCAAGGACATGGCGGGCCGCTATCCGAAGCACGACTGGCCGGTCGACCCGACGGCGTAAGCCCGACCGGGTGGGGGTTCAGCCGGCGATGGACGCAGTGGTCGGCTCGAGGAGGTCCATCAGGCCGGCGAGCGGGACCGGGCGGCTGATGTGGTATCCCTGCCCGTGCTGGACGCCGGCTGCATGCAGCAGCTGCTTCTGGCGGGCGTTCTCGATGCCCTCGGCGACGATCGTGAAGCCCATCTCGTGTGACATCCGGGTGAGGCTGCCGACGACGGCCATCGCCGCAGAGCCGAAGTCGATCTGGGCGATCAGGCTGAGGTCGAGCTTGAGCACGTCGAACGGCAGCGTCGTGAGATAGCCGAGACTCGAATACCCAGTTCCGAAGTCGTCGATCGCCAGCCCGAAGCCGTAGTTCGTCAGTTGACGGATGCGGTTGGCCGCCTCCGGGATTTGGTTGATCGGGACCGACTCGGTCAGTTCGAACCGCAGGTTGGCCGGGCTGAGGCCGTATTGGTCGAGCGCGGCCAGGCAGCTGGTCGCCAGCGTGGCGACGTTGTTGAACTGATGGGCCGACGCGTTGATGCTCACGACGAAATCATCGGGGATCAAGTCGCGCGCTCGCAGCCGATCGACATCCGCGCATGCCTGTTCGACGACCCACTCGCCGATGTCGGAGATCAAGCCGATCTCCTCGGCGAGAGGGATGAAGACGTCGGGGCCAATCCGCCCCATCGCCGGGTGCTCCCAGCGCACCAGACCCTCCGCACCGACAAGGCGGTCGGTCTCCAGGTCGATGATCGGCTGGTACTCGAGGCGGAGCTCGCGCCGGCGGCGAGCGTGCCGCAGGTCGGCCGTCATGTCGAAGCGCTGGGCAGCCCGGGCGCGCAGCGGGGCGTCGAAGACCACGGTCCGGGAACGACTGTCACCCTTGGCCTCGTACATGGCGATGTCGGCATCGCCGATCAGTTGCTCGGAGGTCGCCGGCGCCTCACCGGTCATGGCGATGCCGATCGACGCGCTCACCGAAATGATCCGACCGTCGGCGAGGACCGGTGTGCTCAAGATGTCGTGCAGTCGGTTCGCCAGCGTCTCGGCTTCGTCGTGGTCGCGCAACCCGGGGGCGACAACGACGAACTCGTCACCGCCGAGCCTTCCGATCACGTCGCGCGAGCGCACTGCTCGACGGAATCGGGTTGCGACCTCCACGAGCACGATGTCGCCGACACTGTGGCCCTGCGTGTCATTGATCAGTTTGAAGCCGTCGAGGTCGATGAACAGCACACCTGTCTGGGTGCCGCTGGGCTCATCGGCGAGGGCGGCCCGAAGTTGCTCGAGTACCGCCGACCGGTTCGGCAGCTCGGTCAGGTCGTCGAAGCTGTTCTGGAACTCGATGCGTCGGTAGAGGTCGCGTTGTTCGGTGATGTCCTCGACGAACCCGACCAGCGAGATGACGTCGTCGTCCTCGTTGCGGACGTCGGCTGCGGCAACACGGAAGATTCCGACCGAACCGTCGGCCCGGACCCCGCGTACCTCGATGTTGCAGCGCCGGTTTCGCTCGAGGTCACGTAGTGCGCCATCGACCAGGTAGCGATCGTCAGGGTGGACGAAGTCGGTCCAGCTGTGATCGGAGACGCCGGGGTGGCCGAACATCTCGCGCATGCGCTGACTGTTGAACTCGAGCCGTCCATGGCGGTCGACGACAAAGACCCCGACCGGAAGCGTCTCGGACAGCATCGTGAACTGCGTCTGGAGCTGGGCCAGGGCGCCGATTGCCTGGCGCTCGTGGGACTCGTCATAGAAGTCGATCACGATCTCGTTGCCCATCGGTGCCACGACGGCTTCGAACTCCAGGCCAGGGGCTGCGCCGGAAACCCGACACTTGGCATAGGGCTCTCCGGAGAGCACTGCGTGCACTGCGGCATGGAGACGGTCGCGGTGTTCAGCGGCGACGATGCGCTCGGACCAGCGCCCGACCGAGGCGCCCAGGTGGACCCAAGACCCGAGTGTGCCGTCTACCGTGATGACGGTTCCGGCCCGGTCGCACACGATGCGTGTTCGAACCCGCGGCCCCTCATCGCCCAGGCCGCGCTCGATCGTCGACGTGTCGATGACCGCAATGGCCTGGTCGGTCTCGGTGCCGAAAGTGGTGAAGGTCACCATCGAGGCCCGTCCGGTGTGGCACCGAAGACCAGCCCGCGTCATCGAGGTGACCCGGGCCCGAGCAATGGCTGCTTCGAGGTCGTCGTGAGCTTCCTCGGCGAAGAAGTCGTGGAGGCGGAGCATGCCCTCGTCGGCGGGTGCTGCAGGCCACGGCAGCGTTCCGAACGGCCACCGATCCGGCGGGATCAGGGCGAGGGTGTCTCGGTCGAAAATGACGGCATGCCCCCGAGGAGCGAGAGCGTGAGACGCGTCGAGTGCCGCATCTATTCGTGTTTCTTCCCCGGATGCATGAGCCGAAGGCGTGGTGGTCATGCTGTGACAGAGGTTACACACGACCACACGGCAAACACCAACCACATGGCACATCGGCTCCCATTGTTGGTGACCTCCACAAGACCTGGGAGGGCCGGCTAGGGATGTGGTTCCATGTGCACATGGCAAAGAACGTGCTCGGTACGGAGCTGCAGGACTGCAGCCGCGACCCCTTGACCGGCTTCTACCGCAACGGGTGCTGCGACACCGGCGCCGGCGATGTCGGTGTCCACACGGTGTGCGCCGTGATGACGGCGGAGTTCCTCGAGTTCTCCAAGGCCGCCGGCAACGATCTCTCCACGCCGCGGCCCGAGTACGGGTTCGCCGGTCTGCAGCCGGGTGATCAATGGTGCTTGTGTGCGCCCCGCTGGCAAGAGGCACTCGAAGCCGGCTCGGCTCCCAGGGTCGTGCTCGAGGCGACGCACGCCGCGACCCTTGAGTGGGCGAGCCTCACCGATCTCAAGGAGTACGCAGTCGTATGAACGACACGACAAGTGGCACGATGCCGGCGATGCTCAGCGGGATGCGGGTGATCGAGGGTTCGGCCTTCGTCGCCGCGCCATCGGGAGGAATGCACCTGGCTCTGTTGGGCGCCGATGTCATCCGATTCGACCCGATCGGTGGTGGGATCGACTACACCCGATGGCCGCTTGCACCGTCGGGAACGTCGATCTACTGGACCGCGCTGAACAAGGGCAAGCGTTCGATCCAGCTCGACGTCCGTAGCCCGGAGGGTCGGGAGCTCGCCCAGGCGCTCATCACTGCTCCGGGCCCCGACCGCGGTGTGTTCCTCACCAACTTTCCTGCGCGCGGCTGGCTCCACTACGACGCACTTCGCGAACGCCGAGACGACCTGATCATGCTGGCGATCACCGGCAATCCTGACGGGACGACCGCCGTCGACTACACCGTCAATGCCGCAGTCGGTTACCCAGCGGCAACAGGCCCCGCCGGCGGGACCGAGCCGGTCAATCACGTGCTGCCCGCATGGGATGTCATCTGCGGACAACAGGCGGCCCTCGGCATCATCGCCGCCGAGCGTCATCGGTCGCGCACCGGCGAGGGTCAGCTGGTGACCCTCGCGTTGAGCGATGTCGCCATGTCGACCGCGGCCAACCTCGGCCATGTCGCCGAGGCCCAGATCCTCGGTGAGCAACGTCCTCGCCTGGGCAACGAGCTCTACGGGGCCTTCGGGCGTGACTTCGTCACGGCCGATGGCGAGCGATTCATCGTGATCGCCATCAGCCCCAAGCAGTGGACGTCGATGTTGGCCGCAACCGAGACCTCCGAGGCCGTCGCGGCCCTGGCCGATCGTGTCGGCGCCGACTTCGGCGACGAGGGCGCTCGTTTCGAGCACCGCCAGGCGTTGTTCGATCTGATCGAGGCGTGGTCGTCGAGCCACAGCTATGCACACGTTGCCGCCGCACTCGACGAGCACGGCTGCTGCTGGGGCCGTTACCGCGACTTCCTCGGCATGGTGCAGGACGACCCTCGCTGCTCGACGGAGAACCCGATGTTCCAACAGGTCGACCAGCCGGGGGTGGGCACGGTGCTCAGCAGCGACACACCGCTGCGCTTCGCCGCAGCACCGGATCGCCCGCTACCGATCGCGCCTGAACTCGGCGCGCACACCGACGAGGTGTTGGCCGAGGTGCTTGGTATGGCCGCCGGCGAGATCGGCGATCTTCACGATCGAGGCGTGGTCGCGGGACCGGCGACCTGACTCAGTTCAGCCGCCGGCTGCTTCGGTGAGGTCTTCGACCTCGACCGGTCCGTCGTAGCCGGTGAGTGACACCCCGAATGGCAAGACGGCATCGGGAACGACCAAGTCGGTGATCGGCCGCACCTGAATGACGCCCGGCTCGACGTCCTCGAACCGGAGGGGGACGAGGTCGAAGCGAGGCTCCGCCCCGGGTGTGGCAGCAACCGGACCGCAATGCGCGTTCTGGACCACGGCTTCGCCGATCGCTCCGAACCAACATCCGGCACCCGCACCGAGCTGGACATCGCGATCACCCAGGCTCGACGCGTGCCAGACCTCGAGGTCGAGGAGCATCTGGCGGCCGTTGAGGATGGTCATCGATCCGACCTTCATGGCGTCGCCTGGTGGCTCGGGTGCGGTGTCAGCTGCCGCGTTGGCGTCCGCGTCGTCTCCGGTGCCTGCTGACGCTCCGTCGTCAGCCGCCGAGCCTGCCTGGTCGGCCGCATCACTCGTCGTCGATGAGGCATCGGTGTTCGCGTCTTGTGTTGGGTCGCTGGTTGCGTCGCCGGTCGTCGGGTCGTCGGTAGCTGCATCGGAGGCGGGCAGTCCGATCCCAGCGTCGGTCGGGTCGTCGTTCGCCGATTCCTCCACGCCTGCGGCTTCGGTGACCGACGACGGAGGGCCATCGTCGTCATCGCCGAATTGGCGGGGGAGCAGGAGGATCAGCACGACCCCGACGATGAGCGCAGCTGCCACGGCATATCGCCAACGGCGGTCGGCGGGCTCGCGCGGGTTGGTGAGCTCGCCGTCTACGGATTCGGGCGGTCTGCTGGACGGTGCGGTCTCGGCTGCTTCGAGATCGGCCAGGACGGCGACCTGGCGGGACGGCGACTCACCCCGCCGGCCATCGGATTCGTCGACCCCACTCCCGGCAAGGGCGGATTCGGTGGGCGCGGTCTCGGTGGGTGCGGTCTCGGCGGGTGCGTTCTCCGATGCTTGGCGCGGTTCGTCCCCGGGCTCGGAGTCGGTGCCGGCGCCACGGTCATCCTCATCGACCGACGGGCGGTCGGGACTGTCGTCGTCGGTCAGCCGAGGCGTGGTGACTCGCCCGTCCCAGTCGGGATCGACCACCAGGCGCCCCCGGTGCTTCACCTGGTCGGTCCACTGCTCACCGTCGAAGTAGCGACCCTCGTACCGGCCGAGCGGGTCGACGTACCAATCTGCTGCGGGCATGAAGTCTCCAGGCACGAGGTGCTGCGACAAGAGCGTAGGGTGCGCACCGACTCCTTCCGGTGCACGTGGTGGGCCGGCTCCTCGGGTTCGGTAGCTTGGTCGCCCGTGACGGGGAGCCAGGTCCAGGTGTGTGCGATCGCCGGCGGGTCCGGCGCGGGCAAGACCACGTTGGCGATGGCCCTCATGGAACGTCTCGGCGAGCAGGCCACCCACCACACCATCGACTGGTACTACCGCGACCTTTCCCACATGACCGAACCGGAGCGTGCGGTCGTCAACTTCGACCATCCGGATTCTCTGGAGGTCGATCTCTTCGTCGATCACCTCCGGGAGCTGCGGGCCGGCCGCGATATCGACGCGCCCGTCTACGACTTCGCCTCGCACACTCGTTCGAGCAAGGTGCGGCCTGTCCAATCCCGCCCGGTGATCGTTGCCGAGGGCATCCATTTGCTCGCCCTCGAAGGGGTCCGCGCCCTCTGCGATGTGCTCGTCTTCATCGACGTCGATGCCGAGGAGCGGCTCCGCCGTCGGATTCGGCGAGACGTCGCCGAGCGGGGGCGAACCGAGGACAGCGTCCGCGCCCAGTGGGCTGCGACGGTTGCCCCGATGCACGATGAGTTCGTCGGACCGAGCGCGGCCCATTCGACGGTGCGGGTAACGATCGACGATGACCTCGATGTGATGGCGGAGCGGCTCGCTCGTCGACTTACCTCGGCCTAGGACCTTGGCCGAAGGTTCAGGCCTAGGACCTTGGCCGAAGGTTCAGGAGTAAGACCTGGGCCGAAGGTTCAGGAGTAGGACCTGGGCCGAAGGTTCAGGAGTAGTAGGGCGTCTCGCCTGCACCGTGGTCGGTGGTGTCGATCACCTCGGTGACCTCGGGGATCAGCTCGCTGATCATGACCGTGATGCCTTCGCGCAGCGTTGCCGCGCTCATGGCGCAGCCCTGGCACCCACCGCCCATGGTCAGGTAGACGTCGGTCTCCTCGACCTTGACCAGCTCGGCCCAGCCGCCGTGTGCCGCAAGGGACGGATTGATCTGCTGGCTCAGCAGCTGCTGGACTTTCTCTTCCAGGGATCCGGTCAGCTCGATCGATTCGTTGTCGCCCAACGGATTGGGGCGGTTCGGGTTCCGAATGACCAAGCCACCCTGCATCGGGTTGCTCGGCAGATCGAGGGTCGCGCCGCGGAGCTTGTCGACCGAGTTCTCGGGGACCATCACGGTCAGCTCGCCGACCTGATAGATCACGTCGGACTCGTCGGCTTCGGCAACCGGCTCGAAGGCGAGGTCGTAGGAGTAGTCGACGCCTTCGACGCCCGTGACCTCCACCCGGAGTCCGAGGGCATCGCCCTCTTCCTCGGCGGCGCGGACATCAAGCACCTTGAACAGGGCTTCTTCGCTGACATCGAGGACGATTTCGGCGGTGGAGACGTCGGTCATGCGGCCATTTTACGAGGCCGGAGCCCGAATCGATGCGCCGATGACCGGCGTCACCCCGCTTCGAGCTGGAGCGAGATCTCGACCCACTGCTCTTCGAGCCCGTCGAGTTCGGCCTGGGCGCCGGCCAGCTCGGTCCCCAGCTGCGCGAGGGAGTCGTGGTCGACGGTTGCGTCGAGCCGCTCCTGCAGAGCATCGACGTTCTTCTGGGCCTTGGCCATGGCCTTGTCGATCTCCTTGAGGCGATGTCGGAGCGTGGACTTGGACGGCGTGCTCGGCGCATCATCGCGCTTGTCGTTGCGCTCAGCCTTTGGTCGAGGTGTGTCGGTGGATCGCGTTCCGGCGTGTCCCCGGCGGCGCTGGGAGCGGCGCTCGTCGAGCCACGCGGCGAACCCGCCGGGCCGCCGTCCGGCGGTAGTGGATTCGTCGACGACGATCACGTCGGTGACCACGCGTTCGAGGAACGCCCGGTCGTGGCTCACGACCACGACCGCACCAGGCCAGTCGTCGAGAAAGTCCTCGAGGGAACGCAGGGTGTCGAGGTCGAGATCGTTGGTCGGCTCATCGAGCAACAGCACGTTGGGCTGCTGGGCCAGCACCAGGACCAGTTGCAGGCGACGACGCTCACCACCCGACAGCTGAGAGACCGGTGAGTACTGCGTGGCTGCGTCGAACCAGAAGCGCTCGAGCAGTGCCTTGTCTCGCCAGTCCGGCTCGCCGCCGTGGGCGAAGAGGTCGATGACCCGGCTCGTGAGGTCGAGGTCGCGGCCGAGTTGGTCGAAGTAGCCGAGCGTGACGGTCTGACCATGTTCGACAGTGCCCGCTGCCGGTTCGGTTCGTTTTGCCATGGCATCGAGCAGCGTGCTCTTGCCTGTTCCGTTTGGCCCGATGATGCCCAGACGCTCGACGGGGTCGAGTTCGATCGAGAAATCCTCGACGAGGGTGGTTCCGCCGGCCTCGACTCGGACATCGTGCATCTCGATCACCCGGTTGCCGAGGCGCGGTGTGTCCGCGTGGAGCAGCAGTGGATCGTCACGCAGGGTGCGATGGTCGACTCGATGCTGGAGTTCCTCGGCTCGGCGTATGTGTGCCTTCGGCTTTCGGGTTCGGGCCGGTGCCCCTCGAAGCAGCCACTCTTTCTCGCGTCGAGCGAGGTTTCGGCGCACGGCTTCGGCCTTCTCGTCGGCGTCGATCCGAGCTTCGCGGCCTTCGAGATAGGTGCGATAGCCACCGTCGTGCAGGAAGAGCTTTCCCCGATCGACCTCGAGCACGCGAGTCGTCACGGCGTCGAGGAGATGGCGATCGTGGGACACGCAGAGCAAACCACCCTTGAAGGCCTGCAGGCGCTCCTCCAGCCAGTCGATGGCGTCGATGTCCAGATGGTTCGTCGGTTCGTCGAGCACGAGCAGGTCCGCGGGCGATACCAGCGCCCGTGCGAGGGCTACGCGTCGCTGCTCGCCGCCGCTCATCGAGCGGACCGGTCGCTCGACGCGTGTGCCGAGGCCAAGCCGGTCCAGCACGGCGGCGGCTTCCCAGGACTCACCAACCGCCTCGAGTGCGGTGACGTCGTCGAAGACCGGCCGCTGCGGAAGCGTTGCGATCCGTACGCCGCCCTCGTGGCGCACGACACCGTCGTCGATGTCGAGGTCGCCGGTCAGGACGCGGAGCAGGGTGGTCTTGCCGGCGCCGTTCTGGCCGACCACGCCCAGGCGGTCGCCGGTGCTGACGGTGATCGAAACATCATCGAGGAGTTCGCCGGTCGCATGGCGAAGGGTCACGCCTCGAGCATCGACGAGAATCACGAGGGGGTGCCCATCGGAGGGGTGCACATGCTCGGTAGTGTTGCGGAGTCAGACGAGGAGTACACCGTGAGCAACTCGGATCACATCGATTTCTACTGGCGGCCCGGATGCGGGTTCTGCATGAATCTCGAGCGTCGCCTCACCGACGTCGGCGTGCCGTTCCGCAAGCTCAACATCTGGGAAAGCGACGATCATGCGGCCTTCGTCCGCTCGGTCGCCAATGGGAACGAGACCGTGCCCACCCTGAGCATCGGAGCAATCAGCCTCGTGAACCCCAGCGTGGGTGAGGTGCTCGACGCGATGCGTCAAGAAACCCCGGACCTGGTCCCCGCCGCCGACTGATTCATCTCCGTGGTCGTCGACGAGGCAGGCGAGGGGGAAATCGCGCCACCCCGATCGTCGCCCGCCGTCGAGCCTGCGCCGACCCATTGGTCACGTTCTCGCGCCTTCCGCGTGGGCGCGCTGCTACTCATCCTGGTCTTCGCATTCGTGCTGCGCGCGTGGAACCTGGACTGGGATCGGGGTACCAAGCTTCAGCCCGACGAACGCTTCTGGAGCGACGTCGCCGCAAACGTCGAACGGCCCGACGACTGGGCCTGGAGCCAGGTGCTCGATCCGGAACGGTCCACGCTGAACCCCCGGTTTCATAAGCCGAACTACGTCTACGGCACCCTGCCGCTCTGGGCGTCCGAGTCGGCGGCAGCGGTCCTCATGACCGATGCGATGGCACCGGTCGTCACGCTCATGGACAGCGCCGGTATCAACCTGCTGCACGACGATCGCCCGGACGCCTCGGTACGCGAACGTCTGCGGTTCAACACCGGCTACGACGTCACGATCATCGGCCGTCTGTTGAGCGCGCTGGTCGATACCGCAACCGTGGCTGCGGTGTTCCTGCTGGCGCGTGAGCTGGCCGGCAGCACCGCCGGACTCGTCGCGGCATTTCTCCAGTCCTTGACCGTCCTGCACATCCAGTACTCGCACTTCCTCGGCAGCGAGCCCTGGGTCGCCTTCTTCGTCACGGTGACGGTCTGGGGGTCGGTACGCCTGGCGCGGGGCCGAGGAGGCTGGCCGACCCGCATGATCACCGCGGTGTCGCTCGGCTTCGCCATCGGCTCCAAGCTCAACGGCGTTGCGGCGGCCGCCGCACCGGTCGTAGCGGTGCTGATCGCCTTGTGGCCTGAACTTCTCGATTTCGCACGCGGCCGAAGTCCGCGCGGCGTGGTCGCCCGCACCTGGCAGGTTGTGGAGCCATGGCTCGTGATGGCCGTCGTCGCCGTCGCCGCCTATCGACTTGCGCAGCCCTACGACTTCCAGGCCGGACTGTCCCTCGTCTTCAACGAACGGTTCGAGGCTGATGTCCAATACCTGCAGGACATCAACCAGGGTGGAAACTGGCCCTGGGTGCAGCCGCTCGTGGGCGCGACGCCGTTGCTCCATCCGCTCGAGCAGGTGTTCCTTTGGGGAATGGGCCCAGGCCTCGCACTGGCGGCGTTGTTCGGCGGCCTCCGGGCGATGGCTCGCGTGCGAGCGGGGGAGCGATTCTGGGCGATTCCACTCGCGGTCATCGCCGCGTACTTCGTGCTGGTGTCGCTCCAGTTCTACGCCATCATCCGATACCTGCAGCCCGCGTACCCGTCGATGGTCGCGCTGGCTGGTGTGGGCTTGGTCGCCGCATGGCGTTGGGCCGCCACCCTCGAACGTACCGACAGTGTTTGGCAGCAACGGGCGGCTGGGCTCGCTCGCGGCCTCGTCGTCCTCTCGGTGGGTGCCACCATCTTCTGGGGTTTGGCGTTCGTCAACGGGGTCTACGCGCGCGACAACGCACGGCTGACCGCCGGCGACTGGATGATCGAGAACCTCCCTTCCGACGCGGTCGTCAGTACCCAGGCCTGGGACGATGGGCTGCCGTGGGGCCGCCCGTCGACATTCGGCCGCGTCACGCTCGAGCCGTTCTCGTTCGGTGGCGACACCCCCGAACGGATCGAGGTGCTCATCCAGGGCCTCGATCAGGTCGACTACGTGATCGAGACGAGCAACAAGTTCTACGACGCTCTGCCGCGTACCCCCGCCCGCTTCCCCCAGATGACCGAGTACTACCAGCGGTTGTTCGACGGTTCGCTCGGGTTCGAGTTGGTCGAGACGTTCTCGAACCCACCCTCGCTGTTCGGGATCACGATCGATGACAGCAACGCCGAAGAAGCCTTCACGCTGTATGACCATCCGACGGTCTTCATTTGGGAGAAGACCGACGAGTTCAGCGTCGAGCGGGCCTATGCACTGCTGAACCCCGACCGAGCCCGGACGGCGGTCAATGCGATCCCGCGCGACGCGTACGCGAACGCGGCGATGCTGAGGCCAGACGCGTACGTGACCCAACAGACCGGGTCCTCGTTCGCCGAGGTGCATCCGGCGAGCCCCAACAGCGTGATCGCTGCGATGTCGTGGTTCGTCCTGATCCAGGTGGCCGCACTCGCCATTGCCCCGACCTTGCTGCTGCGTGGCGGTCGCTCGGCCGGCGCGGTCTACGGATTCTCCAAGGTGCTCGGACTGGTGCTGCTGTCGTTCCCCACGTGGCTGGTGGTTTCCTGGAACTGGTTCAACCTTTCGTCCACGTTGGTTTGGGTGGCGCTTCTGGCGCTCCTTGCCTTCGGCGCGTTCACGATCGTTCGCAACGTCGACCGGCTGCGGTCGATCGTCCACCAGCATCGCCGGCTGATCATCGCCGCCGAGGCGCTTTTCGTCACGATGTTCCTGGCCGTCGTGGCGCTGCGGGCCGCGAACCCCGACCTGTGGCACCCCTGGCGAGGGGGTGAGAAGCCGATGGAGCTCGCCTATTTCACCGCGGTCACCGGCTCGACATCGTTGCCGCCGTATGACCCCTGGCTCGCCGGCGGGTCGATCAATTACTACTACCTCGGCTGGTTTCTGCTCGCCGTTCCCACCCGCATCCTCGGTATTCAGCCCGACGTCGCGTTCAATCTCGGCGTCGCGACCTACGCGGCGATCGCCGCGGTGACGGTCTTCTCCACCGTCGCCCTGCTCGTGACACTGAGCAATCGGCGGGCTGAGCTGTCGTCTCCCGGAGCCACCGAGCGCCGCATGTCGCCGACCGGCGCAGGACTTCTCGGCACCGTGCTCTTCCTGGTCATCGGCAATCTCGATGCGGTGCGTCAGGTGTATCGCCGACTGAGCGATGGGCTTCCGCTCAGCGAGTTCGACTGGTGGGATCCGAGCCGCGTCAACAAGAACAGCACGGGCTTCGAGGTCACCGAGTTCCCGGCGTTCACGGTGTTGTTTGCCGATTTGCATCCCCACTTCATGGCGATGGGCTTCTTTGGACTCGGGCTGGCCGGCTGCGTGGCGTTGATCGAGCGCACCCGTCAAGGTCGAATCCGCGCAGCGTGGTTCCTGGCAGCCGGCCTCGGTATCGGTTCGGGGATCATGCGCATGGTCCACACCTGGGATCTTCCGACGTTCGGACTCGCGGCGGCCGGTGCGGTCGTGTTCGGCGCGGTCATCGCCGACGGACCGGGTTGGTGGCGGGCCCGCACTGCCGTCGGGCAACTCGCCGTGATCGCCGCGCTTCACTTCGTCGTCACCGCGCCCTACCGGGCCGCGAACCAGGTCGCCGACTCCGGCTTTCACCGGGCACAGTCCCAGACGAACCTCGACGACTGGCTGGTGCATTGGGGCATCTTCCTGTTCATCGGGGCTTGCTACGCGGTTGCCCGTTGGTTCGCGATGTCGGACCGACTGCTCCAACTCATGCCGATCGTCGGTGGCGTCCTGGTGGTCGGGCTCGGCGCCTCCGTCCGGCTTCACCTTGGCGTTGGCTCGGTCGCTGCGTGGGCGACGTTCGGCTTGACCGTTGCGCTGGCGCTCCTGGTAGCGGAGTTGCGCGGCCACTCGGTCAGCACGGCGCATGTGATGGTCGCCGCCAGTTGGGCCCTCGGGTTCGCCATCCTGCTCGGCGTTGAGTTGTTCACCCAGAACGCTGACATCCAGCGCCTGAACACCGTCTTCAAGTTCTGGCTCCAGGTATGGCATCTCTTCGCCGTCGCCGCGGCGTTCAGTGCATTCTGGACGATTGCAGCCCTTCGGTCACTTGCAGTCTCCGAGGCTCCTCGCCTCGGTGGGCTGCGCCGCGGCTTCATGGGCGCCACGGGTCTCCTGTTGGCGCTGTCGTTGCTGTTTCCATTGCTCTCGGTGGCGCCTCGGAGCGCAAATCGCATCGATACGACCCTCGGGCCGTCGCTCCAGGGCCACCTTTGGATGGAGACACCCGGGACAGTCACCTTCGGAATCAAGGACTCCTTCGAGAACGAGTACTTCATCGATCCGGCCCTCGACCGCCCGGTGATCGAGTGGCTCCGCCACAACGTGGAGGGCCGGCCGACCATCGTCGAGGCCGTCGGCGGATCCGAGTACCAGTGGTGGGGTCGCATCAGCATCAACACCGGCCTGCCGACCGTGCTGGGATGGCGTTGGCACCAAGATCAGCAGCGCACGCTCTTCAACTACGAGGTCAACGAGCGGCGACGCGACGTCGCCAGCTTCTTCGTATTGACCTCGGTCGAGGAGATCGAGCGGTTCCTGCGGGCCTACGACGTCAGCTACGTCGTCATCGGCGTTGTCGAGGCGGCCGTCGCCAACCCGGAAACGCTGCGGATCCTTGGCGAGCACCCCGCACTGACTCCGGTGTTCCGCCAGGGTGAGCAGGTGATCTACGAGGTCAGCAAGCGATCCCTGGCCCAGACCAGCGCTCCGTTAGTAGCGATGGAAGCGGGATAGCAAAGATCGCCACGTAGGGGGCGGGAAGACCCTCAACGAAGCTGCCTCGGCCAGGGATCGTGACCTTGGTGCTCGCTGGGAGGCATCGAGGTTGATCGTGCAACCGGAGTGCCCCAGCTGGGGCCGCCGCGCGAATATGTAAGCACGGACACATCCCAAGAGTCATTGGGATCGCGGCAGGAGATAATGGCTCGAGCGATGACCGACAGACGACTGACCAAGGAACAGCGCAAGCGCGCCGTGCTCGCTGAGGCCGCCGAGCGCTTGAGTTCGTTCGCGTTCAGTTGGCAACGGGGCCTGACGCTGGCCGACCTCGCCAACGCGACCGGTATCGACCAAGGCGACATCAGCCGCGACTTCGACGGCAAGGATGGCTTGCTCGAGGAACTCACGAGCTATTGCCTGGACCCGGACAACTTCGCAGCCTTCGGCGAGGAGTGGGCCGGTGAGCTGCTCGAACGGTTGGCCGGCCAATGGCTCGAGCCTGAGGTCGACCTCGAAGAAGCCTTCACCTCCACCTTCGACGCGGACCTCGACTACGTGCGCAACGACCATCGCCTGCGGGCCCAGATGGCGATCTGGGCGCTGTCGCTCGACGATCCAACCGCTCGTGCGGCCTTGGCACGTATGTATCGCTTCTACGACGACCAGCACCTCGAGTTGCTCGGCGCCTTCCGCAAAGAAGTCGAAGCGTCCGGTCTGCACCCCGTCGAGGGTGTGACCGACGACGAGATGGTCGTCGTGCTGACGGCGTTGGTCGAAGGCATGGCGATTCGGTCGCTCGCGAATCCCGGCGACGTCCCCGACGGTCTGATGGGACGCATCGGGGCGTTGCTGATGGCTCGCTCTACACCGACGCGGACGATGGACGGTCGCTCAAGCAACACCTCGCTGCGCTCGACGAACGTCGACGCGGGACTCCCCCGGGGGCCTGACGCCCAGCGGGCAGGAACTCGCTACCCGCTGGCGACGAGGTCGCTCGCGCACTCCAAGGGACCCATCTCGCCGATCGGCCCTGGGTAGACCTGCCGCTCGGTGGCCGCCCACTCGCGACGGACCAGGAACCATTGGTCGACCGAGCCACAGCCGTCTCGACCGTCGTCGAGTTCGCTGATCGGCGCGCTCCGTGACACGACATCGCCATCGGCAACGCTGAAGCCACGGAACGATGAACTTTGGGCATCGATGCCATCTCGGAGGCGATCCAGGGTTTCGCTCAGCCCCCCATCGACCGGCGGGGGCACGACCTCGTTCAAGGGCGAGAAGCTGCTGTTCGGCTGCTGCTCCCACAGCTCGAGGCCGCGAACCCAGCCCAGCCATCCCAATGGCCCAGCCTCGGTGTAGGTGGGCACCCACCAGGACCGCATGGCAAACAGCGTCGGCTCGAAGTCGGGGTAGTCGAGGGTGTTGATCTCGGCGTAGTCGACGATGATCACGTCGACGGTGTCGTCCTGGGGAGGACCGCAGGTGCCGGGCTCGTCGTCGGCGCCGCAATTGTTGAACCACAGAATGTTCGCCCGGTCGCGGAGATACCAGTTGTACGGCCACGCGTTGGCCGTTCCGATCGCCAGCGTGGCGGGCTCGCCGGTGGCCTGGCGTGAGAGGCGATCGATGTTGTCGAGACGGTCGAGGGCCGCCACGAGATGGGGGGTCGCCTGACCGGCCTGACTCAGGATCTCGCGGCTGTCCGCACCGTTCGGGAAGCTGGCTCGCCACGCGGTTCCGGTGGTGGCGACGAGGCCGAGCAGGCACACCAGCGCGATGGTGGGCATGGCCCTGTGATCGCGGTGCTGCCACAGCTGCTGAACGCCGAAACCGGCCAGGATCAGGATCGGGAGCAGCGGATGAGCGATGAGCCACGGCATCCGTTCGCCGGCGTAGCTGTAGAGGATCAGCGACCCGATCGCGAACCATACGAAGATGCCCGAGAGAATCGTGGGCCGCCGCAGTGCGCGCCAGCCGCCAACACCGGCGAGGGCCACGAAGAACCACTCGTAGGCGGGAAGCGCGAACAGGTAGTAGTACCACGGTTGTCCACCCCGGTTGACCTCTTGCTGGCTGTCCCAGTAGTCGATCGCGCGGGTGAAGCCGCTGGCCCAGTCCTCCTTGACCGAACCCCAGACGGTGAAGAACAGATACCACGACACGGCGAAGACCCCCATCGTGACGAGCCATCCCGTCCAGCCGATGGCGCCAAACGAGCGCAGCAATGCCGGCCATTGAAACCCGACGCCCGTGGTCGTCGGAAGTGCGCGAACCGCGGCAACGATGCCGAAGAGGACCAGGCCGATCACGAGTGCCGCGATCGCCCGGTTCGACTCGCTCTCGGTGTACTCGTTGAGCATCAGCGCGCCGCCCCCTAGGGCCGCGAGGCCACCGATCAGGCGGGCCAAGGGAGTGTCGGCGAAGGGTGGGAGTTTGATCGGAAGCTGCTCCGAACGCCACACGGCAAGCCCGGCGATCATCACGATCGCTCCGAGCCCGAGCGCTGCCGGCGACACCGACCAGGCGTCGATCGCGGGACCCTGGGCGACGCGGCGCTCGACCCATTGGACCGCGATGAGCGCCGCCCCACCCAGCCCGAACGCCAGAGCCCACTGCGCTGCGTCGTGGCGATCGCTAAGCACGGCGCCGCTGGCCGAGCCGACGGCGAACAGCATCGCCAGCACGCCGATCGCCAGGGCAATCGTCGACGCGCTCCAGGGACCGGGCTCCTCGCCGTAGGAGCGAACGATCTGGCCGACCACGGCCGCGCCGACGAGCACGGTCGCCGCACGGGCATGACTCCATTCGATGCCCGCCGCTCGCAGGCGAGGCATGGCCGTCGCAACGGTGAAGAGCCCGAGTGCGGCCATGTACAACGCCAACATCGGGAACAACTCGTCGGCGGCCGAGCCGATCACCACGGCCACGGTCAGGCCGATCGACGCGAACGCCAGCGTCGAGGCGAAGAACGACGCGTTGAATGGTGAGTCCGCTTGTCCTGAGGCCGGCGACGACGGTGTGCGAGCTTGCGACTCGAACTGGGCGGCCAAGACGATCAGCAGGTACACCGCGAGCAGGAGTCCGAACAGATAGGTCGACTCCTTGATGGCGAAGCTGCACGCCAAGGTGAACGCGAGTCCCGCAGCGGTCGCGGTGCGAGGCCGTCGAAGATATGAGAGCCCGAGCACCAGGGCGAGCAGCGCCAGGAACACCATCTGGGCGTCTTCACGGCCGAATCGCGAGTAGTACAGCATCGTCGGCGAGATCGTGAGCGCCACGGCCGCAGCGATGGTTCCGACCCGCCCGAGCTCGCGACGGAGGAACCATGGAAGGCCGACGGCGGCGGTGCCGCTGAGGGCACTGAATAGGCGAGCGGTGGCCTCGGACTCGCCGAAGACCTCGTAGAAACCGGCCGTGATGTAGAAGCGCAGCGGTCCGTGGTACACGGGGTCATAGCGTTCGTAGCCGCCGTTGCGGAACAGCCAGCTCCACCACGCATCGAGGCTTTCGTCGTGGTGCATCGCCCGGGCACCCAGTTCCCACAGCCGAAGCGCGAGCGCGATGGCGACCAGGACCAAGACGATGACCCCGGTGCGCGGCGTACGCCATGCCGACCCGGACTCGGTCGGCGGGAGATCCGGCGGATCGGTCACCGACGCGGCGCGCGTCGCAGCCGCGCGAGGGAGCGGCCTCGTTACCGCAGCGGCCGGGGTGTCAGACTTCGTAGACGGTCCAGCCGGCATGTCGGTAGACGACATCTGCTTCCTCTTCCCAGAATGCGATGTTGGCGTCCCACCCAGGGGTGTTGGCGCCGACGACGAGGTAGTCGACATCGTAGGTGTCGATCAATTGCCGGTACCCCTCACCCGCCTCCAGGATGATGCGCGAGTGGTCTTTGCGGTCCGCCCAGTCGGCGATGCCAAGATCGAAGATCCAGCCGTCGCTCGCCGCGACCACGGCGCGTCCGCTGAGTGCGGGTACGGGGTGTTGGTGCGAGGAGACATAGCCGCCGGCCCAACCGAGCTCGATCACGAACACCGAGTCGGGATCGGTCGTCCGCGCCCATTCGCCGACGGCAACACCAGGACTGTCCATCGCGGTCACGGGGTAGATGTGCGAGTACCGGTCGTTGGTGGCGAGCACGTCGATGGCACCGGCGAGCGTCATCGACACCACGACCGGGACGGCGACGAACGCGCTCGGCGGGAAGCGACGGACAACGTTGACGATGAACGAGGCGAGAGGGAGCGCTCCGAGCAGGATCACGAAGACGAAGTAGTGCGTGTTGTTGCCATTCCACGGGTGTGGCTTGATGAAGTTCGGCACGAAGAAGAACAACCACAGCGGAAGGAGCCCGATGGCGAGACGGCGTGGCAGCCGGAATTGTGCGATGGCGAGCAGGGGGAGGAAGAGGCCGAAGTTCTTGGCCCAGAACCACAGCCAGTCCGCGGCCTGATCGGCGAGGGATTGATCGAGGGGCGTACCCGTGGGGCTGGACACGTGGCCCACCCAGTCGTACGGGATCTCCAAGGAACTGCTCGGCGGCTGGAGGAACCGCACCATGGGATACGCCAGCACGGCCGCGGGAAGCAGGAAGTACAGCCACCGTCGGTCGAGCCGCGTCATCAGCCACCAACATCCGGCGAAGGCCAGGGGTACGCCGAAGGCGAAGAGGTTGAAGAACGGTGTGAGCCCGACCACGACGGCGCAGAAACCGAACGGGCGCATGGCTGACCGGGGCGAGTCCGCCTCGGTGTCGCTCCACGCGGAATAGAGCCATGCCAATACGAGCAGCACGAGGGGAAAGCCGATCAGCGTCGGCCGCTGAGGGAAGAAGTGGCCGACGATCGGATTCTCCAGCCAGTAACTGCCCTCGCTGGCGCCCGGCAGACGGGTGTACGTGCGGGGGAAGCGGGGCCACACATCGACGGTCTCGTCGTTGATGTCGCGAACCAGCTCGGTCCAACCGAGACCACCGAAGAAGAGAAACAGCGCGGTGCCGAGCATCGAAACGGCCTGGCTGCGGAAGACCCGCATGCCGACGCAGTACATGACCCCAGGGAACGCGAACAGGGTGAACGCACCGCCCAGTTGCAGTGCGCCGGGCAGTGACGTGCCCGCCGGAACGAGCAGCGCCGAGAAAACGTTCATGCCCGCGTGGTAGCCGATGTCGTTGCCGGCGGCGAGCGGCAGGTTCAGGGCGGTGTTGTCGGCATAGGCGAAGCTGGCGGTGTAGGTCAGGTGGGCCTGCCAGTCGCTGAACGATGCCAGATGGCCAACAAGGATCGAGCTGTCGTCGGCGATCTCGTAGGCGTTCGCAAACATGCGTCCGACCAAGATCCAGACCGGCACCACCAACAGCAGCAGGAGTACCGGGTTGTCGCCGCTCAGAAGTGGGGCGGCCAGTCGAGTGCGGAGATCGTCGATTTCCTCTTGCCAGCTTGCGGCGCGACGCCAGCCGGTCAGCGAGATGGCGAGCGTAACGACTCCCGCGACGGCAACGGCCGGCCCGCCAAAGGTGAAGAGCCGGGTCGAGATCAGACCGACGATCGTGAATGCCACGATTCCGAGCACCCACCCGGCGAAGAATCGCTCCTCGGTGCGCATCGACAGGCCGCTGTGATGAGTCAGGCCCATGCCGGCCACGATGCACGTCACGAAGATCATGACGACGGCGACGGTCACGGGGGTGAGCTTTGCAGATGGGGAGGCTGATTCCTCCTCATTCGACGGTCAAACGCCGCGGAGAGGCCGCCATGGAGAGGCCGCTGTCGACCGCGGATCAGCCGCCGGGCGGGCGGAGGCGCTTGCCGCAGATCGGCCATGGCTGGTCTCCCCGGCGGGAATACAGGAGCCGCGCCCTGGCGTCTTGCTCGGCCGCCGGAGCGAGTGCCGGGTTGCCGGAACCGCCCACGGTGCCCCAGGTGTCCCAGGTGAACTGGTATGCGCCATAGAACGTGTTGCCGTTGTCGATGTTGTAGGTCTCGGTCGACTCACAACGCCGGAGTGCCCGCCATTGCTCGTCCGAGGGCTCCCGTCGTGCGCGCTCGATGAACTCGCTGTCGGCGGTCGCATGGATCTGGGCGATCGAGATGTAGCACTCGGCGGCGGGCACCTTGTTCTGGGTGTTGGCCAGCTGGCGATTCAGGGCCTCGAGGCGCCGGGTCTCGTTGTTGATCTCGTCGCTGAGCACAAGAACGTCGGAGTCGGCTTCGCCCGCGAGGAGGGCGTAGGTCTCCGCGACGGTGTGCAATCGCTCGGTTTGTTGGCGAAGCAGTGCGCTGTTCCAGCTCAGTTCGCCGGCGGTCTCGGCGTTGAGGAGGTCGAGACCAGTAAGCGGTTCCATACCGACATAGGTCGCAACCGCGAGGCGACGCGCGTCGGCGCGTGCCGCGTCGAGCACGTCGCCGCGGGCCGGACGGTTGAGATCGAGGAAGTCGCGTTCGAACTTCAACCCATCGATGCCCTCGATCAGGTCGGCGATCTCGAGCTGGCGACCGGAGATCTCCCGGTCCAAGGCGTCGAGTTCGTTGATGGCCAGGTCGAGATCGAACAACCTGGGGTCCGAGGGGGCGAACTCGGCTCGGGGCGAGGCGATCGACGTGGTTGCGGCGGGCGGCACGCAGGGGTGTGATGGAAGTCGTGACGAGGCCACGGGCGTCGGATCGGCGTCCGGCGTCGGCGACCGGTCGCTCGGCGTATCGGACGGGGTGTCCTGCTGTGCGTGCACCACGATGGCGCGTGCCAGCGAACCGTCACCCAGCAGGACGACGAAAGCAAGCGTGATGGCGGCCAACAGGCCGGCTCGGTGGAGCCATTGCCGGGACATGGACGGCCCAGTATCGCAGCGAGATGTGACATCGAAAAGGCGGATGGGTCCCTGCATGGGGGATTGGGACTTTTCACCGAACACATTTAGTGCTAAAACCAAGAAATGGCTCACTCCTCACCCCCCGCAACCAGCCAGAATCCCGACTCGAACCCGCAGCTCGTCGAATCCGCCGTGACGCTCCGTCGACCCGCCTGGACCGAAGCTGCGATGTGCAAGGGAAAGACCGAGATCTTCTTTCCGACCCCCGGCGAGCGTGACGGTCGGCGCAAGCGTCGCGAAGCGCTGGCGCGCGCCTACTGCGCGTGTTGCACCGTGGTCGAGGAGTGCCGCGAAGCGGGTCGAGCCGGACGCGAGCACGGCCTGTGGGGTGGCGAAAACGGTGAAGAGCGCGCAGCCGCAGGCTTCGGGCCTCGCTCGCCGCACCGCCGTGCGGTCGCCGCTGCTGCTCGGGAGGCGCGTATCGCCGGCCGAGAAGTCGCCTGAGCCTCTACGGTTGTTCTCATGAGTACGCAGGAGAGTTCTGCTCCCGTCGAACTCGTATCGCTGGCGGACGCCGCCGATCAACTCGGCGTGCACTACATGACTGCGTATCGCTACGTGCGAACGGGCCGTATGTATGCGACGAAGCGCGGCGGCAAGTGGTGGGTCGATCCGGCGGAGATCAAGGCCGTCGCCGACCCCGACACCACGCCGAGGACCGCAGCACCACGCGAGATGCTGGCCGAGCCATTCGCCCGTCGACTGCTCGCAGGCGATGTCGGCGGCTGTTGGGATGTCATCACCGACGCGCTGCGCGGCGGTGCCACGGCTCCCGAAGTGCACCTTCGACTCCTCCAGCCCGCCCTGATCGAAGTTGGCGAACGGTGGGCTGATGGCACGATCACCATCGCCGCCGAGCACCGTGCGACGGCAACTGCCAACCGTCTGATCGGCCAGATGGGCCCCCTGTTCCGGCACCCGGGTCGCCGTCGCGGCACCGCGGTCATCGGGGCGACCGCCGGTGACCCCCACTCGATTCCTTCGGCGCTGCTCGCCGACCTGCTGACCGACCGTCGGCTCGATGTCGTCGACCTTGGAGCCAACACGCCGGCGGCATCATTCATCGAGACCGTGTCCGAGGCCGACGATGTGGTCGGCGTTGGTCTCTGTGTCACCTTGGAGCGTCTTGTCGATGATGCGGTGCGCGAGATCACGGAGATTCGGGCCGCGCTGCCGACCACGATGTTGGTCGCTGGCGGCTCGGTTGTGAGCCGGCATGCCGACCGCTTCCGACCGATCGTGGACCAGGTGACCGCGACCGCTGGCGAAGCTTGTGATGCGTTCGAGGCCGCGGCGAGCCAGTCTGGTGGCTCTGGTCGCGAAACGACCGAGTCCACCGATGTCGTCGAAGAGCACGACTTCTCGGAGGCTCTTGTCGATGGGGCCCGCGCCGGTATCGAGGAATGACCGGCCCCTACGACGCGCTGCTCTTCGTCAGTTTCGGCGGGCCGGAAGGTCCCGAGCAGGTGATCCCGTTCCTGCAGCGTGTGACGGCGGGGAGAAACGTTCCCGAAGAACGGCTGCGGCTCGTCGGTCAGCACTACTTCGATCGAGGCGGCGTCAGCCCGATCAACGACCAATGCCGCGACCTGATACGGCGGCTTGAAGCGGCCCTGGCCGATGCCGATCTCGATCTGCCCGTGTACTGGGGGAACCGCAATTCCGAGCCGTTTCTCGAGTCGGCGATTCGACAGATGGCCGGCGACGGGGTTCAGCGAGCGATGGCGTTCATCACGTCCGCCTACTCGTCCTACAGCGGCTGCCGTCAGTACCGAGAGAACCTTGCGGCCGCGCGTGAAGCGGTTGGGCCCGGGGCTCCGGACATCGACAAGCTGCGGGTGTACTTCAACCACCCGGGATTCATCGAGCCCTTGGCTGACCGGCTCGCAACGGTCATGGCCGAGGCTCCCGCGGCGACGCATGTCTTCTTCACGGCCCACAGCATTCCGATGTCGATGGCCGAGAACTCGGCCTACGTGGCCCAGTTGGAGAATGCGGTGGAACTCATCCGTGCCCGGGTGCCGGTCGCGTCATCGTCATTGGTCTGGCAGAGCCGCAGCGGCCCGCCGACGATGCCGTGGCTCGAGCCCGACATCGTCGATTCCGTCAACGACCTTGCCGCCGACACCGCGCATGTCGTGATCGTGCCGGTTGGCTTCGTCAGCGATCACATGGAAGTCATTCAAGACCTCGACACCGACGCGCGGCGCGCGGTCGAGGCGCGCGGCATGACACTCGCCCGCGTGGAAACCTCAGGAACCGACCCCCGATTCATCGAGATGATCGTGGACCTTGTGCGGGAACGGGTCGACGGGGCAACACCCGTTGCTCTCGGCGACCTTGGCCTCGTGCCGGATCAGTGCAGCACCACCTGCTGCCCGGCGCCACAGCGTCCTGCGAAACCGGCTTCCGCGGTCCGAAACGGCTGACGCTCTGTCGTCGTCCGGCACTACGATCGGACTGATGGCAACACCGCTCGTCGATACCTTCGGCCGGGTGCACCGAGATCTCCGTATCTCGGTGACGGATCGGTGCAACTTCCGCTGCACGTACTGCATGCCCGAAGAGGGCCTCGAGTGGCTCAGCCGCGACGAGATCCTGACGTTCGAGGAGATCGAACGACTGGCGAAGATCATGGTCGAGCAGTTCGGCGTCGACAGCATCCGCCTCACCGGTGGCGAGCCGCTCGTTCGCGCCAACCTGGATGAGTTGGTGCGCCGTCTTGCGGCACTGGGCACGGATCTGGCCATGACCACCAACGGCTCCACGTTGCGCCGCCACGCCGCGCCGCTCAAGCAGGCGGGCCTGAAGCGTCTCAACATCTCGCTCGATTCACTCGACCGTGACAAGTTCATCGAGCTCACCCGGCGTGACGAACTCGAGGCGGTGCTCGACGGGATCGATGCCGCCGTCGAGGCGGGATTCGAACCGGTGAAGATCAACTGTGTCGTCATGCGCGGCATCAACGACGACGAGATCGTGGACTTCGCCCGCTTCGGTCGCGACCGCGGTGTGGTGGTCCGCTTCATCGAGTGGATGCCGCTCGACGCCGACAACAGCTGGACCAACGACCGGGTGATGAGCCAGCAGGAGATCGTCGACCAGATCAACGAGGTCTATCCGCTCGAGCCGATCCAACGTGGCCATGAACCGGCCCAGCGGTTCCGCTACCTCGACGGACAGGGTGTGGTCGGCGTGATCGCCAGTGTCACCCAGGCATTCTGCGGCAATTGTGACCGAGTGCGCCTCACCGCCGAGGGCCAGCTGCGCAACTGCCTGTTCTCCGTCGATGAGTTCGACCTGCGGACCCTGCTACGCGGCGGCGCCGACGACGAGTCGATCGCGGCCGAGGTCGCTCGCGGCGTGCACGCCAAGTGGGCCGGCCACCAGATCGGCCAGGTCCACTTCATTCGGCCACATCGCTCGATGAGCCAAATCGGTGGCTGACGCCGCGCCGGACGGCGCGCCTGAACACGGTTTCACGCACCTCGATGCCCAGGGGCGGGCGCGGATGGTCGACGTCACCCCGAAGGCGTCGACGCAACGGCGGGCCGTAGCTCGCGCCCGGGTCGAGATGGAACGCGAAACGGCGCAGGCGATCAGCGTTGGCGAGGTCGCCAAGGGCGACGTGCTGGCGGTCGCTCGCGTGGCGGGTATTCAGGGCGCCAAGCGCACGAGCGATCTCATCCCGCTGTGCCACCCGATCATGATCGGTTCGGCGTCGGTGGAGTTCGAGGTGGGGGAGTCGTGGATCGACATCGAGGCGGTGGTCGAGACCTTCGGGCCGACGGGCGTCGAGATGGAGGCGCTGTCGGCCTGTTCGGCTGCCGCGCTGACGATCTACGACATGTGCAAAGCCCGTGATCGGGGCATGACCGTGACGGGCCTGGGCTTGTGGCACAAGTCCGGTGGCCGTTCCGGGGATTGGAACCGCTGAACACCTGCAGTTCTGCCGGTGCGGAGGGCGGATTCGCCCGGGTTCTGCGCCAGACGACGCACGGATCGAACTCGCGGGGCGACGTTGCGAATGGTGTTCGTGCGTAGTAGAAACGGTGGCCGTAATCGTTTCGCAACATTCGCCGACATGGTTCTGTAGTTGCTCATGTGACAAAAGGTGGCAAATCCGCCAATTGTCGAAGAGCGGGTGCAACCATGGTTCTTGGAAGTAACTCTCAGCTCTTGACGACGTACGTGGTTCTAGTCATCCTCATCGCTTTGTGGGCCATCGTTCTGGTTCCGCCCTATCTGAAGGATCGTCGCGAGTCGGGTCGGGGAACGTTCGCTGGATCCTCCGCCGGCAGCCTGCCAGTGCTTGGCGGCCAGCGCTTTGAGCCGCTGCAGAATGCTCGTCCCGCAGTTCGGTCCTCGGTTCCGTCATCGATGCGCGGGCCTGCGGTTGCCCCGTTGACGGGTGCGGTCAGTGGTCCGGCCACCGCAGCCTCCAACGTGGTGCCACTCCATCGAGCGCAACAAGACGACAACGCGCTCTTCGCGCCGGTGGGCGATGAACGTTCGCTCCATGAGGCATGGAACCCGCCCCGCCAGCGCCGTGCCGGGGCTCCGACCTCGACCGCAGCTGCGCGCGAACGTCGTCGTCAGGTACTGCTGGGTTTGACCGGTGCGGCCTTCGTCTCACTGCTGCTCGCGCTGGCGATGCGGGGCGGATGGATCGCACTGCATGTCGCCATCGATGCGGCACTGGTCGGCTATGTCTTGCTCCTCGTGCGGTTCCGCCAGATGGCGGCCGAACGCCGCAACAAGGTCGAGCCGATCCGCCCGCCGGTCACCGAGCAACCGCCGGTGACCGTGCAGTCGGCCCCCGACTACCTCGTCAGCGCCGGCTCCTGAATCCGCGAGGCCGTCTCGATCCGGGCGGCCGCAGCAACAGAGGTTGCATCTCGGTCGCCCGACCGGCCCCGACGATGAGCTGAAACTACACTTGCCCCGGTGAGGACATCGTGGGCGACGGCGGCCGTCTTCGTACTATTCGCCCTGGTCGCGGCGGCCTGTGCCTCGTCCGCTGACGTGACCGGTGACATCGCCGGTGCCGACGGCAGCGGCGCGCCCACGACGGAATCGGCGAACTCGCCGTCGGACGGAGCCGCTGGAGTCGATGGAGCCGATGGGGTCGACACCGACTCTTCCGCCGATGACGGCAACGAGAGCGGCGACAGCCGTGGTGCCGAGACAACCACGCCGTCACCATCGCCGCCGCCTTCTGAAAGCGACGACTCGGCGCAGCCACCCCTCGAGCCGATCGACTCCACCTTCACCGCACCGGCGGACTGGCCGGTTGGACCCTTCGCAGTCGAGGCGCAGGAGCGAGTGCTCGACAACGGGCTTCGGATCCTCGTCCAGCCGAACGATTCTCCCGGCGGACAGGCACAGTTTCGCCTCGTCGTCAACGCCGGGAGCGTGCACGAGGAGCCCGACAGCCTCGGCTCGGCCCACTTCCTGGAACACATGTTGTTCAACGGCACCGAGCGGTGGCCGGGCAATGGACTGATCCCGATCCTCGAGAGCTTCGGATCGGCGTTTGGGCCCGATGTCAACGCATACACGTCGTTCGACGAGACCGTCTACAAGCTCACGGTGCCGAGCCGCGACGGGTCCAACCTCGATCTCGCGGTCGACGTGCTGTTCGAATGGGCACAGGCGGCAACGATCACGCCGGACGCGGTCGATGCTGAGCGGGGTGTAGTGCGCGAGGAATACCGCCGCTCCCAAGAAACCCTCGGCGGGCGTCTCTCGCAAGCCCGCAACGACGTGCTGTTCGGTGACACCAACCGATACCGCCGGCACCCGCTCGGGACCCTCGACAGCATCGATGCCATGGAGGTCGGCGAACTCCGTGCGTTCTACGAGCGGTGGTATCGGCCCGACAACATGACCGTCATTGCGGTCGGCGACTTCGACGTCGATGCGATGTTCGCTCGGATCGCGTCGTCCTTCACCGACTGGAGCGTGGCTAGCCCGGTCCCGGATCAGCCGCGCCAAGCCGAGATCGAGGCGTTCGGGGACCCGATCTACGAGGTCATCGACGATCCTGAACTCACACGGCAGGCGGTGAACGTCGCGTGGCGTGTGCCGGTCAGCCCGGTCGTCGACCGTCGGACTTTGCGGGAGCGCCAGGTTCGCCAGGTGGCCATGTCGGTCCTCGAAGGCCGGCTGTTCGAACGAACCGAGCGGAGCGACGCCTCATGGCAATCGGCCTCGGCGGGCCTGCGAACGATCACTCCCAGCCTGCTCGCCGTGAACCTGCGCGGCGTCGTCGATCCTGGCGGCGCCGAGACGAGCATGGCCGAGCTCCTGCTCGTCGCCGAGCAGCTCCGTCAACACGATGTCGACGCCGCCGAGCTCACACGGGCCCTTGACCGGGTCCGAGCGGGCGCCGAGCAGGCGCTGGCCGCACGTGACACCCGGCAGGACCGAACCATCGCCGACGAGTTGGTCGGCTACGCCCTCGACCGGGGCCACTTGCCTGAACCCGAGGAAACGCTGGCCGCGACCATCGACATTGCCGAGACGATCACTGCGACCGACGTTCGTGCCTTCTTCGATCAGGCGTTGCGGTCGAACCCGTACGTTGCCGTGACCACCCCGACCGACCAACTCGACCAGGCACCGGCTCCCGCGGTGCTCGAGCAGCTCTACCAGGAGACGGTCGGCGGCCGCGTCGACGCCCTGGGTCGGACGCAATCGCAACGTACCGTGTTGATGGAGCGTCCGGCACTCGTGCAGACCGACTTCGCCATCGAGCGAATCGACGAGCTCGGCGCCGTGGTGGCGACGTTCGACAACGGCGTGCGTATGGCCTTTCGGGAGTCGGACATCGTCTCCGGGCAGGTCGAGTTCCAGGCGTGGAGCCGCGGAGGCTTCTTCGCCGAGAGTCCCGAGCTCGCGCCGCTTCTCGGTCGAACCTCGGGCATGGTCATGCCGAGCGGCTTCGCATCGATCGATGCCGTCGAACTCGATCAGCTGCTCAGCGGCTCGGTCGTCTTCCTCGAGGGCGACATCGGTCGAGCACAGGAGACGCTTGCCGGCGATGCCTCGGTCGACGACCTGGAGACGCTCTTCCAACTCATCCATCTGCAGATGACCGAATCGACGATCAGCGAGGCGCAGGCCCGACAATTCGAGGACGGTTGGCGGCCGCTCGCGGAGTCGCCCGAAGCGTTCCCCGAGCTGATGGCCGATCTCGAACTGTGGCGCCTGCGCTACGGAGACAGTCCCTACTTCCGGCTCGTGCCCACCGTCGAGGATCTCAACGACCTCGACGTCGATGCGCAGCTCCAAGCGTGGGATCGGCGATATGCCAATGCCGGCGACTTCATCTTCGTGTTCGTCGGCGACGTCGCGGAAGAGGACGTCCTGCTGCTCGGCCTTCACTATCTGGCCACACTGCCCTCGACGGGTGAACGGGATCAGGCGATCGATCGGGATCCGGGTCTCCCCGAGGAGAACCTCGTGTCGACCGTCTCGGTCGGCGTCGGCGACCAGGGCCGGCTTCGGATGAACTGGGAGTCGCCGTACCCGTTCACAATCGAAGCGGAAGTGGCGGCCGAGGTTGCCGAGCTCGTCGTCGATGCGCGACTCCGAGACCTGGTTCGGGAGCAGCTCGGAGCCAGCTACTCGCCGCGTGCATCGGTTTCGGTGCTGAGCGAGCCGAAATCGTGGGTCGACACGATCATCGAGCTCAACGGCGACCCGGATCGGCTCGTCGAGATTTCCGGGGTGATTCACGACGAGCTTGCTCGAATGCGAGCCGGCGACATCGAGCCGCAGTACCTCGAGCTCGCCGTTGATCAGCTCGTGGAGGATTGGCGGTTCTTCTCCAATCCGTTCTGGATCGACCGCCTGACGTTCCACCTGGCGAATCCGCAGCGAGACCCGGGGGAGTATCGCCGGCGCAGTGACCTCGCCCGATCGCTCACCCTGGACGACCTGGCTGAGTCGGTGCAGATCATCTTCCCCGAGACGCGGTCTGTCGAAGTGCGCATGGTCCCCGCTGAGTAGCTGAAGCGGGACGCAGGCGGTGCCCTAGCCGAGCAACTGAGCGACGGCGTGGATCACCAAGCCGGCGAGCCCGCCCACGACGGTGCCGTTGATCCGGATGTACTGCAGGTCGCGCCCGACCTGCAGCTCGATGCGGTCGCTGGTTTCGTCGGCATCCCAGCCCTCGACCGTCGTGGCGATCAGGTCGGCCAACTCGCTGCGGCTCTCCCCGGCAAGGGCGACGATGGCGCCCACGAGCCACGCATTGACCTTGGCCCGCAGCTCGGGATCAGCTTGGAGCTGCTCGCCCAGGTTGAGCGCGCTGGCGTGGATGCGGAGCCGCAGCTCGCTCGTCGGGTCGTCAGCCGCGAGCAGCAGCGATTCCTTGAGGTTCCACCAGAGCCCGGCGGTCCACTCGCGCGTGGCCGGGTGATCGAGCAGTTCCGCCTTGAGCTCGTGCGCGCGATCTCGCAGTTCCGGGCTCTCGCGGAGCCGGACGATCAGGCCATCGATGCGGCCGTCGAGATTGCGGCGGAACTCGTGGTTCGGATCGGCGGTGACGTCGTCGATGAAGCTGTCGATCGCGGCATAGATCTTGTCGAAGATACGGTCGTCGATCGGCTCGGGGACCCACCACGGCGACTCGTTGGCGAGGCGGCGGCGCATCATCGCCCGGTTGTCGTGGAGGACGTTGCGCAGACCGCTCAGGCCCGCGTCGAACACCGCATGGTGATGCCCACCTTCGACGGCGAACTCCAACGCCCGGGCAGCGAGTGGTGTTGGCTCGAACGTGTCGATACGCCGTTGCACGTAGTTCTCGATCGACTCCTGGATCTCGTCGTCGCGGAGCATTTCGACCGCTGCGCCAATGATCGAGCCGGCTTGATCGCCGACCCGTCGCGCATTGCCGGGGGCGAGCAGCCAATCGCCAAGTCGACCGGCGAGGTCGGCGGAGTGCAGGCGTTCGCGTAGCACCTCGGGCTGGAGGAAGTTGTCCTGGACGAAGTCGCCCAGGGCGCGACCGATCTGATCCTTGCGCCGAGGGATGATCGCGGTGTGGGGGATCGGGAGGGCCAACGGGTGTCGGAAGAGGGCGGTCACCGCAAACCAGTCGGCGATGCCGCCCACCATGGCGGCTTCGGCGGCGGCTTCGGCGTAGCCGGCCCAACCCTCGCCGTCGGTCAGGATCACCAGCAGGACGAACGCGATGGTTGCGAGGACCAGCAGACCCGTCGCCCGCATCTTGTGTCGGCGAAGCTCCTGACGACGCTGTTCGTCAGATGCGGTTGCTGGGGTTACGAGCGCCATGGCCGAAGAATTGCAACGGACCGATGCGACGGCCTATTCCGTCGGGACCCCGGCGTCGGACTATTCGGCATTGACCAGGTGGTCGGCCGCCATGGCAAAGTACTCGAGCATCTGGGTTGCGGCGGCCTCGTCGAGCCCCGCGGACTCGACCGCCGCGGTCATGTGGTGCACCCACGCATTGCGCTCGGCGGTGGCTATGCGGAACGGAAAGTGGCGCATGCGAAGGCGCGGATGGCCGCGAACATCGCTGTATGTCGTGGGCCCACCCCAGTACTGCGCAAGGAAGTACGCCAGCGCCTGCTTGCCGGGCTCGAGGTCCTCGGGATACAGCGGACGCAGAACCGAATCGGATTCGACACCCTCGTAGAACCGGTCGACCAGGTCGGAGAAGAACGGCATGCCCCCGACGTGATCGAACATCGTCTCGCTCATGCGATCCAGCTCATGTCGGTGTCGGTCACGCAGCACTCCTGACGGTCAGGGCAACCTGGCGGGCGACCTCGTAGGCGACCTCCGGCTGACTGTTCGAGCCGGCGACGATGGCGTAGCCGTCGCCGTCGACCTCGAAGAAGATATCGATGCTGTCGACGCCACGGTTGTTTCGGAAGCGGAATGAGTGCAGGGTCAGGCCGTCGATCGTCTCGGTGATGACCTCGCCGGCCGACGAGATCGTCGACGCGATCTGACGAGCGCTCTGCTCGACCGTCGCATTGCCGGTGCGCAGTTCCGACGGTGTCGTGTCGATGTTGAGGTACATGCCGTCGGCGACGAACTCGCTTCGGAAGCCATACCCGACGTCGACGTCGCTCCGGGCGACCGACCAGCCTTCGGGAAAGTACGCCTGGAAGTACAGCCCGGAGAAGCTCACGAGCGCCGTGGCCGGAGTGGGCTGCGGAACCGCCGTGGCCTCGGGCTCGACCGGGCCGTCTTCGTCGGGGCCGGTGGTGGGAACGGCGTCGACATCCTCGCCATCTTCGGGCTCGGGCAGTGGTGTGATCGGCGGGAGCGAGGTGTCGATCGGGGGAGTCGGTGACGCAGCGCCGACATCGGTGTCGCTGCCGAGCGCACGGCTCACGGCAAACCAAGCCGCGCCGGCGATCAACAGGATCGCGACACCCACGCCGGCGAGCTGCAGCCCCGCGCTTGGACGTTCGAAGACCGTCCATCGCGGCGGTGCGGGTGCCTCGTCGCGGTGGGGGGCCTCGTCGACCTCCGTGGCCGTCCGGGCTGGGGCCGGGCGGTCGAACTCGACCGTGGTCGCAGGGATGACGGGGACCATGGCCGGTCCCGGCGGGGTGGACACCGTCATCTCGGCCGGCTTGGGCGGGCGCCAATCCGGATGAGCACCGCGAGCCGCGAGCAGATTGTCGCGGAAGTGATACGCCGTCGGCGGCCGGTCAGCCGGGGACTTGGCCATCGCCTGCTCGATGACCCGCATGATCGGTGCCGGTAGTTCGTCGATCCAAGGAACCCGCTCATCGCGGACCCGGGCGATCGTGCCCCACACGTTCGTCTCGCCGGCGAACGCGGGTGCGCCGTTCAGCAATGCATAAAGCGTTGCGCCGAGCGCATAGACGTCGGACTGCGCCGATGCATCGTTGGCCTCGAGGAGCTCGGGAGCGGCATAGACCGGGGTGGTCGCGCCGATCGTGGCCGAGGTGATCCCGGCATCGATCACCCGGGCGATGCCGAAGTCGGTGACGGCAATGCTGCCGGCGTCGGTGCGCAGGAGATTGCCGGGCTTGAGGTCACGGTGGAGCACGCCTTCGCGGTGAGCGAAGTCGATGGCGTCGGCTGCTGCCACCACGTCGTCGATCGCTTCGTCGATCGAGAAGGCGCCGCGATCATCGAGTTCGTCGGCCAGGCTTCCCCGCGACATCAATGGCATGACCAGGAACGGCTCGCCGCCGTCGGAGATGCCACCACCGACGATGTCGATGATGTTGGGGTGACCGCTCAGGCGTTCGGCAGCCGTGCGCTCACGGTAGAAGCGCCGACGGACCTCCTCGCTTCGCATCCCCCGCAGTACCTTGACCGCGATCGGGTGCCCGTCGGAGTTCGTGGCGGCATAGACAAGCGCGCTCCCGCCGGTGGCGATGAGTTCTGCTCCTTCGATTCCGCTGATTCCGAGGTTGGTCATGTCCGCTCGCTGTTTCGTCTCCATCTTGGACGTTGAACCCCGCCAACGTGTCGCGCCTTCGAGGAACGTTCCCTAATGGGATCACGGCGACGAGTCGAGGAAGGCCCCTGCGAGCGCGAGATCGATGGCGGTGGCTGCCAGACTGAAGGGGTGACGATCGATGAAGCCTTGACCAACGACGCCTCCGGCGCACCTGCCGAGGGCCGGATGCCAGTGATCAGGGTGGCCGGGGATGCGGGGGCTCGAGGCCGCCAACAGGGCGAGGCGATGCGCGATTCGATCGGCCGCTGCATCGAGATCTACGACGCGACGTTTCAGCTTCCCGATGACGAGGTCGCCCGCCGTGCCGCGCACTTCGAGGCGGTGACCCGTGCCTGGCACCCGACGCTCGCCGCCGAGGTCGATGGCATCGCCGCCGCCTCGGGCCATCCCCACCACTGGCTGTGGGCGCTCAACGCTCGAAGCGAGATCATGTCCTACACCGGTGCCGAGGAATCTGAGTGCACCTCGGTGTGGTCGCCGACGACGAACATCCTCGCGCAGAACTGGGACTGGATGGCGAGCCTCGAACCGATCACGGTGGCCCTCGATGCGACCCACGAGGACGGCCACCACGTGGTCACCGTCACCGAGCCGGGCATCGTCGGCAAGGTCGGTATGTCCAGCGCGGGCACGGCGGTCGGTCTGAACTTCTTGTTCTCGCCCGAGCAGCTCGATGGTGTGCCGGTGCACGTGCTGCTGCGTGCCCTGCTCGACGCCCGCTCGAGCGACGAGGTCGAAACCTTGCTCGAGACGGCGGGCGCTGGGCGCTCGGCGCACGTGTTCCTCGCCAACGCCGACGGCGTCGGGTCGAGTATCGAGTACACCGGAACCAGGATGTGGCGCAGCGATTCGTCGACCGATCCGCTGCTGCACACGAACCACTTCGTCAACGGCGGCGATGCCGCAGCCGAGCTGCCCCAGGGTGCGGGAGCCGACAACAGCGAGGCCCGCTACGACCGATCGGTCGAGTTCGTCGCCGAACACGGTGTCGAGACCGAGGCCGATGTGCGAGGCCTGCTCGACGATCGGGGAAACGCCGAGTTCCCGATTTGTCGTCCATGGAAGGAATCGCCCACGCTGCCCGGCGTCGAGACCGGCACGGTGTGCGCCATCGTCATGCGACTCGCTGACGCGGAGATCGACATCCGGCTGGGCCCGGACCCGGCCGGTTCCTGGCAGACACACACCGTCTGAGGCGACGATGACCGATTCCCGAGCGCTTGCGCTCGCAGCCGACTACGAGTCGGCTCGCGCGGACTTCCGTGCCGCCGCCGAGACCGCCGGGGCCGACCAGCGTTCCTTCGAGCACCCGAGCGCCGTCGGCCGCGCTGGTGAGCAACTCGCACTCGACGTTGCGACCCTTGGGCCGGGCGACGCTGAGCATCGTGTCCTCGTCGTCTCGGGCACCCACGGCGTCGAGGGGTACTGCGGGTCGGCGATGCAGACGAACTGGCTCCGCCACCTGGCATCGGTTCGCCCGACGGACGTCCGTCTGGTGATGGTGCACGCCCTCAATCCGTACGGTTTCTCGTGGGTGCGGCGGGTCAACGAGGACAACATCGACCTCAACCGGAACTTCGTGGACTTCGACGCCGAGCTCCCGGACAACGATGGCTATGCCTCGATCGCCGACGACCTGGTTCCGGCGTCGTGGGACGAGGCGACGCAGGGGGAGACGCTGACCCGCCTTCTCGGCCATGTCGAGGCTGTCGGGATGGGCGAGATGCAACACACCGTCTCCTCCGGGCAGTACACACATCCGCTCGGCGTGTTCTATGGCGG
Organism: Actinomycetota bacterium; assembly: GCA_039028435.1. GTDB lineage: Bacteria > Actinomycetota > Acidimicrobiia > Acidimicrobiales > UBA10347 > UBA10347. The sequence goes on along the minus strand of JBCCIC010000006.1, from coordinate 151,894 downwards.
GACCGGGCCGTCGTGGAGTCGCAACACACTCGAGGCAGTGTGGGCGAGCGAGATGGCCGGCGCAGCGACGGCGAGTGTGCTCGACCTGCACACCGGACTCGGCCCCTGGGCCCACGGGGAGTTGATCAGCCACGAGCATGCCGGGTCGCCTGGCTACGTGCGTGCGACCGAACGCTGGGGCGAAGTGCACTCGATGCGCGACGGCGAGAGTGTTTCCGCGTCGCTCTCGGGCGATTGGCTCGGCGCGATCGAATCGTGGGCGGGCGACACGATGGTCGACGCGGTCGCCATCGAGTACGGCACGGTCGACACGATCACGGTGCTGATGTCCTTGCGGGCCGACGCGTGGTTGCATGGCCACGGCGATCCGACGGCAACTGAGGCTGCGGCCATCCGTCGTCAGGTCTGGACGGCCTTCCTCGACGACGATCCGGCGTGGATCGCCACGTGCAATGAGCAGTTCGAGCGTCGACTCGCTGCAGCGCTGATCCCTGGTTGAGCGGGTCGGTTCCGGCCGGCTGCTGGCAGACTCACCAGCCGTGAACCAGGACGGAACCGAGGCACCATGACCACAGACGACTTCGGCTTCGGCACGCAGATCCGCAAGTCGCCGTACTTCGACGCCACGGTGCGATGGGGTGCAACCGGATTCTCGGTCTACAACCACATGTACATCCCGAGGGACTTCGGCGATCCCGAACAGAACTTCTGGAACCTCGTCAACGATGCGATCCTGTGCGACGTTGCCGTCGAGCGCCAGGTCGAGGTGACTGGACCGGACGCGGCCGCATTCGTGCAGCTGCTGACGACGCGCGACCTGTCGACGATGGCTGTGGGCCAGGCCAAGTACATCTTGATCACCAACGCCGATGGCGGCCTGATCAATGACCCGGTGCTCCTCCGTCTCGCCGGGAGCCACTTCTGGATCTCGCTGGCCGACAGCGATGTGTTGTTGTGGGCGCAGGGTGTCGCCATGCATTCCGGGATGGACGTCACGATCGTCGAGCCAGACGTGTCGCCATTACAGCTTCAGGGGCCGAACTCGGGTCGGATCATCGAGGCGCTCTTCGGTGATGCCTTGGCCGGACTCAAGTACTACAGGTTCCGTGAGATCGACCTCGACGACATCCCGTTGGTGGTCAGCCGGACCGGTTGGTCGAGCGAGCTCGGCTACGAGTTGTTCCTGCGCGACGGGTCACGGGGCGACGAGCTCTGGGAGCGGATCATGGCGGCGGGCGAGCCGTTCGGTTTGCAGCCCGGTCACACGTCGTCGATCCGACGAATCGAGGGCGCCATGCTCTCGTATCACGCCGACGCGGACCTCGGCACCAATCCCTATGAGCTCGGACTCGGCCGCCTGGTCGATCTCGACATCGAGGCCGACTTCATCGGCAAGCAGGCGCTGCGGCGGATCCACCACGAGGGTGTGACTCGCCGTCAGGTCGGGCTCGTGCTCGACTGCGAGCCGCTGGCGGGCCCGAACACCTCGTTCTGGCCGATCGCACGCGACGGTGCGTCTGCCGGCAAGGTCACCTCGGCCGTTTACTCACCTCGGCTCGAGCAGAACATCGCGCTTGCGATGGTCGACATCGGTGCCACCGGGCTCGACACGGCCCTGACGGTCGAGACGAACCTCGGAGCTTGTCCCGCCACGGTGGTGGAGCGCCCATTCTTCGACCCCAAGAAGACCCTCGCCATCGGCTGACCGAACACGAGAGCGGTCCTCAGAGGCCGAGGGCGGTGCGGACCCCATCATCGATTGCATCGAGGAGTGGCGGCGCGAGCTGCGCCGTCCGCTCTCCGAGCCAATCCCGGTCCACGAGCTCGAGCCCGAGGGGCACGGCGACCGAGTCGTGCGGCAGCCCCGTGACATCGACTTTGAGCAGCACGTTGCCGGCCAGGCCGGCCCGGTCGAGGTTGCTCGTGAGCGGCACCACATGGGTTTGCCAGACCGGCACGGCCAGTACGCCCTGGGACGAAATCACGACGCACGGCCGCCGCTTGTCCAGCTCAATCCAACGGACCTCGCCGCGGATCACCACGGCGCCGAGCGCTCCATGCGCTGGCCGGTCGCCACGCGGTCCGGCCGCCCGTCTCCGTCTACCGGTGCCGGGGCGACGCGTGCTTGGTCAGCCAATGCTGCGTCGGCCAGGAGCTGCTCACCGAACGACATCGTTGATTGGGCAGCGTGATGACGCAGCTGCTGGGTCACCCATCGCGAGAACGGCATGCCGAGAGTTTCGATCACGGGTACGACATCGTCGGGAAGGCTGATCGTCTTATTGGGCATGTACGTAGTCTACGTACGTATTCTGATTTCTGTTGTCGACTGACCGGGTCAGTGGCTCGAGGCCGTGTGGCCGAGCTCGACCATCACTTCGTGCAGTTGCTCCTGTTGGCCGCCCGTGATGGAGGAGGACTCGGCGGAGCCTCCGAACAACTCCGCGGCCGTGGCCCACTCATGGGGTTGGTCGAAGATCTCGATCATGTCGGCCGTCACGAGGGCCGGATGCACCACCCCGCACGCGTGCGACAGCTTGAGCAGCTCGCTACGGAAGCTGACGAGATAGTTGGCGAGCCGGGTGGCCTTGTCGGTCGGATCCAGACCGCGGGTCAACCAACGATTGTGGGTCGTGATCCCGGTGGGGCAGTGGCCGTCGTGGCATCGCTGGGCTTGGATGCAGCCCAGGGCGAGGAGTGCCTCTCGGGCTACACCCACCATGTCGACGCCGAGGCCAAAGGCGAGCAGTGCTTCGGCCGGGAATCCGAGTCGGCCGCTTCCGCCGAACACGATCTCGGTGTGGAGGTCGCGTTCGACGAACGGCGTGTACGCACGGGCGAAGCCAGCTCGGAACGGCAGCGATACATGGTCGCTGAAGGCCAGCGGTGCCGCACCCGTGCCGCCCTCGCCGCCGTCGACGGTGATGAAATCGGGCCCTTCCTGCCTGGTCGCCATCCGTTCCGCAAGCTCGGTCCAGAACCCTTGCTGGCCAACCGCCGACTTGATGCCGACGGGGAGTCCGGTGGCATCGGCGATCTGTTCGATCACGTCGATCATGCCGTCGACGCTGTCGAACGCCGTGTGGCGGTTCGGTGAGTACACGGTCTGGCCCTTCGGGAGCCCGCGGGCCTCGGCGATCTCGGCGGTGACCTTCTTACCGGGCAAGACCCCGCCCAATCCGGGCTTGGCGCCCTGACTCAGCTTCATCTCGATGCACCGGACATTGGCGCTCTTCGCGGTTTCGGCCAGCCGCCCGATCGACAGCGAGCCATCAGGATTGCGGCAGCCGAAGTAGCCGGTGCCGAACTGGAACATCAGGCCCGCGCCATGGCGATGATGATCGGCGATTCCGCCCTCGCCGGTGTTGTGCAAGGCACCCGCGATGTCGCAGCCACGGTTGATCGCCTCGACCGCCCGGCCGCTGAGCGAGCCGTAGCTCATGGCCGACACGTACACCACCGACTCGGGTCGAAACTTGCCCGGGCGTTCGCGCCACTCGCCGAGAACCTTGGCGCAGGGGACCGGCGCGTTCTCGCCGATGGGGGTCGTGTCCGGAAACACGCTGTGCTTGATGATCACGTGGCTGTCGCGGTCGATGTCTGCGTCGGTGCCGAAGCCGAAGTACGCGCTCTTCTTGTCTGCGGTGTCGTAGACCCAGCGGCGCTGGTCGCGGCTGAAGGGGCGTTCTTCGTCGTTGGAGGCGACGATGTACTGGCGGAGCTTCGGTCCGGCGCTCCCGAGGAGGCTCCGGAATCGTCCGGCGACCGGAAAGGTTCGGAGCACCGGGTCCTTCTTCTGGGTGAGGTCCCGAATCGCCATGAGCACGACGGCTGCACCGATGACGATGAGCGTGATGATCCACCAGGCCATGGCCGAACGCTACACGGACGCAACCACTCGTCCTGACCCCTTCGGGCTGTGTCATTCGGCGTCCAAAGTCCGGCGGTTCCCCCTACCTCCACGGCTAGCCTGAACCGGTTCAGATGCCCCGACATCCGGAGTTCCCCGTGTCGACGCCAGCGTTTCCGCTCTCGCTTCACAACACCATGACGGGCAAGGTCGAAGTCTTCGAGCCTGCCGATGGTGAGACGGCCAAGATCTACTTCTGTGGGCCCACGGTGTACAGCGAGGCCCACATCGGGAACATGCGGGCCTACCTGTTCAGCGACGTGCTGCGCCGGGCGATCCGCTTCGCCGGATGGGGTGTGAACTCGGTGATGAACATCACCGACGTCGGTCACCTGGTCGGCGACGGCGACGATGGCGAGGACAAGCTCCAGATGCGCGCCCGGGCCGAACAGATGACGGCCTGGGACATCGCCCAGAAGTACACCGACCTGTTCTTCACCGACACGGAACTGCTCAATGTTGCCGAGGCTGACACCGTGCTTCGGGCGACCGACGCGATCCAGGAGCAGATCGACCTGGTCACCGTGCTCGAGGAGAAGGGCGTCACGTACGCCACCGACGACGGCATCTACTTCGACACGGCCAAGATCGATGACTACGGCAAGCTGACCCCCAACGACTCCCGCGAACAGATCGAGGGCGGTCACCGCATCGAGCTCGGCGGCAAGCGCAACGCGACCGACTTCGCTCTCTGGAAGTTCTCGCCGACCGATGCGCAACGGGACATGGAGTGGGACTCGCCGTGGGGCGTCGGATTCCCCGGTTGGCACATCGAGTGCTCGGCGATGGCGATGAAGGTCCTCGGCGAAACGCTTGACATCCATGTCGGCGGGATCGACCACATTCCGATCCATCACACCAACGAGATCGCACAGTCCGAGACCGCGACCGGGTGCGAGTTCTCCCGGTTCTGGCTGCATTGCGCCTTCCTCACGTTGGCCGACGGGGACAAGATGTCGAAGTCGAGCGGCGGTCCAGGCCTGCTCACGGTGCGCCAACTCGAACAGGACGGCTTCCACGCGCTCGACTACCGATATCTGGTGTTGACCAGCCACTACCGCAGCGAGCTGGCGTTCTCGCTTGACAACCTGCGGGCCGCCGCGACCGCACGCGAGCGCATGGTTCGCCGCGTGCGAGCATTGGTCGAGTCGGTCGATGGTGAGTTGCCCAACGTCGCCGACGACGCGACGATGGTCGAGTTCCAAGAGGCGATCGGCGACGATCTGAACACGCCGAAGGCGATCGGCGCGGTGTGGAGTCGCCTTCGTGACGAAGATGCCGACCCCGCCTCGACGCTGGCGGTCATCGCCCAGGCCGACGAGGTCCTGGGTCTTCGACTCATCGAGCTGGCCGAAGATGCCGGGGGCAATGTGCCACCCGAGGTCGTGGCACTCGCCGAGGAGCGGGTCAACAAGCGGGCCGAGAAGGACTTCGCGGCCGCCGACGCGCTTCGAGACCAGATCCGCGACCTCGGCTACGAGGTCCTCGACGGCGCGGACGGCTTCTCGTTCGAAAAGGTGTGACGGTCTGACCTCGCCGGCCACATGGTCATGCTCGAGCGACGTGATGAAGTCAGCGCTCGGTTGTTCGGATTGATGGAGCGCCACTCGGACGAGAGCCCGACGATGCGTCGCGGTCGAGGATCCGCTGCATCAGCACCAGGTCGAGCCAGCGGTCGAACTTGCGGCCGACCTGCGGCATCCGAGCCACGACCTCGAAGCCGAGCCGCTCGTGGAAATTGATCGAGGCCTGGTTGTCGCCGTCGACCGCACCCACCATCACGTGGATGTCGTCAGCCATCGCCCGATCGCTAAGGGCTTGCATCAGTTTCCGGCCGATGCCTCGGCCATGGTGCGCCTCTGCGACGTGGATCGAGTGTTCGACGGTATGGCGGTAGCCCGGCCACCGACCTTCGCCGCGAAACGGCCCATACGACGCGTAGCCGACGACCGCGCCGTCGATCTCGGCCACGACAACCGCATCGCCTCGGGCCCGACGTTCAGTGAACCAGGATTCGCGAGCCGCGTGGGTCTCCGGCTCCTCCGTCCAGGCGACGGTGGTCGAGGCGATCAGCGCGTTGTAGAGGGTCCGAATGGCGCCGAGGTCGTCGGCGGTCGCGTCGCGGACCAACATGACCTCACGCTAGGCGACCAGACCTCAGTCGTCGTCGGGGTCCGGCCTGATGGCCTCCCAGGCAAGGTCGGCCATGTACTCGTAGCCGAGATCGCTCGGATGGATGTGGTCGGCGGCGAGCGCGTTGCGTCCCGAGGGCCAGCTCCAGATGTTGAACTTCTCGAGCCCGCGCAACGCGGTCGCTTGGTCGAAGATCTCGTTGAGTCGCTGACGGCGCTGACCGGGGCCGTTCAGGCGGCTGAGCCAGGTGCCGGCCGGAAGTCGCTCCACACATTTCTCGGCGTCGCGGAACACGCCGCGACTGCCGCGACGCCACATCAGGTCGTTGCTGCCGATCACGCATGTCACGAGATCGGGTGTCGGCAGCATCGTGTTGAGCACGGGAATCTGCCGGTCGGTGACATCGGCGAAGCGTCCCCCGCTCATCGAGAGGTTCACGACCCGCCATGGCTCGCCGGTCGTCTCGCGAAGGCGCGCGAGCACGAGGTGCGTCCACCCGTTCTCCCACTCGCTGGCGCCGACGCCCTGCGTCGCCGAGTCGCCGAGAGCGACCCACAACGGTCCGTCACCGTCGCGAGCCTGTTCGTTGTGCTCGTCCCAGCGCAGGTGATAGCGCTCGGTCTGGGCGTCGATCATGGCGACGCCCTCGTTGAATCGGCCGACGATCGCCGGTAGGTCCACGCGTCGCTTGCGCCGCAAACGCGGCAGGGGGGCTCGGGTTTCGGTCACGTTCAGGCGAGCACGTTGATGAGACCGAGCACCACAACGACTGCCGACACGATCGTGAGGATCAGCGCGATGACGGCAAAGGTCATGCTGGAATCGCGCGGCGGGTTGCCGCAGCGCCCGATGACCTGCCAGAGCGAGTTGACCGGCTTCTCCGTCGTGAGCCGAATGCGGCGTCGGGCGACGGCCGCACCGTGCACGATCACCCAGGAGGCGAGCGACAAGACCATGAAGATCACGATCAGCCAGACCGATCGCCACAACTTGCTGCTCACCTGGTTCGAGATGACGGATTGGAGCGTTGCGATCAGTGGCGACAGGATCGCGCCACCGAACAGGAACGTGGGGAGTGCGAGCCGGCTGCGCTTGAATCCCGGACGAATCCGTTCCGTGTGAATGCGGGCCCTCGTGAGCATCGGCAGGTGCTCCCAGTCCGCCGGTGAGGCGGCCTCGCGGCGTTCGTAGAGCCGATGCATGTGGTCGATGACGCTGCTCACGTGGCTGCGAACGATGAACTGCGTGACGATCTGCACGAGAAAGCTAACGACCGGACTGAGGAAGCTCAGGTTCGGCACGGGGATGGACCGGTGTCCGTTGCGGTCGAGCACCTCGAGCGAACGCACCGCCAGCCCGTGGGCTTCCTCGAACCGCGCCGGGTGTCCGAGGGGACGTTTGGCGCCGAGCTCCAGGACGATGTCACGATCGACCTTGCTGGTGGCCCCTAGGTCCTTGAGCAGCTCGTCGGATTCCGGCCCCTTGTCGTGGCGGATCATCTGGAACGCATCGAGGCGGTTGACGATGTCATCGAGATCGAGCCCGTCGCCATCGGTGTCGAGTGAGAAGCCCTCGTCTTCGATCGGTTCGTCCTCTTGAGAGACGACGGTGTCCTGTTTGGGCGTGCTGGAAGAGCGCTCGGCCATTGCCGCAGTGTAGAACTCGACCCGATTCGAGGTAGTGCCGAGTTGGGTGTGACCGGCCCGTAGAGTGACGAGATCACTTCTCCGACCGACATGAACGACCATGCGTTGGCGGCGGCGCTGGCTTCGGAGACGGGGGAGCGGCTGCTCGAGTTGCGCGACGAACTGATGGAGCGCGGCGACTGGGGTGGCTGGTGGCCCGAGGAGCACGGCGACGCCACCGGACACGAACTGTTGATGAAGGCGCTGCAGACCGCGCGTGGCGATGACGGCATCCTCAGCGAGGAAGGCCACGACGATCGCCGTCGTCTCGACCACGAGCGGGTGTGGATCGTGGACCCGCTCGATGGTTCCAGCGACTACGGCCGCGGCAGCAACGAATGGGCGATCCACGTCGCGTTGACTGCGGGGGGTCGCGGCGAGGCGGCCGCCGTCGCATTGCCCGCGCTCGGGGTGGTCTTCGGCACGGCGATGCCGCCGCAGGTCCCCGAACGCACGGCGGATCGTCCCGTGGTCGTCACCGGAAGATCTCGTGTGCGATTCGATGGTGTGCGTGTCGCTGAGGGGCTTGACGCCGACCTGATGACGTGCGGTTCCGCCGGGGTGAAGGCGATGCTCGTCGTCACCGGTCAGGCCGATGTGTATGTACACGCCGGACCCCTGTACGAGTGGGACGTCTGCGCGCCGGCGGTGGTGGCCGAAGCCGCCGGGCTGTTCGTCACCGACGCCTTCGGCCAGCCGCTCGACTTCAACAAGCCTCGCCCGGTGTGTCCGGGTTTCGTGGTGAGCCGGCAGGAGTTCGGCGAGCGCGTGATCGACCTCATCGACTGACGCGTATTCCGAGCGGATGTGGGCAGCGGCTGGCTACCGTCGTCACCCGTGCTGATCGAACCGCTCGGGCGCCCCGTCGATGCCGATGTCGTGGTCCCCGGATCGAAGTCGGTGACGAACCGGGCGTTGGTGTGTGCAGTTCTCGCCGCGGGCACATCACATCTGACCGGCGTGCTCGACGCCGATGACACCCAGGCGATGCTCGGCGTGGCAGAGGCGATCGGCGCGGGTGTCGAGCAGGGGGCGCAATCCGACCACTACGCAATCGCCGGCACCGGCGGCGATCTCCGGCCCGGCCCCGTCTCGCTCGACGTTCGGATGTCCGGCACCACCGCTCGTTTCGCCACGCCGCTCGCCGCCCGCGGCACCGGTACCTATCTGGTCGACGGCGCGCCGGAGATGCGGGCGCGACCGATGGACGAGAGTGCGGCTTCGCTCCGAAGCGTTGGCGTCGGAGTGGAGGGGGACACGCTTCCGCTGACCGTCCGCGGTGGCTTTGCCGGCGGTTCGCTCATGCTGGCCGCCGATGTCAGCAGCCAGTTCGCCAGCGGCATGCTGCTCGCTGCACCCGGGACCGAGCAGGGACTCCAACTCACGCTCGAGGGAGAGGTTGTCTCTCGCCCCTACCTCGACATGACCGTCGCGGTCATGCGCGCCTTCGGCGCCGAGGTAGAGCAACCGTCGCCGAACGAGTTCGTGGTGGCCCCGGGCAAGGGCTACACCGCCACCGACTACCGCATCGAGCCCGATGCTTCCGCGGCCTCGTATTTCTTCGCCATGGCCGCCGTGACCGGAGGTCGCGTGCGAATCGAGGGACTCGGAACCGACTCGCTGCAGGGTGATGTCGACTTCGTCGATGTGCTGGCCGAGATGGGCGCCACGGTCGACAAGCAGTCGGACTCGGTCGAAGTCCGCGGCCCGGACAAGCTGCGGGGTGTCTCCGTCGATATGTCGCAGATCTCCGACACCGCCCAGACGCTGGCGGCGATCGCACCCTTCGCCGACGGGCCAACGCGTGTGACCGGCATCGGCTTCATCCGTCACAAGGAGACCGACAGGGTCGCCGCGCCGGTGACCGAGCTCCGACGTATGGGCATCGATGCGGTCGAGGAGGACGACGGTTTCTTGATCAACCCCGGTGTGCCGCAACCGGCGACGATCGAGACCTACCACGACCACCGAATGGCGATGAGCTTTGCCATCACCGGTCTGATGACCCCCGGCATCGACATCTCCGACCCGGGCTGTGTCAACAAGACCTTCCCGACGTACTGGGACGTCCTCACCTCGCTGCGCTGAGTTGCTGCGCAATCGCAATTTCGCTCCGCTCGGGTTGCTCTGAGGATCTCAGCCGGAGCGCGCGATGCCACGCTCCCATTGGCGTGGGGCCACCTCGACATAGCCGGGCACGCCAACCTCCCGCTTCAAGAGCACACCGCACCGACGGCAACTGCACCAAGCCGTCTCGCGATCGTCGAATCGACACACGAGCGCGTCGGGCACTCGACACCGCGGACAATCGAATTCGACGGTCGGGTCGCGCGGTGCGGCCTGCGTGGTATCCGTCGGTCGCGCAGGTCGGCGGGGTCGCGCAACCCTCGCTCCATGGACACGATTTGCGAGGATCGCCGAGACGATGGCCGGGGTCAGCAGCAGGACGCCGAAGATCAAGACCGGCACCCAGACTTCCGCGTCGAAGGTGAGCAGCTCGCCGTCGGGGCCGAAGGCGCCGAACCAGAGGGCTGCGCCGACGAGCAAGCCACCGAACAGCGCCAGCAACGTCACGGAACCGACCAGGAATCTCCGTCCGACGTCCGACATCACTTCGAGGGTAGTGACGCGGCTCAAACCGTCTAGGTTTCGTCCATGAAGCTCTCCGTGGACTATCCGAGCGTCGCCTTCCGAGAAGGACCGGACAAGGTCCTCGAACTCGCCAAGGCGATCGAGGAGATCGGCTACGACGAGATCGCCGTCTTCGATCACGTGGTCATGGGCTATCCGACCGAGGACCGCAGCGGGCCGCGGTATCCGCCGCAGATGCCGATCCTCGAGGCGATGATGTTGCTGGCGCAGATGGCCGTCGTGACCGGCACGATCGGCCTCTCGACCGAGGTGCTCGTGCTGCCGCAACGCCAACCGGTGCTGGCGGCCAAGCAGTTCTCGACCCTCGACACGCTGTCGGGAGGCAGGGTGCGGGTCGGCGTCGGTGTCGGGTGGCACGAGGCCGAGTTCGAAGCCCTGGGCGAGGACTTCAGCGACCGCGGCAAACGCATGAACGAGGCCATCCAGGTGATGCGAGCCTGCTGGGCCGACGAACGGATTGACTTCGACGGCGATCACTACTTTCTCGATGCGATGGCAATGGAACCGAAGCCGCCCCAGGGCAGCCAGCTGCCGATCTGGATCGGCGGCGGTTCGCCGGCGGCGCTGCGCCGCACCGGCCGTTTGGGAGACGGTTGGATGGGAACGGCGCTGGTCGACACTGCGGCGATGACGGAGTCGATGGCGACGATCCGTCGTCACGCTGAGGAAGCCGGTCGGGACCCTGGTGCAATCGGCATGCAGATGATGCTGCAACCACCTCCGACCTCGGCCGCCGACAAGGACTGGTACGCCGACCACGATGCGGTTGTCGCGCGGGTTGATCAGCTTGCCGAGCTCGGCTTCGAGTGGGTGTCCCTCAACGCGACCGCCATCTTTCAGGCCGGTGCCCGAGGCGTCGATCCGATGATCGAGCAGCTGGCACGGATCCACGAACGCATCGCTGCGGCGACCGGCTGATCCCGTCCCGCCGACCGGTCCTCGCCGAACGTTGCGCGGTGACCCGGCCACGGTGTGGCTGAACGCGCAAAGTTGGCGACGGGCTTAGGCGAAGAACTCCTTGGTCTCGTCGGTGCGGAAGCGCCAGACGCCTACAACGCAAGCGGCGATGCCGATGGCGGTCATGATCGCCACACCGACGATCACATCGCCGATCCCGCCCTCTTCGAGGAACACGCTGCGGTTGCCCTCCATCGCCCAGTAGTGAGGCGTGAATGGCCCGACCGCTCGCGCCCAGCCTGGTAGCTGCTCGAACGGGACCAGTGCGCCACCGACGCCGCCGAAGACCATTGCGCCGACGTTGACGAGTGCGTTGACCTGATTGATGGTGCGAAGACTGGCCGCCAGGACGAGCACGAACGACACGGCGCAGAACGAGAACGACGCCATGATCAACAGGAGCGCGATCGGGCTCCCGCCGTTGAAGCGCAGCCCGAAGAACAGGCTGCCGGTCGTCAACAGGACCGCTTGGTACACGAGGTGGATCGCAATCGACGGAATCATGAAGCCGGCCAGCAGGCTGGCCGGCGCCGCCGCCGACGCCCGGATGCGATCCCAGGTCCGCCACCCGTGCTCGCGAAACAGGGCGAACGCGACATTGCCCGCCACGAAGAAGCCGAACATGATCGTCTGTCCCGGCACCACCTGCTCGGCGCCGGATGCTCCTTCGAAGCCCACCGCCTGGAGGTTGATACCGAGGGCCTCCCGCATGAGCGGCATGAGCGCCAACGGCATCAGGAACATGATGATGAGGAACCACGGATCGTTGCGAAGGATTCGCAGCTGATGTCGGGCGACGGCGATGGTGGTGCTCATGCGCCCGCCTCCGCCTGCGCCTCGGTCCCGTCGGAGCCGGCGTCGTCGTCGAGCGAGCTCCCGGTCACGTTGAGAAACACCCGCTCGAGGTTCGGTCGGATGAACTCCGCCGAGACCACGAGCGCATCGATCTCGCCGGACGCGGTGATCCGGGTGACGGCCTCATCGATCCCGCCGGCGTCGATGCGCCAGCTGGTCGACGTCAGCGCCTCGGCGCCGTGCTGAGTGGCTGACGCTTCGTCGACCGCACGGTCGAAGCCGACCTCGACCCCGCTCGTGCGCCATTCGTCGATGAGTTCCGCCTGGCTGCCGCGTGCGAGGACCGCGCCCTGATCGATGATCACGATGTCGGCGTCGAGCGCTTCGACCTCGGGGAGGTAATGGGTCGTGTAGATGACGGCAGAACCAGCCTCGGCCAGTTGGCGCACGACCTCGATCAGTTCGTTTCGTGTTGCGACATCAGCGCCGACCGTCGGCTCGTCGAGCAGCAGCAGCTTCGGCTGGTGCACGAGCGCGCACGCGGTGTGAAGACGCCGCGCTTCGCCGCCCGACAGCTGGGTCGACTTGCGGTCGAGCAGCGCCGTGAGCGTCAGTTGCTCGGCGAGATCGTCGACGCGTCGGGTCAGTGCCTGGCCGCGCAGGCCGGCGAGTTCGCCGAAGAATCGGAGGTTGTCTCGGACCGAGACGGCCCGGTAGATCCCGGTCTCCTGCGGGGCGATGCCAACCAGCGCCGCGGCGCGCTTGGGCTCGTCCCAGACATCGATCCCGTCGACGGTGATCGTGCCGGCGTCCGGTTCGAGGAGGCCGGCGATCGTCGAGAGCAGTGTGGTCTTCCCAGCGCCATTGCGGCCGAGCAGTGAGACGACCTCGCCGGCCTCGACGCCCAGGTCGGCACCTCGAAGTGCCTGGACCTCGCCATAGCTCTTGACAATGCCCTCCGCCCTCAGCACGGAGACCACGCTCGCATCTCCATCGCGGACCGGCAAGCGAATTCCGTCAAGGGTCGGGCAGTAGGTTGTCCGGCCATGAAGGCTGCCGTGCTCAACACGTGTCCTGGTCACCTCGACATCGAGGACATTCAGATCGGCCATCCAGCGCCTCGCGAGGTGCTCGTGCGCACCGTGGCGGCCGGTCTGTGCCACTCCGACCTTCATTTCATGGAAGCCAAGTACCCGCATGCCTGCCCGGCCGTGCTCGGGCACGAGTCCGCGGGCGTGGTCGAGGCGGTCGGTTCGATGGTGAACCACGTGCAGCCGGGTGACCATGTGATCACCTGCCTGTCGGCGTTCTGCGGGCATTGCGAGCAGTGTTTGAGCGGCAACATGGCCCGCTGCACCGAGCAGCAAACCGAGCTCGTGCGGTCCGAGGACGAGTCGCCCCGGTTGTCACGAGGCGACCAGGAGGTCCACCAGTTCTACCACCTGTCGTCGTTTGCCGAACAGATGCTCATCCATGAGAACGCGTTGGTGAAGATCGATACCGCGATGCCGCTGGACAAGGCCGCCCTGATCGGCTGCGGTGTGACGACCGGGCTAGGTGCCGTCTTCCGCACCGCGGCCGTGCGCCCAGGCGAGTCGGTTGTCGTCATCGGATGCGGCGGGATCGGCCTGTCCGCCATCCAGGGCGCTCGGATCGCCGGGGCGAACAAGGTGATCGCCGTCGACATGGTGCCCGCGAAGCTCGACTTGGCGCAGAAGCTCGGCGCCACGCACCTCGTCGATGCCAGCGATGATCCCGTCGCCGCGGTCAAGGAGCTCACCGGTGGCGTGCACCACGCGTTCGAGGCCGTTGGCCTGAAGTCGACCGCCGAGCAGGCGTTCAAGATGCTCGCGAGCGGCGGTCAGGCAACCGTGATCGGCATGATCCCCGTCGGCACGACCGTCGAGGTCCACGGTGCCGACCTGCTCGACGAGAAGACCCTGACCGGCTCGAACATGGGCTCGAACCAGTTCCGTACCGATATGCCGCGCTTCGTCGACATGTACCTCGATGGCCGGCTCATGCTCGACGAGATGGTGTCGAAGCACATCGAGATCGAGCAGATCAACGAAGGTTTCGAGGAGATGGAGTCCGGCGAGGTCGCTCGCTCCGTCATCATGTTCTGAGCGGGCTGCTTGCGGCTACGAAGCCGCCTCGGCGTTCAGGGCGACCGTGTCGTTGAAGGCGCGGTCCCAGACCTCGCGATCGCCGAGCGGTTCACCGAGGTCGACGATCGCTTCGCTCCGGGTATTCCCCGGACACGTCTCGACGTCGACGGTCACCCGTACGGTCAGGTTCGCGAAATCGTCATCGAGGTCGACGAGCACACCGTTGAACGTCTCGCAGGGGGCGGGGAACCAGGTGACGCGCAGCTGCGACGGATCGTCCGTCGTATGGGCGGTGGCGATGATCCTGTCCTGACGTTCGATGTCGGGGATCGTGTTGTCTTCGCTCCGACAACCGGTCGCCGCCACGGCGAGGAGGATCAACAGGAGCATGACGCGGGGCAGCGGCATGGTGGAAACGCTACTTCCCGCCGGACCGGTTAGCGTCGCTGTGTGGCAGCAATCGAAGATCCTCAGGAGTACGCGCTCCGCGTGGGCGAGAAGCCATCCTCCCTGAGGGTGTATGGGTTCATCACCGGAACGATCCGACGGGTGCTGTTTCCGTACTTCCGGGTCGAGTTGCGCGGCCACGTCGAGAACCTGCACGCCGAAGGTGCGCTGATTCTGGCGCCGGTTCATCGCTCGAACCTCGACTCGATGCTCGTCGGGTCAGCGTCCGACCGTCGCACCCGCGCGTTGGCGAAGCACACGATGTGGAACGGTCGCCTGTGGGGCTGGCTCGTCTCGGCGCTGGGCGCGTTCCCGATCGAGCGGGGCACGGCGGATCGCGAGGCGCTGCGGGCCGCTCGCATGCTGCTCGACAAGGGCGAAGCGATGTTCGTCTTCCCCGAAGGAACCCGCCAGGAAGGCCAGGCCATCGGCGAGATCTACGACGGGGTTGCCTACTTGGCGGCCAAGACCGGCGCACGCGCACTGCCGATCGGCATTGCCGGCACCGGCGAGGCGATGGGCCCCGGCACCAAGTTCCCCAAGCGGGAGAAGGTGATCATCCACGTCGGTGAGCTCATGGACCCACCGGAGGGCTCCGGGAAGAGGGTGACCGTCGGCGACCGGGCGGCGTACAGCGAGCGCCTGGGCGCGGTGCTCCAGGAGTTGATGGACGCTGCCTACGAGGGCCGCGAGTGAGCGCCGGATTCGCCGGTCACCCGGGTCTTGCGGAGTTCGGCGAGACGATCTTTGCCGAGATGTCCGCGCTCGCCGTGACGACCCAGTCGATCAACCTCGGCCAGGGCTTTCCGGACACCGACGGCCCTCAGGAAGTCCTCGACGCTGCAGCCGCGGCACTCGCCGGGGGTGTAAACCAGTACCCGCCGCTGCCGGGTGAACAGGTGCTGCGCGAGGCCGTCGCCGAACACCAGGAGCGTTTCTGGGGGTTGTCGTTCGACCCAGCGTCCGAGGTCTTGGTGACCGCCGGCGCGACCGAAGCACTGGCGGCATCGCTCATGGCCTTCGTTCGCCCCGGCGACGACGTGGTCGTGTTCGAGCCGTACTACGACAGCTATGCGGCCGGTATCGCCCTGGCCGGCGGCAACCGGCGTGTCGTCACGCTTCGGCCGCCGCAGGAAGGTCTGCAGGGTTTCCAGTTCGACATCGACGAGCTTCGGGCTGCGATCACGGACAAGGCACGCGTGCTGCTGCTCAACACGCCGCACAACCCGACCGGCAAGGTCTTCACCCGAACCGAGCTCATGCAGATCGCCGAGCTGGCCCTCGACCGCGACCTGCTGGTGATCAGCGACGAGGTTTACGAACACCTCACGTTCGACGATTCTCGCCACATTCCGATCGCAACACTGCCGGGGATGGCGGACCGCACCATCACGATCAGCAGCGGTGGCAAGAGCTTCTCGTTCACTGGCTGGAAGGTCGGCTGGGCGTGCGGACGGCCGGATCTCATCGCCTCGGTGCGTGCGGTCAAGCAGTTCCTGACCTTCGTCAACGCTGCCCCGTTCCAGCCGGCCATCGCCGCCGGCCTGCGACTGGGCGACGACTTCTTCCGCGACTTCGCCGCGGAGCTGCAGGCCAAGCGGGATCGGCTCAACGCCGGTCTGGAGTCGGCGGGCTTCGACGTCTTCAGTCCCCAGGGCACCTACTTCACGACCGTCGACATCCGGTCCGTCGGTGGCGACGACTGCCGCGACTTCTGCTTGGCGTTGCCCGAGCGTGTCGGCGTCGTCGCCATCCCGTCGTCGGTCTTCTACACGAACAAGCACGAAGGCCGGCACCTGGTGCGCTTTGCGTTCTGCAAGCAGGACCACGTGCTCGACGCCGCAGTCGAACGGTTGCAGCAGCTCTGACATGAGCGGCCTCGAGTTCGAGTGGCTCGAGTTGCCGATGGGACGCGTCGTGATGGGCACCGACTCGGTCGACGCTCCCGACGACGAGCGGCCGAGCCGGACGGTGGCCGTCGGTTCGTTGGCGGTCTCGCCGCTGGTGACGGTCGGCCAGTGGTCGGTGTTCGCGACGGCGAGCGGGTATCGGACGATCGCCGAGATCGAGGGAACCAGCTTCGTGTCGTGTGCGGGGGCTGAGGACCCGGTGCCGTCGCTCGACTGGTGGACGACGGGGCAAGCCGATCTCGAGGCACCGGTCACCCACGTGGCCTGGCTCGATGTCTACGAGTTCTGCCGCTGGGCCGACGTTCGTCTTCTCACCGAGGCGGAGTGGGCTCACGTCACTGCGTGCGGCGCTGGGCTGAGCGGGATCTGGCAGTGGTGCGACGACTGGTACTCACCCGACTTCTTCCGAGACGAGCAGCGCGTCAATCCGACGGGACCGCATGCGGGCACCCACCGGGTGGCCCGCGGCGGCGGGGATCGGTCGACCCAGCGTGTCGGGGTGCTGCCCGACCTGGGTGCCTCGGACCTCGGCTTTCGCGTGCTTCGTCGCCGATGATGGCGCGGGTAATGTCGGCGAGGCATGCCACGAGCAGATACGAACGCGCTCGACCGACTGTTGGCGACGGTCGCAGTCGAGGAAGTCGGGCCTGACCGCTACCGAGGCGCGCCATCCTTCGATGACGGCGTCGACGCGACGTTCGGTGGGCACTTCCTCGGTCAGGCTTGTTCGGCGGCCTTTGCCACGGTCGAACCTGATCGTCGCCTGCACTCACTGCACGGCTATTTCCTTCGCGCCGGTCGGCCCGGTGAGCCGTTCACTCTCGAGGTCGAGCGGGTACGGGACGGACGCAGCTTCTGTCAGCGGCGGGTGCGGGTGAGCCAAGGCGAGGGCGACGGCGCCAAGCTTCAGTTCGAGATGATGGCCTCGTTCGCGACCGGCCAGGGTGGCCCGACCCTCGACCCCACACCGCCTGACGGGTTCGCCGAGCTTCCGGCTCCTTCCACGTTGCCGACGCATCACGAGCTGATGAGCTCGCTCGATCCGCTCCCGCTTCCGGAGGCGTGGGCATTTCGTGACTATGGGCTCGACATTCGCACGGTGAATGCGCCATGGGCACCGCAGGGCCCGTCGCCCGAGGGTGGCATCCGGCTGTGGGTCCGGGCCGCCGGTGCCATGCCGACCGACCATCGGGTACAGGTGCCGGTCATGGCGTACCAAAGCGACGAGTCCCTGGCCGACAACGTTGCGATTCCGTGGGGCGCCACGTGGGGGAGTCCTGGCGTGGTCTTCGTCAGCCTCGATCACGCCATGTGGTTCCACCGCGACCTTGACCTCAACGACTGGCACTTCATCGACCAACGGCCGATCACCGTCGGACACGAGCGCGGCTTGGCGCAGGCATCGGTGTGGAACTCCTCGGGTGAGTTGGTCGTGTCGTTCACCCAGGAAGCGTTGCTGCGCCTCGGTTCCGAACAGGACGTCTGAGACTCAGCCGTTGCCGGTGACGAACCCGTCGGCGACCGTCTGCCGCACGGCTGCTCGGGCGGCAAACCAGTCGACAGCACAGGTCTCGTGGGCCTGAGCGACCTCGGCCTCGAGCGCGGCGAGTGGCTCGAGGGCGACGATGAGATCATCGAGGAAGTTCCGCTCCGTGGCGTCGGTGAACTCGATGCCCTGCAACTGCTGGTTGGCCGACGCGTAGGCGTCGTTCGCCTGTTGACGCAGGGCCCATTCAGCCTCAGCTGGGGACTGGTAGTCGTAGCCGAACGACGCGATGCAGTCGGCCCATGCTGTCGCCCCATCCCGGGCGACCGTGTCGTTGGCGTAGGCGTCGGCTACCGCGCTGTGGAATTGGGCGATGAGCGCCGGGTTGCGTCCGGGCGACGTGCTTGTGGCTGCCACCGACTCAGAGAGGCATCCGCTTGCCGGCAGCCCCGAAGATGACACCGCGCCACCGAAGAGCGCCCGTGCCCAGTCGTTCTGTTCCTCGATCGATCGGTCAGCGCGGAAGTTCGGGTCGAAGGTCTGGCGAAGGGTCTCGGCTTCGTCGGACTCCAGATCGAGCGCTCGTCGCGATGACCTCACCGACGCCAGGCGTTGCTGGGTCTCGTCGAGTGCGACCAGCTCGGGTTCGACCTCGGGGAAGTCCTGCCCGGGAGTGAATGCCGTCGGGCGGATCGCGATGATCGCCGGGTCGGGCACGTACTCGAACCCCTGCGCCGCCATGCAGTTCACGATCGAGATCTGCTCGATCGTCTCATCCCAGGCCTTGGCGTCGACGGGATCAATCGGTACGCCGAGGAGTTCCTCGATGGGCGTCTCGGGAGCAAAGACCGGGAGTGGTCGTTGCTGGAGCTCTTCGTCCCCGCCGCAGGCGCCAGCGAAGAACACCAGAGCGATCGCCACACCGCCGATTCGCTTGCCGATCGCCATCGAGTGACCTACGCGGTGACGGTCACCCGCTCGAGGACATCGTCGACGAAGCCGGGCGCCAGCTGGCTGATGTTCTTGGCTCGCATGGCCTCGCCGGCGATGACGTTGGCGCCGAGTTCGGTTTCGAGCCAGTCGGCGAAGAGGTCGATGCAGTTGCCGGGGTGGAACGCATAGGTCATGAACGCGGCGGTCGGCTTGTTCCAGAGCATCGGGATCTCACGAAGCTTGCCGGTCTCTCCGGGACGGTGTCCGAACAGGATCAGGCCGTCGACCCAGGTCCCGACACACACGAGGTCGGCGGCGGCAACCTCGGAAAAGTCGATGCCGTCGAATGGTCGCACGACCACATCGTGGCCACGCGAGGCGAACTCGCCACCGATGTACTCGGCGGCGGCCTCGGTGTTGCCAGTCCGGCTGCGGTACGTCACGAGAACATTCACGTCCAACAATCTAGCGACTCTCTCGCGCCCGCCGAGCGACGACCCGATTCGTTCGTTGCGCGTTCACCACATCATCGTGTGGTGGACGCGCAAAGTTCGGATGGGGCGGGGACTCAGAGGCGGAGGACGTCGGTGAGCTCGACGACGGCGATGCCCTGGTCGGACGACGCCTCGAAGTCGACCAGCCCGGTGACCTTCCACTCGTCGTAGCCCTCGGGGTCCACGATCGTCTGGGTGACCTCGCCGCTGTCGCGATCGAAGACGAAGTGATGCGGACCACGGGCACCGGCGTCCAAGACGACCTCGTCGTGGTCGTCGAAGAAGGCGGCGAACCGGTTGGCGATCTCCTCGGCCGAAAGGCGGCTCGTGCCCGCAAGCGTCGAGAACTCCTCGCGCGCGAGGAGGTGGACCCATCGGAACGCCTCGTTGCGAACCATCGTGCGGAACCCCCGCTCGTTCTGGGTGACGTCGCGGATCATCGGCACGACCGGCGCATCGTCGTCGTCCTCCGGTGGATTGGTGAGCTTCTCCCACTCGTCGAGCAGCGACGAATCGACCTGGCGGACCAGCTCGCCCAGCCAGTCGGTCAGGTCGTAGAGCTCGTCGGTCTTGGCATCTTCGGGCACGTTCTGGACCAAGCCCTTGTAGGCGTCGCCCAGATAGCGCAGCAGCACGCCCTCGGACCGCTTGAGCCCGTAGTGGTTGACGAACTCGGCGAACGTCATCGCCCGTTCCCACATGTCCCGCACGATCGACTTGGGAGCGACGTTTTCCTGCCCGACCCAGGGGTGATGTCGGCGGAACACATCGAAAGCCGGGTAGAGGAAGTCGGCGAGCGGTTTGGGCCACTCGAGTTCCTCGAGGCGCTCCATCCGTTCCTCGTACTCGACGCCGGCGGCCTTCATCTCGGTGACGAGTTCGCCGCGCATCTTGTCCAACTGAGCGGCCAGCACCACGCGTGGTGATTCGATCACCGACTCGACCACGCTCAACACATTGAGCTCGTAGCCAGGCTCATCCGGTTCGAGCGCTTCGACCGCTTCGAGGGCGAAGAGCGACAGCGGCTGGGTCAGGGCGAAGTCGTCCTGGAGGTCGATCGTGACCCGAACCGAGCGACCCTCCTCGTCTCGCTCATCGAGCTGCTCGACGACGCCGGCGTCGAGCAGCGACCGGTACATGCCGATCGCCCGGCGCACATGGCGCCGCTGACGCTTGCGGGGTTCATGATTGTCCAGCAGGAGCGAGCGCATCGCCCCACACCCGTCGCCGGGCCGGTCGAGCACGTTGAGCAGCATCTGGTGACTGACGTCGAAGCTCGAAACCAGCTCCTCGGGGGCACCGTTGATCAGCTTGCCAAACGTGTCCTCGCCGAAGTGGGCGTAACCGCGCTCGGGCGGCTTCTTCTTCACGAGCTTCTTGCGCTTCTTCGGATCATCGCCGGCCTTGGCCTCGGCCTTGAGGTTCTCGACGATGTGATTCGGCGCCTGCGCCCAGACGTCGCCGATGTCGTCGAATCCCTTGCGCCCGGCCCGGCCGGCGATCTGTTGGAACTCCCGCACCCGGAGCACACGGGTTCGCTCACCGTCGTACTTGAACAGCTGGCTCAGGAGGACCGCCCTGATCGGCACGTTGACTCCAACCCCCAGCGTGTCCGTGCCACAGATCAGCTTGAGCAGACCTTTCTGGGCGAGGCGTTCGACGAGCAACCGATACTTGGGCAACAGACCCGCATGGTGCACCCCGATGCCGTGGCCGATGAAGCGCCGCAGATCCTTGCCGATCGGTGAGTCGAATCGGAATCCGCCGAGCTCTTCTTTGACGGCGTCTTTCTGTTCCTTGGTGAGCACGTTGGTACTCATGAAGTTCTGCGCGGCCTCGGTCGCTTCGCGCTGCGTGAAGTACACGATGTAGATCGGTGCCCGGTCGGCGTCGAGCAACTCTTGCACCGATTCGAGGAGGGGGGTCTCGCGATACTGAAAGCGCAACGGGACCGGACGATTGGCGGAGGCCACGAGGGCGGTTGGCCGGCCGGTGAGATCGGTGAGGCCGACCTCGAAACGACTCGTGTCGCCCAGCGTGGCCGACATCAGCAAGAACTGCGCGTTGGGGAGTTCAAGCAGCGGCACCTGCCACGCCCAGCCGCGCTGGGGCTCGGAGTAGAAGTGGAACTCGTCGACAACCACGATGTCGGCGTCGGTGTCGGCACCCTCACGAAGTGCTTGGTTGGCGAGGATCTCGGCGGTGCAGCAGATGATCGGCGCGCCCGGATTGACCGAGCCGTCACCGGTGATCATGCCGACGTTCTCGGTGCCGAAGTCGCGGCACAACGCAAAGAACTTCTCCGACACGAGGGCCTTGATCGGCGCCGTGTAGAAGCTGCGCCGGCCCGACGCCAACCCGGCGAAGTGCGCGGCGGTGGCGACGAGCGACTTGCCCGATCCCGTCGGCGTCGCGAGGATCACGTTGGCTCCGCCCAGCAGTTCGAGAACCGCTTCTTCCTGATGGTCGTATGGCTCGATGCCGGTCGCGTCGAGCCAGTCGAAGAAGCCTTCGAGAACGAGGTCGGGGTCGTCGTTGTCGGGAAGCCGATCGAGGAGGCGGCCGTCAGCCATGCGCGGCCGTGAAGTCCGGACCGAGGTCATCGAGCCATTCCGGAGCGAACTTGGCAGGAATCCGTACCGGCGCCGCCAGGACTTCGGTGCCGAGTACTCGATCCCAGATTCCGTTGGTCACCCCGAGGTTGCCGCGAGGTGCGCCGAAATGGTGACGGAAGTGCCGTTGCCGCAGTCGCACACCACGCTCCGTTGTCGGCGCTCGGTGATGCATGCGGTGGTGGGCGATGTCGTAGACGGTGTAGCCGGCGCTCCAGGCCATGCCTGCTGTGGTTGCCGCGGCCGCCGGCAGGGCGGGGATCGCCGCCGTGAGTGCCCGCGCCGCACCGGCGCCGACACCGGCCATCGCCAGATTGGCGCCCGCTCGCGCCCAGGCGACCGTGTGCTCCGGGTCGCGATGATGGTTGCGGTGGATGTTGCCGACCGGAATGCGCGACAGACGGCCCTGTCCGAAGGGGCCGTGGAGCACCCATCGGTGTGTCGCATATTCGGTCAGGGTCCACGCCGCGACACCCACGCTGGCACCGGCGATCGCACGGACCAGGGTGCGGCCGAACGGGAGACCGGAGCCAAAACTCACAGGGTCATCATGCCACGAGGGCCCCGGAAGTGGCACGGCGGCCCGGGTGTGTTCGATGGCGCCGTCTAGCCTGAGCCGGTGCAGGTCGTCGGTGTCGCTCGGAACCGGTCGTGAACGCATCGGCGATCGTGATCGGTGCGGGGCCGGCCGGCCTGATGGCGGCCGAGGTGCTTGCCCGGGCCGAGGTCGATGTCAGCGTGCTGGACGCTCGGCGCTCGCCCGGCAACAAGTTCCTGCTGGCCGGGCGAAGCGGACTCAACCTCAGCCACAACGAACCGCTCGACGAACTGGTCGGGCGATATCGCGATCCCTCCGGCCTCGTCGGCGCCGCCGTCCGGACATTTCCGCCCGAGGCCGCTCGCGCATGGGCAGACGACCTCGGCGCACGCACGTTCGTAGGGACCAGCGGCCGGATCTTTCCGGAGGCGATGCGATCGACCGGGTTGCTCCGCTCCTGGCTGGCCCGACTGGACCAGTTAGGGGTCCAGATCGTGGCCCGGTCTCGCTGGCTGGGCTGGGACGATCACGGCATGCTCCGCTTCGAGACAGCAGATGACCAACGCAACATGGAGGCAGCCGCCACCGTGTTGGCGTTGGGCGGCGCCAGCTGGCCGAGAACCGGATCGGACGGCGGATGGACCGCGACACTGCAGGCCATCGGGATCGACGTCAACCCACTCGTGGCGTCGAACTGCGGTGTCACCATCGACTGGTCCGCGACGATGCTGGACCGCTTCGCCGGTGAACCGGTCAAGAACATCGCCATCGCTGCGACGCCCGCCGTGGAGGCCTGCCCCGCCGTCCGAGGCGATGTCGTGATCACCGCAAGCGGGCTCGAGGGAGGGCCGATCTATGCGCTCGGCCACGCGCTACGGCACGGAGCGGAGCTGCGGATCGACCTCTTCCCGGACCTGACCACGTCGGCGCTTAGCCAGCGGCTGTCTCGGCGACGCGGCGGAGCGACGGTGACATCGTGGCTGCGCAGTGCCGGTGTGAGCCCGGCGGCTGTCGCCCTGCTACGTGACTGCACAGGAAACCGATTCTCCGAAGAGCCGGGCGAACTGGCTGCTCTGCTACGAGGGCTGCCGCTGCCCGCAACGGGGCTCGCGCCCATCGAACGCGCCATCTCGAGTGCTGGCGGCGTGGCGATGGACCAGCTCGACTCGAATTTCATGATCCGCGATCTGCCAGGTGTGTTCGCGGCCGGCGAAATGCTCGACTGGGACGCCCCGACCGGTGGCTATCTGCTCCAAGGCTGTCTGAGCACCGGTGCCGCCGCCGGGCGAGGCGTGGTGGACTGGCTCCGTCGCTGAGAGCCCGCCAGGTTCACTCTCTGAGGCCACGCGCTGCGTGCATGCGTCGCCGGGTCTCGTCGAACAGTGGCACCCGAACCGTGACCGAACCGCCGTCGTCATCCTCTGCCGGTTCGATCGACATCGAACCACTCAGCTCGCTCTCGACCATCGTCCCGACGATCGTGAGACCAAGGCCCGCCGAGCGTTCGATCGAGAAGTCCTGAGGAAAGCCGACGCCGTCGTCGCTCACCGTGAGATGAACGGCGTCGGACTGCACGCGCAGCGTGATCCGGACCTCGGTGCCGCCGGCGTGATCGATCACGTTCTGTACGAGCTCGCTGGCGACCAACGCCAAGGGCGTGGTCAGCTTGCTCGGCAGGTTCGCCGGGTCGGCGTCGATCACGAAGCGGACAGGCCGACCCGGGTCGATGAGCCCGTCTCGAATCGTGGAGGTGAGGGTCGACAGGATCTCGCCGAATTCGACCTCGTCATCGGTGCGGTGTGACAGCAACTCGTGCACGATGCCGATCGACCGAATGCGCCTGGCCGATTCGGCCAATGCTGCCCGAGCGTCTTCGCTGTCGACCCGCCTGCTCTGCAGCTGAAGCAGCGACGATGCGGTCTGGAGGCTGTTCTTCACCCGGTGGTGGATCTCGGCGATCGTGGCGTCCTTGGTCATCAGCAGGCGGTCTCGCTGGCGCAACTCGGTGATGTTGCGCACCAGAGCGAGCGAGCCGGTCACGACGTCGCGAGTCAGCAGCGGAATGCACAGGGTCGAGAGAACGCCGAACTCGAGGTCGGCCTCGTCGGTGTACTCGAGTCCGTTGGCATAGGCCTGGCGAAATCCCGGCGCGTCGACCCCCATGTCGCCGAACCGTTGCCCGAGGTTCACGTGGGATGCCCCCACGGCGCGCAGCACGGTCAGGGCATTCGGCGACGCGTACTCCAGACGCCCGGCCCGGTCGAACAACATGATTCCGTCGCCGACGCGGGGCGGATGGTCGTGGCGCCGAGTCTCGACTCGGAACGGGTAGGTCCCCGCCGCGATCATCGCTGCGAACCGTCGGAACGTCGCAAAGCTCAGCAGCTCGAGATCGCCGGGCATGATCTCGATCGACGGCGAGAACTCGCGGGCGAGCACACCGATGATTGAGCCCTCGAACGTGACCGGCACGGCGAGGGTACGTATCCAGCGCGAACGACGCTCGAGGAAGATGCCGCCGTCCATGATCTCGCCACTCTCGTAGGCCCGAGATGCGAGGGGACGATCGAGCATGGCGAATGTGCCGTCGGTCTGGTCGATCGGGTAGACGGTCCGGGCATTCATCGGCCGCACATGCGACAGGATGCGGAACTCGTCGCCCTCGGGCACCATCACCAACACATCGGCCTGGGACAGGTCGGCGAGCAGCGGGCTCGCCTGACCCAGGCGGCGGAGATGCCGCTCGGCGCCGGCCGGCATCCGCTCCGAGATCACGGACGGCTCATGACTCGACCGATGCCCCGAGCGCCGACGCTCTCATGAACCGGCCGATAGCCCGAGCGCCGACGCGACTCATGAAGCGGCCTGCGCGGCGCGGTGCTCGCGAAGTGCGAACCGAACCCGGTGAACCAGGTAGCCGAGGATCGCCGCGCCGACCAGGATCAATAGGTAGCCGAACCAACCGACCCGCTCGGTCGTGGTGATCTCGATCGTGATGCCGACCGGCTCGGGAGCGCTGGGATCGAAGCGGAACGTGAACAGGTCACTGACCAGATCGCCGTCGACGCCGGTCGTCGTGTAGCTGACCGTGTAGGTGCCCGGCACCTCGAGTGGTTCGATCGGAATCACGATGCGCATCTCCTCGCGCACGGCGGGGTTTCCGATCGGTGTGCCCGAGGGATCGAGCAGCTCGGCTCGGAACGGAGCCTCGGTGTCGAGCCCACTGAACTGGAGCGCGATCGAGTGGAATTCCCCACCGACGACCGAGCCAGGAAGGGGTGATGACTGGCGGAGTTCGGCATGCGCTGCCGCGTCGGGTACGTACACCGAAAATGCGAGAAGCGACATGCAGACCAGTAGCGACGCGACCACGCTGCGCGGCCGTTTGCGAGGCCCGTGACCTGCCGGTGAGTAGGACGACGGATGCCTTCCGAACATGTTTGGCAGCGTAGCTGTGGGCATCCCGAGACCCCGTTTGGGGGAGAAGTAACCTCCGTGAACATGCGCGCCTACCGCCTCCACGACACGAGTTGGACGCGCATCGTCACGCACCGCGTTCGTCGGCCGAACGTTGTCGCCACCCGCCTGAACTCCCGCCGGCGCCGCGATCACCCGGTCCCCGTCGATGGTCAGCTCGTGCTGATCAGCGGCAACCACCAGTTCGATCCGCGCACCGGAACGGTGGTCGAGCGGCGCGAGTTGCTCGATCGGTTGGTCGAAGCGCTCTCCGTCGCCGGATGCGACGGCGTCGTTGCCAGCGCCGATCTTCTCGAAGAGCTCGCGTTGCTCAATGTGCTCGAGCGGCGCCTGGCGATCTGCACCGGCCCGGGCCACGAGCAGGGCATCTCGGTCGAGGCCATCCAGCGCAGCAACTTCGACGGCGTCCGAATCGCGACGAGCGGTCGCTACTGCGTGCCGCTCGCCAATCAGATCGACACGCTGCAGGCGGCAAAGGTCCCGTCACTGGTCGAACTGGTGCAGTCACTCGACGACGATCGGGTCGAGTTCGACACGTCCTGGACCGAGTGGGTACGTCCGCTCGAAAGCGCTACGCGGGCGGTGTCCACGGGCGCGGGTGTCTGGTTCACGCTGCCGCCGATCATCGGCATGAGCTCGCTCGCGGCCCAGACCGGCTTCCCGGTGTTGACACGCGACACCGACGTGCCCATCGACCCGCAAGCGTGGGTCGCCTTGTTCGCCCGTGACCTGCCGCTCAACGTGCGCGGCATGGTGATGGGATCGAGCGCGCTCTTTCCGATCAAGGGCAGCGTTGGCGAAGCGACCGCCCAGATCGTGGGTGCGGTGCGAGACCGGCTGACCTAGCTACGCCTCGCCGCAGTCTGGTCCTCAGCCGCCGGTAAGGCGGGCGCGTGCGGCAGCCGAGCGCTCGAGAAGGTGCGGTGGCACCATGGCTCGGACGGCTGCGAGCGGGTCGTTGGGGTCGGCCGCAGCCGAATCGGTTGCTGCCGCTTCGCCGCCTTCCGCAGCAGCTTCGGCTGCTTCGGCGGCCCGTTCCGCGGCCTCGGCCGCAGCTGCTTGGGCATCGTGCCAGTCCTGCCAGTGCTGAGGTCGGACGAGCTCGCCACCATCGAGATGGCTGAGGTCCACGCCGTTGTCGAAGAACACCCAGTAGCGGGTCCACTCGAAGCCATTGATGACCTTGATGCGGCCCTCGGTGCCCGCTGGCACGCCGGGCAGGTCGACGGTGGCTTTGACGGTGTCGTTCTTCTTGAACGGTGTCCCGAAGTCGACAGAGCGGGTGAACAGAGGCATAGCGGTCACACGCTAGCGCCGATCCTCAGGAGTACCCGGATACCGATCGGGGAACCTCCACGACTCGGCCCGATGGCGCTTCGCGACCGCAGATAGCCTGCGTCCCGTGCGCTACGACCCGGACGAGCTCGGCCCATCCGCGATCGAGTTCTTCACCGAGCGCCACCTCGCCACCCTCACGCTCTCGGTGTCGGCTGAGGAGCTGCACGTCACGCCGGTGGGATTCACCTGGGACGATGAGACGGCGACGGCCCGGGTCATCACCTTCGCCGCGTCGAAGAAGGTGCGCCTGCTCGAGGCCGCCGGTCACCTGCAAGCCGCACTCGGTCAGGTCGATGGGGGACGCTGGGCGACGTTGTACGGATCGGCAACGGTGTCCGCCGATCCGGTCGTGTGCGCCGACGCGGTTCGTCGCTATGCCGCGCGCTACCGCCAGCCGAAGGACCGCGGCGCGGACCGTCGCACGATCGAGATCCGGGTCGACCGCATCGTCGGTCGGATTCCCGACTGACCGCGCGCAAAGGCGGTTCGGGGGTGCGAGTCCAACCGGGCAGCAGGCGCACAGACTTCGTGCGCGAGTGGAGCCGTTCGCTTGTGCGGAGGTGCCATCCTGTAGGACGTGCTGCATCGACCACGCTTGGCGCGTTCGCGCTCCCACAGCTCATCACAGGCGGCGAGCCGGATCGGAGCGCGGGTGGTCGCCATCGTCGCTATCGCAGTCGCCACACTCGCCGCCTGCGGCGGTTCCGGCGGTGAGTTGCCGTCCGAGGTCACCGATGCCTTGGACATCCCCAACGAGAGCCTGGCCATCCTCGTTGACGATTCGGTGCTGGCCGAGGGCTCCATCGAGCCGGTTCCGCGTCTGGACCTGCTCCGAGCGACCGCTCGCGCTCGCGAACTCGGTACCGAGCTGCGCTTCACCATCGTCGGACCGGACGACGAGCTCGTCGACGCGCAGGCGGTGGCCAATCGCTATGGCGGTGTGGCGCTGTCTTACAAGCTCGGCGCCGAACGTTTCTTCGCCGCCGGCAACCGCATGTCGCAGGACCAGCTCGACCGTGCGCTGGAGGCGGCAAAGGGCCAACCCGACCTTGGCAGCTTCGCGCTCGCCTTCGTCAGCGTGCTCGAGGAGGACGGCGGTGTCATTCGCCCGGCGAGGGTGCCGACCTGGACCTGGATGCTGCTCGCCGTCGCCGTGGCGTTCGTGCTGTGGCAGGCCTGGAACCTTCGCCGTGCTCGTC
Source organism: Actinomycetota bacterium (assembly GCA_039028435.1). Classification (GTDB taxonomy): domain Bacteria; phylum Actinomycetota; class Acidimicrobiia; order Acidimicrobiales; family UBA10347; genus UBA10347. The sequence continues at coordinate 123,220 of JBCCIC010000006.1, read as the reverse complement.
GGCGAGCTGCTCGCCGACGTCGCCTCTTCGGCGAGCGTCAAGAGGGGCTCGTCGAGTGGGCGCACCTGCTCGGGCGAGAGGTCGACGCGCTGCAGCCGCATTGGTCGACGTTCGAGGCGGACCGCCGTGACCGCCTCGATGAGTGTCGGGCGTTCCTCGAATCGGTGGTTCCAACCGTCGAATCCGCCGGAGCGGTTGGCGATCTCGATGCCGCGGAGATCCGGTTGGCCAGGACCGCGATCAAGCTTCGCCAGTTGCGTGCCGATGCCGGGGTCTGACACCGAAACGACGAAGGCGGTCGGGACCCTGGTCGTCACCGACCTCGACGGCACGGTCTGGGACAACACGCTGCGCTGTCACCCCGCGACGGTCGAAGCGATCGCCGAACTCCATCGACGCGACGACGTCGAACTGATCGCGGCGACCGGACGTCGACGAAATAGCGCCCGTCGGGCCTTCGACGCCAACGGGATCGTGATGCCCGCCGTACTGCTCAACGGGGCGGTTGGCTACGACTTCGTGATCGAAGAGCTCTTCCACATGGTGACCTTCACGGCCGATGCCTTGGAACGCACGCTGGGGATTCTCGGCTCGCACGGGATCGCCCCCGTGGCGTATCTCGCGGACACCACTGCGGTCGCGCTCGAAGACGTGACCACAAGCACCCGCCACCTCGACACACTCGATGGGGACCTCGTGTGGTGGACACTCGACGAGCTGGCGACACGCGATGACGTTCTCGGCCTGAGCATGCTCGGTGTCGACCGCGACTTCCTGGCGCCGGCCCATGCTGAACTTGCTGGCTACGACGACACCGAGGTACACCTCTTCGTCGACCATCTCTACCCGCCGGGTTCGTTGATGATCGCCCCGGCCGACGTCGACAAGCGGCGCGGCATCCAGGCCTGGATCGATCACCGCGGCGACACGCCGCCGGCGCGCATTCTCGGGATCGGCGATGCGGGCAACGACCTGCCAATGCTCGAACTCGCCGACATTCCGGTGGCGGTCGCAACGGCCTTTCCCGAGGTGATGGCGATCGCAGAGCACGTGATCGGCCCACCCGCGGAAGGCGGATGGGCCGACGTGCTCGACCTGCTCTGACCGCCGGCGGTACCGGCGCCCGCTACAGGTCGGTGATGTCGACGAACTCGATCCGTCGGTTCTGTGCCTTGTCCTCGGCGGTGACCTCGGGCTCGATCTTGAGGTCGGTCTCGCCGTAGCCGACGGGGCTCAGGATCTCGGGGTCGACGCCTTGGCCGGTCAGGTACGTGACGACCGAGTTGGCCCGGGCTTCGCTGAGTGCCTGGTTGGCGTCTTCGCCACCATCGGTGTCGGTGTGGCCTTGCACCTCGAGGCGCGTGTCCTGAGGCACCTCCAGGAGCACGGCGACCGCAGCATCGAGCGTGGGGACGGACTCGGCCAGGATCTCCGCGCTGCCGACCGAGAACTGGATGGGCTCGAGCTCGAACAGCGCATTGATGTCTGCGGTGGCCAGACCACGCTGCACGGATCCGGGAACCATGACCCCCTCGATCACATGGACGATGCCGTTGGCGGCCGAGATGTCGGCGCTCAGGATCGCTCCGCCGCCGGGCACGGAGCCGTCGTCGCCGATGCGGAGCACTTCGCTGGTCGAGGTCACGAACTCGGCGCCCGGAACGACTTGATCGCTGGTGATGACACCGGGCACGACGTGGAAGCCAACCGTCGACGCCAGCTGATCGCCGTCGAGGCGACCGAGCACCTCTGATGCGCCATCGAACGCGTCGTTGGTCGGCGCGAAGATGGTGAAAGGCCCCGCATCGGGATCGGCCAGCAAGCCGTCGAGGCCAAGATCGGCGGCGACGGTGAGGAGCGTGCTGAGCTCGGGTGTCGCACTGGCGAGAGCGGCGAGCGTCGGATCCGGTTCCGGAGTCGGCGTGGGCGCCGGCGTGGGTTCGGGCTCAGGCTCTGGGGTTGCGGTGGGCTCGGGTTCGGGCGTGGCGGTCGGCTCGGCTGCTGCAGACTCGGACTCGGCGTCGGCATCGGTGCCGTCGCTTGCTTCGTCGGACTCCTCGTCACTTGCAGTCGCTTCCGAGTCGCCATCACCCGAGTCGCCATCGGCCGACTCGGCGGCTTCGACCTCGTCCGAGACCTCGAGCGACGGCTGGCGGATTTCGCTGTTGCCGCACTGCCAGAGGATGAGCCCCAGGATCAGGCCTCCGGCGAGCAGCACGGCGGGGAGCAACCAGCCGAGGCCGGTGCGATCCGCATCGACGTCGTAGCGCCCCAGACCGCTCGATGTTGTCGCAGCGCCAGCCGCCGGCTCGCCTCCAGCTGCACCGGCGATAGCCGCGGTCGCACCCGTGCCGATGTTCGTCGCCGGAGCGAGCGCTGCGAGGCCACCCGCTGCGCCGACCGCCGTCATGCCGGCAACGAATCCACTGCGATCGTCGTCGTCTGCCTGGGCCAGGATGTCGCCCATGGCTCCGTCGGCGCCGATTGCCGCCAGCTGCTCGGCCATGCCCTCGGCATCGAGCCCGTCTTCGGCCCCAAACTTGGCGAGCAGACTCATGACCGCCGCGGTCGCCATCGGAAGGAACCGGCTGACGGCGGACATCTCGACACCCGACTCGGAGCCGATCTGGGACTCGACCGCACCGCGTTGCTTGCCGAACACCGCGTCGACGAGCTTGGTGGCACTGCCGGTCGAATCACCCTGCTCGAACAGGGCGCCGATCGATGCGGCGAGCCCGCCACCATCGGTCGTGGTCACCCCGTGAAGCGCTGCGGCACCCTCACCATCGGTCCGAGACCCGAGGCCGGCCAGAACCGCTGGTACTGCGGACCCGATGAGGCCCCGCGCCGCGTCCTCCTTGACCCGCAGTCCGCCCATCAGGCTCGAGACATTGTCGGTGGAGCCGAGGGCGTCGGCGATCTGTTCAAGCAAGCTCATGACGACCGAATCTAACGAACGTCCGTACCGTCGGCACGCGTTCACTTCGTGCCCTATTTGCGGGGCGGATCGAGGGGTTCCGACGGAGCGCGGTCGGCTAGGTTCTCGGAATGTCCGAGACCGAGACACCCGAACTGTTCCACCCCGGCATAGTCGCTGAACGGGCACCGGATCGGCCCGCCATCATCATGGGCACCTCCGGCGAATCACTCAGCTATGCCGAACTCGACGCCCAAGCGAATCAGCTGTCGCAGCTCTTCCGGGCGGCCGGACTGGAGCGTGGCGACCACGTTGCCCTCTGCATGGAGAATCGCCCCGAGTTCTTCGTTGTCTGCTGGGGAGCGCACTATGCGGGGCTGTACTACACGGCGATCAGCTCTCGGCTGACGACTGAAGAGGTCGCGTACATCCTCAATGACTGCGGTGCCCAGGCCTTCATCACCAGTCCGTACAAGGCCGAGCAGGCGACGGCCGTCCTCGCCGACACGCCGAACGTCAAGATCCGCCTGAGCGTGGGCGGCATCTTCGAGGGTCACGAGTCGTTCGAGGATGCGATCGCTCAGTACCCGGCCGAGCCGCTACCCGGCCGTCTCGAGGCGGCCGACATGCTGTACAGCTCCGGCACGACCGGCCAGCCCAAGGGCATCAAGACCACGATGGCCGATGACCCGCTCGGCACACCTGTCCCGCTGCTCATGCTGGCGACGATGCTGTTCGCGGTGACCGACGGCTGTGTCTATCTGTCGCCCGCACCGGCGTATCACGCGGCGCCGCTGCGCTTCTGCATGGCCGTCCACCGGATCGGTGGCACGACCGTCGTGATGGAACGGTTCGATGCGGAGGATGCACTGCGCCTGATCGAACAGCACAAGGTCACCACCAGCCAGTGGGTGCCGACCATGTTCGTGCGCATGCTCAAGCTCGACGACGACGTGCGCGCCCAGTACGACGTCTCTTCGCTCCAGGCTGCGGTCCATGCCGCGGCCCCGTGCCCGGTCGACGTCAAGCACAAGATGATCGATTGGTGGGGCCCGGTGATCCACGAGTACTACGCCGGCACCGAAGGCAACGGGTTCTGCTACGTGAACAGCCAGGATTGGCTCGAGCACCCGGGCACCGTCGGCAAGCCCCTCACCGGCATCCTCCACATCTGCGACGAGGAGGGCAACGAGGTCACCGTCGGCGAAGAGGGCGGCGTGTACTTCGAGAGCGAGTCCCAGTTCGAGTACCACAACGACCCCAACAAGACGGCTGATTCGCGGCTGTCCAACGGGTGGTCGACCCTCGGTGACGTCGGTCGGGTGGACGAGGACGGCTTCCTCTATCTGACCGACCGCAAGGCCTACATGATCATCAGCGGCGGGGTGAACATCTACCCGCAGGAGGCCGAGAACGTGCTCACGATGCACCCCGACGTCTTCGACGTCGCGGTGATCGGCGTGCCCAACGATGACTTCGGCGAAGAGGTCAAGGCCGTCGTCCAACCCAACGAGATGCCGGCCGATGACGATGCGGCCGCCCAGCTCGAACGCACACTGATCGCGTACTGCCGCGAGCATCTCGCCGACGTCAAGTGCCCGCGCTCGGTCGATTTCCGTGACGAGTTGCCTCGACACCCGACCGGCAAGCTCTACAAGCGCCTGCTCAAGGACGAATACTGGGCTCAGGCCGGGCGCAGCATCTGACCGATTCGCCTGCGGCGACTGGTGTCAGCCGTCGGTGGTGGCGGCCCCGCGCCGGTCGTCGAACAACCGCAAGGCTCGCTGAAGCGCCTCGGGGCCGACCTCGGTCGCCGTCTCGTCGGACCGAAGTGTTTCCAGCGCCGCCTCGCGAAGCACGCCGGTCAGGTCGGCGAAGGAGAGCCCTTCGGTGTCTTCGGCCAGTTGGGCGAGGTCGACGTCGTCGGACAGTGCGACGTCGGTGATGTTGAGCAGCGCGAGGCGAGCCTCGGCGGCCGGCAAGCCGATCTCGATGTGGCTCTCGAAGCGGCCGGCTCGCAGCAACGCGCCGTCGATCAGGTCCTTCCGGTTGGTCGCGGCGATGACGGAGACCTGACCGCGGTCGGCGACACCATCGATCTCGGTGAGGAGCGCGGCAACGACCTGGTCGGACACCGAGCTCGAGGAGCTGCCGCGAACGGGGGCGAGGGCATCGAACTCATCGAAGAAGATGATCGACGGTGCGGCGTCGCGGGCCCGTTGGAACACCGTCCGGACCGCTCGCTCGCTTTCGCCGACGTACTTGTCGAGGAGCTCGGCGCCCTTGACGGCGAAGAAGGCGCTTCCGGCTTCGTGGGCCAGGGCTTTGATGATGAAGGTCTTGCCGGTTCCCGGTGGACCCCAAAGCAGGATGCCCTTCGGCGGCTCGATGCCGAGCCGCTCGTAGCGTTCGGGCTGAGTCATCGGCCAGATGACGGCTTCGGTGAGCCGCTGCTTGGCCTCGGCCATGTTGGCGACCTTCTCGAAGCCGAAGCCGGTGATCTGTCCAAGCGGAACCGAGCCGAGCGAGGGCGACGTGCCTTCGACCGCCTGGACGGCGAGGTCGGTCGTGAGCTTCTCGCCGGGAGCGGTGATCATCGCCGAGGCCTGCAGAACGGCGGCGAGCACATCGGCACCGCTGAAGCCGGAGGACAGGGTCGCCAGGCGGTGGGCGTCGACGTCGTCGGAGCCCGGCACGTGGGCGAAGGCGGCCTCGAAGAGCAGCTCTCGCCGGTCGAGGTCGGGTGGCGGAATCGACACCGTTCGGGGGAGTAGTGGCGACTTGGCCAGGGACTCGTGAAGGTCGGCGGTCGACTCGACGCCGAGCACGCACGCGACCTGCGGCTTGTCGGCAACCTCCTCGAGGAACCAGCGCAGCACGGCGATGAATTGGGTGCGATAGGTCGAGAGTGCGTCGTCGCCGGTGAGCTGCTCGAGTCGGTCGACGAAGATCACACGCGGTCCGCGCGGCGCGTTGAGCGCGGAGGACAGACGGTCGAGGAGGCGCTCGGGCTTGAAGACTCGACTGATGTCTACCTCGGTAACGGTGCTGCCGGCGCGGGTGGCTGCTTCGGTGACCAGCTCGGACTTGCCGCAGCCATTCGGTCCTTCGAGCAACATTCCCGCCACGCTCGGCATGTTCCACGACGCTGCCAGATTGTCCGAGGTTGCCAAGAGGGAGAACCAGCCGGTGATCAGATCGACCTCGTTGTCGAGGCCGGCCAGCAACGCATCCGCGGTGGTCGGCGCGGGCGGTTCCGCGGGCTCGGCCGGAGCGGTTGGAGGGCCTGTCTCGCCTGGCCCAGGAGGCGTCGCGGTGGTCGGCGAAGAAGCAGTCGGCGCGGCTGCGGGGGCAGCTTCGGCGGGCTCGCCGCCCTTGGCGAAGCGGGTGCCCGCACCGACGGTCCCTTTGGACTCGGGGACGACCTCGGTCACCTCAAGAATCGCGTCTTCGGTCCCCTCGAAATAGCCGGCCTCGATTGTGATCCGGTCGCCGACCGTGATGGGGGAGCCCTGGAGTGCTCGCGCGAGCACACGGGGTTCGAGGTCATGCTCGACGAAGCGCACGACCTCGGCGGCGGGCAGGATCGCGCGTTTGACGTCGACGCTGGCACCGGGCTTGAGGCCGGCGTTGCTCATCAACTCGTCGGGGAGTTGGAGATCGGTAGGACCGGTGACGTCGCCTCCGCTCACCCGCAGGTGCGTGTCCCCCACCGACACCACGCCGCCATGCGGCATCCCGAGGGCCCGCAGCATCGTGGCGTCGGCGACCGCGTGTGGTCCCGAACCCTCCCGAATCGTGAACCGCATGCAACAACCTTAGAGGCCAGACCCGAATCCGGGCCGACGCACGCTCAGTTGGCGTGCAGCGCTTCGTTGAGGCCTTCCCAGCCGGCGTTGTCGCGAGGGATCGCTTGGATCTGGCCGTTCTCGGAGTTGCGGCGGAACAAGAGCCCGTTCGCGCCCGAGATGTCCTTGCCCTTGACGACCTCGCCGTCGGGGAAGGTGATCCGGGTGCCGGCGGTGATGTAGCAGCCGGCCTCGACGATGCAGTCGTCGCCGAGGCTGATGCCGATCCCACCGTTGGCTCCGAGGAGGCAGCGCTCGCCGATTGAGATGACCTCGGTGCCACCGCCTGACAGCGTTCCCATGATCGAGGCGCCGCCGCCGACGTCGGAGTTGTCGCCGACGACCACGCCGGCAGAGATGCGGCCCTCGACCATCGCCGAGCCGAGGGTGCCGGCGTTGAAGTTGCAGAATCCCTCGTGCATGACGGTGGTGCCCTCGGCGAGGTGGGCTCCCAGACGCACGCGGTTGGCGTCGGCGATGCGTACGCCGGACGGCACGACGTAGTCGAGCATCCGAGGAAACTTGTCGACGAGGTGGACGTGTGGGTTGTGTCCTTGCGCCTGCAGTTCGAGTCGCTTGAGGTTCCAGCCTTCGGGCTCGAACGGGCCGAGGTCGGTCCACACCACGTTGTTGAGCAGGCCGAACACACCGTTGAGGTTCACCCCGTGCGGCTGTACCGCTCGGTGCGACAGCAGGTGGAGGCGCAAGTACGCATCGATCGCATCGACCGGAGGTTGGTAGATGTTGTCGATGATCGCAGCGACGACGATCCGGTCGCCTCCGAGGGCCTCGTGGCGCGCCGCCCCGGCGCACGAGTGCCAGGCGTCGAGGTTGACATGGGGTCCGTCGCCGGTTGCGATCGACTCGAGGTCGGCGATGGCCGAGGTGATCAGATCGTCGCCGAGCTGGAATGTCTCGGTGCCGGATCGGTAGCCGGTGGCACGGGCCAACACTGCGACGGTTCCCCAGGAACCGAGCAGGTTGACGTGCGGGTAGGAAACGTCGAGGACACCACCCGAAGGGCCGATCGTGGCGACGCCGACGGCAAAGGCGGCCGGTGGTTCGTAGCCGTCGAGGTCGGCTTCGAGGGCGGCGACCGTGTCGCTCAACACGCGTTCGCCGATCTCGGTCTTCGGCATCAGGTTTTCCATAGCGGGCAAGGCTAGGGCGTGGTGCCGGACGAGCGCGGGGATTCGTCCTCGCCACGAGGCTCGCTCGAGGCGGACGCGGTTGCGGCGATCCAGTGTGCGCCTTCGGGGACCATGGCTCCGGCGGCCAGGCCGAGGCAGATCGCCACGATGACGGCCACGATCGGCTCGGGATCGAAGGCGAGGGCCAGCAGTCCGGACAGGCCGGCAACGGTCAGAACCGCGGCGGCGATGGCCGTGAGGTGCTCGGTGGCCGCCCCGGCTGGGTTGAGCCAGCGCCGCACGAGTTGGGGGATGCCGAGGACGAGTCCCACGGTCGTGGACATCGCGAACAGCCAGAACATGGCGAAAGTGTAGCGAATCGCCAAAGATGAATTTCTTGTGATCTCAATGCTTTTGTATTACTCTCCCGCCCCTGGGAGGTTTGATGTCAAAAGCGTCCGCCACGAGCGACCCGAACCGATGCCCGTATCCGCGCCCCCACGTGTGGAATCGGGGATAGGACGTCATGGCGTCGACGATTCGCAAGATCGCCGCTGCCGTCATCGCGCTCGCGGGTACCACTGGGGTCCTCTTCGGGGTACCACTGCTGCTGATCGGTACCGTCGGCAACCCCCTTCCTGACCGGATTCCAACGGCTGAGGAGGTCCGGATCGCGGTCACCCAGACCGGCGACGGCTTCGCCGCGCTGCTGCTGGCGGTCCTCGCGATCGTCGTATGGATCCTCTGGGCTCAGTTCGTCGCGGCCTTCGTGGTCGAGGTCGCGGCCGTGGTTCGCAACCGGCCGAGCCGAAGCCTCCCGCTCACTCCGGGCATCCAAGGCCTGGCCGCACGATCGGTCGCCGCGATCGCTCTTGCGCTCACGCTCAGTCTCGGCCCGGTCGCAGCGCCGGCGATTCAGGCGCTCGACCTCGGCCCGCGTGTCGAGCCCGCCGTACCGGCGCCCACCGAGCAGCGCTTCGAGGCCCAGCCGCACTCAGGCTTCGCAACGACGGCCTTCGCCGGCACCTCCTCGCCACGTGCGGACCTCGGCGGAGCTCCGACGCAGACAATCCCACACCGCGCTTCCCTCGATCTCACGATCGACGTCGAGATGGGCACGGCGACCGAGTTGTGGGATGTCGCCGTCGCCGCGTATGGCGACGGTCTGCGCTGGAAAGACATCGCTCACGCCAATCTCGGGCGGATCGATGCCGCTGGTGCCCTCATGACCCCGAACACCGAGGTCGTCCCGCAGGGAACGGTGTTGAGCCTCCCGGCCACGTCGGATATCGATGCCGCGCTGCTCGACGGCAGCCTCCACGGGTCGCTGCACCGGGCAAGCATCCACATCGTTGCACCGGGTGAGTCCATGTGGTCGATCGCCGAGGATCGAGTGGCGACCGCAGCCGGAGCCGGTGGCCCCGGCATCGGCCACGATCTCGCGGCCACGACCACGGAGCACTGGAGCGATGTCGTCGCCGCGAACGCACAGGTGCGCAGCGGCGACGCCGACGTCATCTTCCCGGGCGAACGTCTACTCCTGCCGCCCGTCGATGTCGAGTCGACCTCCGAACGTGTGTACACCCTCGAGGCTCCGCCGAACGTCGCTCCCGCCGAACCCCCGAGCGCGGAGACCGAAGCCAGCCCGGGTCTCAATGATTCGACCGAACCCGCGCCGGGGCGTGGTTCGGATGGGGCCGGTGGCGCCGTCGCCGCGATGGGACACGTCGCGGTTGGCGCCACCGCGCCGGCCCCGTCATCTCCTTCCAGTTCTCCACCCGAGCCCGCCAGGACGTCTCCCGCTCGTCCTGATCGGGCTGCCCCTGTGCCTAGTGGTTCCCGCTCGATGGTGGGCTCGGGTGGAACGATCGAACGCGGGACATCGGCCCCGCCATCGGCGCAAATCCAAGTCGCCGAGGACCCATCAGCAGTCACGACGCCGCAGCGACAGGAGCCCGCATCCGGCGGCGGCGCCTGGGCCGCGCCGCGAGTGTTCGGCGGAGCCGTGCTCGGCACGGGTGCGGTGCTGCTGTCGGTCGGCCTCGTGGCCGCGCTGCGGCGACGGCGCGCCCTCCAGTGGCGCGCCCGTCGGGCCGGTCATCGACCGCTCGGAGTGCCTGCCGAGACGGCGGCTTTCGAGCGCCTGCTTGGCCATGCGGCAAGTCACGTGGTCGACGCCGAGCTGCGCAACTGGCGGGTGTCACCGGCATTCGGGCCGCCGGGCTCGGACCCCTCGGTGATCGAGATCGTGACCGACGAACACGGCCACTTGCGGCTCGACCTTCCAGCGGATCACCCACGGCATGCCCTGGCGAAGCCGGCGAGTGAAACGGCCGACCTGCCCGATCAGGAAGGCGCGGCGATCGAAGCTCGGGAGGATGGTCGTGGCCTCGACGATCCCCGACCGGCAGCGACCGAGCCGGGCCCCCGCATCAGCGTGATCATCGGTACCTCGCTCGAGGCCGAAGATGGCGCCGACGTCGATCGGCCTCACGACGAACGGCTGGGCGACGGCCGGGCGGTTCTCCTCGACCTCGTGCCCGGCGCACAGGTCGAACTCGACGGCACGCCAGAAGCGTGCCGTTCGTTCGTTCGTACCGCCGCGCTCGACCTCGCCGTGTCGCCACGCGATGGTGATGTCCACGTCGTCGCGGTGGGAATCGACCATGGTCTCGACGATCTCGAGCGCCTATCGGCGGTGGCATCCTGGTCGGAGGCCATCGGCGCGGTCGCCGCCGTTGCCGGCGATCGCGACGACGATCTCGCTGCACCCGTCGTGGTTCTGGCAGCGGATACGCCGCCGGTCGAGGTCGCCAACCGTTTAGACGCCGTTGCGCTGATGGCTCCGGGTCTCTCCGTCACCACCCGGCTTGAGCTCGGCACCAACACCATCACCGTCGAACCGGCCGGAATCGCCGTGCGTTCGATGGCACTCGCCGACGACGAGTTTCGGTCGATCGGTGAGCTGGTCGAGTCGTCGGCGCTCGATGCCCAGGAGTTGGCGATCGAAGAACCGCTCGACCTCCGTACCCAGTTGGCTCGACCCACCACGGTCGGCAATGTGCTGGCCGTTCCGGATCCGGACCTCGACGATGAAATCGAGGTCCGGATCCTCGGTCCGGTCGAGGTCGACGGCGCATCACGGTTCTCGTCCGTCAAGGCAGTCGACGTCATCGCGTACCTCGCGTTCCATCGCCATGGGGTCGACGCTGACCAGCTCAAGTCCTGGATCTGGCCCCCCTACGAGCCGCCGACCGACAAGGCGTTCGCGAACGTGATGAGTCGCGCACGCACCGGACTGGGCACGGCGCACGACGGCACGCCGTACCTGTCCCGGGCCGGCAGCGACCGCCTTTACCGGCTCGATCCCAGGATCCGGACCGACTTCGATCGATTCGAAGCACTACTCGCTGCCGCCGAGCGTGTCGCCGATGAACCCGCTCGGCAGCTGGAGATGCTTCGTCTCGCCATCGACCTGGTACGAGGCGTGCCGTTCAGTGGCGGTACCGCATCAAGCTTTGGTTGGGCGGACCATGCGATTCGCTCGCACGTGCAGTTCACGATCGACGAGGCCATTCACTGGACGGTCGACCTCGCGTTGGAACTCGGCGATCTCACCTCGGCCCGCGTCGCCGTGCTCAAGGGGCTCGAGTTGGTCCCCGGTTGCGAACAGTGCTTCCGTCGGCGATTCCTGGTAGCTCAGGCCGGCAACAACCGCCAGGAGCTCCGGCGAGCCATGGCCGACCTCGAACGCACATCGGCCGCCGAACTGGGTGAGCCCGAGGGTGTCGACTACATCTCTCGCGACCTGCTTTCGCTCTTCGAGGAGATCGATCGCAAGCTGGTCGCCGGCGGCTCGTGACGCTCGCGCCGCTCGCAGATTCGGCGCTCGTCGAGCTGATCGGCGATGCCGTGAGCTCGGAGATCAATCGGCGGGCGGCTCAGGGCGACGTCCCACTGAGCACTGGTGATGAGCGGCGCTACGCCCGCTCAGTGCTCCGTGGGGAGCTGACGCGGCGCGGCGAGGCCGCGCTGGCGGCCGGCCGTGAGCCCCTCGATCCCGATGCCGAGGAGCACTTGATCAACGCCACCCTCGACCAAGTTTTCGGCTTCGGGGGTCTCGAGCGGTGGATCCAGGACCCCTCCGTGCAGGATGTTCATGTCAACGGGTGGGATCGCGTCTTCATCAAGACTCGAGACGGTCTCCGCCGCCAAGTCGATCCGATTGCCGGATCCGACGAGCACTTGCGTCGGATCATCGCCGACTTCGCCCGTCGTATGGGCCGGGTCGAGCAACGGTTCGACCATTCGAACCCGATCATCGACATGCAGCTCCCGAATGGTGATCGCCTCAACGCCATGTTCTCGGTGTCGGCCCGTCCGAGCCTGTCCATCCGCCGCCACGACTTCTCGATCTCCTCCCTCGACGAGCTTCGCGAGCGTGGTGCGTTCGATGACGGGGTCGCTCGATTCCTGCGGGCTGCGGTTCGGGCCAAGCGCAACGTGATCGTCTCGGGAGGCACCGGCACGGGCAAGACCACCCTGCTACGCGCCTTGATCAACGAGATCGAACCCGAGGAGCGAATCGTCACGGTTGAGGACAACCTCGAGTTGGGCATCAGCCGATTCGACACGGCCCACCCAAACCTCGTCGAGTGCGAGGCGCGAGTCGCCAACATCGAAGGAAACGGCGCCATCTCCATGTCGGATCTCGTGGTCGCCAGTCTGCGGATGGACCCCGACCGGATCATTGTCGGTGAGTGTCGCGGCGCCGAGACCGTACCGATGCTGCTCGCGATGTCGCAGGGCAACGATGGCTCGATGACTTCGATGCACGCCGACAGCTCGAAGAACGTGTTCAATCGCATCAGCACCTACGCCGCGACGCTGGCGCAGCCGCCGATCGACCCCGGCCACGCCAACCTGCTGATCCGCGACGCCGTGCACTTTGTCGTCCACGTCGGATTCGCCGGCGGCCGTCGGGTGGTGCAGTCCATCCGCGAGGTCGATCCGACGAGCGAGGACCACCTGCTGTCGACCGAGGTGTACGCGCCCGGGCCAGATGGTGTGGCGGTCCCGGCCTTCGGGCTCACCGGTCGAGGCCACATTGCCGCTCTGGCGGAGTGGGGATTCGACTCGCGCTGGGCGGCCGGGGATCGGCGAACGGGATGAACGGGCTGGTCGGCGGCGCCCTCGGAGCATTGGTCGGCGTCGGCCTACTCGCCGCCGTTGCGTCACTGCGGGGTGTGCCACTGATCCGAGGAGGCTCGCGCGGAACCGTGCAGCGCCTGCAACGCATCGAGCGGCTGTGGGCGTGGATCGCCGCGTCGGTGCTCGCCGCGTTCGTGCTGTGGGCAGCGACCGGTTGGCCGGTCGCGGGCATGTGGGCGGCGTTCGCGGTTCTCACGAGGCCGCTTCTCGGCGCACCGACCGCCTCTGCCGCAAGCGAGATCGATCGAGTCGAGGCAATCGCGACCTGGGCGGAACAGATTCGCGACACCATGAGCGCGTCAGCTGGGTTGCAGCAGGCACTCGTCGCGACCGCGCGCAACGGACCCGCACCCATTGCCGACGAACTGGCGGCGTTTGCCCGGCGTGCACCGAGGGGCGAGCTGGGTGCGGCACTGGAACAGCTCGGCGCCGATATCGATCACCCGTCCGCAGACATGGTCGTCGCCGGCTTGCTGGCGGCCACCGAGCTCGATGCCGGGCGTCTGATACCGCTGCTCTCCCGACTCGCCTCCTCGATCCGTGACGAAGCCCAAATGCGAGTTCGCATCGAGGTCGGCCGCGCTCGCGTTCGGACATCGATGAAGATCGTCGGCGTATGCGTCGCGCTCACCATGGCGCTGCTGATCATCGCCGGGCGCGAGTTGCTGGAGGGGTACCGCGAACCGGTGGGTCAGGTCTGGTTGTTGGTCGTCGGAGCTGTTGTGGTTGCCGCGTTGTGGTCGAGTCGCAAGCTGGGCGCGATCCCTCAACCCGAGCGCTTCATCGCTCGCCGAGCAGCATCGTGAACGTCATCGTCATGCTCCTGCTCGGCGCCGCCATCGGGGCAGGAGTCGTCGGCGCATTCTCGGCATTCGCCGTGGCGACGCATCCCCCTGATGACCTGTTTCGCTCCGTCGAACGCCCGGGAATCCGCTTCGGCGATGAACGACCAACAACCGGCTGGTCTGGTCGGGCTCTGGTGATCCGGGTGGGCAGTTCCTTCGCCAACGTCAGTCGAGATCAGCACCAGCTCGAACGCGATCTCGCCGTCACCGGTCGCACGCTCGATGACTATGCCATTCACAAAGCCGCTGTGCCGGCAGGTGCGGTCGTCGCAACGATGGCGTGTGCCGGACTGCTCGCCGCCGCGGGTGTCGCCGTCGGACCGATCTGGCCAGTGGTGTTTGCGATCGCCGCGGCTGGCGTCGGCTTCGTGCTGCCTGACATGCAACTGCAGGCTGAAGCCCGCGCCCGGCGAGTCGCGTTTCGACATGCGCTGTCGGCGTATCTCGATCTGGTCACCGTGATCATGAGTGGCGGTGGTGGCCTGTTGACCGCGTTGCATCGAGCCGCCGATGCCGGTGAAGGATGGGCGTTCGCAGAGATCCGGGCGGCGCTCGACCGCGCCCGCCTGTCGAACCGCACCGCCTGGTCTCAGCTGGCCGTGCTCGGTGATCGGTTCGAGATCCCGGAGCTGCGCGACCTGGTCGCTGCTGCCGAGCTGGCGGGGAGCGAGGGTGCTCGCATCTCCGAATCGATCGCGACCAAGAGCGATGTGCTGCGAGCGCGTTTGCAGGCCGAAGTGGAGCGGACCTCCGAGTCGCTCACCGAGCAGATGCTCCTGCCCGTCGGACTCCTTCTCGTCGCCTTGTTTCTCTTTCTCGGCTTCGCCGTGTTCCAACAGCTTGGCCAGGGAGATGCACCGTTCGTGATCGAACAGGCGTGGCTCGACACCGTCGCGTCGGCTGGGGGTGCGTGATGGCGGGGCCATCGATCGTCCAACCAAGGGGGAAACACCATGCACATGCAGCTCACGGCCCGATGGGTCGACGTCACCACTCGGTGGCACGAACATCGGCGCCGAAACGAGCGGGGTCTGACGACAACCGAGGTAGCCGTGTTGACCTTCGTGCTCGTTGCGATTGCCGTGGCCATCGGCGCCCTGCTCTACAACTATGCGAACGAGACGGTGTCCGACGCACCGCGTCCGGACATCCCCGACTTCAGCGAATAGCGCGTGTGAACCGATCCGAGCGCGGACTGGTCACGACCGAGCTGGCGATCCTGTTTCCGCTGGTGATCGCCGTCGTTCTGGTCGCGCTCCAACTCACGCTGTGGGCCCACGCGCGTGCGGTGGCCCAGGGGGCTGCCGAGCATGGCGCCGAGGTTGCCGCAGCCTTCGACGGTTCGAGCGAGGACGGACAGCGTGCGGCTGAGGACTATCTCGCGCTTGCCGGTCAGGTCGACGAGGCATCGGTACGGGCCGAACGAGGCCCCGACTCGGCGACGGTCACGGTGGTGGGGACCTATCCCAGCCTCTTCGGCCGACTGACGATCTCGGCGACCACCTCGGTGCCGATCGAACGGTTGGTGCGATGACCGGTTCGAATCAACCGCGTGCCCACGTCGAGGCCGGTCTCCTGTCGACCGAGTTGGCGATCATGATGCCGCTGCTCGTGCTCTTCGCCCTCGTTTCGGTCTTCTTCGTCGAGGTGCAGCGTCACGGCGCACGTAGTCGAAGCGCGGCCGACGCTGCGGCGCGGGCTGCAGCGCTTCACCGATCCGGGGGCGCCGAGGCCGTTGCCGACGCCCAATCGGCCGCGGAGCAGGTGTGTGATGGCACGGTTGACGCGCTTCAGATGGACTGGAATGCGCCCGATCGCGACAACCTGCGACCTGGCATGGTCGTCGTGTCGCTCACCTGCACCGAGTCGCTCGGTGGTATCGGCGCGGTCTTCGGCGTCGGTGACCGCTCGACCCGCGTGAGCGCCTTGTCGACCCTCGAACTGTGGAGATCCTCGTGACCGGTCGGCAGCACCGCCCCGATGCCGGTGAACGTGCCGCCTTGAGTGCGTTGGTCGCGATTATCGCCGTTTTCCTCGCGGCAACGTCGATCGTCGTGGCCGAGGGCGGTCGTCGACTGTCGAACATCAGCCGGGCCGAGGATCTCGCGTCCGAAGCCGCCCGGGCTGCGGCCTCCTCCCTCGACGTCAACGCCCTAGCGCTCGGCGAGAGCAGAATCGATGCCTCGGACATGGACGGCGCACGGGCCGCCGCATCTCGCCTACTCGATCGATCCGGAGACGACGTGCGGTTCCGCATCGAGGTGTCACCCACCGGGCGGTCGGTCGTGGTCGAGGTCGTGGTCGAGGCCGACAGCGTGGTTCCGGGCTTCGATGTGCGCGGCTATGGGCGACACCGGGCACAGGTGGTGCAGCCATGATCGCGCCGAGCTCGTCGGTCAGCGATCGCAGTCCGACCGGTCCGAGCCCGGACCGCCGCCCGGTGCGCGTGCCCCAGCTGCTCCTGTCGCTGCTGCTCGTGGCTCTGTGTGCGTTGTTGGCCGTCTGGTGGCAAGCCCGCACCACCGCTCGCGAGCCGGCCCTAGCGCTGGCACGCGATGTCGAGGCCGGTGTTCCGCTGACCTCGGCCGACCTGACCGAGATCTATCTGAGTACCGATGTCGGGGCCGCGACCGAGGATCCGGAGTTCCGGGATCTGTTCGTCGGTGTCAGCCCGGTGGCGGATCTCTCCGCCGGCACGATCGTGACCGCCGACATGTTTCGCACGGTTGCGGCTCTCCGGCCCACCGAGGCCCTGGTCGGTCTTCGGGTGTCGGCTGACGAGGCGCCGGCGTCGCTTGCACGGGGGGATCGGGTCCAGGTCCTCGTTGCCGGCGCCGATGGGGAGCCGGAGATCTTGGCCCCCGATGCCCTTATCGAATCGCTGGGCTCGGGAAGTGATTCCGGAACGGTCCGCGTCCAACTCCGGATGGGTGTCGTCCAGGCCCAGCGGGTTCAGATCGTCGCCGATCAGGTCGTGCTGATCGAGGTCGCGCCATCCGATGTCTCCTCGTGGGACGAGCCGGGCGAGGGCTGAGCATGCTCGTCGTCGGCGCCAGCGCGCACGGTTCGCCCGGAGTCTCGACCGCGCTGCAGCTCGTGGCGGCACAGTGGCCCGACGATGGGCGAACCCCCATCGTCGTCGAGGCCGACCTCGCCGGAGGCGTGCTTGCTGCCCGGTTCGAAATCTCTCTGACACCCGGCATGGTCACGCTGGCCGAGGCCCTTCGCCAAGGCGAGCACCCGGACCTTCTGATGCACGCCCAGCGGCTGCCCTCCGGGGTCGCCTGCGTGCCGTCCTCACCCTCGGCAACCGCGGCGGCCACCCAGCTCCGGTCGGCCGGCGCGGGGTTTGGACGGTTCCTCCGCTCGAGCGGTCACCCGGTGCTTGTCGACACCGGAACCATGCTTCCCGATCATCGCGTGGACGCCGTCACTTCGACCGCCGATCTGGTGTTGTGGTTCGTTCGGCCGATTCGCGAGGAGCTGCTCGTACTTCGCACTCGGATCGAGGAGATGGCGCAGTTTTCCGATGCCGCCATCGTCCTCATCGGCGAGTCGCCGCATGACGCTCGTCAGGTCGAGTCGGCGCTCAAGATGCCGGTTCTGCAGGTGCTTCCTGATGACGACCGCGCCGCACGTGCCGCGAACCGTGGCGGTGACGATCGGTATCTCCGACGATCGCCGCTCGCCCGATCCAGCGCTCAGCTTGCGGACCGGTTGCATGATCGAGCCTCGCGGCGCGTCGTCGAACAGATCACGTCTGATCAGCCGACATCTTCGTCCGAGCCGGAGCGCGCACCATCAGAATCACGGCCCGAACCGTTGGTCGTTTCGGTTGGCCCAGCCAGCGCTCCCAGCCGACCTGTGGAACCCGCGCCGTCCGAGGCGAGCCATGACGTCGAGGACAAGCTCGTCGTCTGGCTCCCCGACGGCGGCTGATGCGGGGACTCGGTTGACGTCGCTCAGTTGGCCACCCGCGATACGGCATCGCGAGCCGAAAGCGCTGCGGTGTGGACCGAACCCCAGTCGCTACCGTCGGTGTACGACGCTCCGGCGAAGTAGACGAGGCCGTTGAGCGGCTCCCGCATGCGCGCGGGCAGGCGCCAATCGCCGCTGTCGGCGAAGTACGCCTGATTGATGAACGGCTCGGCGTTCCAATCCTGGGAGATGTGCTGGAGGTAGGTTCGCGAGGCCTCACCGTCGGAGATCGCATCGAGCTCGGCAAGGATCACGTCCCGAAGAGCGTCTGCGCTTCCGACCCGGTACTGCTCGGACTGGTCGCCGACGGTGAACAGGCCGAGCACGTGCCGATCGCTTCGCTGACCGTACGCGGCGTCGTAGTAGAGCTTCTGACCAGCATCGGAGTCGGTGCCCTCGATGGCGACATAGGTCGGATAGAACTTCTCGCTGAACTCGATGAAGACCTTCAGGCCGCCCCAAATGCGAGCCTCGTCGAACGCCTCACGCTGGTCATCGGGCAGGGGTGGGACGAAGTCGATCACGCGGTCCTGGATCTGCTTCGGCGGGATCGTGACGATCACCTGATCGGCCTCGTGGGTTCCACCAGCGCCATCGGTGAGGATCACCCCATCGCCGGAGTAGTCGATCTCGAGAATCTGGATGCCGTACTCGATGCGACTCTCGACTCCAGGCAGGACGAAGTCCTCGAAGAACGTCAGCCAGGTGGCGTCGACGAACTTGAGATCCTCGGCGCCCACGTCTTCGGTCAACTCGACCTCGCCATCAGACACGTAGGCAAGCGGTTCGGAATCGCGGTAGCCGACGACCTCGGTGTCGACGTCGATGGTGCCGTCGTTGACGATCGTGCTCAAGATGTCGGCGTCGACGTGGATCCACTCGCCGCCCAGCGGAATCGGAAAATCGACGAAGTCCTTGGCGGTCTTGATGCGGCCGCCATAGGTCGGCGCCGCCTCGAGCACCCGGAAGTCGATACCGCGCTGATCGAGAAGGTGTGCCGCGGACAGCCCAGCGGCGCCGGCGCCGATCACGATGACCGAGCCGACATCGGAGCTCGAACCGACGGCCTCCTCGTCGTCATCGAGCAAGCCACACCCGGCCAGCGGGGCTGCTATGCCGAGAATCCCACAGAGCTTGATGAAGTCGCGCCGCTGCATCATGGTTGCTTGCCTCCTGGAGGTTGTCACCGGTTGATGAACCTCGGTGTGGTCTCAGTCTGGTGCCGCGACCACCCATTCGAACCCCTCGCGAAGACATTCGACGAGGCCTTCGGGGTCGACGGTTGCCGCACGATCGATCGAGACGCCGACCGCCGCGAGATCTTGGTAGCTCAGCAGGGTCACGTTGACGGCGGCAGCACTCGTGGGCCCAAACGGATACTGCGCGAGCAGCTTGGCGGAACCGATCCAAACCGGCACCGGGCTCCCGGGAACGTTGCTTGTCAGGAAGTCACTCCCGCGCAGCACCTGCCCGAAGATCGGTCCGCTGAGTTGGGTGGGGAGGCGCCCCAAGAGCTCCTGGGCGGGGCGAATGACGGCCTGTGCCGGGTCGTCGCGATGGCTGTCGGTGAGTGCTTGAACGATCTCGATCAAATGGTCCGGCTGGTCCGCGGTCAGTGGCACCTCGAACCGCACCGGCGCCAGGTGGTTGCCGGCGCCGTCGGTATCGGCCTCGGTCCGGATACTGATCGGCATGCCCATGCGGAGGAGCGAGCATGGCGCGCCATGGCGCTCGTGAAACGCCCCCATCCCGCGTGCGACCGCCGCGACGAACGCCGAGTTGAGCCGTGTTCCCGCCCGGCGTCCGGCTGCCCTGAGATCGGGGAGCGATATGTCGATGATGGCGTGGAACGTCTCCGCCGAGCGCTCGGTCAGGATCGGGCTGAGCGGCCTGGCCGGAGCGATCGATCGGATCGCCGCAGCAATGGTGTCGACGGCATGGTCGACGACATCCCCGCCGCGGTCATCTCGCCGGCTGAGCAGTGCTGTCCCGAGCTCGCGCACGGCCTGCAGGGCCCGGTTGCGCTCGAACTCGACGGCGTTGGTCAGGCGCTCGGACGACGAGAAGGGTTCGGCGATCGGCGCGACGGGAAGCTCTGGCGGCGGGGTGTCCGGCTCGAATGCAAACAACTCGGCCTGGATTTGCAACATCCCTTGTCCATCGGCGATGGCGTGGTGGGCCTTCACGGCAAGCGCTGACCGACCACCGGCCATGCCCTGCACCACGACCACCTCGAAGAGCGGGTGCTCGCGATCGAACGGTGCGTCGAAGAACGGCGAGATCAGGGGAAGAACGTCATCGGGCTCGCCCGAACACTCGATGACCCGCACGTGGTTGTCGAGATCAAAGTCCGGATCGAGTTCCCAGCGCGGTGGCGACAAAGACGCGGGGTTGCCGACGATCCGTTGGCGCATCCGTGGCACCACGCGAGTGGCTCGTTCGAGGCGATGGCGAAGATCTCCGACCTCGATCTCGGCGTCGAAGACCGACAGGCTGGCGACGTTGTTGGCGAGCGTCGGGTCGCGCTCGACCGCCCAGAGCAATGCGTCGGCGGCATCGAGGCGCTGGCTGTTGTCGGCGGTCGCCACGGCACCAGTTTGCCCAGTTTGGACAGTGCGGGCTCAGCCGGAGCCGTCGCCCGCGGGGTCGGGTGTCACAGCCGTGCCGGTCTCGCCCGTTCCCTGTCCCGCGTTGCCCGAGTCGTCGAGGGCGGGTCCGGGATCGGGGGACGGTTCCGGATCGATGAGTGGGAGGCAGTTGTCCGGCGTGCCATCGCCGTCGGTGTCGACCGGCACGAGGCCGACAGGACACACGGTGGCGTCGCAGAAGTCGATGAGCCCGTCGCCGTCCTCGTCGACGGGCACGGTTCCGGCCACACAGATAGCCGTCAGCGGCGCGCAGCTATCGCCGAACCCATCGCCGGTGGTGTCCACCAACGCTTCCTCGGCGGTGCACTCTGGTGGCGGCACCGTCGGGCGACCCTCGCAGTCCAGGCCCTCTTCGGGCTGGTAGATGGCGGTCACGGCATCGACGTCGACCCGCCCGTCGACCCACGTGCGGGTGCGTTCGGTCCGGACCCGCGTGCACTCGCCGACGGACTGTTCGGATTGGCCCGTTTGCTCGGCAGTCACCACCGCGGTGCCGAAGAGCTTGACCGTGATCGAATCGGGTGTGTACTCGGTCCAGATCAAGACCGGGAAGTCGGTGGGATTGCCGATGACAAGGTCCACCCCTGGCCAGTTCACGGTCGCCTCGCGGCCGTAGGGGTAGCGATCGATGTAGATGCTGTGTGCTTGATAGTCGTCCAAGTCCAGACCGGCGAAGAACGCCGCGTTGAACAGTGTGGTGGCGAACTGGCTCACTCCGCCTCCGACGTCCTCGGTGAACACGCCGTTGTAGATCACTCCCGCCGGAACGTAACCCTTGTTCGTGGTGCGCTCACCGACGAAATCGTTGAGCGAGAACTGCTCACCGGGCTGGATCAGCGCGCCACGAACCATGTCGGCCATGCGCTGGATATTGGTGACTCGCGCTTCGCCGGATGCATGGTTGGTTGTGAACTCGGCCATCAGCTCGGCGATGCCGAGCTCGATGAGGGGCGTGATGTCGTCGCGAATCAGGTCGATCTCTATCAGCTCATTGCCGGCGAGCACGGCATCGAGCAACTGGTCGGCCGTGTCGACGGGGCAGCACATGGCGGCGTTGGTGGCGGGGAGTCGTACCTGAGTGCCGTCGACGATGAGCTCGGTCGTGTCGATACTCGCCTGGGCGATCCCAGTCGCCTCGTTGATCCACGCGAAGAGTGCGGGCGAGTTGATGCGTGCTCGCGGCTCGGGTCCGTCGAGGAGCAGTTCGACCATCGCCCGCAGGTCCGAACCCGGCATGAGGACACGTTGGTCGTTGATGAGGAGCTCGATCGGCTCGAAGGTCGCACCGTTCAACCGATCGATCAAGGCTTGGATCTCGACATCGATCATTGCGTCGGTCGTGGTGAACGCCTGGACGTTGATCGGTGCGCCCGGCTCTGAGGGCAAGGAGGTGCTCAGGTCCCGGAGCAGCCTCGAGACGTCGAGAATGCTGCCGGGGGTGCCGGGATCGAGCTCAAGCCGGCCATTGCGCAGTACCAACGACGGCTGGCCCGGTTCGACGCTGATCGTCTTCGAAACCGCTGCCAAACCTGCTTCGGCGGCGCCGCTGTCCAACCGCAGCACGGCGTCGACCTGGTACGACGAGAAGAGGCCGGCGAGCCATGAGAACGGTCGTGCAGCGGAGCTGCCTTCGCGGCCGGCCGCAAGCGCTGCGGCGCGTGTTGCCGTCCGGTCCAGTTGGAGGCCGAGGCGTTCGGCATCGATCTGGTACGCAGCATCGGGTGTCTCGATGTACACGGGTGCCGTGACGACGAAGCTGTTGATCCGGTCAAGTTCCGCGTCGAGGTCATCGAGGGAGTGGCCACCGATGTCGATGCCTGCGAGCTCCACGCCGCGCGCGACGCGTCCGTCGTGGCTGCGGATGTCGATCGTTGCGACCACGTAGGCAGCGGCAAGCAGCACGAGCGGCAGGGCCACCAGCGCGAGCCGGCGCCGACTCCACCGTGGTGGCTTCGGTGGTGTGATTCTCGGCAGGACGGCGGTCGGGTTCGGTTCGGCCACGGACTCGCGAGCGTAGAGGGTCGGCGTCGGTTGCCTGGTTCAGTAGGGGTGCGTCCCCCACACGGCAGCGGTGGGCCCGTCAGGCGGCGTCGAGTTCGTCGAGCAAGGTCGACAGGTGAGCCATCACCTTGTCCATGTCGGCCTGCGGGTCATCGGTCGGCTCAACGTGGAAGTCAGCCAGATGCATCGTGACGACCGGGCGGCGGAACGGGCGCGGAATCGGCAGCTTGCCGCGAGGCCACACCCGGCCCGTGTTGTGGAAGACGATCGGACGAAGCCAAGCACCAGCCTCGTTGGCCAGTTCGGAGGCGCCCGGGCGTGCGCGCCCGACCTGATGGTCGACGCGATCGCGCTCGGGAACCAGACGGCCCTCGGGCATGATTCCGATCAACTCGAAGTTGGCCAGCGACTCCTTCGCCTCGCGAAATGCGGCTTCTTTGGTGTCGGCGTTGAGCGGGATGCACCCGATACGTCGCAGCCAGCGCCCTGCGATCTTGTTCTCGAAGTACTTGGCGTTGACCAGGAACCGGCAACTCACACCGGCGCGGTAACAGAACGCCGCCGAGGCGAACACATCGAGCAGGCTCCGGTGGTTGCCGCAGGCGAGTGTGGGCCGGTCCTCGCGAAGATCGATGGACTCGGGGAGGTCGAATCGACAACAGAGGCTGAACAGGCGGACCGTGAGCTTGCCGTCCCGCCGGATGGCGTCGGCGGTCGCGGTTGGGGTTGGCTGCACCATTGCCGGCCGACGTTACTGCGTGCGCCGCGCTCGACGGTGATGACACCGACGCATGATCGATGTGCTGCTGGTGGGAGTCCGCCCGGTGCGGGGGGCCGACTTGTAGGGTCGGCGCCGATGCGACTGGTGATTGCGCGATGCACCGTGGACTACGACGGGCGGTTGACCGCCCACCTGCCTGAGGCGGTCCGGTTGATCATGGTCAAGGCCGATGGTTGCGTGGCGATTCATGCCGACGGTGGTGCGTACAAACCCCTCAATTGGATGAACGCCCCGAATCGTCTGACGTTCGACGACGACGGGTGGACGGTCACCAGTCCGAAGGGTGAAACGCTCCGGATCACCATCCACGAGGTCATCAGCGACACCGATCATGAGATGGGCATCGATCCCGGCCTGCAGAAGGATGGTGTCGAGGCGCACCTGCAAGAGCTGCTCGCGGCCGCTCCCGAGACACTGGGGGAGGGTGTACGGCTCGTGCGGCGCGAGTACCCCACTGACATCGGGCCGGTGGACCTGCTTTGCAAGGACGACAATGGCGCAACGATCGCGGTCGAGATCAAGCGGCGCGGTGAGATCGACGGCGTCGAGCAGCTGACCCGCTACCTCGAGTTCCTCAACCGTGACCCACAACTGCGCCCCGTACGCGGCATGTTCGTCGCCCAGGAGATCAAGCCCCAGGCCAAGGTTCTCGCCACCGATCGCGACATCGAGTGGCAGGTCGTCGACTACGACGAGTTGCGCGGGATCGAACCGGTCAACCCGCGGTTGTTCTAGCGATCCCTTTCGCGGTGGTGTGGGGTCCGTGCCGCGGTCGGTCAGCCCAGCGGTCGGTCAGGTGACCAGGGCCGTCACGACGGCAACAGCGTTGGCCGCCGCCGACGTCGCAAAAAGGCGGGTGAATTTGGCATCGAGGCGCGCCAACCCGACGCGAGTCTCACTCCGCAGCTCGGCGAACTCGGTCGTGAGTTCGGTGCGTAGCTCGGCCATGTCGGTCTTGACTTCGGTGCGAAGTTCGGCCATGTCGGTCGCGAGTTCGGTGCGTAGCTCGGACATCTCGGCTCGGAAGTCGGAACGAAGCAGTGTCATCTCGTCTCGCAGGGTCGTCTTGGTCACCAGCTGATCGGCCGGTTCCGGTGGCAAGAGCTTCATGAGAACATCGGCGGGTTCGGGGCCAAGGGCTTCGTCGAGTCGTTCGTAGAGACCTCGTCGATCGCGTTCGGTGATGGACATCGGCTTCCTCCGGGTCACGGATCCTGTGTCACGGGTCCTGTGCGGGGGAAGCCGCGCCATCACTCATGCGACGTGAGGCGAACTCACCCTAGCGCTCTGGACCCCGAGGCTCAGCGGGTGACGCCGGCTCGGGCTTCAGCGGTCGAACGGGCTTGTGTTTCCAGCCGATCGTCGATCGGTTCGAGCTCGACGCGAGGTCCGTATCGGTGCTCGAGCGCCCAGCTGAGCACGATGTCGGCGAGCCATGGGTTCTTCGGCAGGAGCGGGCCGTGGAGATACGTTCCGACAACCCGATCTCGAATCGCTCCCTCGAAGCCGCTCGAGCCATCGTTGCCATGGCCGTGCACGACACGCCCGAGCGGCGTACACGCGGCGCCGAGCACGGTCCGGCCCGCATGGTTCTCGTAGCCGACGACCCGGTGTGTTTCGCCGCCGATCGTCGCGTCGATGACCAGGTCGCCAATCAGTCGCGTCGATCCAGCGATGCTCTCGAGGTCGAGAACCCCTGTACCTGGCAGTCGGTCGCCATTGGTCGCCACATAGCCATGCCCGGCCAGCTGAATGCCGCCGCACACGTACAGTTGCGCCGCGCCCGCGTCGGCCGCGGTCCGTAGATGTGTCGCCTTGGTCTGCAGGTCTTCGGCCACGAGATCCTGGTCGCGATCCTGCCCGCCACCGAGGTAGTACAGGTCGAACTCGCCATCGATCGGTTCACCGAGGGAGACCTCGGTGACCTCGAGTTTCAGGCCTCGCCAGATCAAGCGCCGGTCGAAGACCGCGATATTGCCGCGGTCCGCGTAGATGTTCATCAGGTCGGGGTACAGGTGACACAGACGCACCGTCGGAGGGCTCATGGTTCGTCCCAGTACGCGTCGACGTGGCCGCGTCGGGTCAGCTCGGAGCGCAGGTCGAGCATCGCTGTGTAGGTCGGAAGCACGTGGAGGATCGCGTCGTCGGGTGTCGCGGTGAGTGCGTGGTTGAACGCGGCCACGAAGTCCGGCTCGATGTGCACGTCGGCCATGTCGAATCCGCCGTAGCGGAAGCGAAGTGCGAGATCGCCCGAGCGGTCGCCTGACAGGGTGAGGCGGGAGAGCCGTCCGTCGAGGGGTTCCCAGTCGACGTCCCAGATCCAGCTGACGTCCTGGCCGTCGGCGGTGCGGTCGTTGAGCAGCACGAGCAGATGGAGCGGGTCTCCGGTCTCGGTCAGCAGGGTGCGAATGTTCTGGTTGACACCGGTCGGGTTCTTGGCGAGGAGCAGGTCGACCCAACGACCCTCGGCGGCAATCAGCTCTCCGCGGCCGAACGCCGCGCCGGTTCGACCCACGGCATCCGCGACCGTCGCCGAATCGAAGTGCGGCAGTGCCGACGCCGTCGCCATCGCTGCAGCGACGTTGTAGGTGTTGTGCAGCCCGCGCAGTTCGCCGGAGTCGACCGTTGCGGCATCACCGGTCATGGTCATGGCGACCTGCTGCCCGAAGTCCCGCATCTCGATCGATGCGGCGGCAACGTCAAGGGCAGGGCGGGTGAGCCCGCAGTTTGGGCACGTCCAGTGGCCGAGGTGGCCGACGAGCACGGCGTCGTGCGAAATCGACGCCCCGCACCGACGGCAGTTCGTGGCGTCGGCGGCATGGGCTCGTTCGGGCAACGCGCGCGAGGTGTCGTCGATGCCGAACCACCTCACGACACCGCCTGCAGCCTGGTGGTCGATGCCGAGCGCCCCGAGGTTGGGGTCGTCGGCATTGATCACGACGATGCAATCGCCGTCGACCGCCGATCGGTCGGCGAGCAGGTCACGCCACATGTCGACGATCGTGTCGAGCTCGCCGTATCGGTCGAGTTGATCGCGGAACAGGTTCATCAACACCAGCGCGTGCGGGCGCGTGGCCCGCGCAACGGCGGGTAGCGCGGCTTCGTCGACCTCGAGGATCGCGATGTGGGCCTGGCGCGGACCGTGAAGGAACGCCGCGGCGATTCCTCGCTCGAGGTTCGATCCCTCGGCATTGGTCACCACACGTAACCCCAGCGACTCGGCGGCGGCCACGACCAGTCGGGTCGTGGTCGTCTTGCCGTTGGTGGCTGAGATCAGGACGGAGCCGTGCGTCAGTCGGTCCGAGTATTCGACAATGGCGTTGGGCCGTAGCCGCAACAGGATGACCCCTGGCAGGGTGGTGCCACCGCCTCGACCGAGCAGGCGGCTCAATCGGCCCGCCGCACGCGCGACGAGACCGGCCAGCAGGAGCATCACCCGGCCAGCGTACGCAGCCGCCGGGGGCGGGGAGCGGCGCGTCAGTTGCGGGTGAGCGGCTTGTACTTGATGCGGGTTGGCTGATCCGCTGCGGCGCCGAGTTCCTTGCGGCGGAACGCCTCGTAATCGCTGAAGTTGCCCTCGAACCAGCGAACCACCGAATCGCCTTCGAACGCCATCGTGTGGGTGGCGATGCGGTCGAGGAACCAGCGATCGTGGCTGATGATGACGGCGCAGCCGGCGTAGGACTCGAGCGCCGCTTCGAGCGAACGCAGAGTTTCGATGTCGAGGTCGTTGGTCGGCTCGTCGAGCAGCAGCACGTTGGCGCCGCTGCGCAGGATTCGCGCGAGGTGCACACGGTTGCGCTCACCACCGGAGAGGTTCCCGACCTTCTTCTGTTGGTCGGGACCCTTGAAGTTGAACGACGCCACGTAACTGCGGCCGTTGACGTCCTTGCCGCCGATCTCGAGCATGTCGAGGCCATCGCAGATCTCGTCGTAGACCGTCTTGTCCGGGTCGAGCGAGTCGCGTGATTGGTCGACGTAACCGAGCTCGACGGTGTCGCCCAGGCGAATGGCGCCGTCGTCGGGTTCTTCGGTGCCGGTGATCATGCGGAACAGGGTCGTCTTGCCCGCACCGTTGGCGCCGATGATTCCGACGATGCCGGCCGGCGGGAGGGTGAAGCTCAGGTCGTCGATGAGCAGCTTGTCGCCAAAGCCCTTGCTGACCTCGTTGGCCTCGATGACCACATCGCCGAGGCGCCGGTTGATCGGGATCTCGATCTCGAGCTTGCCGTCGCGCTGGTTGGCGGCCTTGGCCTCGGCCACGAGCTTGTCGTAGTTGGCGAGGCGGGCCTTGCCCTTGGCCTGGCGGGCTTTGGGGGCCATCCGGATCCACTCGAGCTCCTGCTTGAGGGACTTCTTGCGGGCGACGTTGCGTCGCTCCTCCGCCGCCAGGCGCTCCTCGCGGTTCTCGAGCCACGCGGAATAGTTGCCCTCGAACGGAATGCCCTTGCCGTGGTCGATCTCGAGAATCCAGCCGGCGACGTTGTCGAGGAAGTAGCGATCGTGGGTCACGGCGATGACCGTGCCCGCGTAGTCGGCCAGGTGCCGCTCGAGCCAGGCAACGGATTCGGCATCGAGATGGTTGGTCGGCTCATCGAGCAGCAGCAGGTCGGGCTTGGAGAGCAACAGTCGGGCGAGGGCAACCCGGCGCTTCTCGCCACCAGACAGGGTGGTGACCTCGGCGTCGCCCGGCGGCGTACGAAGCGCATCCATGGCAATCTCGATCGTGCGCTGAATGTCCCAGCCGTCTTTGGCCGTCAGTTCGGCCTCGATCTCGCCCTGCTCCTTGCCGAGTTTGTCGAAATCGGCGTCGGGGTCGGACCAGCCGGCGAGAACCTCGTCGTAGCGCTTGAGCAGGTTCGCGATGTCGCCCACGCCGGCGAGGATGTTCTCGTAGACGTTGAGCTCGGCGTCGAGCTGGGGTTCTTGCTGCAGCATGCCGACCGAGTAGTTCGGGTAGATGCGCAGCTCGCCCTCGAACTCTTTGTCGATCCCGGCCATGATCTTGAGCAGGGTCGACTTGCCGGCGCCGTTCGGGCCGAGCACGCCGATCTTCGCGCCGTAGAAGAAGGAGAGCGTGATGTCCTTGATCAGGTCGCGATCGGGAGGCAAGAACTTCCCGATCTTGTGCATCGTCATGATGGTTTCAGGCATTGCCTGAAAGGCTAGTGGTGAGGCCCGCCGACGCCGCGGGCCTCACCGCCTGGGGTTGGTCAGCGACCGCTTCCTCGCGCGCTGGTCGAGGTCTGCTCGCCTGGAATGAACAGGTAGCAGATCACTTCGCGGTCATCGGCACGATCCCAGCTGTCCTCGCTCGGGGCGATGAAGCTGAGGAAGTACTCCGAGCTCGGGAAGTCGCGTCCGACGTAGGCCTCGAACGCGCCGGTGCACCCGTCGCCGGCCTGCGAGGTGATCGCCTCGCGACCTGGGAAGTCGCCATCGGCCAGTTGAAGGAGATGGAAGACCTCGTTGTCGTGTGGTTCGGTGCAATCGACCTCGTCGACGTCGGTGATCTCGAGCCCGTCGGGGTCCTGGAAACAGGTACCGACTTCGAGTTCGAGGGTCGTTGCGCAGCCGACCGCAAACAGTGCGGAAGCGCAGAGGAGGATGAGCAGTTTCTTCATGGGCAGAGTTCCCTTTCGCCAGTTCCCGCTGCGCTCGACAGTACTTCGCCTGGCTGAAGCGTGCGAAGGATGAGCGACGCCGAACGAGGACTCGTTAGCGTGGCGAGGGTGTCCAGCCCTGAGATCGCCGCCGTTCTGTTCGACTTCGGAGGTGTGATCACGACGAGTCCGTTCGACAACTTTGCCCGGTTGGAGTCCGAGCTCGGCATACCGGCCGACACGATTCGAGGCATCAACGCCACCAACGGTGACACGAACGCTTGGGCGAAGTACGAACGAAGCGAGGTCGACCCTGCCGGCTTCTGCGAACTGTTCGAAGGCGAGGCGCGGGCGATCGGGTACGAGATTCCGGGCATCGCCGTACTCGACTGCATCAAGACCGAGGTCCGCCCGTTCATGGTTGAGGCCCTGCGTCGGGTGAGCCGGCAGTTCAAGACAGCGATGTTGACGAACAACTTCAAGGCGGGCGACGATCCGGGAAGCGGTGGCCACGGCGAGGCCAAGCAGTACTTCGACGTGATCGTCGAATCGGCCAAGGTCGGCGTCCGCAAGCCGACGCCGAGGTTTTACGAACTCGCCTGTGAAGAGCTCGGTGTTGAACCGAGCGAATGCGTCTTCCTCGATGACCTCGGCATCAACTTGAAGCCAGCGCGAGCGATGGGCATGACCACGATCAAGGTCGTCGATCCACGAGTGGCGCTGGCTGAGCTGGGCAAAGCTACGGGCCTGGACTTCGCCGACCTCTAGGGTCTGCGCCATGGCGGTGCAGTTCCGGTTCGCGACCATCGACGATGCCGAGGAGTTGGCCGAGGTCCACACCCGTTCGTGGCAGACGGCGTACCGCGGATTGATCGACCAAGCGTTCCTCGACGCGATCGATCCCCGCGATCGTGCCGAGGTCTACCGCGCGGCGCTCAGCGCGCCCGAGCCGACACCGCGGGTCTGGGTGGTTGCCGAGGAGGTCGATGACTCCGGTGCGCCGATTCGCTTACTCGGGCACACCGAGTCCCACGTCGACGCAGCCGACGAGACGCGTGGGATCCTCCAGATCCTGTACCTCGAACCCGAGACCTTCGGCACGGGTCTGGGCAAACAGCTGCACGACATGTCGCTGCGTGGCTTGCACCGATTCGGCGTGCGGACCGCCGCCCTAAGCGTGCTCCAGGGCAACCAACGAGCGATCGCGTTCTACGAGCGGCAGGGTTGGCACTCGACGGGAGAGATTGACGACGAGGACTGGTCCGGGGTCACCGTGCCGGCCGTCCAGATGGAGATCGAGTTGAGCGTCGACCTGCTGGCCGCCAACGAGGAGTACTGGACCGGACAGGCTCCCTGGTACGCCGAGCGTCAGACCTGGTCGCCCGAGGTCGACTGGGGTGTCCATGGAGTTCTCGATGCCGACGCCGGTGGCATCTTCCCCGAGGTCGCCGGCCTCGATGTCGTCGAGATCGGGTGCGGCACGGCCTATGTGTCGAACTGGGCGCGACTGGGTGGCGCCCGCAACGTCATCGCCCTCGACTACACGCCCGCCCAACTAGCAACCGCACAGGAGCGAGCGCGCACACACCAGGTCGACCTGCCGCTCGTGCGCGCCGATGGTCACCGCCTGCCATTCGCGGACGACAGCTTCGATCTCGCGATCAATGAGTACGGCGCCGCCATCTGGTGTGATCCGCGAATCTGGATTCCCGAAGCAGCTCGTGTGTTGCGCCCGGGTGGTCGGATCTGGTTCCTGGGCAACTCGGTCGCCTTCATGCTGTGTGCACCCGAGTTCGAGGGCCAGGTTGCACAGCCGGCCTTCGTCCGCCCACAGCGAGGCATGCATCGGATGGAGTGGATCGACACCCCCAACGTCGAGTTCCACGTGAGCCATGGCGAGATGATCTCGATCCTGACCGGCGCGGGCTTCGTGATCGAGGCCCTGCACGAGCTGTATGCGCCCGAGGAAGCGGAGGCCAGCGCCTACGGCTTCAGCGACGGAGCGTGGGCCAGCCAATGGCCGGTCGAGGAGGTCTGGGTCGCCCGCTTGCCGGAGCAGTAGCGTCGCGTGCATGACGACATGCACACGAGGCGTTTGGTTCTCGCCCGAGGGCCTCAACGGCGCGCAGCTGATCGAGTTCGGACAGCGGGTCGAGTCGCTGGGCTACACCCAGCTCTGGGTGGGCGAGACGATGGGCCGCGACCCGTTCGCCCAGCTGGCGGCAATCGGCGCCAACACCGAGTCGTTGGGGCTGGCCAGCGGCATCGCGAACATCTATCACCGGCACCCGAGTGTGATGGTGCAGGGCGGCAACACCGTCGCCGAGGTCACCGGCGGACGCATGACCTTGGGCGTCGGCGTATCGAGCCCCGCGATCGTGAACAAGGTCCGCGGCATCGACTATGGCAAGCCGCTGTCCTTCCTGCGCACGTATCTCGATGCGATGGAAGCCACTCGCTACACCGCTGTTCCACCTGCGGAGCCGGTGCCGGTCGTCTTGGCCGCACTCGGACCGAAGATGCTCGAGCTCGCCGCGGAGCGTTCGGCGGGCGCACATCCGTACAACACGACTCCCGAGCACACCGCTATGGCGCGCGACGTCATGGGACCCGATGCGGGGCTCTTCGTAGAACAGAAGGTGCTGCTTACCGAGGACGCCGAACAGGCTCGCGCCACCGGAGCGGGCGTGCTCAAGTTCTACAGCCGTGCACCGGGCTACGTGAACGCATGGAAGCGGATGGGATTCACCGACGAGGAGATCGCGACGCAAGACGCGCGTCTGGTCGATGCGATCATCGCCTGGGGAACCCCCGAGCAGATCGAGGACCGGCTGCAGGCCCATGCCGATGCGGGCGCCGACCATGTCTGCATCCACCCGCTCGACCCCGAGGTCGGTCAGGGGCGCCCCCACGACGCCGCGTTGGAGATGTTCGCTCCGTCGTGACCGCAGCCTGACACCGACATGATCTGGCGCGACAGCATCGCCCCGACCGTGATCGGCATCCTCACCGGAGGCCAGAGCACGCGGATGGGCACCGACAAGGCCACCTTCGCCATCGACGGCGTCACCATGGCCCAACGCGTCGCCGACGCGGCTCGCGCAACCATGCTCGAGGCGGTGGTGTTGGGCCCCGACGACGCAGGCACGGGTTTGCCGAGCCTTGGCGACGATGACGACGTCCCGGCGGGGCCGCTCGGCGGGCTCATCACGTTGCTGCGCGCTCGGCCAGGCCATCGGGCGGTCTTGCTTGCGACGGATCAGCCGTTCGTGTCGCCGTACACGCTGGTCCGTCTGGCGAGCGAGCATCCGGCCGCTGATGTCGTCGTGCCGATCGACGCGGGGCTGCCGCAGGTCACGTGTGCGCGGTACGGACCGGCGGTTTTGCATGCGTTCGCACAGGCAGCAGGTGGGGATGACGCGGTGTGGCGACTGCGGGCGGTGCTCGATCGCGTGGCGACGGTTCGTGTGGAGCCGCAGGAGTGGCGGGAGTGGGGTGAGGATGGACGTTCGTTTGTCAGCCTCGACCGGCCCGATGACATCGAGACTGCCTGGCCCCGATCGCGCTGAGCTGATGCAGCCGCGGGTTGCTGGCATCCATGCCGCTGTGTGAGCATCGACCGATGAGCGAGACCTACACCCTCGACGCCGTAATCGTCGGCGCTGGTATGGCCGGCCTGTACCTCGTGCATCGATGCCGTGAGCTCGGCATCAGTGCGGTCGCACTCGAGGCGGGCGATGACGTTGGCGGAACCTGGTACTGGAACCGCTACCCGGGCGCTCGCTGCGACATCGAGAGCGTCGACTACAGCTACAGCTTCGATCCCGACCTCGAGCAGGAGTGGGAGTGGTCGGAGCGCTATGCAACGCAGCCCGAGATCCTGTCGTATCTGGAGCACGTCGCCGACCGCCACGACCTCCGTCGCGACATTCGGTTCGAGACGAGGGTGCGGGGCGCCGTTTGGGACGACGGTCGGGATCGATGGGCCATCACGACCGAATCCGGCGATCACTATGACGCTCGCTGGTACATCATGGCGACCGGCTGCCTCTCCGTGCCGAAGGAAGTCGATGTCCACGGGGCGGACTCGTTCGCGGGGCCGACCTACGTCACGGGGCGCTGGCCCCACGAAGGCGTCGACTTCGCGGGCAAACGGGTCGCCGTCATCGGAACCGGGTCGTCGGCCATCCAGTCCATTCCGCTCATCGCCGACGAAGCTGCAGCGCTCACCATTTACCAACGGACCCCGAATTTCTCTTTGCCTGCCGGCAACGGGCCGCTCGATCCCGAGAAGGTCGCGGCGATCAAGCGGCGTTATCCCGACTACCGCGCGGACGCGCGCCTGTCGCGGGCCGGCGTGCCGTTCCCGCCTGTCCTCGAGTCGTGGTGGCAGCTGTCCGACGACGAGCGCGCGGCCCGCCTCGAAGCGGGTTACCCGGAAGGCATCCTCGGCTACGGCTCGCGGATCGCCGACCTCGGGATCAACGAAGTCGCCAACGCCGGCGCGGCCGAGTTCGTTCGGAACAAGATCCGAGACATCGTCGATGATCCCGCGGTCGCCGAGGCGCTGTGTCCCAACGACTACCCGATCTTCACCAAGCGGCTGTGCCTCGACACGAACTACTACGAGACCTTCAACCGTGATCACGTCGAGCTCGTGGACCTTCGGGAGCACCCGTTCGTCGCCATCAACGAGCGGGGCATCGAGAACACCGATGCCGCGCGCGAATTCGATGCCATCGTCTACGCGACCGGCTTCGACGCGATGACCGGTGCGATCGTCGGGGTCGACATCGAGGGTTGCGACGGCGTGACCCTGAAGCAGAAGTGGGAGGACGGGCCGTCGACCTATCTCGGGCTGATGACAACCGGCTTTCCGAACCTGTTCATGATCACCGGACCGCAGAGCCCTTCGGTCCTGTCGAACATGGCGGTGTCGATCGAGCAGCACGTCGAGTGGGTCACCGACTGCATCGCCGCCATGCACGAGGAGGGAACCACCCGCCTCGAACCGACCGAGCAGGCCGAGTCGGGCTGGCAGGTGCACACCGCCGACTGTGCCGACATCACGCTCTTCCAGAAGGCCAACTCCTGGTACATGGGTGCGAACGTTCCCGGCAAGCCTCGGGTCTTCCTGCCATATGTCGGTGGGGTGGGCAACTACCGCCAGGCCTGCGACGAGGTGGTGGCGCGGGGATGGCTCGGGCTGCGGCGAACGGGCGAGGACGCCGAGCGGTGCGAGGATGGCCTGATCCGCGAGCTCCAGCCGGACGTCGCCATGATGCTCAATGCGCTCGAGGAACTCGGACTTCCGCCGATGGATTCCATGTCGCCAGACGACGCCCGCGCCTTCATCGCCGCGTCGCGAGCCGCCCGTCCGCCGGGGCCCGAGGTCGGCGAGGTTGTCGATGGGGTCTATCCCGGCGCAGTGGGCGAGTTGGGGTACCGGCTGTATCGGCCCGCAAGCGACGGCCCACACCCCGTCATCGCGTACTGGCACGGCGGCGGCTGGGTACTCGGCGATCTGGAATCCGACGACTCGCTGTGTCGTGACCTGTGTGCACGCACCGGTGCGGCCGTGATCTCGTTCGACTACCGACACGCACCCGAGCACCCGTTCCCGGCTCCCGTCGACGATGCATGGGCCGCGCTTCGATGGTTGGACGAGGAACCGGCCTCGCTCGGGCTCGTTGGAGCGCCGGTGCTGTGTGGCTGGTCTGCCGGCGGGAACCTGGCCGCGGTGACTTCGCAACGCGCCCGCGATGAGGGCGGGCCGGTGTTGGCCGGCCAGGTGTTGATCACCCCGGTGACTGACAGTGACATGACCCGCCCGTCCTACGTCGAGAACGCGTCGGGCTATCAGTTGACCGCGGACCTGATGACATGGTTCTGGGACCACTACTGCCCGCCGGGCGATCGCGACGATCCCCGCGTGGCGCCCCTCCGGGGTGGGCTCGCCGGTCTCGCGCCGACCATTGTCGTCACGGCACAGTTCGACCCACTGCGCGACGAGGGCAAGGCATATGTCGAAGCCCTTGCCGCGGCCGGGAGCCCCGCAACCCACCTGCCTCAACGCGGGCATATCCACACGAGCTTCGGCACCGTCGGCCAACTGATCTCGCCGGCGACGAGTCGGGCCGAGATCGCCGATGCCTTGCGCTCGCTGTTGACGGGCCCGTAATTCGCCCGCACCGGGGTCGTCTCCGAGGCACGATCGGTTAGCGTCGTCGCATGCAACACCATGGGTCTGCGGGCCGCGCACCGATGCTGACGCGGGTCGGTGTGGTCGGAGCATGCATCGTCCTACTCGGCACGATCCTCGGCGTCGTGCCCGACGCTCGAGCCCAGACCCCCTATGAGCTGGCGTTGTCATCGGCCGTAATCGAGTCACAGGAGACCGGCGAGATCACGCTCACGGTCACCCCAAACGGGTCCGGGATCGCCGCGCTCGGCGGCGTGGTCACCTACGACGAAACCCTGTTCACCGCCGCGAGCTGCGAAGCCTTTGAGCCGGTCGGCGCGTGCAACGTTGCGGTGGCCGGCGAAGTGGGCTTCCAGATCCTCAACCCGAATGGTTGGACCGAGCCGACCGACCTCGTCACGATCCAGTTCACCAACAACGCGTTGGCCGCTGGTGACGAGGCGCTCGGGATCACCGTCACGCGTGCCGTCGACACCGAACGGGTCGAACTTCCTGCCACGTTGGTGGTCGGCGAGATCACGACCTTCGAGAACGGCGACGTCGACTGCAGCGGCAGCGTGAACATCGTCGACGCCTTGCTGATTGCGCAGTTCGTGGTCGGGACCCGTACCGACTCTGCCACCTGTCCGCTGGCGGATCCCGCAGGCCAGGCATTCGCAGAGAACATCGATGTCAACTGCGATGGTCAGAGCACCATCGTCGACGCGTTGTTCATCGCACAGTACGCGGTGACTACCCGCACGGCCACGACGACCTGCCCACTGGCAAACCCCGCTGGCGAGATCTACCTCGGCGCGTAGCGGATCCCGAAGGCGCTGCGGCTACTCGCGGCCGGCGAATCGGCGAGCGATCGTCTCTCGTCGCTCCTGGAGTTCGCGGTACGTGAACTCGTCGGTGGCCGGGTCGACGCCGAACTGACCCTTGAGGGCCGTCAGGTCGATTCCGTAGTCGTCGGTCTTGATGCCGATGTCGGCGGCCAGCTGGTTGCCGTGGCGCTTCACGAACCACATGGCGATGTGGGTGACCTCGGCAAACAAGTCGAGGTCGGGGGTGAGCGTGGCGATCATGCCTTCGAGGAACACCAGGTTCTTGGCGAACAACATCAGCTCCCGCGGCATCCGAGCGCCGTAGCCGAGCATCGCCTTGACGAGTCGATTGACCTCGTTGACGAGCTCTTCCTGGCTCATCTCCATCGGGTCGGGGCCGTTGCCGTCGAGGCCCAGCTCGACGATCACCTTGTCGATGTCGACATCCTCAGGCAGTGCGCCGAGGTCACGGATCGCCTCGACCTGGCCCTTCACGTTGTTGCTGGTCGCCGCCATCATCATCTTCAGGAAGGCGATGCGCTTCGGTTCGGTCAGGCGGCCGACGATGCCGTAGTCGAGGAGGGCAGTGCGCCCGTCGGGCTGCACGAACAGGTTGCCGCCGTGCAGGTCGCCGTGGAAAATCCCGTTGACCATCGCTCCCTCGAGGAAGCCGACCATGCCGGTTCGCACGATGTCGTGGGGATCGATTTCCTCGGCGGCGAGCCGGTCGAGGTCGTCGAACTGGAAGCCGTCCAGTCGCTCCATCACCAGCACGCGACGCGTGACCAGTCGAGGGTGCGGTCGCGGCACCACGTAGCCGTTCTGTTCGAGCTGCTTGAGCGACCGCGCAACGTCGAGCATGTTCTCGGCTTCGAGGCGGAAGTCGAGTTCTTCGACGATCGACTGGGCGAACACCTCGACCAGCGCAGGCGGGTTGGCCAGCGCTGCGACGGGAATCCGCCCGACGAGGAAGGGTGCCAACCAGGCGGTGGCAGCGATGTCGCCGTGGACGAGCTCAGCGACGTTGGGGCGCTGCACCTTGACCACGACCTCGGTGAGGACGCCGTCGACCAGCAGCTCGGCCCGATGCACCTGGGCGATCGATGCTGCGGCGAGCGGTGTGCGGTCGAACGACTCGAAGACGTCGTGGATCGGACGCCCGAGATCGTCCTCGACGATCCGTTCGACGGTCTCCCAGGGCTCCGGTGGAACCTGGTCCCGGCACTTGCGGAACTCAGTGACCAGCTCGGGCGGGAAGACCCCCTCCCCCGAGGAGATGATCTGGCCCAGCTTGATGAAGGTCGTGCCGAGGCCTTCGGATGACTCCCGCAACCGACGCGACAGGTCGGCCTTGCTGCTGGAGCCTTCGAGGCCGTGGCGGCGACGAGCGATGCGCCAACCAAGCACCGACCAGACGAACCGACCAGCGATGTTGACGACCCTTCGTCCGGGCGGAAGCAACCGTCGACGGGTCAGGTCGGGAACGACAGCTCGTATGCGTTCACGGAGCTCGGTGGCGCCGCTACGCCATGGCAGGTCGTCGAGGTCGAGGGTCCATGGACCGTGCTCGCTGAACGCGCCGAACTCGATGTCGGGCGCGATCGCGTCAGAACCGTGCCCGTTGGTCAGGGACGAAAGGTGTGGGGGGATGCCTTCACGATGCCACGATCCGCCGGAAACGCGCAGTCGTAGAGGAGTGTTCCTCTGTCACGCTCACCGTTTGCGCAGCCGCTCAGTCGGGACGAAGTTCTTCGAGGTTGTCGACGCAACCGGTATCCAGGACCGAGTTCGGATCGGCGATGAAGGCGCGAGTCAGCAGCACCAGGCACGGATGCGAAAAGAAGACCCCGTGGCTCCCCGCGGGGTGGAGCACGGCGGTCGAGTTCGGGAACCGGTCTGCGAGTGCCAGCGTGGGACCGGGGGCGGTGATCGGGTCATAGGCGCCGGCCAAGATGAGCGTCGGAGCATCACTCGAGATCGGTTCGTTATCGTCAGCCTCGGCCGCTGGCCACTCCGGCGGACACACGAAACCGAACGTTGCGCGAGTCGACCACCGACCCGGATCCTCCAGCGCGGCCCGGTTGATGGCGCCGAGATCGAGCCCGGCGCTGTCGGTACACGTGACCGCGTACGCCATCACTTCCGCCTGAAAGGCGGGTAGTTCTGCCATCGGGCGCACGAGCTGTTTGACGATCGCTTCTTCTCGCTCGGCAATCCGGTCGATGTTCGCCGGCAGGCTCGGCAAGCCTTCGGCGTTGTACATCGCGAAGAAGATGGCGGTCATGAGGTCATCGCCGGTGACCATCAGCGGTCGGCGCGCACCGGCAACCGTGGCTTCGATGACGAGCGGCTCGTGGTTGTAGTCGGCTCGGATCCGCTCGATCGTTTCACCTAGATCCCCTCGTGCCGAGCACGGTTCGCTCGCCGCGCACGCCTCGACGAGTTCCAGCAGGGCCCGGTCCGCGTTCGCGAAGACGTCGTCCCAACCAAACGACGTCACGTCGAGGGCCGAGTCCAACACGGCGGCGCGCACGCTCTCGGGATGCTCACGGAGCGTGGTCAGTGTCAGGCGGGCGCCGTAGCTGAAACCGATCATCGTCCACTGGTCGTAGCCGAGCGCAACCCGCAGGTCTTCGAGGTCGTGGGCGCTCGCGACGGAGTTGTAGTCGGTGAGATCAACGCCCGAGGCGGTGAACTCGTCTGCGCAGGCGGTGAGCGCATCTCGGAGTTGTGTACCTTCGACCTGGAATGGGTCGGTCTCGTCGAGGGCATCGAGGATCGCCTCGTCGACGGTGGCGCAGTCGAGCGCCGGTGTGGCTAATCCGATGCCGCGCTGGTCGTATACGACCACGTCTCGTCCAAACGAACGCGGATCCGCGGCTGGCGTGCCGAGCCGCTCGGCCTGCTCGGCTCCCGGGCCTCCGGCGGGGGCGATGAGGGCATCGTCGGGCGTGTCCGGACCGGGGTGATGCAGGATGACGACGGGAAGGGACACGATTCCGCCCGTGGGGTCGTCGCGATCCGCGGCGACATACAGCCGATGGCACGTGCTCTCCATGTTCACGAGGGCGGGGCAGCGCTCCTCGCGCTCGAGACGCGGCCTAAACCAAGATTCGACGCCACCGGCGATCGCCTCTCCCGGAATCGGAGTCGCCGTGGGCTCGGGTAGTTCTCGCGCTGGGGTTGGTTGCTCTGGCGTCGGTTGCTCGGTGGGAGACGCAGTCGGTCCCGGTTCGGTTTCGGCAAGATTGGCCGGCTCCGCAGAGGACCCACAGGCAGCGCTCAGTACTGCGCACGCGACCGCCACCGCAACGGTTTCCATCACGCGTCGAGGAGCGCGCGGGCGGTTCCAGACCCGCGGAGTCTCGTTCCCTTCCATGTCGTCCGCCATGTCGTCCGCCATCTCGTGCGCCATCTCGCGCTTCGTTCGTCAGTGAAGACCCTCGAGAGGATCGAACGGTTGACAACCGGTGGGGTGCGGCTCTCGCGACGCCCTAGAACTCGCCGACGTTGAGCTCGGCAAACACCGCGGCCAGGAGCTCGGCCTCTTCCTGCTGGTGGATCTTGGTGCTCCCGGTCGCTGGGCTGCCCGACTCGGGTCGTGACACTCGCGTGATCGTGTAGTCGTCGCCGTGGCGCTCGTAGAGACGGCCCTTGACGAAGTTCCACGCGCCCATGTTCTCCGGCTCTTCCTGCAGCCAGATGATGTCGCGGGCCTGCGGGTAGCGGCGTAGCGCGACCTCGAGTGCGGAAGCCGGCCATGGATAGAGCTGCTCGACACGGATCACGGCGATCGGCGCATCCTTTGCGCCGTTGCGAGACGCAATCATGTCGTGGCTGATCTTGCCGGAGGCCAGCACGACCTTCCGGACGTTCTCGGCCGCTTCGTCGTCGATGAACGGATCGTCGATCAGCTCCTCGAACGTGCCGTGCGTGAGGTCCTCGATCGGTGAGTGCGCGCTGCGAGCCCGAAGCAGGGACTTGGGCGTGAAGATGAACAGCGGCTTGCGGATCTCGCGATGCATCTGGCGGCGCAGCAGGTGGAAGTACTGCGCTGCGGTCGAGGCATTGGCGACTTGGATGTTGTCCTCGGCACAGGCCAGCAACACCCGTTCGACGCGCGCCGAGGAGTGCTCGGGGCCCTGGCCCTCGTAACCGTGTGGCAGGAGCAGCACCAGGCCGCTGTCCTGCTTCCATTTGTCGGCGGCGCCGACGATGAACTGATCGATGACGATCTGGGCGCCGTTGACGAAGTCGCCGAACTGCGCTTCCCACATGACCAACGCGTCGGGGCTGGCGAGGGAGTACCCGTACTCGAAGCCGAGGGCGGCGTATTCGCTGAGCATCGAGTCGTAGATCCACAGCTCGGCGTCGTCGTGCCGCATCGCATCGAGCGGGCGGAAGCCCTCGGCGGTGTCGTGGTCGACGAGGGTGGAGTGGCGATGCGAGAACGTGCCTCGGCGTGAGTCCTGGCCAGCGAGACGGACACTCGTGCCCTCGGCGAGGAGGGATCCAATCGCCATCGCCTCGGCGACCGCCCAGTCGACCATGCCCGAGGCGAACAGTTCGTCGCGTCGCTCGAACTGACGGAAGAGCTTGGGGTGCATGGTGAAGCCCGCGGGTCGCGCCGAGAGTGCTTCGTAGATCTCGTCGACCATCGACTGGTCGATCGACGTCGGCACGTGCGGGAGCACACCAACGGCGGGGGAGGGCGCGGCGGCGCGGAGATCCTTGCGCGGTGCCGTCTCTCGAGTCGCGTCGAGCGCGGCTTGGAGGCGCGCGTCGAAGTCGCCGCGAGCCGCTTGCTCCTCCTCGGCGTCGACGTCGCCACGGTCGACGAGCAGGTCGAGGTACTTGTTGCGCACCGACGGCAGGTTGTCGATCACGCGATACATGAGCGGCTGGGTGTAGCTCGGATCGTCGCCCTCGTTGTGCCCACGTCGTCGGTAGCACCACATGTCGATGACGACGTCTTTGTGGAATTCCTGGCGGTAGGCAAAGGCGAAGTGCGCGGCCCAGACGCAAGCCTCGGGATCGTCGCCGTTGACGTGCAGGACCGGTGCCTGCACGGTTCGGGCGATGTCGGTCGGATACGTCGACGAACGCTGGGCCTCTGCCGTGGTGGTGAACCCCACCTGGTTGTTGATGATCAGGTGGACCGTGCCGCCGACTTCCCACCCGTCGATCTGGCTCATCGACAACGTCTCGCTCACCACACCCTGGCCGGCAAAGGCGGCGTCGCCGTGGATCAGCAGCGGCAGCACGTCGAAGGTCTCGGACCCCGACAGGTCGAGCATCGCTCGGGACATGCCTTCGACGACCGGGTTCACCGCCTCGAGATGTGACGGGTTGGCGGCGAGCTTGATCGGAATCGTGTTGCTGTGGCGGGACACGAACGTGTCGTCCATCCCGAGGTGGTACTTGACGTCGCCGCTGCCCTGGATGGAGTCCTCCTCGACTCCGACCTCGAACTCGCGGAACAGCTTCTCGTAGGTCTTGCCCACGATGTTGACCAACACGTTGAGTCGGCCTCGATGGGCCATGCCGAGCACGATCTGGCTCATCCCCGCATCGGCGGCGTCGCCGCAGATGGCGTCGAGGATCGGGATGGCACTCTCGCCGCCCTCGAGGCCGAATCGCTTGGTGCCGGGGTACTTGCGGTCGAGGAAGCTCTCGAGCGCTTCGGCGGCGTTGAGCCGCCCGAGGATGTGGCGCTTCTCGTCTTCGGCCGGTTCGCGGCTCACGCCCTCGACACTCTGCTGGATCCAGCGCTTCTCCTCGGCGTTCTGGATGTGCATGTAGTCGATGCCGACCGTTCGGCAGTACGCGTTGCGCATCTCGCCAAGGATGTCCCGCAGCAACATCTTGCGGGGCTCGGCTCGACCTGCGTCGGCGTAGTCGGTGTGCAGGAACTCGCGGTCGAGGTCCCACACGGTCAAGCCGTAGGTCTCGGGGTCGATGTCGAGATCACCCGGGGTCTCGCGAAGTCCGAGCGGATCGAGCTCGGCGATCAAGTGACCGCGGACTCGGTGCATGTTGACGCACTGGTTGACCTGGATCTGTTTGAGCAACGCCTCGTCGGTCGTGGTCGTGGTGCGGTCGGGGTTGAAGTTGATCGGCGTGTACGGCACGCCGAGCGAGTCGAAGATGTCGTGGTAGAAGCGATGCTCGCCAACGAGTAGCTCGTTGATCGCCCGAAGGAACTCGCCCGACTCGGCGCCCTGGATGATGCGGTGGTCGTAGGTGCTCGTGATCGTGACGATCTTGGAGATGCCGAGGTCGGCGATGGTGCGGGGATCCGCGGCCTGCCACTCGGCGGGCAGCGCAATGGTGCCGACGCCCACGATCACGCCTTGGTTCGGCATCAGGCGAGGCACCGACTGGACCGTGCCGATACCGCCGGGGTTCGTCAGCGACACGGTCGTGCCGCCGAAGTCGTCCATCGTGAGTTTGTTGATGCGGGCCCGTGCGATCAGGTCGTCGTAGGCATCGACGAAGCTGCGGAAGTCGTGGTTCTGTGCCTCACGGAGGGTGGGCACCAGGAGCGTGCGCGAGCCATCGGACTTGTGCACGTCGACTGCGACACCGAGCCCGATGTCGGTATTGCGCACGATCCGCGGCTTGCCGTCTGCGCCGGTGGCGAACGTGGAGTTCATGGCCGGCACGTGGTCGGCGATCGCCCGGATCGCCGCCCACGCGATCAGGTGAGTGAAGCTGGCTTTGCCGAGGCGGTTGCGTTTGAGGTGTCCGTTGATCACGCGACGGTTGGCCTCGAGCATCTTGGCCGGAACATCGCGGAAGCTCGTCGCGGTCGGAACGTCGAGGCTGGCCTCCATGTTGTTGACGATCGCCGCAGCCGCACCACGTAGTGCCTCGCCGGGCTCCTCGACCGGTTCGGGAGCCGGGTCCGCAACCGGCGCAGGAGCCGGAGCTGGGGCAGCGGTGGCCGCCGGTGCTGGCGCGGGTTGAGCTGGAACGGGCGGTGCCGGAGGAGCGGGTGCGGGCGCTGCAGAGGCTCGCGCCGGGCCAAGGCTCACGCCGTTGCTCGGGCTGCCATTGCCGGAGGTGTCGTTGCTCGGGCTGGCGGCGGTGGGGTTGGTGGTGGTGCTACTCGTCGCCCCGACAGTTGGCGAGGCATGGCCGTTCGAGACCACCGGAGGCGCGCCGGTGCCATTGGGCGCACTCGGACTCGTGGCGAAGAAGGTCACGGAGTCGTCATCGAGGCGCGCCGGATCGTGCTCGAACTGGTCTCGCAGCTCGTCGAGCAGCCAGGCGTTCGGTCCGGGGTGGCGGGAATGATCCGAGGGGGAGCCGGTCATGGATCAAGCCTAGGGGAGGGCCGGAAGGCCTGTACCAGATAGGCGACGATTGGGAACCTGGCCCCAATGGGGGACGGAAGTCGCGCCTCCGGAGCGGAGCACTAGGCTCCGGGCCGATGCGGATCGCTTCGTGGAACGTCAACTCGCTCAACGCTCGCCTCCCTCGGGTGGAGGAATGGCTCGAACGGATGCAGCCCGATGTCGTGTGCATGCAGGAGACAAAGCTCGAACAAGATGCGTTTCCGACCGATGCGTTCACCGCGCTCGGCTACGAGAGCGTTCACTACGGCGAGGGTCGTTGGAACGGCGTCGCCATCTTGAGCCGTGTTGGACTCGATGACGTCGTCGTCGGCTTCGAGGACGGCCAGGAGAAGTACGAAGAGTCGCGCGCCGTTTGGGCGACGTGCGGCGGGGTCCGTCTGGCGTCGCTCTACATCCCGAACGGACGCGAAGTCGACCACGACCACTATCACTACAAGCTCGAGTGGCTCGGTCGTCTGCGGGCCCATCTCGACGCCAACCACGACCCGGCGACACCCCTGGCATTGCTGGGTGACTTCAACATCGCGCCCGAGGACAACGACGTCTGGGACCGCAAGGCGTTCGAGGGCAAGACCCACGTGACCGAAGCCGAACGTACCGCGCTCGACCAGGTCAAAGCGTGGGGCCTCACGGACACCTTCCGGCACCTGTATCCCGAAGCCGACGGGCTCTTCACGTACTACGACTACACCGCCGGCCGCTTCCACAAGCGACAGGGGATTCGCATCGACCTGATCCTTGCGACCGATTCGCTACTCAGCGCCGTGCAGGGGGCGCTTGTCGACCGCAACGGGCGCAAGGCCCACGATGGCAACAAGCCGTCGGACCACGTGCCGCTCTACGCCGACTTCGATATCTGAAGGGCTGACGCCGGCCGGCCGTCAGCCTCGACGGGCAATGAACACGAACTCGAGAGCAGGGCGGTCGGGCGCGTCGCGAACCTCGACCGTCTCGAAGCCGTGCGCGCGGAGGCTCGCTTCGATTGCGGGTCGGTCGCGGAAGCGGAGCGTCGAGTCCGAGACCAGATCCTCGGTAGCCCGTTCGTCCGCCGGACCGTCGAAGCGATAGGTCCACTGGAACGACACGAGCGGGTCGCCCTCGAGATCATCGACATCGGTGACCCGACACCAACTCTCGACCGTCGCCTCGCCCTCGATCCGCGTGCGCCGTCGTGATCGCTCCGGCGTCCACCAGCGCCAGGCTTGGCGAGCCGGGTCCCGGGTCTCGAAGACCAGGAACCCATCTGAGCGCACGATGTGAGACGCAGCCTCGAGGGTCGCGTTCCATGACTCGTCGCTCACGAAGACCTGGGCGACGTTGCCGGTCATGATGGCCAGGTCCACGGTGCGGCCGAGCTCGCGGCGGGCCGCCTCGGCATCGCCAAGTATCCATCGAACGTCAGAGGCGTGCGGCTTGGCCTCAGCCACATCGAGTGATGCCTCGGCCGGGTCGACCCCGACGACATCGAGTCCTCGAGCGGCGAGTCTGACGGCGAGTGATCCCGTTCCGCAGCCGATGTCGAGCACGGAGAATGCGCCGAGCTCGTCGATCAGCGCCTCGTAGACGTCGAGGTCACTGCGGTCATTGTCGAATCGG
The DNA here is from genome assembly GCA_039028435.1 of Actinomycetota bacterium. Taxonomy (GTDB): domain Bacteria; phylum Actinomycetota; class Acidimicrobiia; order Acidimicrobiales; family UBA10347; genus UBA10347. The sequence goes on along the minus strand of JBCCIC010000006.1, from coordinate 78,293 downwards.
TCGTAGAGCGGTGCCAGGCGCGGGTCGGCAAACAGTGCATCGGGTTTGACCGTCACGCCGAGGATCTTGTCAGGTGCCGCTGGGCCGCGCCGCCGGGTTTCCGGTCTGCGAGACTGGAGTTCTCATGGCTGAGCTGATCCCGATCGAAGAGCACGAGCTTCTCGTGTTCTGGGTGCAGCTCTTCGTCATCGTTGTCTTCGCCCGCACGCTCGGGTGGATGATGCGCAAGATCGGCCTTCCCGGCGTCATCGGTGAGCTTGGCGCCGGCCTGATCCTCGGCCCGTCGGTGTTCGGCACGATTTGGCCGGATGGCTTCAACTGGTTCCTCAACGAAGGCCACGAAGAGGTGCAGTCGGCAGCGCTCCTGGGCGTTGCCTGGGTCGGTGTCGCCCTGCTCCTCGTCGTGACCGGCTTCGAAACCGATCTCGACTTGATCCAGAAACTCGGCCGGCCGGCCGCCTTGGTGACGACCGGCAGTCTCATCCTGCCGCTGTTCGGCGGACTCGCGGTCGGCTACGCGCTGCCCGACATCTTCCTCGCCGACGGTGCCGAGCGAGTCAACTTCGCCCTCTTCGTGGCCTTGGCGCTCAGCGTGTCCTCGTTGGCGGTGGTGGCCAAGATCCTCAGCGAGCTCGGGCTGATGCGGCGCGACTTTGGCCAGATCACCGTGGCCGCCGGCATGGCCAACGATGTGATCGGCTGGCTGCTCCTCGGCGTGTTCACCGGCCTCGCGACCTCGGGAGAGATCGGCGTGGGTCAGATCCTCGAGACGGTGATCCCGTTGGTCATCTTCGTGGCCCTGGCGATGACCCTCGGCCAGCGGGCGGTCGATGCTTCGCTACGCCAACTGCGTCGCCGCGAGGCCGGGGTGTCCGGAGCGCTCACCGTGGCGATCGTGGCCATGCTCGGCTTTGGGGTCGTCACGCAGCGTTTGGGCGTCGAGGCCGTGTTGGGTGCTTTCGTGGCCGGCGTGGTGCTGCACCGGAGCCGCTTCCAACACGAGGAGACCCTCCACCTCATCGAGGGGCTGACCTACGGCTTCTTTGCGCCGATCTTCTTCGCCACGGCCGGCTTGCGGGTCGACCTTCGCGAGCTCGGCAACAGCACGGCCATCCTGTGGACGCTGGTCATCATCGTTGTGGCCGTCGTCGCGAAGTTCATCGGCGCCTACTGGGGTGCCCGTCTCGCCGGTCGCTCCAAGCGCGGTGCGTTGGCCCTGGGTGCCGGGCTCAATGCCCGCGGCGCGCTCGAGATCGTGATCGCCACGGTCGGTGCAGCCGTCGGGGTGTTCAACACGGTGGCATTCACCGCCATCGTGCTCGTGCCGGTCGTGACGAGCGTCCTTGCCTCGATTGGTCTTCGGCTGGTCGTACGAGGTTGGGAGGGATCGGCAGACGAGGTCGCGCGGCTCGAGCGCGAAGCGGCCCTCGAGCGCAACATCGTCGTGCGCTCGTCTCGGCTCCTCATTCCGTCGAACGGTAAGCCGGCGTCGATCGCGGCCGCCCAGGTGTTGCACCTCGCTTGGCCCGAGGAATCGGCCGCCACGGTCTTCACCGCCGGGGCCGATCAGGAGAGCCTCGCCGTCGACATCGAGCCGCTACTCAACACGCTCTACGGGCGCCAGGTCGAACATCGCCGCGTCCGTGCCAGCGACCTCGGCGAGGCCGTCATCGCGGAGAGCGCGCTCGGTTTCGGGGTGATCGGCCTCGGTGCGAGCGAGAAAGACGCGGCGGGTGTGACGATCGCCGGCCTCGTCGATGACGTGCTGTCGATGAGCGCGATTCCGGTCGTACTTGTGCGGCGTGCGCACAACCTGGGTGCTCGCGGTCTCCCGGCCGCATTCGCGGAGGCCGTCGTGCCGGTCGCCGGTACCCCCGCCTCGCGGGCCGCGAGCGAGATCGCCTTCAACATCAGCGCCAACCTGGGCACCGCCATCCACCTCACCCACATCAGCGCGGCCCAGGACGACGCCGGACTGCTCGCCGACTTCTGGAGCCCCGGGCGTGAGCACCATGCATCCGAAGCCACCGGACGCCGGCTGCTCGACCAGTCGACCGCCATGGCCGCCGAACTAGGTGTGGAACCGACCCAGCAGTTGCGCACCGGTGAGCCTGCCGACGAGATCCTGGCGCTGGTTGAAGAGCTCGAGGCCGACCTTGTGGTCATGGGAGCGAACCTTCGCCGGCCTGAGGGTCGCCCGTTCCTCGGCCACACCGTGGAGAAGATTCTGCGCGACTGCGACGCAACCGTCGTGCTCGTGCTGATGCCCTTCGACCTGTGAGCAAGTGGCGGGCAGCCGTTTACCGACTGCGAATGAGTTCGAGAACCTCGGCGCCGTAGCGTTCGACTTTGGTCGGCCCGACGCCGCTCACTTGCAGGAGTTCGTCTTCGGTGCCCGGCTGCATCGCGGCGATTTCGGCGAGTGTGCGGTTGTTGAAGACGACATACGCCGGCACCCCCTGCGCCTTCGCGGTTTCGAGACGCCACTCCTTGAGCTCGACGTAGAGCGGGGAATCGGGCTCGGAGTTCTCCCAGTCCTCACGCATCGCAGACAGGTGACGCTTGGCGCGGTCCTTGCGGGTTTCCGGGCGCGAGTCGAAGCTCGGCGCGCTGGACTCGCCGCCGTCGAGATGATCGAGATAGGGCGATCGGTTTCGACGCTGCGAGCGCTGGCCGAACGTGCGCTTCTCGGCCCAGTTCAACAACACCTTGTCGCGGGCTCGCGTGATGGCGACATGAAGCAGTCGTCGTTCCTCGCTCAACGCCGCCGGCCCGTTGGCTTGGGCGATCGGCACATAGCCCGACTCGAGGCCGGCGAGGTGGACGACGTTCCACTCCAGACCCTTGGCGGCGTGGAACGTCATGACATCGACCGCGTCGGCGCCCGTGTCGAGGGCCTCCTGGCGTGCGGTCGCCGACATCCAGTTGGCGAAGTCGATTCCGGTCGCCGTGGGGAACGATCCTGCATGATCGACCGCGAGTTGCAGGAGCGCCTCGCGGTTGCGCTGGCGTTCGGCGTCGGCGGCACTCATGGTCTCGCTGTCGTCGGCGCGGGAACTGTCGCCCGCGCCGCTGGCTTCGTCGATCCCGACCGCGGAGCGCAGATCGGACAGCACCGACGCGAGCGGCGCCGTGGTCTGGCGAAGCTGGCGGAGCAGGGCCTTGATCTCGGGCTGGTCGATCAGGGCCGCGTTGCCGCGTACCCGGTGCGGGATCTGGCCTCGCTCCAGGGTCTTGGACAGCAACGCCACTTGGGCGTTGGTGCGGACGAGGACCGCCTGCTGGCCCCACGACGTGCCGGGAGCCGAATGGTCGCGGAGGGCCCGTGCAATGGCGGTGGCCTCGGCCTCGTCATCGGCGTGGCGGCGGATCACCGGATCGTCACCCGAGGCGCGATCGGTGCGTGGCGGCTCGGCCTCGCGGTCGGGTTTGGGCAACACCGAGTGACCGGCGGTGATGATCTCCGGCGTGGAGCGGTAGTTGTGGCCGAGCTTGACGACCTCGGCGGTCGGAAAGTGCTTCTCGAACCGCCGCAGATACCACGAGTCGGCACCGTTCCAGGCATAGATCGCCTGGTTCGGATCGCCGACCACACAGAGATCCGGCTCGGGACCGAGCCACGCCTGCAACAGCCGGAACTGGAGCGGGTTGACGTCCTGGAACTCGTCGACGAAGAGGTGGCGATGGCGCCAGCGAACGATCGACGCGTACTCGGGGTCGGATTCGATGTCGCGAATCGCCAAGGTGAGCAGATCGTCGAAGTCGACGACCCGCTGGCGGCGCTTGTCCTCGGCATAGCGCTGGGCGATCACCGCGAGATCGGCAGGCGGGATCGGTGGTGTTCGGCCATGGCGATCGGCCTCGAACGGGTAGGCATCGAGTGCGATGTTGCGAGCGGTGATCCACTCGAGCTCGCCCATGACGTCCAGGATCTGGGGTGTATCCGACCCGCGACCGAGCAACTGGGCGATCATCCGGAACTTGCGGTCGAGCATCTCCGGCGGGCGGACGCCTCGCTCGGCCCAACGCTCGTGGAGTTGGGCGTAAGCAAGCGAGTGAAACGTGCCGGTTGTGATGTCGTCGCGCAGGCCCAACGCCCGAAGGCGGTGACGGAGTTCGCTGGCGGCCTTGCGAGTGAACGTGACGGCCATCGTGCGGCGCGGATCGATGGCATTCGTCGAGACCCGGTGCGCGATGCGCCGTGTCAGGACCCGGGTCTTGCCGCTACCGGCCCCGGCGAGGATCGCGAGCGGGTTGGCGACCGAGGACACGGCGGCGTGCTGGGTCTCGTCGAGTCCTTGAAGCAGGCTGCCCGCGCGATCGTTCATCGCCGCCGACCCTACCCCGATGCTGTGACATGCTCGGGCCGATGATCGACGTGCCCACGGCCCGCTTCGAACGCCTCGTGAGCGAGGCGATCGACCTCATCCCCGACGACCTGTTCGCCTTGATCGACAACGTCGTGTTCCTGGTCGAGGAGGCCAATGAGGAGGAGCCCAGCATCCTCGGCCTCTACGACGGCGTTCCGCTCACCGAGCGAGAGTCCTACGGCATTGGCGAGTTCCCCGATCGCATCTTCATCTATCGCCGTGGCATCTGCGCGATCTGTGAGAGCGAGGACCAAGTTCGAGACGAGGTCGTCGTTACCGTCATCCACGAGGTCGCCCATCACTTCGGCATCGATGACGACCGCCTCCACGAGTTGGGCTGGGACTAGTTCATTCGCAATCGCAGGTTCGGTCTGGCGACCTCGGCCTGCTCTGGGTTCGGTGCACGCTCGTCGTTCGTCGAGCTCCGCCGGTGCTAATGTGCCCCGCCATGGCAGCAGTCTCGGAAAAGGCATTGGCGGAGCAGTTGGCGGGAGTCCCGCTGTTCTCGCAGGCAACCCTCAAGCAGCGTCGCACCGTCGCCAAGCTCGGCAAGGTGCTCCCCTGGAAGCAGGGCGCCACCCCGATCAAGGAAGGCACCAAGGGTGCGGCGTTCTTCCTCATCCTCGATGGCGAGGTCGACGTGCTCCGGGGAGACACCAAGCTCGCTCGACTCAGCGTCGGTGACTTCGTCGGTGAAATGGCGTTGCTGCGCAATGAGCCGCGCAATGCCGATGTGGTCGCGGTGACCGAGACGACGGTGTTCGCGCTCGGACGTCCGGCCCTCGCGGCAGCCCTCAAGGCCGAGCCCACGATGGCGCTCAGCCTCCTCGAGGCGATGGCCCAGCGCGACAGCGTCCGCTGATCGCCGCCGGGACCGACGACGCATGGGGTTCGACCCCAAACTTCTGAACAGCAACGAGGAGATCCTCCTCGACCTGCGGCCGCACTGGTGGTTCGTCACGCCCCAGGCGGCGATCCTCCTCGGCGCGATCGTGCTCGGCATCGTGGCCGCGGCGTTGGGCGTGCGCGGCATCCTGCTGATCATCTGCTTCATTCCGGCGGTCATCGCCGCGGGCAACCTCGCCTGGCGGTGGCTGGTGTGGAACGGGAACAACTTCGTGATCACGACCGACCGGTTGGTGCATCGCACCGGTGTGGTCGCCAAGACCGGCATCGAGATCCCCCTCGAGCGGATCAACACCGTGTTCTTCAACCAGTCGATCTTCGAGCGGATGATCGGCAGCGGCGACCTGAGCGTCGAGTCGGCTGGCGAGGGCGGTCAGCAGAACTTCGCCGACGTGCGCAAGCCTGCGCTGGTGCAACAAGAGATCTATCGGGCGATGGAAATCAACAAGGACCAGGAGTTCACCCAGATGGCCGCGGCCCATGCCGCAGCCGCCGGGCAGCTCACGGCTCCGGGTTTGTCGATCCCGGAACAGATCGAGCAGCTCGATCAGCTCCGGCTCCGAGGCGTGATCACCGAATCCGAGTTTCAGCGCAAGAAGGCCGAGCTCCTCGACCGGATGTAGGCGCCGACCTGCTTGACTTGGCGGATGCCCCACGCGACGAACGGCGAAATCAGCCTCTGCTACGAGGATCATGGCAATCCGAACGGCCCACCGCTGCTGCTGATCCCGGGACTCGGGATGCAGCTGATCGATTGGCCCGATCACTTCCTCGAGCACCTCGAGACCGACTATCGAGTCATCCGGGTCGACAATCGAGATCGAGGTCTGTCGACGGTCCTCGACGGCGCTCCCGCGGACGCCGGTGCACTCATGGGGGCGCTGCTTGCGGGCCAGGAGCCCGAGGTCGCCTACACGCTTCCCGACATGGCAAAGGATGCGGTCGCGGTTCTCGATGAGTGCGGTGTCGAGTCGGCGCACGTCGTCGGCATCTCCATGGGCGGCATGATCGCCCAGACGGTCGCGATCGAGCATCAAGACCGCGTGCGTTCGCTCACGTCGATCATGAGCACGACGGGGGCCGCGGACGTCGGCCAGCCATCCGCGGCTGCGCTGACGGCCATCCTCTCCGCACCCACCGATCCGAGCCGTGAGGCGAACATCGCCAACGGCGTCGAGTCGATCCGGGTGTGGGCGAGCCCTGAGTTCTACGACGAGATCGACATGGCCGAGTCCCTCGGACGCAGCTGGGATCGCGTCGGCGGAGCTCAGGCCGAGGGAACGGCGCGCCAGCTGTGCGCGATCATCGCCACGCCTGCTCGCGACGACGCCCTCGCCGAGCTGGATCTGCCGAGCGCCGTACTCCACGGAACCGAGGACAAGCTCATCGACCCCAGTGGCGGAGAGCGCACCGCCAAGTGCATTCCGGGGGCCGAACTTCTTCTGCTCGAAGGAATGGGCCACGATATGCCCAAGGAAATGACCGGCCGGATCGCATCCACGATCCGTGACCTGGTGGACGCGGCTGAAGCCGGCCAGGAGGAGTAAGCACATGGGACCGCTCGAAGGAGTCAAGGTCATCGAGTTGGCGGGGATCGGGCCCGGCCCGTTCTGCGGCATGATGCTCGCCGACATGGGGGCCGACGTGATCCGCGTCGATCGCGCCGGTTCGGTTCCGGCCGAGATGCCCGACCACCCAAACATCGACGTCTCGATGCGCGGCCGTCGCTCGATCGGTGTCGATCTGAAGAACCCCGAGGCGGTCGAGATGATGAAGCGCCTCATCGCCGACTGCGACATCCTGATCGAGGGTTTCCGTCCTGGCGTGACCGAGCGAATGGGACTTGGCCCCGACGACTGCCTGGCCGTGAACCCTGCGCTCGTCTACGGCCGCATGACCGGTTGGGGCCAGGAGGGCCCGTACGCCCTCGCCGCCGGTCACGACATCAACTACATCGCATTGTCCGGTGTCTTGTCGATGATCGGCCGTCCCGATAGCGGACCGGTCCCGCCGCTCAATCTCGTCGGAGACTTCGGGGGCGGCGGTATGTTCCTGGCGTTTGGTGTACTCGCCGGCCTGCTCAGCGCCCGGGCGACCGGTCAGGGCCAGGTCGTCGACGCGGCGATGGTCGACGGCGCCGCGGTGTTGGCGGCCATGTTCTCCACGATGCGCCACACCGGGATGTGGAAGGACGAGCGCGGCGCGAACATGCTCGACACGGGTTCACACTTCTACGACGTCTACGAGTGCAGCGACGGCGAGTACGTGTCCATCGGTTCGATCGAGCCGCAGTTCTACGCCATCCTCCTCGACAAGCTCGGGCTGGAGCCGTCCGACCTCCCCAAGCAGATGAGTCGCGACGACTGGCCGGCGCTCAAGGCCAAGGTCGCCGGGATCTTCAAGTCGAAGACTCGCGACGAGTGGTGCGAGATCATGGAACACACCGACATCTGTTTCGCTCCGGTCCTCAACCCGGGCGAGGCGCCCGAACACCCGCACAACGTGGCTCGCTCGACCTTCATCGAGATCGACGGCGTCACCCAGCCGGCACCTGCTCCGCGCTTCAGTGGGACACCGCTGAGCACGCCCTCATCACCGCCGCACGCCGGGCAGAACACCGACGAGACCCTCTCGTCGTTCGGATTCGGCGCCGACGAGATCTCGGCTCTTCGCGAGGCCGGCGCAATCGCCTGAGGCACCTGCGAGACTGCACCGCATGGCGAACCTGGTGTTCTTCCACGCCCATCCTGACGACGAGGCCATCTCGACCGGAGGCACGATGGCCTTGATGGCCGACGCCGGTCATCGGGTGATCCTGGTTTGCGCAACGCGCGGCGAGATGGGCGAGCCGGCCGAGGGTGTCCTCGAACCCGGCGAGCTGCTCGGCGATCGGCGCGAAGCCGAACTGCGCCACTCCTGCGATGTCTTGGGCGTCGACGCACTCGAGTTCCTCGGCTACAAGGATTCGGGGATGGTTGGCGAGCCGAGCAACGACGACCCGACGTGCTTCTGGCAGGCCGACCCTGACGAGGCGGCAGAACGGATGGCCGTCCTGTTGCGCACGTACGAATGCGATGTACTCGTGGGTTACGACCCACACGGTGTGTACGGGCATCCGGATCACATCAAGGTCCACACCGTCGGAGCTCGGGCGGCGGAGTTGGCCGGCATCGACCGCGTGTTCTGGGCCACCGCCAACCGCGATTTGATCAACCAGGCCCGCGAAGAGGGCCAGTTCGGCGACGAGGACCTCGACGACGACGAGCGCGTCGACATGGACATCTTCGGTATGCCCGAGTCCGAGATCACCCACGCCATCGACGTCTCGGCAGCCCTGGACCGCAAGCGAGCATCGTTGGCCGCACATGCCAGCCAGATCACCGACGAGAGCTTCTTTCTGGCGATGGACGACGAGCAGTTCGCCCAGGCCTTTGGGACCGAGTGGATGGTCGACGCGGCTCGCCATGCCGCGTCCCATCAGCGAGTCGGTGAGCTCCAGACCGCACTCCTCGATCCGGCCCACGGCTGACTCGACGCGTTGATCGCCGACCTCCACACCCTGTTCGCGTGGATCGTCGTGTTTGCCAACGGCATCGCCGGCGTCTGGTGCCTGACCGCGCACTGGATCGAGGCGGCCCGGTCACGCGTCCTGTGGGTATTCGTCGCCGTCGCCCAGGTGTTGGTCTTCGTCGAGGTCGGGCTCGGCGCAGCGCGTCTCTCCCAGCTCGATGGTGATGCTCCGGAGTTCCACACCTTCTACGGCTTCCTCTGCCTGATCGCCATTGCGATTCTCTATGGCTACCGCACCCAGGTGGCCCACATCCGCCACCTGCTTTATGGCGGCGGGAGCCTGTTCATCATGGGCTTGGCCATTCGTGCGATGTTCCTCGACGCCACGCCGATCCTCTGAGCGGTCGAGGCCGAAGATCTCGCTGGCAGCACCGGGCCCGAGCCGCATAGGGTGCGAAGCACGCAGAGGAATCGACGAGGAGAGGGACCGAGATGACGGTCAGTGCCTACGTGCTCATCCAGACCGAGATGGACAAGGCGGCCGCCGTCGCACATGCGATTTCCGAGATCGACGGCGTCGTCGCCGTCGACGTCGTGACTGGTCCCTATGACGTCATCGCCAAGACCTCGGCGGACACGATGGACGAGCTCGGTCGTATGGTCGTCAGCAGCGTGCAGAAGGTGCCCGGCATCAATCGCACCCTCACCTCACCGGTCGTCAATCTCTAGCCAGTCGCCATCCGGGCCAAGACGCGAGACGACCCGGCGTCTGCACACACCGGGTCGCTCGATCTCTAGGTAGGAAGTTGGTGGCGACTACTCGCCGGTCGTGATCTCGATCTTGCGCGGCGCCGGGGCCTCGACCTTCGGGACCGATACGACGAGCACGCCGTGCTCGCTGCGAGCCGTCAACGCCTCGGGGTCGAGGTCGGGCCCGAGCTTGAAGGTGCGGCTGAAGGCGCCGTGGCGGCGCCCCCGATGCACGAGCTCAGCATCGTCGGCGACGTCGAAGCTGCGCGTGGCGCTCACCGTGACGGTGCGGCCGTCAACCGTCAGCTCGACGGTGGACGGATCGACGCCGGGCAGATCGATGTGGAACTCGAAGGCGGTCGGGGTCGACACGACGTCGACGTTTCGGGTGTTGACCGAGTGGGAGAACGACTCGGCGACGCTCTGAGCGGCCTCGTCGAATTCGGAACCGAGGTTCAGGCCGCGGGTGAGGCGGTCGAACTCAGCGAGCAGGTCGGACGATCGAAACAACATTGGCTGGTCCTCCTCGTGGTAGCCAGTGGGGTAGTGCAGACGACTGGAACGCATCCGCCGGTGAGCTATTCCACGCATTGCCGACGAGCGGATGAGACGGCCGTCACGCGCGACCGAGTACGGTCCCGACCGTGACCCAAACCGCTGTCGGTCGACAGCAATCCGACAACGCAGAGGTCCAACAACGCACGCTTCGCGTCCTCTGGGTCAGCTCGATGTTCAGCCGCGGCGCGGTGTCGATGATCTTCGCGGTGGCCGTGCTCGCCATCAAGGAGTTGCTCGGTAACGATCGCTGGGCGGGACTCTCGACCGCGGCCAGCACCGTCGGTTCCGCCGTCGCGGCAGCCTCACTGGCCGCATTCATGCAGCGGCGTGGCCGCAACCCCGGCCTGACGGTCGGCCTCGGGGTCGCGGTCTTCGGCGCCGTGCTCTGCATCGTCGCCATCGAGGCCGAGCTGCTCGTGGTGTTCATCGCCGGCATGATCCTGATCGGCGTGGGTTCCGGTGCCTCGAATCTGTCCCGCTATGCCGCCGCGGACCTTGCTGCCGAAGACCGCCGCAGCCGCGACATCAGCTCGGTCGTGTTCGCCGCGACGTTCGGCGCGGTCTTGTTCCCCCTGCTCGTCGGTCCGGTCAACTCGCTCGCCGCCGACCTCGGCTACAACGAACGGTCGGGCGGCATGGCTTTGGGTGGCCTGCTCTTTCTGGCCTCGGCCGCGGCGATCTTCATCTTCATGCGGCCGGACCCGCTCGCGGTCGCAGGCGGCATCACCGACAAGGCGACCGCAAAGAAGAACAGCGTGCCGTTCCGCGCCGCGGTGCGGATCGCCTGGGCGCATCCGTTGGCACGCCTGGCGTTCATCGCCCTCGTCATCTCGCAGGCGGTGATGGTGATGGTAATGGCCATGACCCCACTGCACATGGAGGCCCATGGACACGGCGACGGTGTCGTCGGCCAGGTCATCTCGGCTCACACCTTGGGCATGTTCGCCTTCGCTCCGCTGGCCGGATGGCTCGCCGACCGCTATGGACGGCTTCCGATCGTCGTGCTGGCGGGCTTCACGCTGGCGGCAGCAACGGTGCTCACTGCCCTGGCCGGCGAGGCGCCGAAGATCCTGATGTTCCCGGGTCTCTATCTGCTGGGTCTCGGGTGGAGCTTCGGCATCGTCGCAGGAAGCGCGTTGTTGACCGAGTCGGTCGACGAGAGCAATCGTGTCGCCGTGCAGGGAGCCGCCGATGTCGCCACGAACATCGCGAGTGGGATGGGCGCGTTGTCGTCGGGCCTCGTCGTCGACATGGCCGGATTTCACATCCTCTCGATGATCGGCATGGTCGCCGCAGCTGCGCTGATGGCGCAATCCTGGTTCGAACAGCGCCTCGCTCTGGCAAGATCGGCGGTATGACCGCACTCGAGTACCGCTCGATTCAGCCCAGCGAAGTCGATGCCTTCCGCGCCGCGTATCAGCGGGGGTTCGGCAGTGATCCCATCGACGACCCAGCCGCGGCCGAACGCTGGCGGAAGATTCAACCGCTCGAGCGCACCGTCGCAGCGTTCGATGGCGACGAGATCGTCGGCACGCTAGGCGACTTTGCGTTGATGCTCACGTTGCCGGGCGGGACTCAGATTCCCATGGCCGGAACGACCGAGGTGACCGTCCGGGCGACGCACCGGCGGCGTGGCCTACTCCGCGAGATGATGAGCCGCCACCTCGCCATGGCCGCCGAACGAGGCGAGCCGGTTGCGGGGTTGTGGGCCAGCGAGTCGGGAATCTACGGCCGCTTCGGCTTTGGTTTGGCAACCGAGTGTCATGAGGTCTCCGTCGATGGTCGTGCGGTCGGTGCGCCGGCTCCGGCCGAGGACCTGGTCGTGTCCGCGATCGAGGGCGACCAACTCGAGACCGTCGTCGCACCCTTCTGGACGGCCGTGGCGGCAAGTGATCGGGCGGGTTTCGTCGAGCGCTCTCGCGAGCGGTGGGAGGAGCTCGTGATCGACCCCGAGCGCGAGCGTGGCGGTGCGACCGCCGGGCGTCACGTGGTCGTACATCGCCGGCACGAGGTCGTCGGCTATCTCGCGTACCGCCAGCACCGCAAGTGGGTGGACAACGTGCCGCAAGGCACGGTCGAGGTCAACTGTCTGGTCGGCGCCGATGCCGACGCGGTGCTGGCCCTCTGGCATCTGGCGACCAACATCGACCTGTTCCCCAAGGTGAGCTACTGGGATGCGCCGGTCGATGATCCGCTGGCCTCGCAGGCTGCGGATGCTCGGGCGGTCAAGCGGAACCTGCTCGATGGGCTGTATCTCCGCATCCTCGACGTTCCAGTCGTTCTAGCGGCGCGCCGTTACGAGCACGACGGTGAGTTGGTGCTCGAGGTCGACGACCCTGCCGGCCACGCCGCCGGTACCTATCGGCTCACCGTCGAGGCCGGCCGAGGCGCGATCGAGCGCACCGATCGAACCCCGGACATCCGTCTGGGGATCCGCGAACTCGGTGCGCTCTCGCTCGGGAGAGATGCGGTCAATCTGTTGACCTCGACCGGTCTGGTGACCGGGAGCGAGGCAGCGATCGCCGATCTCGATCGATTGTTCCGAACCCGGCGAGCGCCGTGGTGCCCGGAGATGTTCTAGCTGCTGCTAGTTCCGGCTCGGGAAGATGCCCTGCAGGCAGATGATGTAGTTGACCACCTGGAACGGCTGCATGTTGTTGAACGCCTGGCCACCGCCGGCGTTCTGCTGCGTGACGACGATCGCTTCGGAAGCCATCGCAACATCGTCGGCGGGAAGCACGTCGCTGTAGATCGTGTCCTGTCCCGAGCGGCCGAGCATGCGTCCTGCAGGCACGTTTTCTCCACCAGCGCGATTCTCGGCGTGCAGGGTTGCGGTCACGCTGTGGTTGTGGCTCGGCATGTTGCCGGCGAGGAGCGTCGTCGTCTCAGCACCACCGTGCTGGCCGATGGCCCGAGGGCTCAGGCCGGGCCCCGTGCCGGCGTGGATCGGCGCCTTACCGCGAAGGTCCGGCAGGCCGAACGTCGAGCGTCCATCGCCCCCGTAGGTCGTGCCCAGGATGCTGAACAGCGCATTGTTCTGGCTGATCGGCAGAAGCTGGCCGTTGCAGAACGCCCAGCTCCGAGGGGCGAAATTACCCCCGAACATAGTGATGACTCCGATGACCCCATCCATGGTGTCCCCGCTTTCGTGTTGTGGCCACGCCCGCCGCGGCCGGTGGAGCGAAGCTAGCAGGTCTCAAATGGGAGATGCAGATGTCACGCCATGCGTCACAATTGGGTGTACGGACGCGATGACTGGGACGACACGGACCGAGGTCGAATCCTGTGGTCCAGAGATGACTACATCAGATCGGGGATGCCCAAGTCGCCGTAGCCGTTTTCGGCGTAGTTCGCACGGAAGAGATCCCGCAGTTTCAGCGCCGCAGCGTCGTAGGCCCCAGGGTCGCTCCAGGTGTTGCGCGGGTTGAGAATCGAGGCGTCGACGCCTGGTGCCGCCTTGGGCATCGCCAGGCCGAAGACCGGGTGGATCTCGGTCTCGACGTCGTCGAGTTCGCCGGCCAGCGCTGCGTTGAGCAGGGCGCGGGTGGCACCGAGCGACATGCGGCTTCCCTCGCCGTAGGCGCCGCCGGTCCAGCCGGTGTTGAGCAGGATCGACCGAGCCTTGTTGTCGGCCATGCGCTGAGCGAGCAGCTCGGCATAGACCATCGGCTTCTGTGACATGAACGGCGAACCGAAGCACGAACTGAAGGTGGCCTGGGGCTCGGTGACGCCGACCTCGGTGCCGGCGAGCTTCGAGGTGAAGCCCATGACGAAGTGGTACATGACCTCTTCTTCGGTGAGCATCGAGATCGGGGGCAGTACGCCGAACGCATCGGCCGTCAGCAGCACGATCGTCTGCGGGTGCGGGCCGGCTGCCCCTTCGGCGACGCTCGGGTTGCAAGTGAGCGGGTAGGCGAACCGCGTGTTCTCGGTCAGGCTGCCATCGAAGAGATCGAGGTCCTGCGGGTGTGTGTCGCCGAGGGCCTTGCCCGGCACAGGCGGTACGTTCTCGATCAGTGTCCCGGGCATGGAGAGCGCCGCAGCGATCACGGGCTCGTTGTCCTTGTCCAGATCGATCAACTTGGCGTAGCAGCCATCTTCGAAGTTCGAGACACCCTCGTCGGTCCACACATGCTCGTCATCGCCGATGAGCAAGCGATCGGGGTCGGCGGACAGCGTGGTCTTGCCGGTGCCGCTGAGGCCGAACAGGATCGCGCTGTCGCCGTCGCGACCGACGTTGGCCGAGCAGTGCATGGTGAGCTGGCCCGCGGCAGGAAGGGCGAAGTTCATCACGGTGAACATCGTCTTCTTGACCACACCGCTGTAGTCGGCGCGCCCGACCACGAGCCCGATGCGGTTCTTCAGATCCATGATGACGGCGCGGCCACTCAGGGTGCCGTCGCGCTCTGGGTCGCAGTGGAACGACGGGACGTTGATCATCGTCCAGCCGTCGGCGACGCGATCCATGTCATCGCGGACGTTCTTCGGGAACATGATGTTGGCGAAGTACGCGTGCGTCGCGTATTCGCCGACGAACCGGTAGGGGATGGCGAACTTCGGATCCCAACCGCAGAACACGTCGGTCGAGTAGAGCTCGGCGTCGCGCGCATTGAGATGGGCGACCACCCGCGCGAGGAGGGCTTCGTAGGCAGTCGGGTCGAACTGCTGAAAGTCCGGCTTCCACCAGATGTCATCGATCAGCTCGGGCCATGCGACCGCGAAAGTGTCCTGGACCGGCCGACCGGTGCAGGTGGGGTCGCCGTAGTAAAGCAGGGGACCCTTGTCGCCGAGCTCGGTGGCGAAGGCCTTCTGGGCATCGTCGGGCCCGTCCAGCGAGGTACGGCCGCGATCGTTGGCGATCGCGGCGTGGAACAGCTCGGTTTGACTCAAACCGTGTCGTAGCCGAATGTTCGTCAGTCCGAATGCGTCGGCCAATTGGCCGGCAACCGCGGCGGAGGGCGGGTCCTCGGGCGATGCCGTCGAGGTTGGGTCGGGTGCGAAAGTGGTCATGAGTTCCGAGCGCCTTTGATCGGGAACGATGAGTTCGATTCGGTTGTCGTTCGCAGGACCCGATGACCCTCGCAGATCACTGCAAGAAGTCGGGAGTCCCCATGTCGATCTCGGAACCGAGGCGGAGCCGCGTCGCGCGACCGGCGTCGTCGAGGTCGAAGACCACCCGTTGCCCCTGGCGGAGCATGCGGAAGATGGAACCTTCGAGCGCGGCGGGCGAGAGGTCGTATTCGGCGAAGTCGACGTCCGACATCAGCACACCGTCTTTGGTGACCGGGTCATAGGACTTGACGGTGCCTTGCACGATTCCAGCTCGGCTTTCGAGATCGACAAACGAACGGATGCACCATACCGGGCGCGATCGGGCGAGTGAAGCCATCGAGCGATGAAATGCGTGCCGGCTGAGCCCTACCCTGAGGCGGTGGTGATCGAGGCAGTCCTTTTCGACTACAGCGGCGTGATGACCGCCAACTTCGACGTTCCGAGCGACAAGGTTCCGTTCGATGTCGACGCCCTGTTTCTCCAGATGGTCGGGGCCATGACCGACGACTCGGTGCCCCACCCGTGGCATGACCTGGAGCGCGGCGACATCACCCTCGATTCGTACATCGAGTTCATCGAGCAAGCGGTGCCGGGAGCCGGAGCGGCCTTCGCCGTCGACAGCCCGCACAACGTGATGGCCAACCTGCCGCTGCGCCAGGATCGCGTCGAACTCGTGCGGTCGCTCCGCGCCGACGGACTACGGGTGGGCCTCGTGACGAACAACGTGGCCGAGTGGGCGCCGGTCTGGCGGTCGGAGCTTCTCGACGACCTCTTCGACGTCGTCATCGACTCGTCGGGCGTTGGCTGCCGCAAGCCCGAGCCGGAGATCTATCGCCTGGCCCTCGATGCCCTGGGCGGCATCGACGCATCCGACGCGCTGTTCGTCGACGACTTCGAGTGGAATGTCACCGGCGCAGTACAAGCGGGATTGGTTGGTCTGCACTGCACCGGTGACATCGACCTCGATTCCGCGGTGCGGAATCGGTTGGGCTAGCTCAGCTCGTGTAGCACCCCGACCAAACGCCGGAGATGCCGATCGTGGTGTTAGTCATCGTGCCGGTAAAGCACCCTCGACGGCGCTGGCCTTCGTAGGTGACACCGGGATGGTTGTCGAAGCTCATCGTGATCGTCTTCGTCTGGCGGTCCCAGGTCCAGGTGCCGGTCTCGACCGTGTTGTTCCACACCGTGGTCAGCGTGCGGTTGCCGCCTTGACGCACCAGCGTGATCTCCTGGACCGGGCAACCGGGATCGACCTCGGTCGCGCCCCAGCACCAGTTCACGTCGAGTGTTCTGGTCCGTGCCGCGGCGGCTTCGTCGGGAGCGAAGCTGACGACGGCGGGTACGAGCAACGCGGTCATGACCGCGAGCATCAGGATCTTCTTCATGTGACTCCTCACCAACGGCGCTCACCCCCTGTGAGCCGCCTCGGTGAGGATGCGACGGTTCCGACCGCCTGTCTCTAGGGGGAGTTCCCCCGTCGATTCACACCGGCTCGGTGCGGCCCCGCTCGGGCAGACCGGCAGAGCGGTATGCGGCGTCGATGACGGCCATGTTGTTCACCGAGTCCTGGCCGCGGGTCGGGAACGCTGAACCGTGGCAGACGTGATCGACGAACGCGCGCACCATGTGGTCGTAGGAGATGCCCGCATCGACGGGTCCCGATGTCGTTCCGCGTTCCGTCGTCACCGTGAGCACGTTGCCGTTCTGCGGCGCCATGGGGTTGGCGGCGATGACCTCGCCGCTCGAGCCCTCGATGCGAAGCGAGATGTCGGGGACCTCGGCGATCATCGACGACCTCACCCGACCGGTCGCGCCGGACTCCCAGCGAAGGTCCATCGTGAGATCCGCGTCGACCAGCGGGTCGTCGGAGTCGGCGGTCGCGAACGCGTCGGTCACCGTCGGTTCGCCGAGAAGGTCTCGGACCCAGTGCACCGGGTAGCAACCGAGATCCATGGTCGCTCCGCCAGCGGTTTCGTAATCCCAGCGCAGGTCAGGCTTGCCGATCGTGATGTTGAAGTTCGCCTCGACCCGGTTGATCGTGCCGATGGTGCCCGAGTCGACGAGGTCGAGGATGCGGAGCCACATGGGGTGATAGCGGTAGTGGAACGCCTCGCCCAGGACCATCCCGGTCTCGTCGGCGGCCGCGATCATCGCTGCTGCCTCTTCGGCATTGGCAGCAAAGGGCTTCTCGCAGAACACGTGCTTGCCGGCACGCAGGGCGGCGATCGTCCAATCAGCGTGGAGTGACATCGGAAGCGGGTTGTAGACGACGTCGACGTCGTCGGCGTCGATCAGCGCCCGATAGTCGGCGGCAACGTTGTCGACACCGTGGGTGGCCGCGAATTCGGTCGCCCGGTCATGGTCTCGAGCGGCGACGCGACTGACCGTCGCCGTCGCCAATTTCGCCACGGGCTCGATCAGGGCTTTGGGGGCGATGCGGGCAGCGCCGAGGATGCCGAATCGGAGGGGTGCAGGGGCTGGGTTGGCGGGATCGTGGGCGACCATCGCGGCAGTCTTGCACGGTGCGCCTACGCTGGCGGCCGTGACCGTTGCCCAACGCATCGGCGCGCCCCAGATTCGCGCCACTGTCGAGAGTTTCCGCGACCTGCTCATGACGCATCGCGACATGATCAACGCTCTCAACGTGTACCCCGTACCGGATGGCGATACCGGCACGAACATGTCGCTCACCCTCGAGTCCGTGTGCGTGGAACTCGACGGTGCCGATGACCTCGAGTCGGTGTGCAAGGCGATCTCGCACGGGTCGCTCATGGGTGCCCGCGGCAACTCGGGCGTGATCATGTCCCAGATTCTCCGGGGGCTCGCCGACACGCTCAAGAACGACGACGATGACGGTGCCGACGACGCGGCCCGATGGGCGTCGGCGTTCAGCGTCGCCGCCGAAGCGGCCTACGGCGCCGTTCAGCGGCCAGTTGAGGGAACGATCCTCACCGTGATCCGCGAGATCGGTGAGGCGGCAACGGCCGTCGCACCCGATGGCGACCTCATTGCCACGATCGAGGCGGCTCGCGAGCAGGGCCACGATGCGCTGGCTCGCACTCCCGAGATGTTGCCCGTCCTGAAGGACGCCGGCGTCGTCGATGCCGGCGGGCGAGGGTTGCTTCTGCTGCTCGATGCGCTCCTGCATGTCATCGACGGGCGCGAGCTCCCCGAGCCTCCGGAGGACTACGTCCGGGTCTCCACGGCTTCGACGCCCGCACCGGCCGCCAACGACGGCGAGAAGTCGATTGCCGACCTCCGCTACGAAGTCATGTTCTTCCTGGACTGCCCCGACGATCGCATCGACGAGTTCCGGGGCGCCTGGGCCGACATCGGCGACTCGATCGTGGTCGTCGGCGGCGACGGGTTGTGGAACTGCCACATCCACACCGACGAGATCGGGGAGTCGATCGAAGCCGGGATCGCGGTCGGTCGCCCGCACAAGATCCGCGTGACCGACCTGCTCGAGGAACTCGAGCACACCGAATCGATCCACGATCCCAGCGCCGAGCAAGACGATGAGCAAGGCGACATCATCGTCCACACCAAGGAGCACACCCGGTGCGGCGTGATCACCGTCGGTGTCGGCGAAGGGGTACGCGCCATCTTCGAATCGTTGGGCTCGACGGCGATGGTGCTCGGCGGCCAGACGATGAACCCGCCGACCGAGCTCCTGCTGCACGCGGTGAACTTTGTTGCCGCCGACGAAGTCCTGTTGCTGCCGAACAACAAGAACATCATCGCCGTGGCCGAGCAGGTCGATGCCCACACCGACAAGATCGTGCGGGTGGTGCCGACCAAGAGCGTGACCGAGGGCTTCGCGGCCTTGATCGAGTTCGACCCGCAAGCCGGCGCCGAGGACAACCTCGGGGGCATGATCGCCGCCATTGGCAATGTCGTGACCGGCGAGGTCACGGTTGCGGTACGTAGCGTGACGACCGATGCCGGCGATGTGGCCATCGGTGACTACATCGGCATCGGTCCCGACGGAATTCAGGCGGTGGCCACCGACGTCGTGACCGCCACCACCGGCCTGCTCGACGCAATGCTCGACGAAGATCACGAAATCCTCACCTTGATCTGTGGTGAGGGTGCGAGCGAGGCCGAGACCTCGCTGATCGAGGCGTGGGTCGAGGAGCGTCATCCCGACGTCGAGATCGAGATCCATCAGGGCGGCCAGCCGCTGTACCCCTACTACCTCGGCATCGAGTAGCCCGTGGTCGGCCCGCCGCTCTCTCTGGCCGACTTCGACGAGATGCCCGTCGGGCGCCTCAAGGGGATCGGCCCGAAGCGAGAAGCCGGGTTTGCGGCGCTCGGGATCACGACGCTCTACGACGTTCTCACCACCTATCCGCGCCGTTACATCGATCGGACCAACGAGGCCACGATCGCCGAGTTGCTGCCCGGCGTCGAGGGCATGGTTGTCGTCGAGATCGACAACGTCACCAGCCGCCGTACCCGGAACCGCAAGACGATGGTGGTCGTCGATGTCAAGGATCGGACCGGGCGGCTGCGGCTGACCTTCTTCAACCAGCCCTGGCGCGCCCGACAGCTTCACGCCGGAATGAACGCCATCATCTTCGGGCGTTGTGAGGAGTTCCGCGGCCAACGCCAGATGACCAATCCGGTCGTGGACATGATCGGCGATCAGACCGGGCGCATCGTCCCCGTATATCCGAGCAGCGAGAAGGCCGGCATCGGTACCGCGGAGTTGACGATGGCGGCGGCGGAGACGCTGCGCCGCTCCGCCCAGCGCGGGTTGGCCGACCCGGTGCCCGAGCCACTCCGCCGTCGCCACGACCTCATCGACCGCGATACGGCGCTCCGGACGATCCATGCGCCTGAGACGATGGCCCAGGTCGACCACGCCCGTCGACGCCTGATCTACGACGAGTTGTTCCGGATCCAGATCGCTCTCGTGCGACGCAAACGAGAGCTCGAGGAGAGCCAGTTCGGCGTCAGCCACGACCCGGACGGCGAGCTGATCGCCCGCTTCTTCGCCAACTTGGCCTTCGACCTGACCGGCGCCCAGCGGCGAACGATCGACGAGATGCTCGGCGACCTGGTCGATCCCGCCCCGATGCACCGACTGCTGCAAGGTGATGTCGGCGCCGGCAAGACCGTCGTTGCCGTCACCGGACTCCTCGCCGCCGTGCAGGGCGGTCATCAGGGAGCGCTCATGGCGCCGACCGAGGTGCTCGCCGAGCAGCACTTCAGTGCGGTGCGCGAGATGGTCGAGGGGCTCGAAGTCGATGACCCCGGGACGCTGACCGGCATGCGGCCGCTGTCGGTGGCGTTGCTGACGAACCGCACGACGACCGCAGAGCGTCGCAAGCTCGACGAGTCGCTGGCCGAGGGTCGCACGGATCTGCTCATCGGCACCCATGCCTTGATTCAGGATGCGGTCACCTTTCCGTCGCTCGGCTTGGTCGTCATCGACGAACAGCACCGCTTCGGCGTCGAGCAGCGCGCGGCGCTGCGAGACAAGGGCGCTGACGGCGCCGTTCCCGACGTGCTGGTCATGACGGCAACGCCGATTCCACGGACGGCGGCCATGACCGTGTACGGCGATCTGGATGTGTCGGTCCTCGACGAAATGCCGCCGGGTCGCACACCGATCAAGACGTCATGGGTGCGACTCCCGGTCGAGGACGAGAACGGTCAGCTGGACATGACCGGGGTCGTACCCGACGCGGCAACGACGATGTGGGAACACGTGCGAGCGCAGGTCGCCGAGGGCCGACAGGTCTACGTTGTGACACCGCTGGTCGAGGAGAGCGCCAAGCTCGAGGTCAGTTCTGCCGAGGAGACCTATGTGCGCCTCCAGGACGAGGAACTCGCTGGTCTCTCGCTGGGGCTGTTGCACGGGCGGGTGTCGCCGTCCGAGAAGGAAGAGACGATGGCCCAGTTCCGGTCCGGTCGTCTCGATGTGTTGGTCGCCACGACCGTGATCGAGGTCGGTGTGGACGTGCCGAACGCCACGGTGATGGTGATCCTCGATGCCGATCGGTTCGGCATCGCCCAGCTGCACCAGCTCCGCGGACGTGTCGGCCGTGGCTCACATGAGTCGTACTGCTACCTGGTCGCTGCGGCGACGAATCCGGTCGCCGAGGCGCGGCTCGATGCTCTCGTCGCCTCCACCGACGGGTTCGAGCTGGCCGAGATCGACCTCGACCTGCGCGGTGAGGGCACGATCATGGGCGAGCGTCAGAAAGGCCGGAGCGACCTCAAGCTGGCGTCGTTGCGCCGCGACCGTTACTGGGTGGAGAAAGCCCGCGAAGACGCCTTTGCCGTCCTCGATGAGGACCCGTCACTCGCCGATCACCCGGCGCTGTTGCGCGAGGTCGAGGTGCTGTTGGCGGACGACGAGACGGAGTTTCTGCTCAAGAGTTGAGCCGTCCCGCTGCGGTCGATGCACCGGTCGACGGCTGGTGGACCTTGGGGGCGGCTAGCTTGTCGAGCAGGTGGTCTTCGACGGTGACGGGCAGATAGCGCGGCTCGCCGAACGGAGCTAGCGGCGCGACCTCGACGTCGAGATTCGGATAGTGGAAGTAGGCGACCGAACGTCGCACAGGTGCGCATCCGGCATCGAGCGGCACCACCCGGTGAAGCGTCGATGGCCATCGGTCGTTGGTCAGCATCGCCAACAGGTCCCCGACGTTGAGAAGCAGTGAGTCGCGACCGGGGATGACGTCGACCCACTCGTTGTCGGGCCCGATGATCTGCAGGCCCGGGACCGGGTCGGCGTGCAGGATCGTGAAGGTCGTGTAATCGCTGTGCGCCCCCATGCGCTGTTGGCCATCGATGCTCGGCTCGGTGCCGTCGGGCTGAGGCCGGTAGTCGATGCAGGCCATCGTGTCGGGGCCGTGCCCCGAGCTCGCGGCGAGTGTCGTTCCCAGGATCTCGTCGATGAGCGCGTCGAGGCGGTGGGCCAGGCGCGCCATAGTGCGCAGCCACCCGTGCGCCGCAGGTCGAAAGTCCGGCACGAGTGCCTCGGGCCACGGTGTGGATGCCCGGAGCGGATGGTCGGTCACCTGGTCATCGTCAGCGACGTTGAAGCTCTCGAACAGGTCGGGAGGCGAGGCATCGCCGAGGCTGTAGCTCAGGGCCTCGCTGCCCTTGGCTCGCCATCCCCGGTTCGCTTCGGGACGCGGATCGACGTGGGCCTGCTTTTGCTGCGGATCGAGGGCGAAGAAGTCGTCGCAGGCGCTTCGCAAGGCGCGCGCCGCAGCCATCGAGGCGCCGTGTCCGATCAACTCGACGAAGCCAAGGGATGCCAGCCCCTGCTCGAGCGCTTCCACTGCATCCGTCCGGGTCACGTCGACGACGGGGAGCGCGAGCGTGGCCATCCCTCGAACCTATACGGTCGATCCCATGGCGCAGATCGAAGTGGTGGTGTTCGACATGGGCGGAGTGCTCGTCCGCCTGTCACCACTCACCGACATGCTGGCCGGAATTGCCGACACCGGCGAGACCGACGAGGAACTCGCCCGACGGTTCATCCTGGCCCCGGCTGTGCGGCGCTTCGAGCGCGGCCAAAGCGAGATCGACGACTTCGCCAACGAACTGATCGCCGAGATGGATCTGCCGGTCAGGCCCGCGGAGGTCGTCGAACGAATGCTTGCCTTTCCCAAAGGGCTCTTCCCAGGTGCGATCGACCTCGTCGCGTCGGTACAGGCCGCGGGTGTCCTCGCTGCGGTCCTGAGCAATACGAATCGGCTCCATTGGGGGCGCCAGACGGACCACGCCGAGATTCGAGCCATGTTCGATCGCTCGTACCTGAGCTTTCAACTCGGCATGGTCAAGCCCGACCCCGAGATCTACGAACACGTGGTGGCCGATCTAGGTGTCCCCGCCGATCGGGTGTTGTTCATCGACGACAACCAGATCAATGTCGATGGAGCACGCGCTGTCGGTCTCGCGGCCGAGGTCGCTCGCGGTCGCGAGGAGGCCGAGGCGATCATCCGGTCCTACGGCGTGATCTGAGCCCACCAGGCGACGGTCGTGTTGGTGCCGGCGGGGATCTCGGTGAAACCGGCGTCGCGCACCTGGACTTCGCTCGCCTCGACGAGCTGGGACCAGAGCGACTCGCGTGCCGGCACGACGAGGATCGGCCGGTCGGCATCAGTCCAGTCGGATCGGCGGTCGTCATCGGCTGCCCACCAGAGCAGTTGCCCTGCGTGTGCACATTGCGCGGCCATCTTCCCCCACGACATCTCGACGGCCGGAGTCACCGCCACCACCATGGCGCCCGGCTCGATGGTGGGAAGCTCGTCGAGCAGATCGACCTCGTCGAGGGGTGTCGACTGGATCTGGAGCTTGGCGACGTCGCGAGGAGCGTCGGCCATGCGTGACGGTACGAAGGCCCGAACCTCGGCGCCGTCGTGTTCGACGGTCACGCCCGGGACGTCCTGGGCTCGTTCCCAGGCCGATGCCCGGCCTCGGCGCACGATCTTGCGGATCCGCACTTCGCTCCACGACGCGATCGCCTCGTGCCACTCGCCTCCGGGTCGAGTCCGCTCATCGTCGAGCAGCGAGATGGTCGCCAGCACGGTGGCGCGGCACACGGCGAGCGTGGTCGGCGGTGTCAGTTTCTCGACCCTCACCGCCAGCTGGAGCGCCCACGGCGACTCCTGGTCCTCGGCGTGGGTCATGGAGCAAGAGCGTAGGGGCGCGACTCACCGGTCGCCCTTGGCGAGGTTGTCGGCACGGCAGAAGACGTTGGCGTTGCGATAGGCGGTGACGCCGCCCTTGCTCCACGGCTGGTCGTGATCGATCTGGATCCACGGGTAGGGCGCGTCGCACCCGTCGGGCTCGGTCAATCGGCGCAGGATGTCCTCGGCCACCGATTCGGACATCACGATGTCGATCAGCGGGTCGGGCTGCGAGCCGTCGGACCTTGCTGAACCCTTGGCGACGAGTTGGAGCAGTGCGACCGCGCCCCGTTGGCCCTCGGTCCGGCGGGTGCCGGTTTGTTCGATCGACAACTCGAAATGGATGATCCAACCCGAGCCGGGGAACGGCGAAACATCGCCGTTCCCCAGGTCATCGACGCTGACCGTCGGGCTCAGGTGCCGGGGGGATCGTCGGTCCATGCGGCCATGTAGTCCGCGTGCAGGCTCGCGCCCTGCTCCATGCCGTCGTGGTCCGACGACAGGCGCCAGTCGGAGTCGATGTCGAGGTCGAACTCGACGTCGATCTGCAGCCGCGGGATCCGATACGGGTGCGAGTCCGGGCAGTCGCGCCCGCTGCTGAACGCGGTGTGCGACACGTTGTCGTCGCTGCTCAGGACCGGGTTGCCAGCAGCATCGACGGCCAGGCAATTCGGGTACGAAATCTCGAACTCCATGCCATCCCCGTCCTCTTCGATCTCGAAGTCGTCCGCCTCGGCTCCGAGGACGTCAGGGGTCGTCAACATCTCCAAGCCGTTCGGGATCGGATTCACGCCACGGCGTCCGCGGTATCGGACGTCGATGTCGGTCGGCTGCACGGTGTTTCCGTCCTCGTCGAAGAGCACCGGCGTCCAGTAGGCCGCCTGGTTGCCGTCTCGGCGACCTTCGCAGGTCGATTCTGAATTGGCGAGGAGGGACTCGGTCGTGCTGAACGCATCGGTCGAGGTGTTGCCCCAGAACATGTGGTCGTGGGCGGCACCTACTTCGCCGGGGAAGACGATCGGGTCATCCAGGTTGAAGTGCGAGACTTCGCAGTCGAAGCGGAACCCGCCTCGGCCGTTGCGCCGACCGTCGTCGCCGCGGTCTCGGGACTGCGCGTCGGCGGCAGTGGTCAGCCCGAACAGGCCGACGAGAAGCGCGGCGAGCACGGCGAGCGGGACGGCAAGTCGGCGAGCGGTGCTTCGTCGCCGGGGATTCGGAGGATGGGGGTCCATGGTGGGGTCTCACTTCTGCGCCCGAGTAGGGGAGAGCCGCAAGGCTCGGGGCGCAATCGCGACCGTAAGGACGAGTCGCGTTGCTGTCTGCGCGGGTTGCAGGATCCTGTGAGGGCCTTGTCGAACTCCTGTCGAACCCCTTGCGAAACCTGGCCGAACCAGCCGGTTCCGACTCCGGCTGCGCTCGCCTCGGAGCGCGAGCAGGCCGTACGCTCGAGCCATGGGCTACGAGCACACGCAGACCAGCCCGGCGATCCGAGTCGTTCCGATCGTGTTGTTGGGCGCATTCGTGATCACCGCGTTCATCACGCAACGCGGCGTGGTTCTGCTTCCGGTCGCTGGCTTCGTGATCCTGCTCGCCACGATCCTCCTGGTGGCGAGCCGGTTGACCACGACCGTGTCCGCCCAGAGCGTGCAGGCCGCGTTCGGGTTCGGCTGGCCGCGTCGAACGATCGCGCTTCGCGAGATCGTCACCGCTGACGAGGTCCGGAACCGGTGGATCTATGGCTGGGGCATCCGGTTGGTTCCCAAGGGCTGGATGTTCAACGTGTGGGGCCTCGATGCCGTCGAGCTGGAACTCACCTCCGGGCGCCGGTTCCGGATCGGCACCGATGAACCGGCCGAACTCGCCGGGGCGATCACGTCGGCGCTGGGCGCAGACCGAAGCGGTCCCGCCTAAGGCGTGCGGAGGATCTTCTCCATCGCTTTGCCTTTGCCGAGTTCGTCGACGAGCTTGTCGAGGTAACGGATCTCCTGCATGATCCCCTCGTCCATCTCCTCGACGCGCACCCCGCAGATCACGCCCTTGATCAGGCGTCGGTCTGGGTTGTAGTCAGGCGCATCGCCGAAGAAGGTCTCGAAGTCGGTCTCCGCTTCGAGCGCGGCGGCGATCTCGCCGGAGCTGTAGCCGGTCAACCAGGTGACGATCTCGTCGACCTCGGCGCTGCCGCGGCCCTTCTTCTCCGCCTTGGTGACGTAATGGGGATAGACACTGGCGAAACTCTGGGTGTAGATCCACGGCTTGACGTCGGTCATCGATCCTCCTGGCTCGCGATGTCGCGCTCGAGCTGCGGTCGGGCAATTGCGCGGCACCGCCAGTCTGGCGCATTGCGCTCCATCCCGCTGCGAACAGGACGAAACGAGCTGCCAAGATGGCGATGTGGCGACCGATCTTCTTCCGAGCGAACGTGCGCGCTACGAGGAGGTGTGCCGTTTCGGGCTCGACCGGCTCGAAGCCATGGCGCACACGGTTGCCCTTGCGTTCGCTGACGACCCGATCTGGCAGTGGGTGATCGACGTTGACCGCACGCTCACGCTCGACCAGGCCATGCCGTTCGCACGGGCCATGGTCGCCGCGACCTCGCCGGTCGACGAGAACCATGGCTTCCGCGACGGCTCGGCGCTGGCAATGTGGCGCGCCCCGGTCGGGCTAGAAACGCCGGCGACGAAGGCCTGGAAGGACGAAAGGTCCGGTCCGTACTGGGCGATCTTCGCCGAGCAGATCGGCGAACGCATGAGGGCGCTCGGCGAGTTCGGCGAGGCGATGCGTGCGGCCCGTCCTGAGGAACCGCACTGGTATCTGACCATCCTCGGCGCCGTCCCGGAGCGACAGGGCGAAGGCCTCGGCGGTCGTGTCCTCGCCCCGATGATCGAACGCTGCGACCGCCTTGGCATGGCGACGTATCTCGAGTCGAGCAACCCGCGCAACCACAGCTTCTACCGCAGACTCGGCTATGTCGAGCAGGGTGAGATCTCCGGCGGTGGCTCACCGTCAATCCTGGGCTTTTACCGAGCACCGCAACCGCCGGGGTAGCTGGGTCGTCCAACTACCAGTTCTCACGCAGAAACTCGTCGGGGGTCTCCTCGTCGAGTTGCATGTCGAACCGCTCCAGGCAGTCCGCGCAGCGATAGGCGATCCAGTCGCCTGGCCCGAACGGGTCGTCGTGCGGGCGGTGCGTGAGTCGGTAGCACGTGCCGCCGCACTCCACGCAATGGATCTCGTCGGGAACCTCCACGCTCACACCGTAGGGTGCCGGGATGCGCATCGTCGCCGGAGAGGCTCGCGGTCGTCGACTCATCGTGCCGGAGGGCAGCAACACCCGCCCGACCACCGACCGCGTGCGTGAGGCGACCTTCAACGCGCTGTTCAGCCTCGATGCGATCGACGATGCGACCTTCTGTGACCTGTTCGCCGGTAGTGGCGCACTCGGTCTCGAAGCCCTGAGCAGGGGCGCCGCACACTGCACGTTCGTCGAGCGGGATCGCGCGGCACTGGCGGCGCTTCGAGACAACATCGAATCGCTCGGCTATGACGATCGCGCCCGCGTCGTCGCCGCCGACGCCACCCGGTGGATCGCCAACGCGGGTCACTTCGATGTGGTGCTGGCCGACCCGCCCTACGACTTCACCGACTGGACCGGCCTCCTCGTGGCCACGACCGCCGGCCTCGTCGTCGCCGAAAGCGGAAGTCCGCTCGACACGGTGCCGGGATGGGAAACTATTCGGGAGCGCAGCTACGGGTCTACGGTTGTCGGGCTTCTGCAGCCTCGGTCCCCCCAGGAGGCGACATGACCACGCGGGTCCTTTATCCGGGTTCGTTCGATCCCATCCACAACGGCCACATCGAAATCGTCGAGACTGCGGCCGAGCATTTCGACGAGGTCGTCGTTGCCGCCGTGGGCAACCCCGACAAGGGCGGGGGAGTCTTCACCCTCGAGGAGCGGGCCGAGATCATCGAAGAGGTCTTCGCCCACCTGCCCAACGTGAGCGGCACCGTCTATAGCGATTTGGTCGTCCGGCTCGCTGCCGAGCTCGAGGTCGACTTCATCATCAAAGGCCTGCGCGCGGTGAGTGACTTCGAGAGCGAGCTGCAGATGGCCCAACTCAACAAGGCCATGACCGGCGTGGAAACCATGTTTCTGCCCTCGACGTCGTCCAGTTCGTTCATCGCGTCGAAGTTCGTTCGGGAGATCGCCCGCTTCGACGGTGACGTATCTTCCATGGTTCCTGGCCCGGTTTTGGCACGTTTACATGCCAAACTGGGCGGAAGTGACTGACGCACCCACCTCCTACGACGCTCCGGCTGCGGCCCCGCAGGGTCCGCCGTCCGGCGTTGCCGATCTCGTGGCCGAGCTGCGCTACGTGATCGAATCGGCGCGCACCCTGCCGCTCTCGGTGTCGGCATCGATCAACCGCGACGAGGTCCTTGCGCTGATCGACGACATCCAGGCCAGCCTCCCGGACGAGCTCCGCTCGGCGCGTTGGCTCCTCAAGGAGCGCGAAGAGTTCCGGGCGAAGATGAAGCGTGAGGGCGACGAGATCGTGTCGCTCGCCCGCAACCGCGCCGAGCACATGGTGCAGCGGACCCAGGTCGTCAAGGCCGCCGAAGCACGAGCGCGCAAGGTGGTCGAACAAGCCGAGGCCGAAGCTCGACGCCTACGCCTTGAGGCCGAGGACTACTGCGACCAGAAGCTCGGCAGCTTCGAGAACGTCCTGCAGCGCACGTTGCAGCAGGTCGGTGCCGGCCGCGCCAAACTCCAGGGCAACCTGCTCGACGAGCTGAGCGACGCCCCCCAAGACGAGGCCATGCACCCGCTCGACGAGCCGACCCAGCAGCACCCCGCCGCTCATCCCGAGGCGCAGGGTTACTAAGCCGGCGTCACCGCCCGTTCCAGACCGATGGCAGCGTCGCCCTTCGTCGTCGACATCACGCCGCTCAAGCGCCAGCCGGGCGTGCAGCGGCCGTTCGACCCCACGCTTGCACCACCCGACGGCATGGCCCTCGCCACCGCGGAGGTGCGGGCGACCGAGCTCGGCTTCGACCTTCAACTCGAGGTAGCCGGCGAAGAGCTGATCGCCCAGGGCACCATCGATATCGGATGGACCGGTCCGTGCCGGCGCTGCCTCGAGGATCAGCACGAGGTCGACGCGGTCGAGGTGCGCGAGATCTTCCAGAAGGTTCCGGTCGAGGGTGAGACCTACTTCCTCGACAAGGACCAGGTCGATCTCGAGCCCATGGTGCGAGAGGTCGTCCTCCTCCACCTGCCGGTTGCGCCGCTGTGTCGAGAGGATTGCGCTGGTCCCGATCCGGACCGCTACGCGACGAGCGTGGTGAGCGATGAGGAGCCCGATGACGACGGCGAGGCACCGATCGATCCCCGTTGGGCCGCCCTGAGCGAGCTGACCTTCGACGACTGACCCACTCACGCAAAGCGACATCGGTGCCAGGTTCCCATGTCGCTTTGGCTCACGCAGCGTGGCGCAAAGCGACATCGGTGCCAGGTTTGATGTCACTTGGGGGAATTGCCCGGATCGGGGTCTGAACCTGCGGGGCGTCCCGATACCCTGACGGGTCGTTCGTAACCAGGAGAGGCCCCATGGCAGTTCCAAAGAAGAAGACCAGCAAGGCGAAGACTCGCAGCCGCCGGGCTTCTGCCTGGGCGCTCAAGGCTCCGGCTCGCAGCGTGTGCCCGCAGTGTGGCGCCGTCAAGGTCCCTCACCGGGTCTGCGGTGAGTGCGGTTGGTACGCAGGCCGTCAGGCCGTCGACGTCTACTGAGCCCCCTCCATATGCTTCCCGTCGCCATCGATGCCATGGGCGGGGATCACGCCCCGGCCGAGATCGTCGCCGGCGCGGAGCTGTGCGCCGAAGCCGGCATCCCGGTCGTCCTCGTCGGCCAGCCCGACGCCATCGGTGACACCTCCATCGAGGTGATCCCGGCATCCGAAGCCATCCCGATGGACGCGGATCCGACCAAGTCGGTCCGCACGATGAAGGACAGCTCCATGGTGCGTGCCGCCGAAGCGGTCCGCGACGAACGCTGCTCGGCCATGGTCTCTGCCGGCAACACCGGCGCCGCGCTGGCCGCGGCCACGCTGCGCATGAAGCGCATCAAGGGCGTCGCCCGACCGGCCATCGCAACCCCGGTCACCAACATCGGTGGCGGGCTGCCGCGGATCCTCATCGATGCCGGCGCAAACGTCGAGTGCACCCCTGATCTGCTGCATCTCTTCGGTCGGATGGGGGCGGTCTATGCGACCGCCCGCTACGGGGTCGAGGCGCCCCGCGTCGGGCTGCTCGCCAACGGCGAAGAGGCGTCAAAGGGTTCGCCCCTCACCAAGGCCGCATTCCCGTTGCTGTCTGAAGACGAGTGGCAGGAAGCGACCAACGCGACCTTCATCGGCAA
Source organism: Actinomycetota bacterium (assembly GCA_039028435.1). Classification (GTDB taxonomy): domain Bacteria; phylum Actinomycetota; class Acidimicrobiia; order Acidimicrobiales; family UBA10347; genus UBA10347. The sequence goes on along the minus strand of JBCCIC010000006.1, from coordinate 48,077 downwards.
TGTTGAGGGTGGCGACATCTTCGGCGATGCGGTCGACGTGATCGTCACCGACGGGTTCACCGGCAACGTTGCGCTCAAGACCCTCGAGGGCACGGCAAAGACGATCATCGGCGCACTGCTCGCGGCGTTCGATTCGAGCGATGAGGCCCGCCAAGGCGCCGAGCTGCTGTTGCCCGCACTCCTGCCGCTCTATGAGCGCGCCAACCCCGACAACGTCGGGGGCGCCGCGCTCGTCGGTGTGAACGGTGTGTGCATGATCAGCCACGGCTCGTCGTCGGCCAATGCCATCCTCAACGCCGTCAAGGCCGCGGCCGAGCTGGTCGAATCCGACCTCGTCGGCAAACTCCAAGCCGCCCTCAGCTGAATCTCCTCGCAATCGCCGCTTCGGCCCTCCCGGGCCTGATCTCCTCGCAATCGCCGCTTCGGCCCTGGCGGGCCTCTGGCGCCTCTGCGGAGATCTTGCGCCTGGCTGTCGAATGCGTCGAAGCGCTGCGTCATATCGGTAGGTGCGGGCACCGGGCCCGACCGAACCGAGAGGACCGCCATGAGCGCCGAACCCATCAACCTGACTGTCTCCCGCGTGATCGACGCAACGCCCGAGCGGCTCTACGAGCTGATATCTGATGTGACGAGAATGGGGGAGTGGAGCCCCGAGACGACCGCTGCCGAGTGGATCGGAGACGCCGCCGGACCCGCCGTCGGCGCACGCTTCAAGGGCACCAATCGCACCGGTCCTAACACCTGGTCCACCAAGCCGACGGTCACCATCGCCGATCCTGGCCGAGCGTTCGCTTTCAAGGTGCCAGGCGGCGCGGGGCCGGTCTGGACGTACCGATTCGACTCGGTCGTCGGCGGCACCGAGGTCGCTGAGACGGTCGCGCAGACCAAGCGGTCACCATGGTTCATCCGCCTCTTGCAGAAGCGCGCCGGGATCACCGACCGATCGGCTGATCTCCGCGAGAAGATGACCGTCACGCTCGCCAATCTGGCCGAGGTCGCCGAGTCGAGCGCGGCCGCCGTCTGAGGAACTGCCCGTGGCGGGTTGACGGATCGTCAACGGCCAGAGCCTTCGCACGTGACGACAACTCACTAGAGTGCGCGGCGATGACTCCACCCGAGGGTGCCATCACGGCACATCACGTCGATCCGGTCACGCTGCCCCGATTCGATCGAGCCGACGGGCTCGACAAAGTCACCGGGTCGGGGCGCTACACGGCCGACCTGACGCTGAGCGGCATGCTCCACGCGGCCTTCGTCTACAGCGAGCACTCCCACGCTCGGATTCGCTCCCTCGACACGACGCTCGCCGAGCAGATGCCCGGGGTCATGGCCGTGATCACTGCGGCCGACGTGCCCGACGTTCGCTACACCGACGGCGCCGCCGACCGGCGTCTGTTCGCCAAGGACACGGTGCGCTACGACGGCGACGTGATCGCCGCCGTCGCAGCCACCACCCTCGATCAGGCGAGGGCCGCCGCTGCGGCCGTCGAGGTCGAGTACGAGGTCCAACCCGCCGTGACCGATCTCGAGGCTGCCCTCGAACCGGACTCGCCCCTCGTCCACCCCGAGTGGGCCGAGTACGCCGCGATGGATGGGGTGGTCCGCGAGCGAAACATCGCCAGTTTCAGCTCGATCGCCAAGGGCGATGCGACCGCCGCGATGGACGACGCCGACGTCGTGATCTCCGGCCGCTACGTCGCCGACGCCAGCCACGCCACGCCGATCGAGCCACGGGCGGTCGTCGCACAATGGGAAGGCGACAAGGTGACGATCTGGTCGTCGACCCAGGTGCCGTTCCGGGCACGTACCGGCGTGTGCGAAACGCTCCAGCTGCCGACCAACAAGGTCCGCATCATCGTTCCGCACCTCGGAGGCGGCTTCGGCGGGAAATGCGGATTCCACTACGAGGCTCATGTCGCGGCACTCGCCCAAGCGGCGGGCCGGCCCGTGAAGCTGGTCTTCACCCGACGCGAGGAGTTCCTCGCTCCCGACCGGCGCCGCGAGGGCATGATCGTCGAGCTCACAACCGGGCTACGCGCCGACGGCACCATTCTTGCCCGCGCTGGGCGCGTGCTGCTCGATGGCGGTGCGTATATGGCCGACGGCGAGTTCTTCCCCCAGATGGCGGCCATGCACGTGGCCGGCCCATACAAGATGGATCACTGCTCGATCGAGTCGACGCTCGTCTACACGAACCGTCAGCCGTCCGGTTCGGTGCGTGCGCCGACGGCTCCGCAGGGGTGCTGGGCCGTCGAGACGCACACCGACGAGCTCGCCGCTGCGAGCGGCATGGATCCCGTCGCCTTTCGCAAGCTCAACGCGGTCGACGAAGGCGACGAGGGTTGCGTCGGTCAGGTCTACAACCGCATCGGCCTGCAGACCTGCATCGACGAGGCGGTCGCAGCGGTCGGCGCACCCGACGAACTGCCCCACGACGAGGCGATCGGTGTGGCCATCGGTTGGTGGCCGAGCTTCCCCGGCGCTTCGGGGGCCGTCGTTCGTCTCGACGAGGACGGCCAAGGCCAGATCGTCACCGGCGCACAGGAGAACGGCACCGGCTCGGTCATGACGCTTCGCCAGCTGGCCGCCGACGAACTGGGCCTGACCCCGCAGGACTTTCAGATCGTCTATCAGGACACCGCCGCGGCTCCTTGGGACGCCGGCTCGTCGGGATCGCAGACCCTCATCAACAACGGGCGAGCCGTCGTTGCTGCCGCGGGACGCGTCGCCGACCAGCTCAAGGACCTGGCCGCTGCCGAACTCGAGGCCAGCCCTGACGACATCGTGCTCGCCGACGGTTCGGCCCACGTTGCCGGAACACCGGCGAGGTCGGTCAGGATCGCCGAGCTCGCGGCCATCGCCGGCGGCGGGGCGCTGCTGGTCGCATCCGGCAGCGAGGATCCGCCGGAGTATCCCGAAGTCGAAGCGAACTGCATTGGCGACATGGGTGTCGCCGGATGGGCCGGCCCACAGTTCTCCTGCCACGCGGCGCATGTGCGGGTCGATCCGGACACAGGAGTCGCACGCGTCCTCAAGGTCGGCGCTGCTCACGACTCGGGCACGATCATCAACCCGCTCCCAGCACTCGGTCAGATCGAAGGCGGGATCATGATGGGGATCGGCCAGGCGCTGACCGAGGTCACCCACTACGACGAGCGGGGCAACCAACGCAATCCGGGCCTCCTCGAGTACAAGCTGCAGACCTCCGCAGACGTGCCCGACGTGCAGGTCGTGTTCGTCGAACCTGGCGCCGATGGCGTCGGACCACGCGGGGCCAAGGGACTGGCCGAGGCGCCGAACGTCACGACCGCAGCAGCCATCAACAACGCGATCACTGCGGTCATCGGCACACCCGTACGCCAGCTGCCAATGAGCGCCGAGCGGGTCTGGGCAACGGCCAACGGCATCGACATGAGGGACGGCAAGTGAGCTTCACCATTGCCACGACGATCGACGAGGCGGTCGCCGCGTTGGCTGCGGGCGCCCGCCCGATCGCCGGAGGAAGCGACCTGGTGGTCGGTGCCCGTCACGGCAAGGTTCCGTTGCCTGACGACATGGTGGCCATCGATCGCATCCCCGAACTGTCCACGATCGACCGTGCAGCCGACGAGACCGCGATCGGTGCGGCCGTGAATCATGCCCGCTTGATGACCGACCCACGGATCGTCGAGGAGTTCACGGCAGTCGCCGATGCGGCGGCCCTTGTCGGCTCGCCGGCGACCCGCAACGTCGGCACGATCGGCGGCAACGTGATGAACGCGTCGCCTGCGATGGACACCGGCGCCCCACTCGTGGTGCTCGGCGCCAGTGCGGTGCTGCGCAGTTCAGCGGGCGAACGCCGGCTTCCGGTCGAGGAGCTCTGGGCAGGACCGGGCGCAACAACCGCCACCCCCGACGAGCTCTGCGTAGCCCTTGCCGTACCTAACGCTGCCGGCCGCCACGGCAGCGCGTACGTGCGGCTCGAATACCGACGGGCGATGGAGATCGCCGTGGTCGGTGCTGCAGCATCGGTGACACTCGCCGCCGACGGAACCGTCGCCGCCGCGCGAGTGGCTCTCGCTGCGGTTGCGCCGACGATCATCGAGGTCACAGGACTCGGCGAGCTACTCGAAGGACAAACCCTCAACGAAGCGACGTTGGATGCTGTTGCCGAGGCCGCCTCGGCGCGCTCCCAGCCGATCAGCGACCTGCGTGCGAGCGATCACTATCGCCGCCATACGGTCGGTGTCATGGCCAGGCGCGCCGTCGAAGCCGCGGGCCGGCGAGCCACCGGCGAGCAGATCGCTGTGCCGGTCAACCGAGCGCTGGGAATCGGAGCCGCGTGATGAAACCCGAATCGATCGTCCCGGTGACCCTGCGAGTCAACGGCATCGAGTACTCGCTCGCGGTGGGACAGGGCCGCAACCTGTTGGGGGCGATCCGAAACGAGGTCGGCCTGACGGGCACCAAGGAAGGCTGCGACGACTGCGAGTGCGGTGCCTGCATGGTCTTGCTCGACGGCCAACCGGTGAACTCCTGCAGCTATCTCGCGGTCCAGGCTGAGGGACGCGAGATCACCACCGTCGAAGGCCTTGCGCATGGACGCGACCTCAGCCCGATCCAGGCGGCGATCCTCGAGGCCGGCGGCGTGCAGTGCGGTTTCTGCACACCGGGCATGCTCATGTCGGCCACGGCCTTGCTCGACCGCAATCCGACGCCGAGTCGCGAGGAGATCAAGGTCGGACTCGGCGGCAATCTGTGTCGCTGCACCGGCTACGGCCGCATTCTCGACGCCGTCGAACAAGTCGTCAGCATCGGCTGACGCACGCCTCCACTACAAGAAGGCTCGTGCTGTCGCCGCCATCGTGAGCAGCGTGAAGACCGGCCAGTAGGCGAGACGCGCCCACAGATTGTCGTGGCGCCGCAGGTGTTCGGACAGCCGTGTGTCGCTGCCCAAGCTGAGCGAGTTCACCGCGACCAGCAAGAGCATCAAATAGGTCGTGAAGTAGAAGTTCTCCAAGAACAACAGCTCACTGGCCTCGAGGCGCGACCGCAGCTCGTTGTGCGAGACCACGACGACGAAGAAGAGTGCCGCGGCGTAGCTCAGCGTCGACATCGGGGAGAGATCCGCGCCGCTGCGCAGTTGGGTCCGTACCAGCAGTAGCAATCCGAAGAGCAGCAGGTTGACCGCCATCAGCGGGATCAGCCAGGAGACGAACGGTCCCCAGAAGTCGCGCTGGAGGTCGACGACGAAGAGCAGCTGCGGTACGCCGGGTTGGAGTGGTTGGTCGCCGAGGGTGAACCCACCGACCTTTGTCGTCACCGGTCGCGTCTCGCTGGCGTAGTAGCTGCGTTCGATCGACCAGCCCTCGAGCACGAGTCCATCGGCCAGACCGGGGAGTGTCGACGGCGCGCCCACGATCATCGAGTCGATGTCGGGAACGAGCACCGCCTCGGTCGACGGATTCGGCCAGAGGCGCAGCCAGACCTGCTCGTGGTCGAGCGGATACTTGGCGTAGTTGAACTCTTGGCGCAGGGTGACGGCGAACTGCCAACCGTGTTCGCGATCGTCGACCTCGCCCCAGAGGCGTGCCGTGCGGGCCGGAGCGGTGGCCTCGGCGAAGATGACCGGATCTCCGGCCAGCGCCGGTTCGCCGGTCTGCCACAGCAGACCGCTCACCGCGATTTCGTTCGCTTCGAGAAACTCCATGGACTGCACGAAGAGGCCGACCTCGACGCCGACCTCGCGGGCGTCACGGCCGTCCGGAGGCTCGAACTCGTCCACGGCGGTGCCCGGCCGGAGCTCACCGAGCTGGGGGTTCGAGGCCTCGACCCACCAGGTCCAGCCCACGGCCGCGATCAGCGCGAGGGAGATACTGGCCGACAACACCCAAGGATGGCCCCAGCCGATGCCGCGACGGCTCGACCAAGCGATGCCGGCGCAGGCGACGGCGAGCAGGCCGGTAACGCCGATCCACGCCTTGGTCCGAGCGGTGCTGTCGGCGAGCGGCTGCTCGTCGAGCAACTCGACCGTAACCAGGGACCACTCGGCCTCGCTGACCTCGGCGACGACCCGCCGCGCCTCGCGTCTCGTCACGGGATCGCGGTCGAGAACGTCGCCGTCGACGATGCGACCAGCCTGGATGATCTCGCACAATCCACCGAGCTCGGGCCGCTCGGACATCATGCTGTCGTCGACGACATCGGGACAGTCAGCCGGCTGCGCCGAACCCCAGGGGTGTGAGGCGATGGAACCGTCGGCGACCTCGACGTAGGAGTAGCCGAACGGGCTGATGCGCTCGTAGTTGAGTCGACTCGTTAGGCCCTCGATCCCGGAGGTGCCCAGGACAACTCCAAGGATTTCGTCGTCATCGTCGAGCACTGCAACCGAATAGAACGCCAGGGTGGTCTGGCTCACCCGACCGAAACGGGGCGGACTCCAGGTCGGCTTCGGGGCCACGGCGATTGCGGCCTGATACCAGTCGAGGCATCGGTAGTCCTCGATGCGATCGTTGTCGTGGAGGTTGATCGTTTGCAGCTCGCCGCTTCCGCGGGTGGCGTATGGCGAGTAGAACCAGTCGGGCTCGACGTGAGCCGGCGGCTCGCGGTCTGGCGCCTCGGCGCCAGTGCAGTCGGGCATTGGTCCGTCCGGGGTGGCGGCGAAGGCCACCCCGTTGACATCGGGCGCATCGGCAACGACGGCCTGCAGATGGCCCCTGATGTCCTCGTCGACGTCGCCTGTGGGCTGGACGAGTGGTACGAGGTCGTCCTGCTCACCGATGAGGCTCGCTGCGGATTCGACGGCCTGTTTCAGTTCGTCGGCGACCTGGCCCAGGACCTCGGCCCCGCGTGCCGTTCGCTGCTCCTGGAGTCTGGTGCTCTCGGCCGTGGCTTGGTCTCGAGCGGCCGCGAAGTCGCGGGCCAGCAAAATGCACGCGAGCACGAGGACCAGCGACGCAACGGACCAGGCCACCCAGCCCCAGTGTCGTTCTCCGCCCGCCACGGCGCCCCCTCACCTCAAAGTCCCGTCCTTGGGATCATAAGTCCTGGATCTGGGTGCAAGGGAACTCGCTCAGAAGGGGTCGAGCTCGATCCCGAGCGCCAGGCGCCCCAGTTGGTGGGTGATGCGGTCGGGGTGGACATTGATGTGGAGCGGCATCGTGCGGAAGTCCCGAAGCCGCCGTTCGAACGCTCCGCCCTCCCTCGTGCCGTTCCCACCGTGGGTGCGGGCGAGGAGCTCCATCGCATCGCCGAGCTGCTCGACGGCCATCGAGATGACCGCTTGCTGGCGGAAGTAGTCGGCAGCGTCGGGGACCTGCTGACGCTCGATTCGCTGGTCGACCTCGGCCGTCGCCTGCACCACGGCGGCGTGTGCGGCCGAGGTCAGCGCAAGTGCGCGTCCGACGTTGAGCTGGACCGTCGGCCGGATCTGCATCTTGGTGCCCATGATCGCCCTGCGGGTTCGGAAGCTCTCGGCGGCTTCGCGAACCGCTCTGCGCACGACCGCAACGGCCATCCACCCGAGCCAGAGATCGCTCAGTCCGACCCAGTCCTCGCGGTAGCGATGGTTGATCACCGGCACGACCCGAAGACTCTCGGCCCGGTTTGCGCCGAACCAGGCCACGCACCGGTCGAGGCCGACCGAGGCGTCGGTGTAGTGGATGTCATCGGTTGCGGAGGCGCGGAGGCCGCCACCATCCCAGGTGGGATCGATCTTCACGCCATCGGCGTGATTGCGGATCATCGTGAACCGCAGGTCGAGGGGCCGAACCGCCTCGCCATCGTCGCCGACCACCGCAAAGACCACGCCGCACCAGTCGCCGTACTGCGCCCCCGTCGACCATGTCGCCTTGCCGTTGAGCACAGCACGGTCGCCGTCGAGGCGTCCCCGGACCCCGGACCCGGCGCCGGCCGGGAACGAGACCCACTCGCGGGCCTCGACGATGTCGGTGAGGAAGTCGGCATGATCCGGACCGAGCGAGCCGGCGAACAGGTGGAAGACACAGACGTGATTCCACAGTGTCCAGGCGAGGCTCGGACAGCGCTCGGCGATCGCCGCCAACTCGCGACCGACTCGATGCATCGAATCTTCGACGCCGCCGATCTCCCGAGTCGCGGTGGACCGCATGAAGTCGTTGTCCTTGATGGCAGCGACCACATCGGGGGCGACACGGCGCGTCCTGTCCGCGCTCTCCGCCTGAGCCTCGATCCGGTCGAGGAGCGGCGCGACGTGCAAGTCGTCGACCGGCGCAGGCAGAAAGTGGTCGACCATGTCGGGCGCGACGTCGGCATCGCCTCCACGATCGGTGTGCGGGACATCCGTCGCCATCGTCCGAGACTACGGCCCGCGCCCACGCCGTCGAAAACGCGGGCAGGTACGGTCGGCACGCGGCCTCGCTCGACACGAAAGCGCCCGGCTACGCTCCCGCCATGCCTGGACTGCTGCCTGATGTCGACCCCGACGGCCTACTCGAGTACTCCGTCGTGTACACCGACCGAGCCCGAAACCACATGTCCGCGGGCTTCCAACAGGTGATGAACGACCTGTCTCGCATTCTGCGGGAGACCTACAACGCCGACGCCGTGGCGATCGTCCCCGGCAGCGGCACCTTCGGGATGGAGGCCGTCGCCCGGCAGTTCGCAACCGACAAGCACGTGCTGGTGGTTCGCAACGGCTGGTTCAGCTACCGGTGGACCCAGATCTTCGAGGCCGGATCGATCCCCGCAAGCGAAACGGTGATGAAGGCCCGGCGGGTCGCAGACGAACCAACCGGACAGTTCGTGCCTTGCCCGATCGACGAGGTCGTGGCCAAGATCCATGAGGAACGGCCGGCGGTCGTGTTCGCTCCCCACGTCGAGACGTCGGCGGGCATGATCTTGGCCGACGACTACACCCGCCAACTCTCCGAAGCGGTGCATGCCGTTGGCGGTCTGATGGTGCTCGACTGCATCGCGAGCGGGACGATCTGGGTCGACATGGAGGCGACCGGCGTCGATGTGCTGGTGAGCGCGCCCCAGAAGGGGTGGAGCGGACCGCCGTGTGCCGGCCTCGTCATGCTGAGCGCCCGCGGGCACGAGGCGCTTGGCGACGCTGCGCCGAGCACCAGTTTCGCCGCCGATCTACGCAAGTGGCGCGAGATCATGCACGCCTACGAGTCCTGCAAGCATGGGTACCACGCCACGATGCCGACCGATGCGCTGACCATCTTCCGTGACGTCGCACTCGAGACCGAGACGTATGGCATGGACAAGGTCATGGCCGAACAACTCGAACTCGGCACGCGGGTGCGCGCCGCGCTCGCAGCGCGAGGCATCGTCAGTGTCGCTGCCGACGGCTGGGGCGCACCCGGAGTGGTCGTCAGCTACACGAGCGATCCCGACATCAAGAGCGGCGCAAAGTTCGCAGCGGCGGGCATGCAGATCGCCGGTGGCGTGCCGCTGATGTGCGACGAGGGCGACGACTTCTCGACATTCCGGCTCGGCCTCTTCGGCCTCGACAAGCTGCACAACGTCGACCGCACGGTTGCCAGCCTCGAGTCGGTGCTCGATCAGATCCTCTGACCGCCTGTTTCGGCGAGATGTCGCAGCTCTCCTCAGCCGCGTAGCAGCGCTCGCAGCTGGTCGGAACTGCCCGGGCGCCCGTAGAAGTACCCCTGGGCTCGGTGGCATCCCAAGCCAAGTAGGACCCGCGCCTGGGCCGCGGTTTCGATCCCTTCGCCGACCACGGTGAGCCCGAGCGATGCCGCGAGCGAGACCATCGAGTCGACGAACGCCAGTGCGTCGGGGTCGCGCTCGAGGTCTTTGATGAACGATCGATCGATCTTCAGCGTGTCGAACGGAAATCGCTTGAGATACGCAAGGGAGCTGTAGCCCGTTCCGAAGTCGTCGATCGCCAGTTCGACGCCGAGGTCGTGAAGGGCCAGCAGTGCAGCATCGGAGCGATCGGGGTCGTGCATCGCCGTCGATTCGGTGACCTCGATACAGAGCCGTTCCGGCGGGAGCGCATGGCGGTCCAAGATCTCGATCACGCGGTCGACGAGATCGACGCGGTGCAGCTGCGATGCCGAGAGGTTGGCGCGCAGGGTCAACGGAGCGTCGACCGTTGGCCAGAGCATGGCGTCGGCACAGGCCAGGTCGAGGATGCGCAGGTCGATCGCCTCGATCAGACCGGTCTGCTCGGCGACCTCGACGAATTCGGCCGCGGGAATGAGCCGACCGTCGGGCCGCCTCCAGCGCATCAGCGCTTCGGCGGCGACGAACTGGCCGGTGCGGAGGTCGATTTCGGGCTGGAAGGCCGCTTCGACCTGGCCGTTGGCGATCGCGGTGCGGAGCCCGGTCTCGATCCGGTGGCGCTCGTCGATCGAGTGCTGCATCCCGAGATCGAAGGTGACCTGGCGTGCGCCACCGGTCTCCTTGGCTCGGTACATGGCGAGGTCGGCCTCGCGTAGCAGCGCCTCGGGGTCAGCCGCCGGACCAAAGGCGATGCCCACACTCGCGGGAGAGAACACACTCTGGTCGTTGACCAAGATCGGCTCAGCGAGCGCCCCAAGGAGTCGATCGGCGACCGACTCCGCCACCTCGACTGTGGTCGGCCCCGGCACATAGACCCCGAACTCGTCGCCGCCGAGGCGCACCACCAGCGCATCGCTCTCCGCTCTGGCGCTCGCTGCGACTGCGGCCGTGAGACGCGTTGCGACGACCGACAGCAACTCGTCGCCCGAGACGTGCCCGAGTGAATCGTTGACCACCTTGAATCGGTCCAGGTCGAGCACGATCAGCGCAGCGTTGTCCTGGGATCTGCGTGCGGCCGACATGGCCGACATCAAGGAGCGCCGGTTGGGTAGCTCGGTGAGCGCGTCGTGGTGCGCTGCGTGCACGAGTTGAGCGCGGGCGGCCTCCTGGTCGGTGATGTCGGTGACATGGGTCAGCCAGCGCGTCCGTTCCTTCAGCGTGATCGGATGGGACTCCAGCTGGGCGACCCACTGCGAGCCGTCCGGCGCGACCGCGTCGACCGCGGTTCGATACGCGCCATCGGTCCTCGACCACGATCCCCGATCGTTGGGGTTACGGAGGAAGTCGGTGAAGTGGCGACCGAGCACGCCCTGGGCGGAGGGAACACCCAACAACTCGACGAGCCGTTGGTTGACCTGGACCACGACCCCGTGCTCGTCGGTGATCGAGATGCCGACTGGAGAGTGCTCAAACGCGAGGGTGGCATGGCGCTCGGCGTCGACGCGACCGATGGCGTTGGCGATAGGCGCTGCCAGCTGCACGAGTGCTTCGATCACACGTCGATCCGCACAGCTTCGATCGTCGGTGCATGTCGCGACGAGAATGTGTTCGACGCGGCCCTCGGTGCCGGCCGGGACCTGGACTCGGGCCGGGATTCCCGGCAGCGGGTCGCCTGAGGCCGACATCACGATGCGTTGTGTGACTCGGACTTGATCGAGTGTGGGGTGGGCGCCGAACTCGGCGAGCTCCGGGTAGTCCGGAAGTTCGAGATTCGGGCGTCGCCACGCGGCGCGGCGAACGTATCGCTGCCGAACGTCCTCGACCGACAGCAGCACCAAGGCGTCGACGGCCAGGAGCTCGCCGTATCGCCTGAGGATCGAAGCGAGGGTTCGGTCGATGTCCGCTGCCGTAGCCGCCACCAGCTCGGAGGTCGTCGAACCAAGGGCATCGGCGATGGCACGTCGTTCGGATTCGATGTGCTGGCGGGCCAGGCGAGCTTCGATCTCGGACAGCAACGTCGCCAGCGTTTGCAGCCCCAGCGGCCCGCCACGTTCGGGGTCCCATCGCGCGGTCAGACGTCCTCGCACCTCGCGGTTGCCGTCGATCACGATCGAGGACTCGTGGGTGTCTGCGGCTGTCGTTTCGGTCTGCGCCGTCCAGGCGTGGTCGGGCAGGTGCGGTTGCCGGGTCGCCCCCTGCCATGTGAGCCGTAGTTCCTCGAGACCCTGCAACGTACCGACGATTCCGAAGACCAGCTCGAGGCTGGTGGAGGCATTCTCCGGAGTCGTGGCGCTCAGGGTTTTGAACGTCGCCGATAGCGAGCTCTCGATCCGGGTGCGACGCTCGGCCCGTGCTTCGGAACGGCCTCGATGGAGAAACTGGCCAACGGCCGCCGCGGCGAGGCTGAGCGCATCGAGGTCGTCTTCGGGCCACGGTGACGGGTCGGCTCGGGCGACGACAAGAACGAGGTCGCCGCTGGAACCGGCGGGAACCGACGCGAGCTGCCGTAGCGACGCGAGCACGGGAATCTCGTCGATGACCGCTGCCGACACCATGCGATCCAGGAAGGCCGGAGGACCCCGGTAGCGATCGGTGAATCGTGCGTGCACGATCTGTCGGCGGGCTGCGTCGCCGATGTCCGCGATCGTGACCGCGGCGCATTCGACGCTCGAGCTCTCGGCCACCAAGTGAACGATGCGGATCACTTCGTGATCGATGCGATGGGCAATGGCCACTGCGTCGGCCGCGAATCCGACGCGAAGGTCCCGCAGGCATTGCCGCAGATCGTTCTCATGAGCGCCGATTGCCGTGAGCGCGAGGGCGCACTTCGCCGCGATCGATTGAACGCCATCGTGGACCATACGACGCTCCTCCGCGCGCGTCGGCTGGCCGACGCCGTTCAGGACCGTTGTATCGCGACTGAGACGTTTGATACAAGGTCTTTTGAGTGTCGCTTTGGTGTCAGGGCACCTCGGCGTCCAAGGATCCTCAGGTTTCGACGATCGTCTTCAGCTTGCCGAGACCCTTCTCGAAGTCCGGGCCCACCATCTTGTCCATGGTGCGGCCGAACCGGGCCATGAGTTTGGTCATGAAGTTGTGCTCGCCGTGCATGCGCCACGTGACCTCGGCTTCGTCGCCGCGGGCATCGATCACCATCTCGACATCGTTCTGGGCCTTGAAGGGCTTGATGAAGTTGAGGTCGATGTCGACGCGGTTTGGAGCGTCGATCGACGTGATCGTCATCGACCCCTGGCCGACCTTGCGATTGCCAGACCACGCAGAGCTCGAGCCGACTGCGCCCGGTTCACCGGTGTAGACCGTGTCCATTTCGGGGTCCAGCTCCGCCCATGGCGACCAGTCGTTCCACTGGGTGAGGTCGCCGATCTTGCTCCACACCGCGTCGGGTGCGGCGGTGATGGTCGTCGATCGTTCAACCGTGAACTTCTCACCCATGTCGTGCTCCTTCGTCGGGTACGCGTTTGATGGGATCCTCCCACAGATCGAGTCCGGGCCGCGGTGAACGTCCGCATTGACGGTAGGAGCGAACTCTCATAGGTTGGATTTCGGGGCCACCGCGGCTTTCCGTCATGGGGGTATCGATCATGAAAATGCGCTTTGGGAGCTTCATTGCTCCTTTTCATCCACCCGATCACAATCCAACGCTGTCGCTGGAGTGGAACCTCGAGCTGATTGAACACATGGATCGGCTCGGATTCGATGAGGCATGGATCGGTGAGCACCACTCGGCCGGCAGCGAGATCATCGCCTCGCCGGAGATCTTCATCGCTTCGGCCGCGGCTCGCACCCGCAACATCCGGCTCGGAACCGGGGTGGTGTCGCTGCCGTATCACAATCCGCTCTGGGTCGCCGAGCGCATGGTGCTCCTCGACCACTTGACCCGCGGTCGCGTCATGTTCGGTGTAGGCCCGGGGGCGCTTCCGACCGATGCCGCGATGCTCGGGCTCGAGCCGCCCGAGATGCGTCCATTGCTCGAGGAGTACATGGAGATCGTGATGCATCTCCTGACCAGCGACAAGCCGATCAGCTACCACTCGGATCGACTCGTGCTCAACGACGCCCGGCTGCACCTCCGTCCCTACTCCAACCCGCTCTTCGACATCGCCATTGCGGCGGTCGCTTCGCCATCCGGCGCCAAGCTGGCCGGCAAGTACGGCGCCGGGGTGCTGTCGCTCGGGGCGACGGTGGCGATCGGCATGGATGTCCTTGCGCATCACTGGACGATCCAAGAGGAGGTCGCCGCCACCTACGGCCAGGTGGCCGATCGTTCGCAGTGGCGGTTGGTGGGCCTGATGCACCTGGCCGAGTCCGAAGAAGAGGCACGGCGCGACGTCGAGTACGGCATCGAGCAGTGGTTCCGGTACTTCCAGAACGTCGCGGCGTTCCCGCAGATGGCGGTCGAGGGCGGAGACATCGACGAGATGGTGAACTTTGTCAACGGCGGCCTCGGCGTGATCGGTACGCCCGAGATGGCAATTGCCCAGATCCAGGAACTCGTCGATCAATCGAACGGCGGGTTCGGTGCCTATTTGACGCTGGCGCACAACTGGGCCAACACCCAGGCGACCAAGAAGAGCTACGAGTTGTTCGCCCGCCATGTGATGCCGCACTTCCAGGGGCAGGTCAGCTCGACCAGCGATGCTGCCGCCCGAGCCCGCGAGTCGCGGCCGGATCTGGCCGAGAAACAACTCGCGGCCGTCGAGCAGGCAACCGCCGCGTACGAGGAGCAGAAGGGCGTCATCTCGATCTAGGCGCGATCACGCTGCCAACATGGGGTGGTGGGCGTCTTCGAGGACTTGACAGCACACGCGGCGCTCTCGTTCGAACGCGCCCGAATGCTGCCGGTCGAGGCATATCGCGAGCCTGACGTGCTGCGAGCCGAGATCGCCGAGCTGTTCGGCCGAGACTGGCTGTGCGTCGGCCGCATGCAGGATCTTGTCCACGATGGCGACCATCTCGTGGCCGAGATTCCCGCACCCGGCGGATCGCGCTCTGTGCTCGTCGTCCGGGATCGAGGCGAGGTTCGCGCCTTCGACAATGTGTGCGTGCACCGTGGTGCCCGACTCGTCGACTGCTCCGGCACGACGGCGGCGCGATTCACCTGTCCGTACCACGCCTGGAGCTACCGACTCGACGGCTCGTTGATCGGGGCTCCACATATCGAGGGAGACCGGCTCGGCGAGGTCGCGCTCGGGAGCATTGCGGTGTCGACGTGGCAAGGCTTTGTCTTCGTCAATCAGGATCCGGGGGCGGCGCCCCGGGCGCCACGACTCGCGGGTTTGGCGGAGATCATCGAGCGATACGAGCCGGCCGGCTACGAGGTGGTTCACCGGGAGCGCCTCGTCTGGAACACCAACTGGAAGCTCCTCGTCGAGAACTTCATCGACGCGTATCACGTGTTTCACGTCCATCGTGCGAGCTTCGGTGCTGATGGCGACAGCACCGCTGACACCGAAGTTCATCCCGGTACCCACGCATGGACGCATCACCGGGTGGTCGAGCGGTCGGGTCCCGACCTCGCCGCGCCGGCGAGCCCGCTTCGAGGCGATTGGCGCAAGACGATCGTTCTGGCCGCGGTGTTCCCTGGGCTCGTCCTGCAACTGCAGCCCGACTGGATGTGGTCCTTGCGACTCCAGCCCAGGGGCACGGAATCGGTGATGATCGATGCGGAGGTCTCGATCTCGGTCTCGAGCCGCGCCGCTGTCGACGATGTCGACGCTTGGACCCGGGACCTGGTGGCGTTCCTCGATCGGGTCAATGGCGAAGACCGCCCGGTCGTCGAGGGCGTTGCAAGCTCGATGGCCGGGCCCCAATTCACGCGGGGCCCCTGGTCGTCGTTGGAGCGCAACGTCTTCGACTTCGACCGGTACGTGGCGACGCGTCTGGCGGGTGCTGCTCAGGCGAGCCGTTCGTCGTAGAGCGCGAGCGTGGTCGCGTCGAAGCAGGTGAAGATCACCGACTCGACCTGGGTCGTGGCGGCTCGTACCGTGGCGGCGGCGACCTCGCATGCTGCATTGCTGGGGTAGCCGTAGACGCCGGTCGAGATCGCCGGGAAGGCGATCGATCGAGCGTGGACCTCATCGGCGAGTTCGAGGGCCCGCCGATAGCACGACGCGAGCTGTTCGGGCTCGCCGCCGAGGCCGCCTTGCCAGATCGGCCCGACGGCGTGGATCACCCAGGCTGCGGGCAGGGCGAACCCGGGCGTGCGCTTGGCGTCGCCGGTCGGGCAGCCGCCGAGGGTTCGGCAGCGTTCGAGCAGTTCCGGTCCGGCGGCGCGATGGATCGCTCCGTCGACCCCGCCTCCGCCGAGCAGTGTCTCGTTGGCGGCGTTGACGATGGCATCGACTTCGAGGGTGGTGATGTCGGCCTGGATCGCCGAGAGATCCGCCATCGTTGCGGCGTAGGTCGCTAGTTGCGGCCCACGCCGACGTATTCGTCGGGGAGTAGGATTCGGCGCTCGTCCTTCAGGCCATCGAGGCCCACGCGGGTGGCCTCGGCCGTGTCGAGCTTGCCGTCGGCGCGGCCGTAGCCGGTCGTGCGTTGGCGGGTCGTTCGGCCGAGTGGTTCGGCCAGCGCCTTGAAGTCGTCTTCGATCAGGCCCTGCCCATGCGAAGCACCGGCGGCGCGGGAGATGTTCTCATCCATCAGCGTGCCGCCCAGATCGTTGGCGCCGGCCATGAGCACCTGGTGGGCAGCCTCGACACCGATCTTGACCCAGCTGACCTGCACGTTGTCGATCCAGCCGCGGTACGCGATGCGTCCAACGGCGTGCATCAGCAGGATCTCCCGGAAGGTCATGCCACGGCGGGCCTTGCGCTGCAGGTAGATCGGCGATGCCATGTGCACGAACGGAAGCGGGATGAACTCGGTGAATCCGCCGGTGCGCTTCTGGACCTCGCGTGTCCGCACCATGTGGCGGGCCCAGCTGATCGGTTGTTCCACCGAGCCGCACATGATCGTGATGTTGCTGTGCAGCCCGATCGAATGAGCGGCCTCGTGAACCTCGAGCCATTCGTCGGTGTTGATCTTGTCGGGGCAGAGGATCTCGCGAACTCCGTCGTCGAGGATCTCGGCGGCGGTACCCGGCAACGAGGAGAGACCCGCGTCCTTGAGCATCTGCAGGTACTCGGGCAGGCCGACCTCGAGTCGCTTGGCACCCTCGAAGACCTCGAGCGCCGTGAACCCGTGGACGTGCATGTCGGGCACGGCTTCCTTCACGGCCCGGGCGACCTCGATGTAGTAGTCGCCGTCGAAGCTGGGATGGATGCCGCCCTGCAAGGTGACCTCGGTGGCGCCGAGCTCGGCTGCCTCGATGCAACGTTCTTGCATTTCCTCGAGGGTGAGCAGGTAGGGCTTGCCTCGCAGGTTGAGCGAAAGCGGGCCCTTGCTGAACCCGCAGAAGCGGCACTTGAACGTGCAGACGTTGGTGTAGTTGATGTTGCGGTTGTGCACCCACGTGAGCACGTCGCCCACGGCTTGCTTGCGAAGGTCGTCGGCGACCTCGCAGACAGCGGCGACCTCGGGGCCTCGCGCGGAGAAGAGGGTGACGATCTCGTCGACGCCGACTTCCTGGCCGGCGCGCACACCGGCAAGAACCTCGCCGACGGCACCTCCGGAGGCGGCGTGTGCGGGTAGCAGGGTCGGGGGGTCGTTCTCGGCTCCTGAATACCAGGCGGTCGACTTGTCACCGATGATGACGAAGTCCGCACCGTCCTCAACCTTGGCCGCCTCCATCGTGCGCTCGGGGAAGACAGCACCGGGGTCGTCACGCCCGAGACCTTCGGCGTCGCTGCGGTCGAGCACATGGAAGCGGTTGGCCTCGTCGACCCAGCGGGTGGGATCGAGGGCGTATTCGGGATATATGGTCAGGCGAGGCGCGAGGGCCATGCCCTTGCCTTCGGTGACCTCGCGGAGCCGGTCGAGGGCCGGCCAAGGCCGCTCGGGATTCACGTGATCGGCGGTCACTGGTGAGACGCCGCCCCAGTCGTCGATACCCGCATCGAGGAGCACGCCGAAGTCATCGGACAGGTTCGGCGGTGCCTGGAGGTGGATCTCGGGTGGGAGGATCAGGCGAGCGAGCGCGATCGCCTGCAGGTACTCGTCGTGGTCGCACGGCGGCCACAGGTGCATCGAAGTTCCGTCCTTGGGCAGGAAGTTCTGGACGATGACTTCCTGGACATGGCCGTGGCGCTCATGGGACTCGGCGATAGCGACCAACGCGTCGATGCGGTCTTGCAGCGACTCGCCGATGCCGACCAGGATCCCCGTCGTGAACGGGATGGCCAGCTCGCCGGCAAGTTCGAGGGTGTCGAGGCGGCGCTGTGGCTCCTTGTCCGGTGCGCCCCGATGCGCCTTGAGGTCACCGTTAAGCGATTCGATCATCATCCCCTGGCTCGGGGAGACGCTACGCAGCGCCAGCAGCTCGTCACGGAACAGCGCACCTGCATTGGCGTGGGGGAGCAGGCCGACCTCGTCGCGCACCAGCTTGCACATGGCGACCAGGTACTCGACGGTCGTCTCGTAGCCGTGGTCGCGCAGCCACTCCTGGGCGATCGGGTAGCGCAGCTCGGGGCGCTCGCCGAGGGTGAAGAGCGCCTCGTGGGTGCCGACCCGCGCACCCTGCTTGGCGATGCGCAGCACGTCACGAGGCTCGAGGAACGGCTGGTCCAACCGCGCCGGCGGCTGAGCGAACGTGCAGTAGCCGCACTTGTCGCGACACAGCATCGTGAGCGGGATGAACACCTTGGGCGAGTAGGTGACACGGGTGCCCCAGGTCTCGTCGCGGACCGCTCGCGCCCGGGCGAGTAGTTCGGCGAACGGGAGCTCGAGAAGCTCGGCCGGATCGACCGAGTGATCGGAGCGGTTGGTGGTTGCGGTCATGGATCAGTCCTCGCTGCGACCCGGACCGGGTCGTGAACGGATGTTGG
Source organism: Actinomycetota bacterium (assembly GCA_039028435.1). GTDB lineage: Bacteria > Actinomycetota > Acidimicrobiia > Acidimicrobiales > UBA10347 > UBA10347. Next base: position 29,421 of record JBCCIC010000006.1, on the reverse strand, counting down.
TGGGTCGAACGGTTTCGTCGCACGTGGGGCAGAGCAGGACCTGTTCCAGCGCGGTCCCGCACGCGTCGTGGACCAGAACGGTCGGCGGTTCCCCGTCGGCCGCCCAGCGATCGCCCCAGCCCATCAAGGCGACGAGAGCCGGGGAGAGGTCGAGGCCTTTGGCGGTCAGCCGGTACTCGTGGCGTAGGGGCCGATCCTGGTACGGGACCTTGTGCAGGATGCCGTGGTCGACCAGCTTGGTGAGCCGGTCAGCGAGCAGATTCTTGGCGATGCCGAGGTCTTCGGCGATCTGGCTGAACCGGTGCACGCCCCGGAAGATGTCGCGCATGATCAGCAGCGTCCACCGGTCGCCGACGAGATCCAGGGTCGCCTGAATCGAGCAGTCCGCGGACTCGTGCTGGACGGTCCGGGGTGATGGGGCGGTTGTCTCCTGCTGGACAGCCATACGGTTCCCTCCGAGTCGGTTGCAAACCTAGACCAAGTCGGTTGCAAACCACAACTGACTCGATCCACGACACCCAACGCGCCGCACTCAGCTTCTCTTCCCGGCTCTCGGCGGCCCCTCCGGCGGAGATCCGCCCATCGCTCGCTTACAGCCGAGTTCTCCTTCGGCCGCGAAGCGACATCAAACCTGGCACCGATGTCACAAGCTCGTCAGTGGCTGAGTTCGCGGTCGGGCGACCCGAGGCCGGGGAAGCCGGCATACGCGGGGAGCGCTGGTTGGCCGCCGAGGTGGCAGTAGAGGATGCGTGAGCCGGCCGGAATCTCGCCCGAGCGCACCATGCCGATCAAGCCGGCGAGCGACTTCCCCTCGTAGACCGGATCGGTCAGCATGCCTTCGGTGCGAGCCGCCATCTGGATCGCCTCGACGGTGGTGCGGTCAGGCACGCCGTACGCCGGACCCTCGTAGCCCGGGACCACGATGATCTCATCGTCGCGCAGGGTGCGGCCCACGCCGATCTTGTCGGCGGTGTTCTGGGCGATCCGGGTGACCTGATCGATCGTCTGGTCGAGCGTGGCCGACGCATCGATGCCGATGACCCGTCTGTCGTCGCGGTCCTGCAAGCCGAAGCCGGCAATCATCCCGGCATGGCTCGACCCGGTCACCGTGCACACGATGATCGTGTCGAAGAACGTGTCGAGCTGGGCTTCCTGAGCCTCGACCTCGACCGCCCAGTTGGCGAAGCCCAGGCCACCCAGTGGGTGGTCGCTCGCGCCGGCGGGAATGGCGTAGGGCTTGCCGCCTGCTTCCTCGACCGAGGCCAGCGCTCGCTGCCAGGAGTCGCGAATGCCGATGTCGAAGCCGGCCGGATCGATGCGAACGTCGCCGCCCATGATCCGGGTCAGTTGAATGTTGCCGACCTTGTCGTAGGTCATGTCGTTGTAGTCGACCCAGCCCTCCTGCACCGTCACGGCGCCGAGGCCGAGATGGCGGGCGACACCGGTGACCTGTCGCGTGTGGTTCGACTGGATGCCGCCGATCGAGACCAGCGTGTCGCACCCCTGGGCGAGCGCATCGGCGACCAGGTACTCGAGCTTGCGGACCTTGTTGCCGCCGTAGGCGATGCCGCTGTTGCAGTCCTCGCGCTTTGCCCAGACCTCGACCTGACCGCCGAGGGCCTCGCTGAAACGGGGCATCGGGTGGATCGGTGACGGACCGAACAACAGCGGGTGGCGGGGGAAGTCATCCAAGCTCATCCGTGAAAGGATAATCGTATACGATCATCGGGTGTCAACCGTTGAAGAGGTCGAGGAGCTGGTGCGGGCCGAACTGCTCCGCGGCGACCTCAATCCCGGGGACCGCTTGCGCCAAGACGAGGTCGCGGGACGACTGGGCATCAGCAAGATCCCGGTGCGCGAGGCGCTCCACCGTCTCGCCGGTCTTGGCTTGCTGCGGTTCGAACGGAACCGTGGCGCCCTGGTGCCACAGTTCACGGTCGCCGATGCGATGGAGAACTTCGCCCTGCGACAGGCGGTCGAGCCCGTGCTGCTGGACCAGGCGATCGCGAATCTCACCATCGTCGACCTGGCCGAGGCCGAGCACGCGCTCGACCCGGTTCCGGGTCGCACAAGCACTGAGGCGAACTGGGCGTTTCACTGGGCGCTGTATCGGGCGTCGGGATGGGAACGCGGCCTCGCGATCGCGTCCAACCTGCACGTCAGCGCTGCGCCGTACGTGTTGCTCTACACCCGTGAACTCGGTGGCGGGGTCGACTCCGACGCGCAACACCGAGCCTTGTTGCAGGCATGTCGCGAACGCGATCGGCCGACGGCGGCACAACTGCTAAACAGCCACTTGGACGATGCATCCCAGGCGGTGCTGGACTTCCTCCGATCGCGCAGCGAGTGCGACCCGGACCGCGAGAGTGGTGAACGAACATGAGCGACGTCGATCTGAAGGTGCTGGCCGAGGTCGAGCAACGAGTCCTCTGGCTCGCCAGCCGCATCGTCGATGCGGCCAACCGGCGACCCGGCACTCAGGTCAAGGTGGGTGGGCACCAGGCGTCGTCGGCATCGATGGTCTCGATCATGACGGCACTCTGGTTCGGTCACATCGGCGGCGAAGACAAGGTTGCGGTCAAGCCGCACGCGTCGCCGGTGTATCACGCGATCAAGTATCTGACCGGTGAGCTGGACCGCTCCTGGCTCACGACGCTTCGCCAGCGCGGCGGTTTGCAGGCCTACCCGTCGCGCACCAAGGATCCCGATGTCTCCGACTTCTCGACCGGCTCGGTCGGGCTCGGTGCTGTTGCGCCGCTGTTCAGTTCGCTCACCCGCACCTACGTCGATCAGCACTTCGGCGCTCGTCCCGATGCCCGGTTCTTCGCCCTCGTCGGCGACGCCGAGCTCGACGAAGGCAACGTGTGGGAGGCGATCGCCGAGCCGATGACCGAGGGCTTGGCGAACTTCACCATGGTCGTCGACCTGAACCGTCAGTCGCTCGACCGGGTGATTCCGGACATTGCGGCCGAGCGTCTCAAGCACTTCTTCCGCGACGCAGGGTGGCATGTTGCCGAGGCCAAGTACGGCGCCAAGCTGGCCGAGGCGTTCGGACAACCTGGCGGCGATGCGCTCCGCGCCCACATCGATGCGATGCCGAACGAGGCTTACCAAGCACTGTTCGCCCTGGACGGTGCAGCCGTTCGCGAGAAGTTCCTCACCGGCGCCGACGGCCTCGTGAAATCGGTCGCCGCTGCCCACGACGATGATGCGTTCAAGTCGCTGGTGACCGATCTCGGGGGCCACGACCTCGGGTTGCTGCTCGACACGTTCCGCAGTTGCGACGAGGTCACCGATCGCCCGTCGGTCGTCTTCGCCTACACGATCAAGGGGTGGGGCCTGCCGATCGCCGGTGATCCGCTGAACCACGCCAAGCTGCTCACACCCGAGGAGATCGACGCGTTCCGTTCGCGGGTCGGGTTGACAGAGGCGACGGAGTGGGATCGCTTCGACCCCGACTCGGCGCCCGGCCGGTTGTGCCAGTCCGTGGGCGGCGACATAAACAACGCCCCGCCAATTCCCAGACCGGCGCCGCCAGTGCCCGAGCGGGTTCGCCCCGTGGTCGACCGAGGCGAGCAGTCGACCCAGGAAGCGTTCGGCCGTGTGTTGGCCAGCCTCGCCGACGTTCCCGATGTCGGCGACCGCATCGTGACCACTGCACCCGATGTCTCGATCTCGACAAACCTTGGGGGCTGGATCAACAAGACCGGTGTGTGGTGGCCAGACGAGCGAGACGACCACGGAGGAGCGGAGCGGCTCCTGCAGTGGGCGCCCAAGCCGTCGGGCCAGCACATGGAACTCGGCATCAGCGAGATGAACCTGTTCATGCTGTTGGGCCAGCTCGGGCTGAGCCATGACCATCACGGCGAGCAGTTGTTCCCGATCGGGACGGTCTACGACCCCTTTGTCCTGCGAGGCCTCGACGCGTTCATCTACGGCCTCTACAACGGGTCGCGGTTCATCGTCGCCGGCACGCCGTCGGGGGTGACCTTGGCTCCTGAGGGCGGTGCCCATCAGTCCACGATCACCGCCTCGGTCGGTGCCGAGCTACCAGACCTGGTCTACGCCGAGCCGGCGTATGCGACCGAGGTCGACTGGCTGCTCTGCGACGCGGTGCGCGACCTCTCACGACCGGATGGCGCGAGCACGTATCTGCGGATGTCGACCCGACCGATCGATCAGGCTCCGTTCGCCGCAGCGATCGAGCGCTACGGCGAGGATGTGCTCCGTCGACATGTCCTGGCGGGGGGTTACCGACTGATCGACGGTTCGTGGACGGGTCGCCCGGGCGGCGACGTTCCGGCCGTCACCATTGTGACGACGGGCGTGATGGCGCCCGAGGCAGTCGCTGCCGCGGCTGAGCTCGAAGACGAAGGTGTGCTCGCCACGGTGGTGCATCTGACGAGCCCCGACCGCGTCTACAACTCGTGGCGGGCGGGCTACGCGGCAGGTGTCGCTCAGGCCAGCGCAATCCGCGTGCCGAGCCAGCTTCACCGCCTGATACCGGCTGAGGAGCGCACGCGTCCGATCGTCAGCGTGCACGATGCTGCCAGCCACAGCCTGAGCTGGGTGGGGTCGGCGGTCGGCGCGCGTCAGTACGCGCTCGGCGTCGATCGCTTCGGCGAGTCGGGCACGATCGCCGATCTCCACGAGGTCACCGGCATCTCGACCGGCAGCATCGTCAATGCGGCCCTCATCGCCATCAGCGAGACCTAAAGCGACATCAAACCTGGCACCGGTGTCGTTTCAGCTTGCGCTCAGCGGCCCAAAGCGACATCAAACCTGGCACCGATGTCGTTTCGGCTCACGCTCCGTGGTCTGGTCAGAGGCTCGCCCAGAAGGCGGTGAGGGCGTCGGCTGCGGGCGCGAGGTCGCCGAACATCCACCAGTGACCCTTACCTGGTAGCTCCACCACCGTTGCACCGAAGCGCTCGGCCGGCTCGGTGGCAAGGTCGGCGGCCACATACGGGTCGTCGAGCGCACTGATCGCCAGCGCCGGCCGACGGTCGGCGGCCTCGAGTCGAGCAGCCAAATCGGCCAGCACCTCGGGATCGGCGCCGCGGTACAAGCTCAGGATCGACGCCGCCATGTCGGCATTGAGCCACTCGGCCACCTCGGTGGCGATCTGCTCCGGCATGCCGAAGCCGACGAACATCGCTGCCTTGTCCGCGGTCGGGAGCGCCGCCATGCCTTCGACCATCTCTTCGCCAGCGCCCGGGGTACGCCAGATCTGGGCGGCGTCGTGCCACACGTAGTCGCCATGGGCGATTCCGAGGATGTCGACCGCCCACGAGCGGATCAGGTCGGGTCGCGAGGCAGCGAGGCCGAGTACGTGCCCAGTGCCCCAGTCATGGCCGACCAGGTCGATCGGGCCGTCGATCGCCTCGAGTTCGTTCGCGAGCCAGTCGACGTAGCCGGCGGGGGTGGCCTCGAACCCCTCCGGTACCGGGGCGCCGAACCCAGGAGGCGAAACTGCGACGGCGTCATCGACGCCTCGTTCGCTCAGGGCGGCGATCAGTGGGCCCCAGATGGCTGCGGTTTCGGGATTGCCGTGCACGAAGACCTTGGTCATGGCGCGACCCTATCCATCGTCGGTTCAACGCGAAGAAGTCCCGGCGATGACGACCGCACCGAGCCTAGAGTCGCCCCAGTGCCAGCGACTCGAATCTATGTTGCCAACGGTGCCGTTCGTTGGGCCTGTGAGCGGGCGTTCTGGCCACTGTTCATGACCCTCCTCGTCACCGACGTGGGGTTGTCTCCGCTGCAACTCGTGCTCCTCGGCACGATCTACGAGGCGGCCATCTTCGTCGCGGAGATTCCGACCGGCGTCGTCGCCGATCTGTACAGCCGCCGACTGTCGGTCATCATCAGCTATCTGGTGATCGGCAGTTCCTTCGTCGCATCGGCGCTGGTCAGTGAGTACTGGATGCTGGTCATCGCCCAGATCGGCATCGGCATCGGTTTCACGTTTCACAGCGGTGCCGAGACCGCCTGGATCACCGACGAACTCGGTTCATCCGACGATGCCGAGCCGCTCATCTTGCGTCGTGGTCAGGTGCAATTCGTCGCGGCGATCATCGGGATCTCGATCTTTGCGCTGCTCGCCGTCATCACCAGCTTGACCTTCGCGGTCGCTGCGACGGGCCTTGTGCTCATCGCCTGGGGCTTCGTGGCGATGGTGGTCATGGACGAGCACGGGTTCACCCGCACCGCGGGTGATGGCTGGAGCGAGTTCGCGGCGATGCTGGCGTCGGGCTGGGCGCTCGTTCGCGGCATCTCGCCGCTTCGCACGCTTGCCATCGTGATCGTGATCGGCGGGGTCGCCAAGGAGGCGATCGATCGGCTCGACATCCAGCGGCTGGTCGACGTGGGCATTCCTGAGGACACCAACGAAGCACTGATCGTCGGTGTGCTCGTCGCCATCCGGCTCGGGATCGCGGCCGGTCTTCTGGCGATCGTTCGCCGCCGGATCCGAGGCGAACAGATCGTGCCGGCGTTGGCCGCCATGCTGCTCGGTACGGCAGCGGGCATTGGATTGTTGGCCCACGGGGGCCTGCTGGCGCTCGCTGCGATCGGTCTCGTCTCGCAGGGCGGCTTGCACAGTGCGACCCAACCGCTGGTCGAAGCCTGGACCAACACGTTTGCGACCTCGAACGCTCGGGCCACCGTCCATTCGTTCATGGGTCAGGCCGAGTCGTTCGGCGAGGTCATCGGCGGCATCGCTCTCGGCACTGTCGCCGAGGTGTTCACCGTGCCGACCGCGATGACGATCTCCGCGATCCTCTTCGTCGGCGCAGCCCTGGTCAGCTTGCAGGCGCGAGCAACGTGGGGGACCGGGTAGACCGTTCTCGGGCGCGGTCAGCGACCGTGTGACAGGGCGGCATCGAGTGCCGGGTCGATGCCCGACCGAAGATCGTCCATCGTGATCTCGACCTCGACATCGGGGGCGAGTGGTTGGTCACTACCTCGGTCGAAGAACATGGTCGAGTACGACACCACGAGGTTCGAGTCGGGCAGTGTGAAGGTCTGCACCTCGCCGTAGTGCGACTGGGGTGCCAGCGTGGGCTGGCCGACGAGCGTCGCACCCAGAACGTCGCGAAGCGTGATGGCATTGAGGATCGCCGAGGAGAACGTCCGCGGCCCGATCAGCACATAGACGTCGTCGCCGAGCGCATGGCCGGCAAGTGCGTCGACCAGTGGCTGGAGGACGAGCGAGTTGCCGCCGGTGTTCTGGCGGAGATCGATGATGAGCCGATCGAAACCCTCGCGGTCGGCTGCGTCGGTGAGGAACTCCGCCAGCTCCGCCATCGGGAGATCGTCGGCCTCCTGGGCCCGGCGGTAATTCATGTAGATGGTGTTCGAGTCGGCAATGTCCTGCGTCCAGTAGAACGCGTCGGGCTGGCGCTCGATCAGCAAGCGGGGCCGTGCGTCGTTCGGGAGAAGCTCCAGGTCAGCGGTCTCACTTGCAAACACCTCGCGCTCGATCGTCTCTCCATCCGATCTGCGCACGGTGATCGTGCCCGGTTCGGGACGCGCAAGGCGGGTCAGCTCAATGAAGGCCGGCGAGGTGATGTGCTGGATCGCCTGACGTGCGCGTCCGGCATCGGTGTCTGCCGAGACGTACTCGCTCGCAAGGGTGATCAGGTCAGCGACCGGAATGCCGTCGATGGCGAGCAACTCCCCGCTGAGCAGGTCGCGATCGGCGCGTGCCGTGGCATCGACCATCAGGCCGTCGTCGAGTGGCTGCACGACGATGGGGTATCGCTCAACGTTTGCCGGCGGGATGACGATCGTGTGGGAGTCGCCGACCAGGCCGACGAGGCGGGCGACCTCGTAGTAGCCGACGGTTTGCGTCCAGTCGGCCGAGCGGGAGATGGACCCGTCGACCTCGGCCTGGAAGTCCGCGGCGCTGATGTTGTGGAACGGGTCGACGTGGCGTTCGCCTAATTCGGACGCCAGAAATGCCAGGTCGTCGGCCCAGGCTCCCGTGGGCGCATCGACCTCACCGATCGTGCCCACGAGGGTCCGCTGATCCTCGGGAATGGCCGAGCCACAACCGGCGCCGAGCAGTCCGAGCGCAGCGACGGCCATTCCGAAGCGAACGACAAAACGACGAATCCCCGCGCCTCGCGACACGGGGACCGACGGAGTCAAGATCGAATGGCGTCGATTACTCGCGCAGCGCCATGAACAGGCGCAGCACGTACCAGAACATCGTCATCAGCGAGCCGAACAAGCTGATCGCCGCCGGTACGTAGGCACTTGCCGGGTACTGCCGCAGGATCGTTTGGGTTTGGTAGAGGATGGCGGCGCCGGACAGCCCGATCATCGCCACCGAGAACCACACGCCGAGGTTGAAGCCGAACAGCACCGCGCCGATGATCAGGACCAAGGCGATGCCGAAGCCCCACATGATCAGCGGACGGATGAACGACAGGTCCTTGCGGGTGAAGAGCCCGATCGCCGTGAGGATGGCGAACCCGATGCCGGTCACCACCGCCGCGGCGGCCACGGTCGAGCCGGCGTCGGCGACTCGATACACGTAGAACAGGAACGGTGCGAAGATCAGCGCCTCGAGCGCGGCGATGCCGAGCAGGCTGGCGTATTGCCGGCCGGGATTGCCGAGGTCGTAGGCCGCCTGGGTGACGAACCAGTTGCCAATCATGAAGCCGCCGAGAATCAGCAGCCAGCGGACGCCGCCGCCGGAAACGAAGTCGTAGAGACCCTCGGCGACACCGGTCATGAAGAACAGGGCCTCGATGGCGATGAAGGCGGCGACGGCAGCGGCGACGTGTTGATACACGCGCACGATGAACGCACCGCGGTCATCTTCCCCCAGGGTTACGGCGGGGGCCTCGTGGGATAGAACGGTCATAGCTTGTTATGCCTCCTGGCGGAATGAAACGGGAAGGCGAGGCCGCCTATTCCGGCGACACTCGCAGTCTAGAACAGGCGGGGTGCGACTACCCGCCGAGGAACTCGGTGATGCGGGCCTTGGGGCGCCCGATGATCGCCTTGCGGCCCTTCACGACGACCGGACGTTGCAGCAGTGCCTTCTGGTCGACCAGCAGGTCGATGACCGCCTCCGGATTGTCCACATAGTCGTCCGGGTCGAGTTCGAGCTTCTTGAACCGGGAGTCCTTGCGGACCAGATCCTCGACCGGGTCTTCGAGACCCTTCACGATCTTTTCCAGTGCTTTCCGGTCGGGCGGCTCCTTCATGTACAGGACGACATCGTGCTCGACACCCAGATCCTCGGCGACCGCCAAGGCATTCTTGGACGAACCTCAATGAGGGTTGTGATAGATCGTGACCTTGGCCATCTTTCGATGCCTTTCCAATGATGTGACGGAATTCAAGCGTCTCCCCGAGCCATGTGCGAGATGCGGGCAGACCTCCCCCGATCCTAGGCCCGTCGGGGGGCTGAGACCGGCCCCAGCGGCCACGTATCCTCGTGATTCTGGGCATCTTTCGCTATACTCTGGCCGCTCTGACAACCGTCAGCGCGGCAGGAGGGGTGGCTTGCCCGCCGAAACTCACGTGAATTCGAGTCCCATGGATCGTTCTGAAATTCTCGCGCTGGTGCGCGACCGTTTGGCCGAAATCCTCGAAATCGAGCCCGGGACCATCAGCGAAGGCCAGAACTTCGCCGATGACCTCGAGGCCGATTCACTCGCGCTCATCGAGCTGGTCGAGGCGATCGAAGAAGAGCTCAGCGAGCGCACGGTCGGCTTCCGGATCGACGACGAGGACCTCGAGGACCTCCTGACGGTGCGCGACGCCGTCGATTACATCGACGCCAAACTCAACAAGGCAAACAGCTGATTTCGCACGACCCGGGCCATTTGCCGGCTGCGATCGGCTACCGATTCGCCAATCCCGAGCTCTTGTCGCTTGCGTTGGCGCATCGCTCATGGTGCGCGGAGAACGGTCAGGCCCAGTCCAACGAGCGTCTCGAGTTTCTCGGCGACGCGGTGCTCGGTCTTGCGGTCGCTGACGAGCTGTACGTCCAGCATCCTGACCTTCCCGAAGGCGAGCTGGCCAAGCTGCGGGCCGGTGTTGTCAACGCCTCCACGTTGGCCAAGATCGCCCGTTCGATCGAGCTCGGGCCCGTGTTGTTGCTCGGCAAGGGCGAGCGCGGAACCGGTGGCGACGACAAGCAGTCGATCCTCGCCGATGCGCTCGAGGCCGTCCTCGGTGCTGTGTACCTCGATGGGGGATACGACGCTGCCCAAGCGGTCGTCCTGCGGTTGTGGCGAGACGCCATTGCTGCCGCGGTCGTCGACGGGCCGGGCGGCTTCGACCACAAGACTCGTCTGCAGGAGATGGCGGTCGCGCACTTCGATCAACCGCCCCGCTACGAAGTCGATGCAGCCGGCCCCGATCACGCCCGCACGTTCACCGCACGAGTGGTCGTCGGCGACGCCACCCTCGGCAGTGGATCGGGGAGCTCCAAGAAGGAAGCAGAACAGGCGGCAGCCGGCGAGGCCGTTGCCCAGCTCGAACGAACCAAGGGCGGCGCCGATGATTCGCCGGCCGAATCCGAGAGGCGTGCCTCATGACCATCTATCTGCCTGAAGCCGAGATCGTTCGGCGTGAGCTCGACCGAGACATCGTCGGGAAGAAGGTCAAAGACGTCGACGTCGACGTCGCCAAGATCGTCAAGCGGTCGGGTAATCGCACGTCGTTCGCCAATGCACTGACGGGTGCGAAGATCAGCTCGCTGGCGCGGGTCGGCACACACTTCCTGGCCACGCTCGACACCGAGCAGATCCTCGTGATGGCGCTGTCGCCGACCACGACCGTGCGCCGCAATGCGAACAAGGACAAGGTCGAGTCGGACACGGTGGTGACGATCACCTTCACGCAGCAGGGCCAGCTGCGGTTGCTCGATCCGAAGAATGCGCTCGAAGTGTTCCTGGTGCCCGCCGACGAGCCGGTGCTCGACACCGTTCCCGAGCTGGCTGACCTCGGCATGGATCCGCTCGCCAAAGCGATGGCGTGGACCGACTTTGGTCGCGAGGTCCTGAGCCACGACACCAAGCTCAAGTCGCTGCTCACCGACAACTCGGTCATCGTGGGGCTCGGCGACATCTACAGCGACGAGATCCTCTTCGAAGCGAGCCTCCGCTACGACCGGCTCGCCAGCTCGCTGAATACCCAAGAGGTCCGGCGATTCTTCCGCTCGGTCGTCACCGTGCTCAACGATGCGGTCAAGTACCGGGGCACGACCATCGATTCGTCGCCATTCGTCGACCCGGGAGGCAATCCTGGGAACTTCCAGGATCACCTGCAGGTCTACGGCAAGCACGGGCAGTTGAGCCCGCGTTCGCGCCAACCGCTGGTCCGCACCAAGTTCGCCGGCCGCTGGACCTACTACTGCGACCAAAGCCAGGTCTAAGTCGTGCGGCCTTCGGCCTCACTTAGCCAGAATTCGCTGGGGCGAATTCTGCCGCCGCGCCTTCAAAGTCTGAAGGGGTCTGACCCCAAAGTCTGAACCAGTCCGACCCCGCCTCGCTGGGGATGGATCTGGGGACAGTTCGGGGGATCTTGGCGGCGAACCTGTGGATTTCGCTGGGTGCCGCGCCCGGGTTCGGCGGGGTGGTTAGGGTCGGTTCGTTGTGTTCCTGAAGACCCTGTCACTCAAAGGTTTCAAGTCGTTCGCCGACTCGACGCGCCTCGACCTCGAACCCGGAGTCACCGTCGTTGTCGGACCGAACGGCAGCGGCAAATCCAATGTCGTCGACGCCATGGCGTGGGTGCTCGGCGCCCAGCGGCCCAGCGCAATTCGCTCCGGCAAGATGGACGATGTCATCTTCGCCGGTACCGCCAAGAAGAAGGCCCTCGGGCGTGCCGAAGTCTCGATCACGCTCGACAACACCGCACGGCTCATGCCGATCGAGTTCGAGGAGGTCACGATCACCCGTCGCCTCTTCCGCACCGGCGACAGCGAATACGAGATCAACGGCGTGCCCTGCCGTCTGCTCGACATCCAAGAGCTGCTGAGCGACAGCGGGGTGGGCCGTCAGCAACACGTGATCATCTCGCAGGGCCAGATCGATGCCGTGCTCAACGCCCGCCCCGAGGATCGCCGTTCGATCATTGAAGAAGCCGCCGGCGTGCTCAAGTACCGGCGTCGCAAAGAGAAGAGCGAGCGTCGCCTCGAATCGACCGAAGCGAACCTGACCCGGCTGCAGGACCTGCTCCGCGAGGTCCGCCGCCAGCTCAAGCCGTTGGAGCGCCAGGCCGAGGCGGCGCGCCGCCACGGTGACCTGATCGGCGAACTGACCCAACTTCGCGTGCACGTGATCGGGCGCGAGATTGCGGACCTCCGAGCCAAGCTCGAGTCCTCGGCCGAGGAGCAGCGCACGTTCGCGTCCCGCAACAAAGAACTCAGCGCTCGGCTCGACGAGCTCGACGTGCAGGTTCGCGATGGCGAGACGGCACTCGGCGAGGCCGGAGCCGACGACATCGGCGACGTCTTGTCTCGCTGTGAGTCGCTACGTGAGCGTTTGCGTGGCACCGACGCAGTCCTCGCCGAGCGCATTCGCAGCATCGACTCCGATCGCCAGGCAACCGTCGACGGCGCAGTGCTGTCCGCGCTCGAAGCCGACCGTGAGCAGATCGAGCGTGATCTGGCCGATGTCGACGCACGCGAGGCGTTGCTTACCGACGAGACCGAGCGAGTCGAGGCGGCGGAAGCACAGCTGGCCGAGGCCCGGACCGCCTTCGACAGCACCTGGGGCGACCAGGCCACCGACGTCGCCGACGAGACCGCAAAGGTTCGCGGCGAGCTGGCGGCACACACTCGCAACCGCCAGGTGCTCGAAGCCGAGCGCAGCCGCCTGAGTGCCCAGCGCGAGGAACTGCAAGGTGCGATCGATGCCGCCAATCCCGAGGTTGCGGCGATCCGTGAAGACCTGACGCGGATCGAAGCGCGCGAAGCCGACCTGGTTGCACGCTCGGATCAGGCCGACACCGCTCGTGCCGAGGTCAATGACCGGCACAGCGCAGCATCGGCAGCCCTCGATGCCAGCCGTGATGGCCGTGCCACGTGGCGGGCCCGGGTCGAGGCCCTGACGTTGGCCCTCGATGAGATTCGTGTTCGTTCCGGTGCCGATGTCCTGGCCGAGGTCGATGGTGTCCTCGGACCTCTGCTCGACCTGGTCGAAATCGATGAGGGCTACGAGACCGCCCTGGCTGCCGCGCTTGGCGATGCCAGCCACGGTGTCGTCGTGCGCGACGCCGATGCCGCTGGCGAGGCGGCCGCAGTGCTGACCTCTGCCGATGCGGGCGGCGTGCTCCTGCCGCTGGTGCGTCGCGATGCGCGTGCGGCAGGCAGTCGTTCGATCCGCAATCACGTTCGCGGCCTCAGCGACGAGATCGAAGCCCTGCTCGACGCCACGATCGCGCACATCGATGTCGTCAATGACTGGGAACAAGCGGTGTCGATGGCGCTGGGCAACAGCGACGCCCACATCGTCACGACCGAAGGTGCATCGTTCTCGCCGGTGGGTTGGCGCGTGGGCGCCGAACGGCTCGCCGCAACCGGCGCCGCCCTCGACGAGGCGAAGACCGAGGTCGAACGATCCGAAGCGCTGGTCGACCAGCGCTCCAACGACCTCGAGCAGGTCGCCAAGGAACTGGCCGACGCCACGGCGACCGCGGCCGCGGCACGGGCCGAGCTCAATCGCTGCGACGACGAGCTCATGCGGGCCCACGAGCAGCTCGGTGCGCTGCAGCGTGGAGCCACCAAGTCCGAAGCCCGGTTCGAATCGATCATCGCCCGCCTGGCCGAGATCGATGAGCGCCTCTCCGCCGACGATGAGCGGACCGAGGTCCTCGCGGCAAGACTCACCAAACTCGAAGCCGACGAGGCCGAACACCACGAGCAGCTCAAGCTCATGGAGACCGACCAGAACCGCATCGACGAGCAGACCCGGTTGGTCGCCGGCATGCGCAACGACATCGCCGTCCGCGCCAAGGCCATCACGAATCGCCGCAGCTTCCTGGCCGAGCGCATGGCCGATGTCGAGGCTCGTCTCGGCCGCCACAGTGCGAAGAACCACGAAGCCCCGGAGGTTCGCCTTGGCATCGCCAACGATCTGCGCCGAGTGCTCTCGGCCCGCGAGGCCGAGCTCGACACGTGGATCGATGCGCTCCGAGCTCAGCGCCGGCGACAGAGCGAAGAGGTGCGAGCCCTCGCCAGCGAGCTCGAGACCGCTCGCGCCGAGCGCCAGAAGACCGACACCGAGCTTCGAGCGCTTCGCGATCGCCAAGCCAGCCGCCAGATCGAAGAAGCCGAGACCAACGTCCGCCTCGAGGGTGCGATGGAGACCCTGCGTCGCGACCTCGATGTCGAGGTCGGCGAGGCCATGCGGACCGACGCCCCGCCGCTTCCTCCCGGCATGACTGCGGCCCAGCGCACCAGCGAGCTCGAACGCGAGCTGCGGATCATGGGCCCGATCAACCCGCTGGCGCTCGAGGAATACGAGACGCTGTCCGAGCGCCACGAGTTCCTCCAGAGCCAGCTCGACGATGTCAAACAATCGCGCCAGGAGCTCAACAAGGTTATTCGCGCGATCGACGGTGAGATCGTTCAGGTCTTCAGCTCGGCATTCGCCGACGTCGCCGCCAACTTCGAGGTGCTGTTCAGCACGCTCTTCCCCGGCGGCAACGGTGGGCTCAAGCTCACCAGTCCCGACGACCTGCTCAACACCGGTATCGAGGTCGAGGCCCGACCGGGCGGCAAGAACGTTCGCAAGCTGTCGCTGCTGAGCGGTGGCGAGCGTTCGCTGACGGCGCTGGCGTTCCTCTTCGCCGTGTTCCGGTCCCGTCCGTCGCCGTTCTATGTGATGGACGAGGTCGAGGCCGCCCTCGACGACGTCAACCTCCACCGCTTCCTCGACCTCGTGGCCGAGTTCCGCAGCGAGGCGCAGCTCATCATCGTGAGCCATCAGAAGCGCACGATGGAGGCGGCCGACTGTCTGTACGGCGTGAGCATGAAATCGGGCGAGAGCTCGAGGGTTGTCAGCGAGCGGCCCGGCGCCGACATGAGCGCCTACCTCGACCGGCCGGTCGCCGCCGAAGCCACCGCCTAGTCGTTGGGCGGCGTTGGGGCCCGCGCCCCATTGCCGGATGCCGTTCGGTCGGCCACTGTGGCGGTTGTACGGTGGATCGTCAGGCTGAAGGAGCGCTGCGGTGGCGGACGACGACAACTATTCCTGGCTCGACGAGCACTCGAGCGATCCCCGTGCGGAGGGGATCCCGCCGGCCACCCCGCCGGTGAGGCCTTCGTTTGACGCGCCAGCACCCCCGACGGTGCATATGCCGGCTGCGTCCGAGCCTCCGGCTCCACCTCCCCGCGAGGCCACCGCACCGCCGCCTGCGCCGCCAAGTGCGGCGCCTTCGCCTCCGGGCCCCGCCGAGGCTGTTCCGGGCCCGCCGCCCGGCCCACCTCCGGCGACACCCGGGGTGCCACCAGCGCCGCCGGCCGCCACTGGTTCGAGCGTGCCGCCGCCACCACCGGCCACCTCGGCTGCGGCCGGTGCAGCACCTGTCGCCCCGGCGCCCCAGAAGCCGTGGTACCGCAGGGGGAGGTACATCGCCGCGGCGGTCGTCGGTGTCATCGTCCTGCTTGCGGCCATTGGCAGCATCGGCACGACCCGGGCCGGCAACCTCAGCGTCGGCGACTGTTTCGAGATCCCCGACGGCACGTCGATTTCGTCGGTGACGGACCAGGACTGCAGCGGGCCTCACGAGGCCGAGGTCTTCGCCGAGGTGGAGGGCAGTCGTTTCCAGGCCGAAGGCCTGTGCTTCGAAGCCTTCCTCGCACTCACGTCATTCGATGCGGTTCCCGTGGACGCCGAGCTCGCACTTCTGTCCGATGAGAACGAGCACAAGTGCCTGATCGAGAGCCCGTCCGGGGCCCTGGTCGGTTCGATCTCCGCCGGGGGTTAGCAATCCGACAGCAATCGAATACCTGTTCTCGGTCACAGTCAGCAATCGAGCGTGCGCGTCGACCCAGACTCGTTCGAACTCCTGCGCATTCGATCGAACTCGCCGAGAGCAGTCATGGCCAGAGCCGCTGTGTGCTCAAGGGCCGCCTTGCGCCGACAGCAAATTCCATCCATACGTTATGGCGTCCTGGACATGCCAGAAGGCTGAGTGGGACGAATCGAGCGACCGGAGCGTTGCGATCGTGAGGAGGTCGCTCGAAGCGATGTCTTCCAGCTCGAAGCTTCGCACCCAGCGGTCTCGGGATAGCACAGTCTCGAGAGCGGCAGCGTTTCTGGCACCGGCACCAGGTCGGTCGTGCACGAGAATTAGACTCGTGACCTGGCGGTCATCGAACGACGATGCCACGACCACCCACGCGTAGGGCTCCAGGAGCGGCGCAAGATCGCACTCCGACAGCGTCCGGCTTTGAAGGCAAATGGCCTCATCCGAGTCCGCAGTAAGGCCCGAGAACCCATTCCACTCGACGAGCCCGCGCCACACAAGAATGCGATTCGGACTGAGCGAGTCGAGGACAGCGATGGCGTCCGCAAGGCCAAGCTCCGATGCTGGCCCGGTCGCCGCTGCGGTGCCCACCGTGACCACGTCGGTGTGGGTTCGTTCGTCCGGCCCGCGCAGGTAGAGGCCATCCTCGAGCAACCCCAGTGTTCCAGCTTCGCCAATTGGACGGGCAGCGGACTGTCGGGTGAAGGTGAGGTCGATCCCGTCGCCCCAGTACCGGTAGGACCGTTCGCCGATCAAGCGCTGCTCGATCAGGTGGGACCACGTCTCGTCGGCCAGCACGGCGGCCTCGACGGTTTCGGGGTCCGTCGAGGCGCGATAGAGCGCCGCCTGGCCAGCTTGCTCGCGCCAACTCACCCATGCCGATACCTCGCAAAGCTCAATCCCGAAGTTGTGGCCGAAGTCCGCAGGATCCTCGAAGTGTTCAGAACTCGGCAGCCCAACGAGCACTCCGCGCTCGTAATAGTCCGTCAAGGACACCACGAAGCCGTCGAGCCCAGTGCGACACGACAACGAAGGCTCGTCGAGCGAGCGCGCCGCCGCAACAGCGTCGACCGCAACAAGAGCGCCATGATCGAACGCCGAATACGGTACCCAGCGCAGCATTTCCGCAAGCGAGGGCTCTGTTTGCGGCGGCGACGCTTGCGACTCCGCCGTCGCGGTCGGCGTTGCGGACACCGCCAATTCAGTGGCCGCAGTCGGTTGAGATGGTTCTGCTGGGACGACCAAATCCGGCTGCGTTGTGAGCGCAGCCGTCGGTTCAACGATGACTGAGGGCTGGGTGGCGCCTCCTTCTGACGGCACCATCCCGCCCGTCGAAGAGCAGGCCGCCGCGACGAGGGCGGAAGTAGCGAGCCCCAAGCTCGCAACGCACCGCCGGAGGTTCATCGTTGCGATAGTACTCGGAAGCAATACGTCCGATTGAGATGAAGTACTCCACGACGGAACGCCAACGACGACTTCGGCGCCCTCGCCGCAACCGGTGTGAGCGGTGCTGATCCCGTGGCTGTAGGCGTTGCGCGCCTCGGGGCGGATGCTCATGCAGTGACACGGTTCCGCACGCAACCGCTGCCCAGATCACTGGGTGACGCCTCACAGACACATCGGTGAGAGAGTGGTGTTGAGCGGGTTGGCGTTGCCAACCGCGAAAAAGGCGAGGGTGATGATCTCACCTGGTGGCACGCACCGGTCGGGAGTCGCTGACAAGACGTATCGCTGCTTCACGCGCCCGTGCGTCGTCCCCGAGTGACCGCGTTTAGGTGTCGTGGAACGAAAGCTACGAGCACCCGAGCCCAACCAGCGGCCGTTCCAGTCGGGGTAGCCCGGACTTGACAGATCATCAATTTCATTGCCTTTCGGTCTAATCGGACCGCTATCGAACCATGTGCTCTGAACGATGCGGGCAGACATCCCTTGATCGAACATGTGTTCCCTTTGTTCTGCTATGGTTGGTTCATGTCGGCCACGGTGCTTCGTCTTGCTGAAGAGGAGCTGGTTGATGGTCCGGTGACGGCGTTGGTGGGCGAATTGCGATCGACGGCTCGTGCGGTGTTCGATGCTGCGGATTCGTGTCGTGATCACCGGGATTTGGCGGCGGCGGTGGTCCAGGTCGGCACGGTCGCCGCGGCGGTCGACGCGGCGTTGGGCGCGATCATCGACGCCAGCGAAACGAATCTGGTGGTGCTGCGCCACGGGCGCGGCGCACGCAAGCTCGACCAGTTCATGCTGGCCAACGGGAACAACGCCGGCGTCGTAGTCCGAGCCCGAATCCGACGTGCGAAATGGCTGCGCGACTTCCCCGAACTTGCGGCGGCTCACGCCGACGGAATTCTCTCGGCTGAGCATCTCGAACGGATCCGGCGGGGACTGGACAACCCACGCACCCATTTCCTGTTGCGGCGTGATCAGCGGTTCTTCATCGAGACGGCGATGACCTGTGACTTCGTCGACTTCGAGCGAGCATGTGACTACTGGCAGATCGCCGCCGACCCCGACGGCGCCGAACCAAGCGAACAACTGGCCGCTGCCTCGGTGACCGCGAAGACGCGTGGCGACGGCATGGTCAAGGTCGACGGGCTGTTGGACCCGCTCTCGGGTCAGGTGTTTATCACCGCCTGGGAGAAGCACAAGCAACAGCTCGCTGTTAACGACGATGAAACGGGAATCCGCCGGTCCGATGGTCAACGCGGCGCGGTCGCGCTGCTCGAGTTGGTGGCCAAGGGCGCGGCCCGCGAAGACGGATCCCAACCTGATCCACTGATCAACATCGTCATGTCCCAAGCAGTCGCCGAAGACACCCTTCGGCGACTCGCCGAACACGACGTCTCACCCCTGCCCGTCGACCCACACGACGTCGACGGACGCTGCGAGTTCATCGACGGCACGCCAGTGCACCCGCATCTGGTCATGCGGGTACTCGGTGTCGCGGCGTTGCAACGAACCGTCATGACTGCGAAGGGCCGGCCACTCGAGACCAGCTACGCCACCCGGAACTTCCCGAAATGGCTCAAACACCTCGGCCTCATCCGGACCCGTGGCCGATGCGAAGACGACGGCTGCGACGCACCATTCCCATGGCTCCAAGCCGACCACCAACACCCCCACTCCAAAGCCGGCCCAACCAACTGGGCCAACCTCACCGTCCGCTGCCGGCCCCACAACCTCGCCAAAGGCAACCGGGCCTGACCTGGCGCACACCTGCGCCTAGGTTGTCGTAATGCGCACGGTCACAGGACGAACAGTGATGATTTCGGGAGCCGGGCGGGGTCTCGGCCTTGCGCTCGCGCAACGACTTCTTGCTGAGGGCTGGAACGCCAGCGTTGGTGTGCGGCGGGTCGACGCCGCCGAATCCGCGCTCGCCGAGTCCGGCGATTCGCTGATGGTTCACCACTACGACGCGCTCGACGCCGCGTCGAATTATGCCTGGCTCGCGGCGACCGTTGAACGGTTCGGTGGCGTGGACGCGCTCATCAACAATGCCGGCATCGTCGACCCATCACCGCTCGACGACCTCTCCGAAGATGCCCTCGACGAGCTCTGGAAGGTCAACGTGATGGGTCCGTTCCGGCTCATCAAATCGGCCCTGCCGCATCTGCGCCAGAGCGGCGAAGGCCGTGTGGTCAATGTGTCGTCGCTCTCGGGTCTCCGGGTCAAAGGCACGTTCGCGCCGGGTTACGCGATGTCGAAATTCGCCGTGACCGCGCTGACCGAAGCGGTCAAGAACGCCGGTTGGGACGACGGCGTGCGGGTGACGTCGCTGCACCCGGGCTTCATCAACACCGACATGACTGCGGACTTCGATTTCCCCGACGACCAGATGATCCAGCCCGATGATCTCGCCGAACTCGTTGCCACGGTGCTGCGGCTGCCGAACACCGCCCAAGTTGCCCGGCTCACGGTTGCCTGCGAACCGGAACCCGGGTTGTGATTGCCGAGCTGCCGTCGAGGTAGGGACCTTGGGCCCTACCGTCGCCGTTCCGCGGCACCGATGCTGGAGGCATGACCTCGGCACAGGAAACCGCTTCACCCATCTATCTCGTCGGTATCGACGGTTCTGACCAGTCCCGTGATGCTCTGATCTGGGCGTGTCGCCTCGCCGAGCGAACGGGCGCCCTCGTCCACGCCGTGACGGCGTGGCGATTTCCCCCGGCGGCGCCCATGCCGGTGGTCGGCTCGCCCCTCCCGTCACCCGACGTGTTCGAACGCGCGGCGCAACGGCGCCTCGACGACACGATCGAGGCATCCGGGATGGAGGTGGCCGATCGCCGGCTCGCCAAGGGACATCCGGCTTTGGCGCTGATCGAGCTGTCCGCCGAGTACGACCTCGTGGTGGTCGGCCGGACCGGGCGTGGTCGAATTGCCCGCATGCTCATCGGCTCGACCGCACGGCATGTGGCCAAGGAGGCGACGTGTCCCGTCGCCATCGTGGATGGTCCCGAGCTCTTCGACGAGGTGGTCGTGGCGGTCGATGGGTCGGACAACTCGATCGCCAGCCTTCGATGGGCGGCGCCGTTGGCAAGCGACGTCGAGGTCACGGCGATCTACTCGCACGACGAACGGTTCCTCGACGAGTTGGCGTTCGACAGCACGTTCCGGCGGAACCTCGACCAGCTCGCCTGCGCCGTCGTCGACCGCTCGGTGGCCGAGTCCGGAGTTGATCCCGAGGCGATCAACGTCGAGATCCGGTCCGGCGATCCTCGGACGATGATCGTCGACGCGATCGAGGGTGAGTTGCTTGTGCTCGGCGGCTGCGGTCAAGGGCTGCTCGCCCGACTTATCGGCTCGCTTGCGAACTACGCGATCGGCCACACCAGCGGTCCGGTCGTGATCTGGCGAGGCTGACTTCCGGCGCGCCGGGCCGACTATGGCAGCCGGTTGCTCAGCACCAGCGACAGGGCGGCCGCGATGAGGATCAGGATCATCGCCCGACCAGCGAACCAGGATCCGACGAGCACGCGGGTCTCCTGAGTGGCAACCGCTGATCCGATGTCGGTATAGATCGCCGTGAGCTCGTCGGTGGTGGCGGCCTCGAAGAACTCACCGCCGGTGCCGTCGGCGATCTCAGCCAGGGCGCCCTCGTTGACCGGAACCGGGATCGGGACCGGATCGTCGGGTATCTCGATGAAGCCCCGGTCGGTGCCGAAGGCGATCGTCGACACGGAGATACCCGCGGCTCGGGCGGCGTCGACCGCCGCCTCGTCGGGTCGACCGACGGTCGTCTCGCCGTCGCTCATCAAGACGATTCGCGCCGGAGGGGCGTCGCCCTCGAACTCGGTGATGAAGTCATCGAGGGCGCTCAGCGACGCAAAGATCGCCTCGCCGATCGCCGTGGCCTCACCGAGGTCGAGCGACTGCACGGCGCTTCGCACGGCAGCCCTGTTCTGGGTCGGAGGAACGCGCACCGTGGCGATGCCGTTGAAGCTCACGAGGCCGACATTGATCTGGGGCGGAACCTGATCCAGGAAGGCACCGGCAGCCTCCTTGGCGCCCTCGATTCGGCTGGGCGAAACATCCTCGGCCTGCATCGACAACGAGGTGTCGATCGCCAACATGATCGTGGCGCGCTCGCTCGGGACGTCCTCGACGGCAGCCGGCTCGGCGTAGGCCAGGATCGCCAGGGCGAGACCGGCGAGCAGGAACACCGCCGGAATGTGGCGACGCCATCCCGGGCGCTCCGGTGCGATCTTGTCCAAGAGCGACACCTGTGTGAACCGCACCGCAGCGCGGCGTCGCACGAACTGCATGGCGATGTACCCGACCAGCACCACGGCGATGGCGAGAAGCCACCACAGTCGCTCGGGCTTGAGGAACTCCATGTTGTCCGGCGGGTTCAGCCGGCTCTCCCACAGTCCGGTCTCACCGGTGTCCATGTGTGTCCTCGTTCATCGTGCGGTGCCTCGACGGGACGCACCCTGGCTGGCGACGAAACGCACCACGTCGAACAACCAGTCGCGGTCGGTCGAGAGTTGCAGGTGGCCGGTACGCGTCGAGCGGAAGACTTGGGCGATCTCCGCGCGTTGTTCGATCGCCGCCTCGGCGAATCGCTCCCGCACGCGCTTGCTGCCAGTGTGGATCTCGCGCCGTCGCCCGGTTTCGGGGTCGACGACGGCCAGACTGCCGACGTTGGGCAGCTCCATCTCACGCGGATCGACGACCTCGACGGCCATGAGTTGATTGTTCAAGCCGACCCGTTTGATCTCGGTCGCCCAATCGCTCTCGTCGACGAAATCGCTGACCACGGCCCGCAGACCCTTGCGACGGTGCGGGCCGCGGAGTCGGGCGATGCCTTCGGCCAGTGTCACCTCGCTCGTGGTCCCACGCGGGGCGTTCAGCACCTGGTCGACGATGTGCAACACGTGGTCGCGGCCCTGCCGAGCAGGGATGCTCTCGATCCCATCGGGCCGGATCATCTCGGCGCCGAAGCGGTTGCCGATGCGCAGCGTCAGAAACCCGATCGCGGCGACGGCGGCCGCGACGAGGTCGCGCTTCTCGCTGTTCGCGGTGCCGAAGTCGAGGCTCGGCGTGAGATCGACCGCGACGGCTGTTTCGAGCTCGCGATCGGCGACGGTCTGGCGGATGTAGGGCTCGAGCATCCGAGCGGTCACGTTCCAGTCGATCCGGCGCACGTCGTCGCCTGGCTCGTACCGTCGCGTTTCGCCCGGCTCGGAACCGTGCCCAGGGACGAGCCCGCGATAGTCGCCCTGCAGCAGTCCGTCGAGCCGCATCGTGATGTCGAGCTCCAGACGTCTGAGCACGCTCGATGCCGCGTCGCGTCGGTCAAGCCATGGGTGCTCGACCTCGGACGGGGAATCAGACTCGCGGGGGCGACCGAACATCGTCAGCCGGCGGCGCTGGATCCGTAGGTGGGTTCCTGGGATGGAGCGACCCGTGGCGCCGGGACGGTAGCCAGGATTCCGGCGACGACATGGTCGGCCGAGATGTCGCGCGCCAGCGCTTCGTAGGACAGCACGAGTCGGTGGCGCATGACCTCGGGGGCGACGTCGAACACGTCCTGCGGAAGCACATAGCTGCGATTGCGGATGATGGCCAACGCCCGGGCTGCGGCGATCAGACCTAGGCTCGAGCGAGGGCTGGCGCCGTAGCTGATCATCGGTGCCAGCTCGGCGAGGCCGTATGCCGATGGGTCACGAGTGGCCAACGTGAGGCTGACCGCGTAGTCGACCACGTTGCGATCGACGTACACATTGCGGGCCATGTCCTGGAGTTCGATGAGCTCATCGAGCTTGAGTACCTGATTCGGCACCGGTGGGTTCACCCCCATGCGCTGGACGATCTCGACTTCCTCGGACGGCGTGGGGTAGTCGATCACGATCTTCATCAGGAAGCGATCCTGCTGGGCCTCAGGCAGCGGATACACACCCTCGGACTCGATCGGGTTCTGCGTCGCGAGCACGATGAACGGATTCGGCAGCGGAAACGTCTTGCCGCCGATGCTGACCTGTTTCTCGGCCATCGCTTCGAGCAAGGCGGACTGCACCTTGGCGGGAGCGCGGTTGATCTCGTCGGCGAGCACCATGTTCGCCCGGAGCGGACCGAGTTCGATGTCGAACGTCTCGGTGGAGCCGCGCCAAATGCGGGTGCCGACGATGTCCGCGGGGAGCATGTCGGGCGTGAACTGCAGGCGGACGAACGAGCCGCCGACGACCTTGGCGAGCGTTTCGACACTCAGTGTCTTGGCGATGCCGGGTACACCTTCGAGAAGGCAGTGGCCGCCCGCGATCAGGCTCACCAGGATGCGCTCGAGCATGCGGTGCTGGCCGACCACGACCCGCTTCACCTCGAACAGTGCTTCTTCCATCGGCGTCGCGGGCAGTTCCTGGCTCGTGGTCTGGGTCACGGCGAGGGGTGTGCCGGACGGCGGTGGAGGCAGTGTGGTGCTGTCCTTCGGAACCGGTGCAGGCAACGATGCTGCCGGCTTCGCGGTCGGTGCCGGGGCGGCCGGCGATGAAGGCACGGTTGCTGCGACCGGTGACGCCGATGGGGGAGGAGGGGGCGGAAGGCTCGACTTCGCCGGCTCCGGCGGTGGTGTCGGGGACGTCGAATCGTCTGCCATCAGGTCCTCTGGTGCGGTGGGCGGCGCCGTGCGGGGCCGCCTGGGCGATCAATCGTAGAGGCGTTGCGGAGCCGAGTGACCGCAGGGGGCGCGAGCAGGTCGGGCGACCTGATCCAGTAGCGTGCACGGGTGCGCATTCTTGTCGTCGATGACGAAGTCGACCTGGCCGAGGCCGTCGCGCGGGGCCTTCGCCGCGAGGGATACGCCGTCGATCTTGCCCACGATGGCGAGGAAGCGCTCGACAAGGCGCGGGTCACGGCCTATGACCTGATCTGCCTCGACATCACGATGCCGAAGATGGACGGGCGCGAAGTCACGCGGGCGATTCGGGCAGGTGACTTCCACGACGAGCCGCCGCGGATCCTGATGTTGACGGCGCGCGACGAGGTCCAGGATCGGGTCGCGGGCCTGGATGACGGCGCCGACGACTACCTGGTCAAGCCGTTCGCGTTCCCGGAGCTCTCCGCTCGGGTGCGCACCCTCATGCGCCGCGAGGCGGCATCGACCGGATCGGTGCTGGCCGTCGGCGATATCGCACTCGACACCGCGGCACATTCGGTCAGCCGCGCCGGGATTCCGGTCAGCCTGACCTCCAAAGAGTTCGCCCTCCTCCGCTACTTCATGGCCCAGCCGGGCGTGGTCATTTCTCAGGAAGAGCTCCTCGACCATGTGTGGGACGAGAATGCGGACCCGTTCACCAATACGGTGCGTGTCACCGTGGGCACGCTGCGACGGAAGCTGACCGTCGACGGCACCGATGCGCCGATCGAGACGGTCATCGGTGCCGGATATCGGCTGCTCGAGGACATCTAGGCCGCAACGGCCTCGCCATGAAGGAAGCGCTTCGTCCAACGCCCCCGGCTTCGGCCGGCCAAGACCTCTCCCGCGTGCCAGCGATCTTGCGATCGGTGCGGTTTCGGCTGACACTCCTCTACTCGATGGCGCTGTTCGCGGCGTCGTCGATCGTGGTCGGACTCATTTACTGGGGCTTGGCCCGCAGCCTGAATGCGCAGATCGCGGCCGACATGGCGGCTCGGGAGAGCCCGACGATTGCGTTTGGTCCTGAGCAAGATCTGTTGGACGATCGTCGCGAGTTCGAGCTGCTCGTCGACCAGCAGACGCTTGACACGCTGCAGACGTACTCGATGGTCGGTTTGGCTGCCCTGTTCGTCATCAGCCTCGGTGTCGGCTGGTTCACCGCAGGCCGCGTGCTGACGCCGATCGGTCGGATCACCCGGGTTGCCCGCGACATCCAAGCCACGGACCTGAGCCGCCGCATCGGACTGCTCGGTCCGAACGACGATCTGAAGCAGCTTGCCGACACGTTCGATGCAATGCTCGATCGCCTCCAGCGGGCCTTCGACAATCAGCAACGCCTGATCCACGACACGTCACACGAACTCCGTAATCCACTCGCAGTGATGCGCACGAACCTCGATGTGACGGTGAGCGATCCCGGTTCGACGATCGATGACTACCGCCATACGGTCGAGGTCGCCCAGCGATCGAGCGAGCGGATGTCGAAGCTGGTCGACGACCTCCTCGCCTACGCACGCCACGAGGCCGCGACGCGAGTCGAGGCGCCGGTCGATGTGTCGCGCATGGTCACCAACGTGAGCGACGAGTTCGCCGGCCCGGCCGAGCAGTCCGGTCTCGAGTTGGCGCTCGACATCGAACCTGACCTCCATGTGGTCGGCCACGCACGCTCGCTCGAACAGGCGGTCGCCAACCTGCTGGCCAACGCCGTCCGCTTCGCGCCGGCTCGCAGTGCGATCTCGGTGACCGCCGGCGCCGATGGCGGTTGGGTCTGGATCACGGTCGGTGATGAGGGTCCCGGCATCGCCCCCGAGAACCGCGAGCGCGTCTTCCAGCGTTACGTGCGAGCCGGAGAAGGCGAAGCCGGTCGGCCCCACCTGGCCGGCGGCGAAGGTTCCGGGCTCGGCCTGGCGATCGTGCGCGAGATCGTTCAAGCGCACCGCGGCGAGGTCTCGGTCCTCGACACACCGGTCGGCGCGATGATCGCCATGTGGTTCCCGCGACACGTGGTCGAAGAGACGACGGGCGAGTTCCGGTTGCGCCGCTCGCGCCGCCGTCAACCCACCAGCGTCTGAGGGTGCTGTCCGCGGCGCTGTTCCTTACGTGATCTTTCGATACGGCTTACGGCCGCTTTCGGCCTGCCGACCTAGGTTGGCATCGTGAGCGAACCCACACCTCCCCCCTCCGGTTCCTTCCCTGAGCCCGACCTGCCCAAGCCGCCCATCTGGCAAGAACGCGCCGAGACGACCGCGTCGAGCTCCCACCCACCCATCGTTCCGACGAACCCGGCACCGACGATGCCTACACCGTCGACACCCGCAGCCCCGACACCCGCAGCCCCGACACCGGCGTCTGGCGTTGGAGCGGGCAACCCTCCGCGGTGGCCGGCCGTACCTCCCACGGCCGGTGCCACGACGACCAGCTTCGGCGCGGCGCCGACAACTCCTCCCGCACCCCGGCGTCGCGCTGGGCTGGTCGCACTCGCCCTGATCGCCTTGCTCGCTTTGGCCGCAGGCGCGTTCTTCCTCGGCCGCTCCTTCGGTGACAATGAGACGGCGACCGTCCCCGCGGTTGCCGCAGCACCTGAGGCACCGACCGAAATCCCTGAGGTCGCGGCCGAGCCGGAGCCCACCGAGGCGCCCGAGCCGGAGCCGACCGAAGTGCCACCGACCGCCGTTCCGGCAACGCCGGTCCCGACCGTGCCCAACGACGCGACGATCGAGCCTTCGCCGCTCGCCGGCGCCGAGGAGCCGGTCGCTGCGGTCGCCCAGGCCGTCTCGCCGGCCGTCGTGCTGATCCAGAACCAGCTCGGACAGGGATCGGGCATCATCTATGACGAGGCGGGACTGATCCTCACCAACGCCCACGTCGTCGGCGACTCGACCGAGGTCTCGGTCCAGCTGGCGTCCGGCATCCGTGTCCCCGGCCAGGTGCTCGGCGCGGACTCGAACACCGATGTCGCGGTGGTCAAGATTGACGGCGAGGCCGAGTTCGGCGTGGCCCCGCTCGCCCCCAGTAGCTCGGTCCAAGTCGGCCAGCTTGCCGTGGCGATCGGCAGCCCCTTCGGTCTCGACCAGACGGTGACCTCGGGCATCGTCAGCGCCAAGGGCCGGGTCGTTGGAACGGTGGCGATGATCCAGACCGATGCGCCGATCAACCCGGGCAATTCCGGCGGAGCGCTGGCCGACCGCCAAGGCCGAGTGATCGGCATGAATACGTCGATCCGCACCGATGGCAGTGGTGGCAACATCGGCGTAGGTTTCGCCATCCCCGCGGACACCATGTTGCTGATCGCCGAGCGCATCATTGCCGGCGAGTCGCTCGAGCAGGGTTACCTCGGCGTGACCGGCGAGACCCCACTGATCGGTGAGCCCGGCGTCGTCGTGACCGAGGTTCTGATCGGAACCGGTGCCGAAGCGGCTGGTGTTCTGGTCGATGACCGGATCGTCGGTTTCAACGGCACCGAGATCCGTGACATGGGCGATCTTGCAGCGGCCGTGCGGCTCCAAGCACCCGAGGCGATCGTTTCGATCGACGTGGTCCGAGGTGGCGTGGCCATCTCGATCCCGGTGACCCTCGGCACGCTGCCGAACTGAGGCGCCCACCGCAGACTCCCCGAACCGGCCCGTAGCCTGGCGGGGTGAGCACCCTTCTCCTCATCCTCCTCATCGTCGTCGCTGTTGTGGCGGTGGCCGGTGCGGTCGTCTACCTCCGAGGCCGTCGACCGGGCGAGCTTGCGGCGCCCGCAATCGCTCCGGAAGCCGAGGTCCTCGACACCGTTCCGGATGACCTCGCCGAGCCAGTCGATCGGGTCGACGATGTCGACGAGCCCGAGCCCGAGCCCGAGCCCGAGCCCGAGCCCGAGCCGGAGCCCGAACCCGAGCCGGTCGAGCGAGCGACTTTCCGCGACCGCTTGGCCAAGGCCCGTGATGGTCTGGCCGGTGCCCTCGGCGGTCTGCGCGGCCGAGGCGTCGATGAAGACGCCTGGGAAGAGCTCGAAGAAGCCCTCATCCTCGCGGACGTCGGTGTGCCCACCACGATGTCCATGCTCGGGCGCGTGCGTGAGCGCTGCAAGGAAGACGGCGTCACGGACTTCGACGGTGCCCTTGATCTACTGCGCGAGGAGATGGAAGTCGAGCTCGGGTCGACCGACATCTCGCTGGCCGTCGACGGCGAGCCGGCGATCTGGATGTTCGTCGGCGTGAACGGGGTGGGCAAGACCACCACGATCGGCAAGCTTGCGAATCGCGAGGTCTCCGATGGTCGCAACGTCGTTCTTGCCGCCGGTGACACGTTCCGCGCCGCGGCCGCAGAGCAGCTCGAGACCTGGGCGACACGCTGCGATGCCGGTTTCATCCGCGGTAGCGAAGGTGCCGACCCGGGTTCGGTGATCTTCGATGCGGTCGAGCACGCTGCCGCCCGGGGCGCGGATCTGGTGATGGCCGACACGGCAGGACGGCTCCACAACAAGACCAATCTGATGGAAGAGCTGCGCAAGGTGCGTCGGGTCGCCGAGAAGGGTGCCGGGAAGGTGAGCGAGGTCTTGCTCGTCATCGACGCGACCACCGGCCAGAACGGCATGGCACAGGCCAAGCAGTTCACCGAGGCCGTCGACGTGACCGGCATCGTGCTGACCAAGCTCGACGGCTCCGCGAAGGGCGGCATCGTGCTGGCGATCCAATCCGAGCTCGGCATCCCGGTCAAGCTGGTCGGCCTGGGCGAGGGCATCGAAGATCTGGTCGAGTTCGATCCGGGCGAGTTCGTCGACGCCCTGTTCGCCTGACGGCGATTCGCCTAGTCTCCGACCATGGCGTCGCGCAGAGGCAAGCGGAAGAAGCAGGACATCGACCCGCTCGGTGGGTTCACCCTCGAGCAGCTGATGAGCCTCGAACCGATCGTTGTGGTGGAGAAGAAGCAGAGCCTGGTGGGTCGCATCATCGGCGCGCCGTTTCGTCTCGTCGGCGGCCTTCTCAAGGTGCCGGTGCGTTTGGTCGTCGGACTGATCAAGGTTCCACTGCGCGTGATCAAGGCCGTACTTCCGCCCTATCGGCGCTCCTGATACCAGCACTGATTGCGCCCGGTCTGGCCCGGCGCTCCCACATCTCGATCCTCGGTGAACTCGTAGGTGAACCCGGCGTTGCGGGCTACCGCGAGGCTGGCCACGTTGGCGTCGTCGATCCGTAGCTCGGCGCGTGCGATACCGGGCACGGTGAAGGCTGCTGCGGTGAGCGCCCGGGCGATCTCGGTCGCGTAGCCCTGACCCTGCCGATCGGCGGCGACCCAGTAGCCGATCT
>JBCCIC010000005.1:0-366497 GCA_039028435.1 Actinomycetota bacterium | reverse complement strand
CGCGAACTCAAGCGCTGCCCGAGCCCGGGCTGCACGGGCAAAGCCAAACACTCCGACGAGCTGACCGCGACGCTGCAGAGCTTCGGCCCGACCTCCGAGCCCGTGATCCGCGACGCCGAACGGCCGGAACCCACTCCTCCGACCGCGGACCAACCGCGCCCAGCCGTCAGCTCAACGCCGCTGCGCCGCCGGGCTCCCCACCAAGCTCAGGCGGTCATGCTCGGCCTCGGCGTGTTCTGCGTGGTCGCGCTCGTGACCTGCGCCTTCGTCCTGGCCACTCTGCCCGAGCACCATCCCTCCAAGTGTGGGCGTGGGAACCGGTGTTGGCGTCGCGGTCGGTGTGGCGACCGGTGTTGGCGTCGCGGTCGGTGTTGGTGTGGGGAGAGGTGTCGCCGTGGCCGTGGCCGTGGCCGTGGCCGTTGGCGTGTTGGTTGGGGTGGGCGTATTCGTGGGTGTCGGGGTGCTGGTTGGTGTCGCGCTTGGGGTGGGCGTGTTGGTTGGTGTCGCCGTGGCCGTGGCCGTGGCCGTTGGCGTGTCGGTTGGGGTGGGCGTGTTCGTGGGTGTTGGTGTGCTGCTTGGCGTGGCGGTCGCGGTTGGTGTCGCGGTCGCGGTCGCGGTCGGCGTGTTCGTTGCCGTTGGTGTGGGCGTGTTGACGGGTGCGCTCGTCGGAGTCGGGACGGCTGTCGGCGGGGCGGTCGGGATCACCAAGTCGGCCAGTCCGTCGGTCGCGTTGGACTCGGTGGTCGGATCGGGGTCGTCCGGCGTTTCGGTACCGACCTGGCTGGCGACATCACTTGCGACGGTCGGGTCGTCGGCCTCGGGTTGGCCGGGCTCGTCGACCGGTTCGCTCGCGTCCTCGTCGGGCGGCGGCGGTGTGGGCTCAGGTGTAGGTACCGGAGTGGGTGTCTCGTCGTCTACCGGGTCATCGGGTTCTGGCTCGGGCTCAGGTGCTGGCTCCGGCTCGGGTTCCGGGTCCGGTGCGTCTCCGCCCTCGCCATCCGCGCCCTCGAGGTCTCCGCCCCCCGTTGCTCCGTCGGAGTCGCCCCCATCCTCGGGGCCCAGGAGGTCCGCCATCGCAACCTCGTCCGGTCCTCCATCAGCGGGTGATTCGGGAAAGCGCTGATCGCCCGCGGAGAGCACGCCGACCGAGGTTTCGATCGCTGAGGCGTCGCCGTCGCCGTTTCGTGCCGCAATCGCCGACACGGCCATGGGTGTCGTCACGGCGGCGGTCAACGAGACCGACATGAACACCGCCATCAGTCGGTCGAAGCTGACAATGCCGAGCACTGTCGCGGCGATTCGCCCGAGCACCGACGGCGTTGGTTGCGTTGGCGCCGTCACGAGTTGTCCACCGTGAATCCGACCGCGGTCCGCTCATCCCCGTCGGACGTCGCGATCGTCACGAACAGCTCGTACCCGCCGTCGTCGAGCACCGTCGTGTCGATGGTTCGGCCTCGCCCGGCCGCGGTCTCGACCAGAAAGAACTCAGGTCCGGACACGTCCTGGGACGCGAGCAAGGGCTCGGTGCCGCCGGCTTCGAACAGCTGGAACGACACGCCTAGCGCCGATGTGTCGGTGACCGAGACGAGCGCGCCGCCACGCAGGATCGCCCCATCGAGCGGACCCGGCTCGGCGTCGGCGATGTCGACGACGATCGAGGCGGCATCGGCGACTCGGGTCTCCTCGGCCTCCAACACCCGCTGACCAAGCGGAATCACGACGGCGGCGGTGACGACCAGCGCGATCAGCAACGTCGGAACCGGGCCCGCGCGCCGACGCCCGGTCACCAGATCGATGAACCGTGACGAGGCGTCGAGTGGCGTCGGGCGATCGTCGGACACAGCGGCGGTAGATGTCAGTCGAGGCTGATGATGCCGAGACGAACCGCGCTGAGCACCGCGTGAGTCAGGCTCTGAGTGTCGAGTCGACGATAGATCGCATTGAGATGGTTGTGCACGGTCTTCTGGGCGATCCCGAGCGACCGGGCGGCCTGCTTCGTGGTCTGGCCATCGGCGATCGCCTGAAGAATCTCGATCTGGCGTTCGCTCAAGAGCGGACCGTCCTCGGGCTCCGGTGCGTCGACGGCCGAGCGCAACATTGCCACCGCCAGTTCTGGCGACAGACCGGTCTCGCCGTCGGCAACCGCCTCGATGGTCGTCAGGACCTCAGCGAACGATGAGCCCTTGGACAGATACCCGTTGGCGCCGGCCCCCAGTGCTTCGCGCGTGCGGGCAACGTCGTCGTGCATCGTCAAGACCACGACCCGTGTCGCCGGGACGCGCTCGCGGATCTGGCGAGTCGCCTCGACCCCGTCCATCACCGGCATCGACAGGTCCATGAGCACGATCTCGGGTTCCAGCTCCTCGGCCTGCTCGACGCCCTCCAGCCCGTTGCCGGCCTCGCCCACGACCTCGTGACCGGCCGCTTCGAAGCTTCGGCGGAGGCCCTCGCGCAAGATCTGGTGGTCGTCGACCAACAGGAGTCGAATGCTCTTCATCACACGCTCATTTCGTTGGAGGCTCGCACGCGGATCGTCGTGCCCGCGCCGGGTGTCGTTTCGATGTTCAGCGAGGCGCCGATGACCTCGGCCCGCTCGCGCATCCCGGTCAGGCCGTAGGAGGCGTCCCGACTCGAGGTTCCCTTGGAGAACCCGCGGCCATCGTCGGCGACGGTCAACTCGCCAACGCCGTCGTGCACGCTCCACTCGACCTCGACCCGCGATGCGTCTGCGTGTTTCTCGACATTGTTCAGGGCCTCTTGGAGGATCCGCAGCAGCTCGTTCTCGACCGTGACCGACAGCGATGTGCCGGGGTTCGTCGCGGTGAAGCTGGTGGAGATACCGGTTCGCTCGCCGAAGCGGTCGGCCATCACCGAACCGACCAACGCGAGCGTTTCTTCGCTGCTCACCCGCGTGCGCAGCTGCCGAAGCGTTTCGCGCAGCTCATCGATCGCCGTCTGCACATCGCCGTAGAGGCCTTCGAGCGAGGAGGTCCCTGGGGCTTCGCCCATGATGCGTTCGAGTTCGAGGCTGATGTAGGTCAACCACTGGCCGAGCCGGTCATGGAGATCGCGGGCGATGCGGGTGCGCTCCTCGTCCGCGCCGACGGTTCGCAGGCGTCCGAATGCTCGAACGTTGTCGATCGTCAGCGCGAGCGCGCCGGCGAGCCCATCGAGAATGCGGATTTCGCGGTCGTCGTAGTCGCCCTCGCGCCGATTCTCGATCGCGAGCAGGCCGATGACCTTCCCGCGAGTGCGCAGCGCCGTGTACATGCCGGACCGCGACTCCGGGGAAAGCAGTGCGGACTCACTCTCGCCGGCCGAGATCGTCGACAGCTCGAGCAAGGCTCGCTGCATCGGCTCGGGCAAGTCACTGGAGAGCGTGGAGTCACCGAACTCGACGCCCTCCATGATCATCGGCAGCCATTCCGACGTAGCGTCGTCGCGGACGACCAGTCCGATGGTCTCGGCACGGAACTGCCCGCGAAGCTCGCGCTCGGTCGCGTTGATCGCCTCGCTCATGTCGATCGACTCGGGAAGCGTGCGAGCAACCTGGTTGAGGATGCCGAGCATCTCGTTGGTCTCGGTCAGGACGTCGAGCCGAGAGGACAGCGCCAGGGTGCGTCGTTGACGAGCGATGAGGTTGTCGCGGAGCAAGGCCACGAGCGCGGCGATGGCGAGGAGGACGAGGAGGAAGGCCACGCCGCCGACATCGCCCATGTTGAGCGGCCCGCCCGTGGCAACGCCCACGAGGCCCATCGCCAGCAGGGCCGCGGCGAGGGTGAGCAGACCGCCGCGCAGCCCCCATCCGAACGCGGCGACCCCGACGGCCACGAGGACGCAATAGACGAAGGGGCTGTCGAATCCGTCGGATGCTCCGACGGCGCCGCCGAGCACCACGCCGTCGATCACCGGAAGCCAGCGCCCGAAGAAGTCGTTCCAGGCGAGTCGAAGCGGCCGGAAGGTCCTCCAGACCGTCAGAAACAGCGCGATCGCCAGGGTGACCACGACGCCGAGGTCGCCGTCGTTGGCGGCGGCGGTGCTCGCTGACACCATGCCGTACAGCAATGCGCCCCAGCGCAGCGCAGTGATGATCGGCGAGATCGTGGAACGGACGTCGGGCGGAAGCTCCAGCCGCATCGTCTCATCGCTGAGCCCCGCTCGGAGCCATCGCAGCGCTGCGGCGGTTTCGGCGAGCGGCGCGCCCTCGGCGCCGGGTGTCGGCAGCGGGCTCAGTTCGGGCGCGGTCACGTCACTCATCAGCGCCCCGCCAAGCTGCTCTGGAGGCGCTTACCATGTGCATGCCCTTTCCGACGTCCCAGGTTAGTGCCGGGTCGCGAAGCCCCGGTTGGCGACGATGTGGGTGAACTTGCCCAGGGGCGAGCGAGACTCGCCTGGGTCAGTCGGCGATCGGCGAAGCCGTGTCGGCTGATGACTCGCCGGGACCATCAGCTTCGATCGTCTCGACGATGGCACTCACGCGTTGTTGCGCCGCACCGATGCGACTCCGGCAGACAGCGATGAGTTCGGCCGCACGCTCGACCCGTTCGGACAGCGTGTCGATGTCGATGTCGTCGTCATCCAACTCGGCAAGGATGGCGTCGAGTTCACTGATCGCCGCGGCGTAGCCGATCTCTTCGGTGGTCATGCAGGCTCCTGGTTGGTTGGTGGCGACGGCGACTCCGCAGCGTTATCGGTGACGACTCCGGTGATCGTGCCATCGGCGACACGGATGTCGACCTGGCTACCGACGGGTGCGTCGGTGGTCGAACGAACGAGCTGACCGTCCGCAGTGGTCGTGATGCTCCAGCCTCGTCGCAGCGCGTGCGCTGGATCGACGGCACTGCGACGGGCTTCGAGCAGGTCGATGGTGCGAGAGGCCTCGCGGAGGTGGCGCACGGGCAGCGTGGCCAGATCGTCGGAGGCATCGTTGCAGCGGCGCAGGGCACGACGGAGCGCTTCGGCGGTGCCCAGCCCAACCCGAGCCTCGATTTGCGTGAGGCGATCCGTCGATCGACCCATGCGGCGGCTGACGCGTCGTTCGAGACTCGCCGCGACGTCGCGATTGTCCATCGCCGCCGAGTGCAGCACGCGCTGACTGCGATCCACCACGCGGCGTGCAGCGCGGTCGAGTCGGATGCTCTGGCGAGCCGTCGGGAGCTGGGCCGCGATCGAGAGCTGGTGCGCGCGGACCGAGAGCGCAACGTCGAAGCCGGCCACTCGCTCGATCAGAAATTGGGCACATGCTGTGGGTGTCTTCAGCGAGGTGTGGGCGACGATGTCGGCGACCGCCTGGTCGATCTCGTGGCCGACACCGGCGACGACTGGTACCCGGCTCGCGGCGATCGCGCGGGCGACCGGCTCGGTGTCAAAGGCGGCCAAATCGGTCCGGGCGCCGCCTCCTCGAACCACGGCGATGATGTCGATGTCCAACGTGGTGGCGTGTTCGATCGAGGCGGCGATCTCCTCGGGCGCAAACTCACCCTGCACGCGCGTGCCGATCGTCTCGATCGTGAAGCGATATCCGGAACCTCCGATTTCCTGCACGAAGTCGGCATGCGCAGCGCTGCCGTCGCTGGTGACGAGTGCGATCTTGAGCGGCACCAGGGGGAGCGGTAGGCGGCCGTTCGCCTCGATCAGATCCTCCTCGGTCAGGGCTCGAAGCAGTTGATCGCGATCCGCGCCGAGGCGACCGATGGTGAACTCGGGATCGATCGAGGTCATGTTGAGCTGGACCTGACCCCGCGGCGTGTATAGCTCGACGGTTCCCCGTATACGGACCTCGACCCCGTCTTCCATCCGCATGGTGTTGCCGGTGCGAGTGATGATGCGGTTGACGACCTGGCGAGTCGAATCGAAGAGCGTCACCGCGATCGCGGCCTTGGGCGCTTCGCCAGCCGGCACCGGGTCGATCAGATCGAAGTACACATGACCTCGAGCGGAACGGCTCAGGTTGCGAATCTGGCCTTGGACCCAGAGCTCGGATCGAAACGTGCGCTTGATCGATTCGCTCAACCGACGGGTGAGCTGCCCGACCGTCACGGTGTCGTCGACCTCGAAGAGCGTCATCAGACGGTGGTGGCTTCGCCTCGGAGCAGGGTCGTGTACAGCTCGTGATACAGGCCGCCGGCGTCGAGTAGCTCGGTGTGGGTGCCGCGCTCGACGATCTGTCCGTCGTCGAGCACGAGGATCAGGTCTGCGGCCGTGATCGTCGACAGTCGATGCGCAATCACGATGGCCGTGCGGTCCTCTAACGCGGCGGCGAGGGCCTGCTGAACGAGTGCTTCGTTCTCGGAGTCGAGGTGGCTGGTCGCCTCGTCGAGGATCACGATCGCGGGATCCTTCAGCAACATGCGCGCGATCGCCAGCCGTTGCTTCTCGCCTCCGGACAAGCGATAGCCGCGCTCGCCGACGACCGTGTCGAGACCCGACGGCAGACCGTCGATGACCTCGAGGATCTGGGAGGCCGCACAGGCATCGCGCAGTTCGGTGTCGGTGGCGTCG
This sequence comes from Actinomycetota bacterium, assembly GCA_039028435.1. GTDB lineage: Bacteria > Actinomycetota > Acidimicrobiia > Acidimicrobiales > UBA10347 > UBA10347. The sequence goes on along the minus strand of JBCCIC010000005.1, from coordinate 359,996 downwards.
GGCTTGGCGTAGCGCAGGTTCGCGCCGACGCTGTCATGGAACAGGTGCGGATCCTGGCTGACTACCCCGATCGCACCTCGCAAGGACTCTTGGGTCACGTTGCGGACATCCTGGCCATCGATCGAGAGACTGCCGCCGGCGACGTCGTAGAGCCGTGGCAAGAGTGAGATCAGGGTGGACTTGCCGGCACCCGACGGTCCGACGACGGCGACCATCGTGCCAGGCTCGATTGCGAAATCGATAGCGCGCAGCACCAGCGGATTCTCGGCGCGGCCGGCGCCGCTGGTGGCGGCGCCTAGGGCCTCGAGCGAAGCGGGGGTGTCATCGTCGCTCGGGTAGGCGAACGAGATGTTGTCTGCCCGGATCTCGCCACGGGGGTTCTCGAGGGCGACGGCATCGGGGCGGTCGGTGATCGGGTTGGGTGTGTCCAGCACCTCGAACACCCGCTCGAAGCTGACCATCGCCGTCATGATGTCGACCCGAGCGTTGGTCAGGCCGGTGAGCGGCATGTAGATGCGGGTCACATACAGGCCCATGGCGATCAGCGTGCCGACAGTGATCGAGCCGCCGATCACCAGGCGAGCGCCGACCCAATAGATGACCGCGCTGCCGAGCGCACCGACGAGGCTAAGTCCGATGGTGAACCCCCGGCCGTACATGGCGCTTCGGACGCCCAGATCTCGCACGGCGCCGGCACGCTCGGCGAAGCCGTCGCGTTCGTCGTCGTGGCGTCCGAACAGCTTGACCACCATTGCTCCGGCCACGTTGAGGCGTTCGGTCATCGTGGTGTTCATCGCCGCGTTGTGACCCATCTGCTCTCGGGTCAGCCCCTGCAGCACACGCCCGACCCGCTTGGTCGGGAGCAGGAAGAACGGAAGCAACGCGAGCGCCAACAGCGGCAGGCGCCACTCGAGCAGGAACATCGCGACGAGGGTGGTGGCGAGGGTGATCGCATTGTTGACGACCTGTCCCAGGGTGCCGGTGAGCGCTCGTTGGGCCCCGATCACATCGTTGTTCATCCGGCTGATGAGGGCGCCCGTCTGGGTGCGGGTGAAGAAGCCGATCGGCATCCGCTGCACGTGGTCGAACAGCTGCACGCGCAGATCGAAGATCAGTCGCTCGCCGATCCTGGCCGAGAACCATCGCTCGAACAGCGACACGATGCCACTGGCCACGGCGACGAGGATCATGATGACCGCGAGCGTGTTGACAAGTCCGCGGTCCTCGCCGGGAATCGCGTCGTCGATGATCTCGCGGACGAGCAACGCGGGGATGATGCTCAGGACTGACGACACCACGAGGGTGATCAGGAAGCCGATCAGCATGCTGCGGTAGCGGCTGGCGTAGCCGAGCACGCGTCGTCGGGTGACGCGGTTGACCGCAGAGTCCTTGACACCGTCGCGGTCGCCCCCGAGCAACATGTATGGGTGCATGCCCTGCATTGTCCGCAGGCTACTGACCGGGTGCGACGCTCGCCCCGCTGGCGGGCTGCGGCGAGGTCAGCCCGGACAGGGCGTCGATCAGTCGTTGGAGTGCGGCGGACGGATCGCGATCGCGGCGACGGACCAGCGCGAGGGTCCGCTGGGCGATCGGGTCCGGTGCAGCCCGTTGAAGCGCGTGGGGCTCGGCCTCGCCGTCGGACGCCGGCAACACGCACCAGCCCATGCCCAACCGCACCATCTCGCGGAGCACCGCTGGTTGGGAGCTCTCGGCGACCACCTCGTAGGTCGCGCCCAGCCGACGCAGGTTGCGAGCCGTCAGCGCTCGTGTCCGAGAGTCGGCCGGGAAGCCGACCCACGGCCCCGATGCAGCGCGGGATCGCTTCGCTTGTCCCGGCGGCGCATAGGCATAGAGCGGCTCGGCCAGAAGCGGCTCGACGACGAACTGGTCATCCGCCGGCGGCTCGACCGCGACGACCACGTCGACCTCGCCCGCCACGAGCAGCTCGAGCAGCCGATTCGACGGCTGGACGAAGAGCCGCACCGTCAGATCGGGGTTGTCGTTACGGAAGCCGACGAGCGTGTCGCCGAAGTGGTGAATCGCCGCGGTGTCGATCATGCCGACCGAGACCTCGCCGCTCGCACCGGTCCGCACCTCCTCGGCCCAACGCGACAACTCACGAAGCTCGGCGAGCATGCGCGTGGCGAAGCGTCCGACGTGGTGCGCCTCGGAGGTCGGGACTCGGTTACGGCGGTCACGTTCGAACAGCACCAGCCCGAGCCGACGTTCCAGTTCGGCGAGACCTTGGGAGAGCGCCGAGGGTGACACACCGACGGCCGCGGCGGCATCACGCCATGTGTCGTGGTCGAGGGCGGCGCGCAGGTACTCGAGGTGGCTGGTACTGATTCCGGCGAGTTTCGGGCGGCTCATCTCGTGTGAAGTATTGCTTCATCACCCCGATCTGTACAGCAGAACTGCTTATCGTGCTCCTCATGACTGAATCTCGCTCCATCGCCCCGGCCACCGGTCGCCTCGGGCTCCTCATGCCCGGCATGGGCGCCGTCGCCTCAACCCTGATCGCCGGCGTGATGCACTCACGCAAGACCGGTGACGACCCCATCGGTTCCGTCAGCCAGATGGCACACATCCGCCTCGGCAAGCGCGAAGAGAGCCGCAACCCACTCATCAAGGAATTCGTGCCGCTTGCCGATCTCGACGACATCGTCTTCGGCGGCTGGGATCCGCTCTCGCCGAACATGCTCGAGGCCGCGCAGACGGCCGGTGTGATGACGCCCGAGGACCTCGCCCCGCTGAGTGGTGAGCTCGAGGGCGTCGTGGCCATGGACGCCGTCTTCGACCAGCGCTGGGTCAGCCGCATCGAAGGCGTGCGCGTCAAGACGCAGACCAACAAGATGGAGCAGGCGCAGGCGCTCATCGAGGACATCGAGCGCTTCCGCACCGAGAACGACTGCGACCGCTTGGTCATGGTTTGGTGTGCGTCGACCGAGGCTTATCAGGAGGCATCGGCCGTCCACGACACGGTCGAGTCCTTCGAGCAGGGGATGCGTGACGACGATGACAACATCTCGCCGTCGCAGATCTACGCCTACGCCGCGCTGATGAGCGACGTGCCGTTCGCCAACGGCGCCCCGAACCTGACCGTCGACCTGCCCTGCATCGTCGAGCTCTCCGAGCGCCGCGGCGTGCCGATCGCGGGCAAGGACTTCAAGACCGGCCAGACGCTGATGAAGACGCTGATCAGCCCCGGACTCAAGGCCCGCATGCTCGGCGTGCGCGGCTGGTACTCGACCAACATCCTCGGCAACCGCGACGGCGAGGTGCTCGACGCACCGGAGAACTTCCAGACTAAGGAGACCTCCAAGCTCGGCGTGCTCGACACGATCCTGCAGCCGTCGGTCTACCCGAACCTCTACGGAGACATCGAGCACAAGGTCCGCATCGACTACTACCCGCCGAGGGGCGACGACAAAGAGGGCTGGGACAACATCGACATCTTCGGATGGCTCGGCTACCCGATGCAGATCAAGATCAACTTCCTCTGCCGCGACTCAATCCTGGCTGCGCCGATCGTGCTCGACCTGGCGCTGTTCATGGACCTGGCCGCCCGTGCCGGTGAGTCCGGCGTGCAGGAGTGGCTCAGCTTCTACTTCAAGGCCCCCCAGGCCGGCCCCGCCGGTCCGGAGCACGACATCTTCATCCAGCAGACGAAGCTGAAGAACACGCTGCGCGAGTGGATGGGCGAAGAGCCCGTCACCCACTCCGAAGCCGGCTGACCCGCGCCGCCCGGCCGTCCTCACCTCCGCCCTGCCCCCCCCCCCAATCCGAACTTTGCGCGTCGGCCACAGCTGGCTGTGGCCAACGCGCAAAGTTGCGCAAGGTTCGGCGGTGTCACACCACTGGGGCAGACTGAACCGCGTGCTTCCCAACTCGTGAAAGGGAAGCAACATGGACCTCGAAGGTCGGTACCTGGCCAATCACCACGGCGTGGTGTGTCGCACCGAGGCCCGTTCCGAACTCAGGCTGAGCAATCGTCAGATCGACTGGCGAGTCACCAGTGGCCGGTGGGAGCGGATCGGACCGGCGATGTACCGGCTGGCCGGAGCTCCACCGACCTGGCTTGGGTCCGCCCGAGCGCTCGCACTGTCAACCGGGGGCTATATCAGTCATAGTGCCGCCGCTCGGGTCTGGGGGCTCGAGGGATTTGGGCGGGCGAGCCTGGAGGTCACCGTGGCCGTCGGCGTTCGGCGCGGAGCTGCGAGCGGCGTCCGCTGGCATCGGTCGACGCAGATGCATCTCGCCGCGGCGACCGAACGTCGCGCGGTGCCGGTCACCGGTATCGCGCGGACCGTTCTCGACGTGGCGGGAGTCATTCCCCGACGTCGGCTGGACGAGGTTATTGACGAGGTGCTTCGTCGCCGGATGCTGAGCTGGCCCGACCTCCACGAGGTCCTGGTTCGCCATGCACGACGAGGCCGTCGGGGTGTCGGTGCGCTTCGTGCGTTGCTCGTTGAGCGCTTCGGCGATCAAGCCATCCCGGACAGCCGGTGGAATCGCATGGTGTGGCAACTGCTCGTTGACGCGGGCTTGCCGGAGCCTCGTCCGGAGTTCGAGGTCCGCGACGCCGCCGGACGCTTCGCCGGCCGTCTCGACCTCGCCTATCCGCACGCTCGACTCGGCGTCGAACTCGACAGCAAGCGCCATCACCTCAACAGCCACTCGTTTGTCGCCGATCGCCGCCGAGCGAATCGCCTGGTCAACGCCGGGTGGCGGCTTCTGCACTTCACCTGGGATTCCTATGCGGACCGTCCGCACGAGCTCGTGAGTACCGTTCGGGAAGCGCTGCGGACCGTTCCCACGAACGTTGCGCGCTGACCTCGCTCGGCTGTGGTCAGCGCGCAAAGTTCTCTTCGAGCGCGTCGATGGTGATTTCGAGGTGGCCGAGGTGTTGGGCGAGTTCCTCGTAGGCGTGGATGAGGCACGCGCCGACGGTCCAGTCGGTGCCGAGGGGCGTCTGGGTCGTGGGGTTGAAGTGGACCCCGGTCGCCGCCGCCAGCTCGGGCTGTAGGTCCTCGAGCAGTTGACGAAGGCGGGCGACGTGGGCCAGCACCTCGTCGACCGATGCGCGGGCCTCGAACTCGGCATCGCGATCCCGCTCGACGGGTCGCCCACACACGTGATGCGCTGTCCACCACTCGGCTGCGCCCATCGCGTGGCAGGTCCACTGCGCCGGCGTGTTGCCGCCGGAGACGGCGACGGTGTTGATCGAGTCGTCGTTGACGCGCGTCAGTGCTCGTTCGTAGCCGTCGAGGGTGCGGTTGCAGAACAGGACGAAGTCGTCCACGGAAATCACCGTCGCAGTCTTCCATGGGCCAGGATGACGGCATGAAGCTTTCGATGTCTCTCACCTACACCGGCGATCCCGTCCAGGCGGCCAACGACGCGGCCGACCTCGAGCAGGCCGGGATCGACATGATCTGGGTCGCGGAGCTCTACAGCTTCGACGCGGTCTCGATTCTCGGCTTCCTCGCCGCAAAGACCGAGACGGTCGAGCTGGCATCGGGCATCTTCCCGATCTACAGCCGCACACCGACCCTCACCGCGATGACGGCGGCTGGGCTCGACGCCGTCTCCGGTGGACGCTTCACGCTGGGCCTCGGCGCCAGCGGTCCTCAGGTGATCGAAGGCTGGCACGGCGTGCCCTACAAGAAGCCCCTCGCTGCGACGCGCGAGGTCATCGAGATCTGCCGCAAGGTGTGGCGACGCGAGCGGGTCGAGCATGACGGTGACGTCTATCAACTCCCGCTGCCACCGGAGCAGGGCACCGGTCTCGGCAAGCCACTGAAGCTGATCAACCATCCCGTTCGCCAGGACATCCCGATCTGGATCGCCAGCCTCGGCCCGAAGAATGTCGAGCTGACCGCCGAGCTTGCCGACGGGTGGCTGCCGGTCTTCTTCCATCCGGACCGCGCTCGCCAGGTGTGGGGCGACGACCTGGCGGCAGGCAATCGCAACCGCGACCCGGAGCTTGGCCCCCTCGAGGTCGCAGCCGGTGGAAGCCTGGCAATCTGTGACGAAGACACGGCGCAGAAGATTCGCGACGGCGGCCGCATGATGACCGCCCTCTACGTGGGCGGCATGGGTGCCAAGGGCAAGAACTTCTACAACAACATCTTCCGCAAGTACGGCTACGAGGCCGAGGCCGAACAGATCCAGGACCTGTACTTGAGCGGTCAGAAGGATTCGGCCGAAGCGATGGTGCCCGACGACTTCCTGAAGGCGACCGCGATGGTCGGCGACGAGGGATATGTCCGGGAGCGGGTCGAGGCCTATCGCGAGGCCGGTGTGACTCGCCTGTCGATCAATCCGATCGGCCCCAACCGGCTGGAGACGATCGAGAAGGTCAAGAGCTGGGTCAGCTGATCGTTCGGCCGCCTACTCGCGGCACGGGCAATTGACCCGGAGCTGCTCCTTGGTCGGACCGAGGAGCCAGAGATACAACGCGCATGCTCGTCGTTCGTCGGCGGTGCGAGCCCCGCAGCCGTAGCGCTCGGCGGTGGCGCTCATCGACGCGCGGCGAGCCGAGTCGAGTTCTTCGAGCGGAGTCATGGACTGGATGGACATGGTTGCGGTTGAGCCCCTGAGATGTGTTGCTGCTGCACCTTCGGGCGGCGCAACCGCCTGCTGAGCGGAAGCGGCCAAATTGGCTATCTGCTCATGGGTCGCCCAACCAGGGTCATCCGATCCGGTGCCCAGGGCCCGCGGGCGGCCGTCCTAGGGGACGCTACGGCAACATGCGTTGCAGCAGCCGGTCCTTCTTGATCACGGTGTGGCGCACGACCTGGGTGACATGCACGAGCCAGGCGATGATGAAGGCGATCCCGGTAATGATGTGGATCCAGATCGCCAGCGTGTAGAGACCGCCGTCGTTGTTGACGAAGCTCTCGCCGAACGGGTTGCCGAGGCGCCACTGCACGAACAGGTCGATGTTGTAGCCGGCCCGCCCCGCCATGATGTAGCCGCTGACCGGCTTCAGGATCATGACCGCATACAGGACCTGCTCGGTGCGATGCGCGAGGGCGCGTTCGCCCGTCGTCAGACCCGGTGACCAGCTCGGAAGCGGAGTCCGGCGCCGCATGACGATGCGCACGACCGCCAAAATGAAGACGAACAAGCCGAGCGTGGCGTGCCAGTCGAAGACCGGTCCCCACTGCGCGCCGAGTGCCGTGTAGCCGTCACTCGCCGAGAGGCTGTAGCCGAGCACGAACATGATCGTGAACAACACGAAGATGATCCAGTGCAGCGCTTTGAGCGCGGGATGGTACGTAGTCGCTTCTTCCCCCATGAACGGACACTATCTCAACCGGGAGACATGAGCCTCGGGGAGTGTCGGCGGCGACGCGCTACCCGTTCGGCCGGCTGAGCTCGACAGGCTGCTCGCTCGGTATCGCTGCGGCGGTCCGGTCCAGGTCGATCCGCAGCTCCGACAGCGCGGTTTCGTTCGGCACGGCAAGCGATCGGACCGAACGGATCTGCGGAAGCAGTCGTATCGCATCACGTCCGAAGCGAGCGATGTCGCCGAGGCCCGGAAGCTCGCGGCGCCCGAGCTTCCAGACGAACTGGCGCATGCGGTACTCGGTGTGGACCCGCTCGTGCAGTGCCCGGTAGAACTCGGTCGGGAAGGGCCCGTCGAAGAGCATCGCCAGGTCGCTGCTGTCCACCCAGTGCGTGTCGTCACCCAGCTGCTCACGCACGCGGTCGTAGAAGGGCGTGCCGGGTAGCGGGTAGGCCACCGAGATGCCGATGTCGTCGGGACGTGCCCGGCGGATCAGGTCGAGGGTCGCCTCGACGTCCTCGAGCGTCTCGCCCGGGTAGCCGAACTGAATGAAGAAGGCGATTCGGTATCCGGCGGCGTGCACGCGGTCGGCGGCTTCGACGATCTGTTCGACGCTCGTGCCCTTTTCCATGGCATCGAGGATCTTCTGGCTGCCTGACTCGGCACCGATCCAGACCTCTTCGGCGCCGGCCTCGCCCAGGGCCTCGGCGGTGTCCTTACGGACGAGCAGGTCGGGCCGGCTGAGGCACTTGAACGGCACGCGAACGTCGTGCTCTTCCGTCAGCTCGGCGAACCGCTGAATCCATCCGGGCTTGAGGCCGAAGATGTCGTCGGCGAACCAGATGTGATCGATGCCGAACGCATCGCGAACCTCGACCATCTCCGCAACGACGTCGTCGGCGCTGCGGGCGTTGTACCGCTGACCCCAGATCGGCTTGGAGCACCAGTTGCAGTGATACGGGCAGCCGCGGGTCGTGACGAGGTTCAGCGAGAAGCGTCCGTGATGGTCGACGTGGATCTTCCGGTAGCGCTCGACGTCGATCAGGTCGCGCGCGGCGAGCGGCACCTCGTCGAGGGCCTTCATGTTCTTGCGATCCGGACCGTGGGCCAGTTCGCCGTCGGTGCGTCGAACGGTGATGCTCGGAATCTCGCCGAGCTGATCGCGTGCGCCGGGATCGGTGTCGAGCAGTTCGAGGGCTTCGAGCAGTGCCATGTCGCCTTCGCCCCGGATCACCGCGGTGGCACCGGCCTCGATGAACTCGGCCTGATGATCGCTCGCGTCGGATCCGCAGATGATCGAGGTGACCCCGCGCGAGCTTGCGGCGCCGAGCATGTCGAACGCCGCGTCGCGCATGCGGGACAGACACATCTTCGACAGATAGTTGAAGTTGTCCTCGAACAGCACGGCGACATCGGGCGGTTCGGAGTCGAGCATGCGGTCCCACCCGGCGGTCGACCGCTCGAGCATCGCATCGAAGACCACGACCTCGTGGCCGGCTTCTCGGACCAACGCTGCGGCGACGAGGGTGCCGAGCGGGGGGTAGGGCCGCATGGCTTCCTCGAGCTTCGGATCGAAGTACTGGAAGTAGGCGTGGCCGATCAGGACCTTCATGGAGCAACCTCCGAGCTGGAGATGAGGAGCGGACGCTGGGCGACTTCGCGACCTGCTCGCCGAGCGCCGCGCCAGCGATGGAAGCGGTCACGGAACCCATCGGCCGGGTCGATGCGGGCGAGGTCGAACGGTACCAGTTCGTCCCAGGTGACGAAGCCGGGGCCTTGGTGCGCTGCCGGGGCGAGACCGTGGCGCTGGTGGACGGAGCGATCGAACTCCTGCACCATCGCTGCACCGGCGGCTGTGTCGTGGAAGATCGGCGAGTCCATCACGACCACCCGACCGTTCGATCGGATGACCCGTTGTGCTTCGCGAAGGCTCGCCGCGACATCGGCTGCGTAGTGCAGCGAGGCATTGAAGACGACGAGGTCGATCGACCCTTGGGCGAATGGCAGGGCACCCATGTCGGCGCGGGCCAGCAGGAGGTCGGCATCGTGATGCCGGGCGGCAGCGAGCCCGTCGCCGCCATCGACGGTGATGTCGATCGCCGCGGCGCGCCAGCCGGCATCGGCGAGGCGCGCTGCCAACCAGCCGCACCCGGCGCCGACGTCGAGGACGGTTCGTCCCTCGGAGCTCGACGGAAGCTGGTCGCGAAGCGAGAGCCAGCTGGCCTTGCGTTGGCTCCACATCGACGCCAGCTCGTGGCCGGGGTCGATGTCGGGAAGCCTGCGAACGGCGTCGGGGCCGAGCTCGCGTCCCTCGGCCGCTCGCACTGCGGCGTAGTCGATGGCAAAGCGATCCAAGTCGGCGCGGCGGTCGGCAGGAGTGAGATCCCAGACAGCGCCAGTGATGCGATCGAACCGGTGCTCGCCGTGAACGAGCTGACCATTCTCGTCGCGCAGTTGGAGCGACGTCCCCGGAACGGTCAGCGTGAATCCGGTGTCGCTCATCGGCGCCGCCACACCGTGATCAGGTGGTCGCCCCAGCCGAGCCGACCGCCGAGGGCTGCGAGCCCTCGATCGGCAGCCGCCCCGATGCGGAGCAGCCGACCGCGATCCTCGAACCAATGGCGTTGTTCGAAGGTCGGTAACGCAAGCCCGAGCGATTCGCAGTGTTCGAGTTCGAATGCCGGAAGCGCGTCGGACAGATCGTTCGCGTTCGCGTAGCGGATGGTGAGCCCAGGGTGTGACGGATCGGCGCCTTCGCCACCACGGCGGTTCCAGAGTGCTCGGTCGCGGCGCGCTGCAGCGAGGAGCAGCTCCCATGGGCAGCGGTGGGGCATCGTGACGAGGACCGCTCGGCCGTCCGGCCGAACAAGGTTGGAGATCTGTGCGCCCAGGGCATCGAGCGGTCCCATGCAGTTGATCGCGCCGAAGTTCGACACGAGCATGTCGACCGGTTCGTCCAGCTGGACCGTCTCGCCCGGGCTGACCTCGACGGTGACGTTGGCGGCCGATGCGCACTGTTGCGCAGCCAGCGCCACCATCTCGGCGGACGGGTCGACCCCGTGCGCAGTTGCGACGCGTTCGCTTGCCCACGCCAGGTCGATTCCGGTACCGCAGCCGAGATCGAGGAGCGTTGTCTCCGCGCCGATCAACGGCTCGAGCACCGCGTGGACGCGGCGGCGGAACTCGCGGCCGATGGCCGATTCGGCCACGGCGTCGTAGGAGCTCGCGTGGGGATCGAAGGACGCCACCGCACTCGTGGACGCCGCGGTCACGATGCGTCGACGGTGAGACGCTCGCGCCAGGCGATGTCGATGCCGGCGGCGTTGCCGACCATGTGGCCCTTGCAGATGTCGGGCGAGAACGACGACTCGTCGGGTGCCCCGACCTCGGGCCGGCGTGAGCGGACGGTCTGCAACTTGGCGATCTTGCGGTTCATTTCCCATCGCTCGAGCCGCCCGAACGGCGCGAGCAGCATCACTCGCTCGGCGAACCGTTGAAGTCCGGTTACCCGGACATCGGTCAACTGACGCTCATCGCCCTCGACGGTGGCGTTGGGTAGGAAGTCGAACATCCAGTCGTTGCGCGACCGGGCGTCCCGGCATTCGTCGCGTCCGACCAGCACCACCATCTGGGCGAGTTCACGGGCAACGTAGACGGTGCGTTCGTCCATCTCGACTCGCTCGTCGGCGACGATGAAGTTGGGGCACAGTTCGATGTCGTCGCGCGCGGCGAACCGGGCGAGCACGAGGATCAACAAGCGCGTCAACCAGAGCCGGCCAGGCCGGACGATGATGAAGTAGTCGATGTCGTCGTGCTCGGCGACGCTGTCGACCGCGAGTCCTCCGGTGACGGCCACCATCCGGACGAAGGGCAGGCGTCCGATACGCCGGCCCCAGAGGATCGCTTCGTTCCACATCGTGGCGGCACGCGCTGTGCGCTCATCGTGGATGTCGAGCACGTCGGCGCGACCGGGAAGGAACACGAGATCACCGCGGCGGGCCAACCGACCGTCTGCCACCAACTCGGCGACGGTCGCTTCGACAGCGCTGCGATCGAGCGAGAGACCGACGAGAAAGCGGTGGAGGCGGTCGACGTCGATCGGCATGTCGAACACATCCGCATAGCCGACCGTCGCATGGACGGCCGCGGCGCGGTCGTCGATCAGTTCCTCGAGCGCTGCCATCGATCCCTCCGTGTCCGCGCGAAGCGACAAGCCTCGCGCATCTTTGTCGAGCATGTGTCGCGACCGTCCGGCAGGGGCCCGTCGGTCGTGATGTCGAACTACCGCCAGTAGTTGTTGGCCGCGGCGATGGTTGCGAACTCGGTGGCGACGACCTGGCCGGCAGCGATCAGCTGCTCCGAGCTCTCTGCGTAGTCCGGACGCAGTCGGGACCGAACGTCGGCGTCGCCCTGCATGCTGGCGATGGTTTTGCGGGCCATCATGATCGCGAGCTCCCTCCCTTCGGCTGGTGTATCGGTGATGAGGGTGGGGATGAGGTCCATAAACAGCGACACCATGGCTCCTTGGTTCGCGAGTGAATCGTTCACGAAATGATCGTGCACGATCTATATCAACGTCAAACCCTGATCGGAGAGCGAGCGCCCGATTCAGTCGAGACCGTCCGGCAGCTGCGCCCGCAGGATTCGAAGCTCGCTGAGCAGCGCCGGAGCATCGGTGCTGGCTTCGTGGGCCGCGCAGGTGACCTCGTGCGTGATGTCGGCGACCTTGCTCCGCAGCGCACGCCCCTGCCGCGTGAGACGGATGTCGAGACGGCGTTCGTCCTCGGTCGATCGCCGTCGTTCGACGTGGCCCGCGCGCTCCAGGCGCTTGACCAGCGGCGTGAGCGTGGCGGAGTTGAGGTCGAGGTGCGCTCCGATCTCGGTGATCGAACGGCCGTCCTGCTCCCAGAGGAGGAGCAGCACGAGGTACTGCGGGTAGGTCAACCCGGCGGCGTCGAGCAAGGGGCGATAGAGCCGCTGGATCGCGTGTGTCGCGGCGTAGAGCGCGAAGCACAGCTGGTCGTCGAGCGCCATCGAGGTCGCCGGCGCCGACGTGGGCTTCGGCGAGGACGTTGCGGTCACGTGTCCAGCGTAGGTGCGTCGACGATGGCCCGCAGCCCGGTCTCGAACCGGTCATGACCGAGCCGGGCCGGCACCTGCACACCGGTCGGCGGAGCGGCCCGGTCCAGCGCGTCGAGCAGCCCGTCGACCGAGCCGAACTCATACAACTCCAGTGTGTCGGGGTCGTGGTCGCGCAGGCCTCGGGCATTCGGCGCGATCGTGGTCAGGCCGTGGGCGGTGGCCTCGAGTGGTACGAGGCCGAAGTCCTCGGCGGCGGTCACGACGGCGGCGCGAGCGTTGCGGTAGCACCATCGCAACACGTCGTCGCCGACGGCTCCCAGCATCTTCAGGTTGTCCGGCGCCTCGGCGCGAAGTGCGTCGCGGTGCGGTCCGTCGCCGATGAGGACGAAACAATCGTCGGGTCGGCGACGAGCTGCGTCGACGAGCACGTCGAGTCGCTTGTAGCCGAGAGGCCGGGTGACGCTCAGGGCGAACCCGGGTTCGAGCCCGTCGACTGCGGTGACCGACCCGTCGAGCTCGAGCGACGATGGCGGGGCGATGACCTCGGCTTCGATCCCGTAGCGGCTGTGGATCTCCTCGGCGATTCGGTGGCTGTTGGCGATCACTGCATCGGCCCGCCGCATGGCGTACCGGTCGCTGCGTCGCATCAGGGGACGAGTCGCGCGGGCGATCATGCGAACCGGCAACGGCCAACCGGTCAAGTAGGCGTCGGTGGCGTGCAACCAGCGCGCGGGTGTGTGGCAGTAGACGACCCGGCGTGCTCGGCCTCCGAAATGGTGTGACAAACCCGACGTCGAACAGATCACGACATCGGCATCGATTCGTCGCAGACGCCAGAGCAACGGTCCGAGCAAGGCGAGTGAGCGATAGTTACGTCGGATCCAGGCGACACGGCTGAGCCGGCTGGAGTGAACGGTCCGGCCGTGCAGCTCGCCGAACGTCGCGTCGGGGTCATGGATCAGTGTGTGGATCTCGGCGTCGGGCCAGATGCGAGCCAGTGCGACGAGCACTCGCTCGCCGCCGGCGCGGGCCGCGAGCATGTCGTGGGCAAGTGCGACCTTCACGACGTCGGTGTGTCGGTCGTGTGGAGCGCCTCGAGGGCGATCGCTCGCGCTTCCTCCAGTCCGAATCGAACGGAACGCTCGTCTCCTGGAACCCAGCGGTCGGTCTCGTAGCGGTCGCTGGTGACCACGAGTGACGCCACCGCGACGCCGATGCGGGATCCGGTCTCGAACAGCGTGGCGCACTCCATCTCGACGATCGTCGCGCCGGCATCTCGCAGCGTTCCGAGTCGAACTGCGTTCTGGCGGAATGGCGCATCGGTCGACGCCGCTACGGCAGCACCGGCATGGCGCCGGAGCTCAGCGGTCAGCGCAGGATTGGGCGACACGGTTCGAGCGAGCTGGGTGTCCGGCGCAGCTCGTTCGATGGCGACCACCGTGCCGGTCGGTGCGGTGTCGAGCGACGCCCCGGTTCCGATCGTGACGACCCGCTCGGCCCCCATCGCCGCGGCGAGTTCGAGGGTCACGCCGGCGACTGGTGCGCCGGGCCCTGAGGCGACGATGTCGATCCCGTCGCGGCTAGTGCCGAGCGCTCGGAACGGGTGGTTGCGGGCACCGATCGCGCGGTTCCACCATGGCCGGGCCGGCACGAGGCGTTGGTCGAACACGACCATGATCCCGCCGCTGATGGTTGTGTCGAACCCATAGGCGTCGAGGTAGCGCGCGGCGTCGAGCAGCGGCGCGTCATCCACGGCGCATTGCCCGTGCCATGGCTGAGCCCAGACGACGCATGACGGTGTTGTCGCTCGCGTTCGCGAGCCGATGGTGGCGGCGCAACGTCTCATCCGCATGGCGGGCGGCGCCTTCGCCTTGGGTCACCGAACGGGCCGGCGCGAGATGGATCGCATCGCCCGGCTCGTCGTGCACGATGTTCATGGCGAGCGGATGCATGGCCGCGCCCCAACTCCGAATTGGCGTGTCGACGGGTCGTGTCGTCACAACCAGGTGCTCGGCGAACGCGCGGAGATCACGGTTGGCGCCCAAGTCGACGATCCAGTCCGCGGCGCCCTCGACCCCGAGCGCACTCATCACCGTGGGCACGAGCTCCATGTGATCGTCGTATCGAGCGAGCGAGTCGTCGAGCGAGCGGAAGCGGAACGACGATGGTGCCCGCGCTGCGAGCGGCACCTGGAACCAGTCGGTTCGCTGGTCGAAGTGGGCCCCGGTCGCGCCCGTGCCGGTCGCGTGCGAGGCTCGGGGCAGCATCCAGACCCGGTCCGTCGCGACGAGGTACCGGATGAAGTCGGGGAACCACTCGTCGTCGTCAAGAGCGTCGAACGCGGGGTGGAGCCGCACCGTCGAGTGGTCGCTGGATCGGCGATAGCGATCCCAGTCGTCGGCTCGGAACGCCATGCCGTCGTACCACGGGATCGGCGCATACAGCGCGTCGCTGCCGTCGTCGAGCGGTTCGAAGGGCAGCTGTCGGTACCCGTCGAACGGCGGGGTGGCCAGACTCACGCCGGCGATCCGGTTGTCGGTTGCGCTGAAGGTCAACGCCGCCGAGGCCCACTCGTAAAAACCCGGTCCCACGAACAGGTCGTCCTCGAGCAGAACGATCGAGCCGAACTCTCGGCTCAGGTCGCCACAGGCGCCGAAGTGGGCGACGAGCCCGATCGCATCGTGGGTCACCACTCGCTTCGGGCCAACGGTCCAAGCCAGCGACTCGGCGACATCGACGACGGCATCGCCGGTCACGTCGTGGCGGTCGATCGAGATGACCAACGGCGTGCCAGGCGGGACCGTCGCGCTTCGCACGCCGGCGAGAAGACGAGCGGTCGCCGCCGGGCGGGCGTGTGCCATCACGACGATCGCCGGGGAGCCCTCCATCGTCGCCATGTTAGGGAGGTCCCGGCGGAGGTGTCCGCAGGGTCCATGATGGGGCGATGTCGGAGGGCGATGCCGCGAGCCGAGACGCGGGGAGCGAGATGGCCCGACCGCGTCGCAACGCTGTCGCGGTCTTCGCCGCACGGGTGGTTGCTGCATTGGCCACGACGGCCGTGGTGGCGATCTCTGCCCATCGCCTCGACCAGACCGAATTCGGTCTGGTCGTATCGACCATGGCGGCGGGCTTCCTGCTGAACACCCTCATCACGTTTGGAACCGACACGCTGATCACCCGGTCGATCGCAGCCGGGGACTCCGATGCCGGTTCAGTCACTCGCGGTGCGCTCGCGCTGCAACTCGGCGCCGCGTCGCTGGCGACCGTCGCCGCGGCGATCGCCGTGCTGGTCGGGGCACCGAGTGTTCTGCTCGTCGAGGCGCTGTCGTTGCTCCCATTGGCGATCGTGACCGTCGCCTCGGCAGTGGTCCGCGGTGTGGAACGTATGGAACACCTGCTGAGGGCTTCGGTCACGGTCGCCGTCGTCTCGCTCGGTCTCACCATCGTCGGCTTCATGGTGTGGGACGAGCCGCTCGTTCCGATCGCCGCTCGAGCGATCGCCGCGTGCGGAGCTGCCGTGGTGCTCGGACGGGTCGCTCAGAGCTACGAGGCGTGGCACGGCGCAGTTCGGGTCGCAAGCCTCCTTCGGCGAGCGGCGCCGTTCGCCGCAATGGTGGTCCTCGCTGCGATCGGGACCCAGGCCGGTCTGTTGATCGTGGAGTTCCTCGCCGACGAACCGACCGGTGGCTACGGCGCCGCGGTCCGACTATTCGAGGCCGGCCGCATGGTGCCGGCGAGCGTCATCGCCGCGTTCTTCCCGGCCATGGTGCGGGGGATCCACCGCCGTGTGGAGTACCGACGGTCGATGCTCTGGCTGGTCGGCTACTCGCTGGCGACCACGATCGCGCTGATCGCGCTCGCCGGGCCCATCGATCGATGGGTGTTCGCTCGCCAGCCGGACGGGCCGACACTCATCCGCATCCTGGCGCTCGCGCTGCCGGTCACGGTCTTGCGTCTCGTGCTTTCGTTCGAGGCCATCGCAGAAGGCCGCGAGCGCGGGGTTGCCGTCAGCGCGGCGGTCGGGTGCGCGATGCTGATCACCGGAGGCATCGCGGTGGCCGGTCGCCTCGGGGCAGCCGGGGTTGCATGGGCGCAGCTCGCCGGCGTGACGGCCGCGGTGATCGTGCTCGCTGTCGATCGGCGATCGGGCGCCGCGTCTTCAGCCCCGGCGTAGCCGGCCGCGCTTGCGTCGACCTCGGGCGTTGACGCGGGGGAAGTCGACCGACGGGATCGCGAGCCCGAGCAGCGCGCAAATCGGCTCCCAACGAAACCCGTCCTCGACATCGAGCCACACGTGAGGACGGTCAGCCACGAACTCCCGAACCTCGCGCTCGTGCCGGTCGTACACGGCCCGCAGTCGGTCGGCGTCGAATCGGTCGGATCCATAGACCTGGCGGTGCACGCGATCGCCGACCGCGCGCATCTTCGGGTCGAGCCGATCGAGCCCCGCTCCGAAGAGCCACTCCATCGACGCCAACCACGAGTCGCGTTCGCGGTGCGTGACGATGTAGCGGCTGTCGGGACAGATGGCGTCGAGGGCGCGGTAGCGGAACGGGATCGGGTTGTCGAAGAACGCGTCGTACCGCCGGAGGAAGTCGAGGTCGACCCCGTCGAGCAGTGGGATGGAGTCGGGCGCCGAGCGAAGCCCGAGCACGAGCATCGCCTCGTGCATCGACGTCGTGCCGGTTCGGGCCAGCCCCAGCCCGAACACCTTGCCACCGAGTTCCCTCGGCTCGCCGCCCGGTGACGGCGAGGGACGATCGGCGAAGCTCACCGGACCATGGTGGCGCATAGGGTGAGAACGATGGGGGAGGTCGGCGCCACACGATCGGCTACCGGGCCCACGCCGACCAGCGATCCGCGGGTCCGGGTGCTTGGGGTGCTCCTGCTGCTCGCCCCGTTCAATCTCGTCGGCCGCCGATCCGGCGGCTGGCTGCTCCTTCCGCTCGTAGCGATCGCCCTGGCCGTTGCGCTGGGGCTCATCGTCTCGGTCGTGGCGGTCGCTGATGAACGCGAGCTTCTGGTGCGGCGCGCGACTGGTCGGATGCGCTTGTTGTGCTCGCTCGCGGTGCTCACACTCGCCGGCGTGTGGGCGTCGGTACTGGTCAGCGCCGACCGCCTCACCTCCGCCGGTGCGGGCGCACGGCTGAGCGTGGTGTTCACGGTGCTCGTCGCGACCGCCGTCGTCGTTCGCTCGCAGGACGACGGTTGGTTCCTCCTCCGCCGCGCAGCGATCGGCACGTTGATGGCGCTCGTCATCAGCTTCGCCGTGTTGCTCAACGACGGCGAACTCCCCGGTACGACCAGATTCTTCGGCCGTGTCACCCAGCTCGGACCGTATGACCGACTGACGCGGCCATGGTCACATGCCAACGTCGCCGCGATGGTGCTGGGGGTCACCGCGGTCGGCATCGCGGCACTCCGCACCGGATGGTCTCGCAGCCTCGCGGCAGCGACGTTCGTGATCGCGGCGATCGCAACCTACAGCCGGGGTGGTGTGGCGGCGTTGGCGGTCGGCGCGTTGGTCTACGTGGTGCTCAGCCGCGAGCGCACTGCGGCGCGTCTACTCGCCCTGCTGACGGTGCTCGGCGTGGGCCTTGCGCTTGTCCTGCCTGGCTGGTCTGGTCGGACGACCGGGGCCACCCAGGCGCAGTGGTTTCAGGTCGGGATCGACGCACCGTCGGCCGTCGCGCTCGACGGCGAGCCGGCGATCGTGGGCCTCACGATCGCCAACGAGAGCAACGTGTTGTGGGCGAACGGTGGCGTGGACGCCGTCGTGCTGTCCGGCCGATGGCTCCATCCTGGAACCGACGAGGTCGCGGCGGAACAGCGATGGCCGCTACCGGGCAATATTCGACCGGGCGAGGAACGGGCCGTCACCGTGGACGTGCAGCCGGTCGGGGCCGACGGGAACTACGTGTTGCTCTGGGACCTGCTGATGGATCGCCGCGCGTACTTCCGCCAGTTCCTCGGAAGCGAACCCGTGGTCAGCGACCTCCGCGTCGTCGATTCGACGTTCGACGAACGCGGGCCGCAGGGCCGCCTCGTGCCACTGCGGGAGTTCCCGGGCCGTTCCGAGCTCTACCCGAGGGCCATCGACACCTGGCTTGACGATCCCGTCTTCGGGATCGGTCCCGGACGCTTCAGCGTCACCGGCGAACCGAACCGCACTGCCGCCCACGCCCACAATCTCGTGCTCGAGCCGCTGGCGACCTGGGGACTGGTCGGAACTTTGCCGCTTCTGGCGCTGCTCGCTGCATCGGCGTGGTTCGCGGTCCTCGCTGCGTGGCGCGATCGCCATCCGCTGGCGATCCTGGTCATGACAGCGCTCGTGATCGCCGCCACGCACGGTGTGGTCGAGTGGCCATTCGTGCATGTCGGTGTGGCGATTCCGATCGGCGTGATCCTCGGCCTCGTCGCGTCACCGGCGATCATCGTGCCGCGATCGCAGTCGGATTGAGCGACGGGAACGAGAACGGCCCCGGGTACTGCCCGGGGCCGATCTGCGAGTGGCGGAGGGTATGGGATTTGAACCCATGGTGACGCAAGCGCCACAACGGCTTTCGAGGCCGCCCCTTTCGTCCGCTCAGGCAACCCTCCGCAGGCGAGGCTAGCGGCGGGGCCACCTAGTTCCGCCGAGAAATTCGGCCCACCGATGCTCGTTTTGGGGAGCTGTCGGGGCGGGGCGAGACCGGGCGTTGTGAACCGGGATCAGGCGAAGAGGTCGTGCAGCCCGTAGAGCTCGACGGTGTTGCCACCGAGGATTTTGGCGCGGTCTTCCGGCGAGAGCGCAGCGGTCTGCTCGGCCAGCATGTGCTGGCTGTAGGGCCAGGTCGAGTCGCTGTGCGGATAGTCGTTGGCCCACAGCACCTGGTCGGCGGTGAGCAGGCCGGACTCGACCATCCGGAAGGCTGACCAGTCGTCTTGGAAGGTCACTTTCACGTGGCCGGCCATGTACTCACTGGGGCGCCGTTCGAGGGTCGGGCTGGTGAGCCAGTTGCGGTGGCGGTTGTAGGCGTGGTCCATCCGGTAGGCGTAGTGCGGTACCCAGCCTGCGTCGGCCTCGACGCAAACGATCTTGAGATCCGGTACGCGATCGAACACGCCGCCGAAGATGAAGGTGCCGATCAGGTCCTGGTTGCCACGGATGATCGACATGAACGTGTTGAGCTTCGGGCCGCGCGGTCGGTAGTTGGCCCCGGTCAGGATGTGGAAGCTCACCACGAGCCCGAGGTCGATGGCGGCGCGCCACACGTCGTCCCACGCGGGGTCGTCGTAGTCGGGGCCGTTCTCGTAGGCGGGGCCTGGCGTGCCGGGGAGCATCACGCCTCGCAGGCCAGCGGCATGGATCGCCGCGAAGTCGTCGAGGGCTTCCTCGGGCGTGCGCATCGCCGACTGCCCGCAGCCGTAGAGGCGGTCAGGTGACACCGCGCAGTATTCGGCAATCCAGCGGTTGTAGGCCTGGAACAGCGCGTGCTTGAGCTCGAGGTCGGGGTGATTGCAGAGCAACATGCCGACCGACGGGTAGATCACCTCGCCGTCGACGCCGTCTTCTTGCTGCGCTTCGACACGGGCGGTCGCATCCCATCCGGCACGGTGGAGTTCGTCGAAGCGCACGCCCTTCATCGACAGCATGTCCGACTGCTTGCCGGCCGCCGAGTGCAGGCCGAGGTGGATCTTGTAGGTCATGCCCGGCACGTGGAAGCACGCGCCTTCACCCGGCTCGTCGGTCAGGAAGGGCGCCTGGTCACGGAACTTCGGGTCGACGTGATCGAGGTACGCCCAGCCGGGTTCGGTGATGTGCGAATCGGCCGAGATGATCGGCGTGTCGATGATCCGCGGGGCGTGGGCGACGGGGTTCTCACTCGTGAGTGCCATGCTCCACGGTAGGCGCAGCCAGGGCCCGGAATTCAAAGTGGCGCCGGCCGACGACTGGGTAGGGTCCGCGCATGATCGAGGACCGGTTCATCGAGTTTGAGGGCGCCTTCAACGTCCGGGACCTGGGCGGATTGCCGACGACCGATGGCCGCAGCGTGCGGTCGGGGCGGGTGTACCGGGCGGACAGCCCGTTGTTCCTGACCGACGCCGATCACGATCGAGTCGCGGCCCTCGACGTCGGGTATGTCCTGGATCTTCGCAGCGGTGTCGAGGCCGAGGAAGGCACGTGGGCCGTCGCCGCCGGTATGGCGCGCCAACAATTCGAGATCATCGACCCCGCCCAGAACTCGATCGTGAATCCGGCCTCGGCGCCCGCAGTATTCGACGAGGAAGTCTTCGCCCGCCGTTACATCAAACGCCTCGACGAGGGCGGTCCAGCGTTCGTCGAAGCCGCCACGGCACTGACTCGCAATGTCGACGACGGTGTGCTCTTCCACTGCAGCGCCGGTAAGGACCGCACCGGCCTCTTGGCGGCGTTCGTGTTGTCGGCGCTCGGCGTCGAGCGGGAGCTGATCGTTGCCGACTACGGGGCCTCGTCGGAGCCGATGCGACGCAAATTCGCTCATCATCAGGCCAACCCCGACGCCAACCCGATCGACTTCTCGCGGGTTCCGCCGCTGATGCTCGACTCACCCGCGCCGGTCATGGCGATGCTGTTGGAGTTCGCCGATGAGCGGTGGGGCGGGATCGTCGCCCGCTTCCAAGAGGCTGGCTTCGGCGATGATGATCTGGCTGAGCTCCGGGCGAAGATGCTCGTCTGAAACCCATGTCGTAGGGTCCGGCCATGACGCGACGCATCTTGGTGACCGGGGCGGGACGGGGAATCGGGCTCGGCCTGATCCGACGGCTGGTCGCCGATGGACACGAAGTCTTCGGAACCGCTCGCAGCGACTCCGGCCTGGCGGCGGCACGGGACGCTGGCGCCGCCGCCGTGTTCGAGTTGGACCTGGAGCATGACGACTCGATCGCGGCCTGCGCGGCAGCCGTCGCCGAAACGACGGACTCGCTCGACACGCTCATCAACAACGCCGGGCTCAACTCGGCTGCGCTTGGTGGTGATCGCAGCAAGCAGGGACCCTTCGAGGCTCAGAAGGAGATCGTCCTCAAGCAGATCGAGATCAACGCGATGGGGCCCATGCTGTTCACCCAGCGACTGCAACCGCTCCTGCATGCGGGCACCGAACCCATCGTGCTCAACCTGTCGTCGCAGCTCGGCTCGATGGTGGTCGGCGGCAAGATGGCGCGCGACGTCGGCTACAACTCGTCCAAGTCGGTGATGAACATGGTGACCGTGATGTCGGCGACCGTGGATCCCCAGGTCGGCTATGTGGCCATCCATCCCGGCTGGGTGCAGAGCGACATGGGCGGCGAGGCTGCGGCCGTCAGCGTCGCCGACTCGGTCGATGGATTGGTCACGGTGCTCGACGGGCTCACCGTCGCCGACAGCGGTCGCTTCCTGACCTGGGAGGGCAACGAGCACCCATGGTGATCCGGCGTTCGATCGATCAGGCCCACGCTGCAGGGCACGTGTGTCTGTCGTTCGACTTTGACGGACCGTCGCTGTGGATGATGCGCAAGATGATGACGGCTGCGCCGGTCTCGCGCGGCGAGTTCGGCGCAGTGGCGGTGCCCCGTATCCTGCGTCTGCTTGGTCAGCGTGATCTGCCGGCGACGTTCTTCATCCCCGGCCACACGATCGAGACCTATCCCGACGTATGCCGCATGGTGGTCGACGCCGGCTGCGAGGTCGGCATCCATGGGTACGCCCACGAGATGAACGCCCTGCAGTCCGAGGAGGAAGAGCGGGCGGCGATGTCGCGATCGGTGGAACTGGTCGAGTCACTCACTGGCGCACCGCCGGCGGGCTATCGAGCGCCGGCCGGCGATCTCACCAATCAGACGATCGAGCTGTTGCTCGAACACGGGCTGACCTACGACTCGTCGCTCATGGGACACGACGTCGCGCCGTACCGCGTGCGTGTCGGCGATGCCTTGCCGGACGACGCTCCGGCGCAGTGGGGTCCCGAGTCGGACTTGATCGAGCTGCCGTGGTCGTGGACCAACGATGACTATCCGTATCTCGAGTTCGTCGCCTTCCGTCGCATGATCATGCCCGGGCTCGCTCGACCCGATGACATGTTCGACAACTGGTTCGGTGACGTGGAGTGGATGGAGCGAGAGGTCGAGGGTGGCGTGCTCACCTTCGTCTTCCACCCGCAGGTCATCGGTCGTGGCCATCGGCTCTTGGCACTCGAACGGTTTCTGGACCGCGTCGCCGAGCTGGGGCTGGTCGTCGATGCGATGGCCGACGTCGCCGACGCGGTGTCGCGCGATGTCGCGTTCGGCATCGAGGACGGCTGAGCACCGAAGGCGGTCACAAACCGCCCCCCGGCTAGCGTCGATCGCATGTCGATCGATCCTCGTACTCCCGTCGTCGTCGGTGTCGCGCAGGCGTTGCAGCGTCCCGACGATCCCGCTGATGCCGTCGAAGCGCTGGCCCTCATGGAGCAGGTGGTGCGCGACGCCGCAGACGACGCCGGTGCGCCCGGACTGCTCAGCTCGCTCGACGTCATCGGCGTGGTTCAGGGTGCGTGGAAGTACACCGACCCGGCGCGGCTGATCGCCGATCGCGTCGGCGCCACGAATGTGGCGTCGTCGATCTCGGCCAACGGTGGCAACACGCCGCAGTCGTACCTGAACCACTTCGCCAACCGGATCACCGCCGGTGACATCCAGGCCGCAGCATTCTGCGGCGCCGAGACGATCTGGAGCCGCCGCCGCCAGCGCCGAGCTGGGCTCGACGTGTCGTACACCGCCCAGCCCGATGCCACGCCTGACGAGCGGTTCGGGGCCGACGTCGGCATGCAGAGCGACTTCGAACAGTCGCGCGGCATGAGCGCCCCGATCCACTTCTATCCGCTGTTCGAGTCGGCGATCCGGAACGCCCGTGGCGAGACGCTCGACGAGCACCGCGACCGGGTGTCTGCGCTCTGGGAGACGTTCAATCAGCAGGCGGTCGCCAACGACTACGCCTGGTTCCGGACGCCGATGACTGCCGACGAGATCCGGAACCCGTCGCCGTCGAACCGCATGATCGGCTTCCCGTATACCAAGTCGATGAACTCGAACTGGGATCTCGATCAGGCCGCGGCCGTCATCGTCTGTTCGGCCGAAGCCGCCGAGGCCGCCGGCGTGCCTCGCGATCGGTGGGTCTTCCCGCATGCCGGCACCGACGCGCACGACACCTACACGGTCTCGAACCGGCGCGACCTCTACTCGTCGCCGGCGATCAATGCGTGCGGCAAGGCGCTCTTCGAGCTGGGCGAGACCAGCCCTGACGAGGTCGCCCACATCGATCTCTACTCCTGCTTCCCGTCCGCGGTCCAGGTCGGTGCGCACGAGCTCGGGATCGGCGAGGACCGGTTGCTCACCCAGACCGGTGGCTTGACCTTCGCCGGCGGCCCGCTCAACAACTATGTGACGCACTCCATCGCCACGATGATCGGGACGCTTCGCGACGACCCTGGCGCGGTCGGTCTCGTGAGCGGCAACGGCGGCTTCCTGACCAAGCACTCGGTTGGGCTCTATTCGACCGAGCCGTCGGACAGCGGTTGGCGTTGGGCCGACGTGCAGGACGTCGTCGATCAGGTGCCCGAGACGGCACTTGAAGCTGAGTACTCGGGCGACGTCACCGTTGAGGCCTACACGGTCATGCACAGCCCCGATGGCCCCGAGGTCGGACTGTGCGCCGTTCGTACCCCCGACGGCGGACGCACGTGGGGTCAGGTCACCGACCTGGCTACGGCCGCGACGATGACCACAGAAGAAGCGATCGGCCGAAGCGGCTCGCTCGACGCCGAGGGCGTGCTCACGCTCTAGTTCGACACAACCCGCTCGGCTACGAGTTTGCCGGGACGATCTCCTCGCGGAAATCACGCCAGCGGTACTCCGCAGCGACGACGAGCACACCCACGCCGATTCCCATCGCCGCGAGCGTGAGTCGAAGCCCGACCGCGTCGGCGAGCAAGCCGAGCGGGAACGACACCACGCCGAACAGACTGAAGCCGAAGCTCATCAGCGACTGGATGCGTCCGTGGTACTCGGCGTCGCTCAGGCTGAGCGCGAGCGTTGCGTTCATCGACTGGAAGCCGGCGGTCGAGCCGCCGACGATGGCCGCGGCCAGCAGCGCGCTCGCAAAGTTGGGTGCGAGGGCCAGGAAGACGAGCCCGCCGGCGAGCACCACCCCGGACACCACCTGGACTCGGGGGCCTTGGGACAGGACGGTGCGGGCCACGACGAAGCCTGCGGCGAGCCCGCCCAGGGCGCCGACAAGTGAGAGCTGGGCGAAGCCTTCCGGACCTCGGTTGAAGAAGTCCTCGGACACGCTCGGAAGGAAGGCGACATACGGGAAGCCGACCATCGTCACCAGCACGGCGAGGGTGACGACCAGACGCACCGAGGGGACCGAACGCACGTAGTCCAGCCCGTGCTTCACGTCGGCCAGCGGGGTGCGACGCGGCTTGTCTTGATTGGGTGTGCCGGAGTCGAGGAAGAGAAAACAGCCGACAGCCAAGAGGGCGAGCGCCGCGCCCATCAGGTAGATCCCGGCATAGCCGAGCCAGGAGACGCCGATGAACACCGCGGCGATCGCCGGGCCGATCACCCGGTTGCTGTTCATCGAGATCTGGGCGAGGGCGACGGCATTGGGGATCAGACGAGGGCCGACGATGTCGACGGTGAACGCCATCCGTGCCGGCACCAGGAGCGCGAACCCGAGCGCCTGACCGCCGGATGCCACGATCAACATCCAGAACGCCGTGATGTCCAGCAGTTCGGTGATTGCCAAGCCGCCGGAGGTGACCGCGATGATCAGTGTCGAAGCGATCATCACGCGTCGCTTCGGAAGCCGATCGGCGAGCGCGCCACCGATCGGTGTCATCACGATCGAGACCGCGCCGAACGCGAGCGTGACCAGGCCGAGCGCGGCATTGCTGCCGCCGAGGTCCTTGGCCAGCGCGCCTCGGGCGATCATGCCGCTGAAGATCGACAAGTAGTACAGAAACGTGCCGAGCCAGATCACCCGGAACGCCGGGATGGCGAACGACGCGAAGGTCGGGGTGCGCTCGGTCGCAGCCGGTGCCGCGGGCGGCGCCTCGACCTCATCCGGCTCATCGCCGGAGGATCGGTCGAGCAACGTCATGGCTTCCGACCCTATGCGTGCACCTCTGCCGGGCCGCGATCGTGGCGCCGCTGATCGGTCACACCCGGCAAAGGGGGCTAGTGAACGCGGTAGGCGTAGTAGCGGCCGTCGGAGTCGGCGGTGTACGGCAGCGACGGGAACGACACGATCAGATCGGCTCGATCACTGTTGATGAACGCATCATTGACGGCAGCGAAGTCGGTCGTGTCGTAGTAACCCGGGCGCACCGTGATGATCATCGCACCACCCGGCCGAACCAGGTCGGCGACGGTCCAGAGCGACTCTGGCGGAATGTGGCCGACGGTGAACACGCCCCCGATCACGACCAGGTCTGCCGCTCGGTTGCGCGACTCGCTCGGCGTCTGGGTCAAGTCGATGTCACCCTCGAGGCTGCGGTACACCGGTGATCCATCGGTACGCGTGCGGCCACGAGCGATGTCCACCATTTCCGGGGACAGGTCGACGCCGTCGATCGTCGAGTAACCGCGCCCGGCGAGCGTCATCGCCACCCGCCCAGTTCCACAGCCGGCGTCGAGGATGCGGATCTCGCGGTCACCCAGCCACGGCTCGGCTTCGGCGGCC
Source organism: Actinomycetota bacterium (assembly GCA_039028435.1). GTDB lineage: Bacteria > Actinomycetota > Acidimicrobiia > Acidimicrobiales > UBA10347 > UBA10347. Next base: position 333,900 of record JBCCIC010000005.1, on the reverse strand, counting down.
GCCTCGAGCGTCACGAGCACCGAGTGAGGAAGGCCGTAGTCCTCGTCGCCGACGTCGGCGTCGTAGGTCGATGCCCAGGCGGCGTAGTACTCGGCGAGCTTCGTGCGATCGCCGGCCAAGCTCATGGCCTGGCCGAGCGGGCGAGGTGTGGCGGCGTTGAGTCCGGCCGTTGATGTGCTGTCGGTGGTCGCGTCGTCGCCGTCGGTGGTCACCACGTGAACCTAGCGCTCGGCGACCGGTCCACGCTTGGGCTCAGACCGTCGCCGAGAGGCTCAAACCGTCGCCGCGAGGCTCTCCTCGAGCTTCGCGTCGAGGGCGTCGGGTGCCGTCGACTCGAAGAGCTGGCCATCGAAGCGACGCATCTCGCGGCTGAAGCTGTCCTGGTCGATGCGTTCGAGCAGCAGGAACAGCAGGTTCTCGCCAGGATTGATGCGCTCGCCCATGTCCTTCATGTGGTCGTCGTCGATACCGATGTCGCGCAACTTGCCCCACAGGCCACCGGCGGCCGCGCCGAGTGCGCCACCGGCCAACATGCCGAGCGGCCCGCCGATCACGCCGATCAGTGAGCCGTAGAGTCCGCCGGCCGAGGCGCCCTGGCCCGGGTTGATGTCCTTGCTCTGCAGTAGCCGAATGCGACCGTTGTCGTCCTTGTCGATGATGGCGGCGTCCTCGATCTTGATCACCTCGGCCTGGGCGATCCGCAGCATGGCCAGCAGGCATTCCTGGGCCTTGAGCGGATGGTCGAAGCGGATCGCGATGAGGGTCGAAGCGGCGTCGTTCATGCTGCGGAACCTAGCCGTAACCATCGGTGCCGTGATCAAACCTGGCACCGATGTCACTTTGCGGGCGGGTGTAACAGATCGTGCCTGGCACCAAAGCGCATCACGTCGCGAACGACGGTGTCGTAAGGGCGGGTTAGCTTGGCTCGGTGGTTGAGGAGCCGGCGAGGCCGACGCGCGACGAGGTGACCGCCGAGCTGCGGCGGGACATCAAGCGCCTGGCCGGCGAATCTGCCGAGCCTCGGCCCGAGCAGGTCGACGCAGTGACTGCCGTTGTCGCCGACCGGCAACGCACCCTGCTCGTCGCCCGCACCGGCTTCGGCAAGTCCGCTGTGTACTTCTCCTCGACCCGCATGCTGCGTGATCGCGGCTGGGGGCCGACGGTCGTGGTCTCGCCGCTGTTGGCGCTCATGCGAGACCAGGTCGCCGCGGCCGAGAAGCTCGGCTTGCGCGCCGTCACGATCAACTCGTCGAACGTCGACGCGTGGGACGACATCGAGGCCGAGGTCACCGCCGATCGTGTCGACCTCATGTTGATCGCCCCCGAACGGCTGTCGAACCCGGGCTTTCGCAATCGAGTCTTCAGCTCGCTCCGTCAACGAGCGTTCATGCTGGTGTGCGACGAAGCCCATTGCATAAGCGATTGGGGCCACGACTTCCGCCCGGACTATCGCCGGCTGCGCCAACTCCTCGCCGACCTGCCCTCGTGGACCCCGGTGCTGGCTACCACCGCGACCGCGAACCAACGGGTCAGCGATGACATCGCGGCCCAGCTCGGCGAGGACAGCCTCGTCCTTCGCACCACGCTCGACCGTGAGTCGCTCCATCTCTCGGTCGTCGACCTCCCCGACGACGCCCACCGGCTGGCATGGCTCACCGAGGCACTCGGCGACATCGAGGGGTCGGGCATCATCTACACGTTGACGGTCTCGCAGGCCCACGAAACCGCCGACTGGCTGCGGGCCGAGGGTCACGACGTGCACGCCTACACCGGGCAGGTCGACGCCGAGGTGCGCTTGGGTCTCGAAGCCGGTCTCAAGGCGAACCGGTTCAAGGCCCTCATCGCTACCAGCGCACTCGGGATGGGCTTCGACAAGGGTGACCTGGCGTTCTGTGTGCACCTCGGGCTGCCGCCGAGCCCGGTCGCGTACTACCAGCAGATCGGCCGTGCTGGACGCAACATCGATCGGGCCGAGGCGATCGCGGTGCCCCGGCCCACCGAAGATGCGCGGATCTGGAACTGGTTCGAGTCCGTCTCGATGCCGAGCGAAGAGGTGTGCCGCGCCGCGCTCGATCAGCTCAACCCGGTCGAGCCGACGGGCATCGCCGACCTCGAGCGCTATGTGAACCTCGGGCGGTCGCGGCTCTCGACGCTCATGAACATCCTCGAGGTCGATGGCGCCGTCGATCGCATCGGGTCGGGTTGGGTGCGATCGGATCATCCCTGGAGCTACGACCACGAGCTCGTCGCGGGGCTGCGGGAACTGCGTCGGGCAGAGAGCGACGAGATGGTCGACTGGGCCGGCCTGACCTCGTGTCGGCTGCGCTTCCTACGCGAGGCGCTCGACGATCGGTCGGCCGAGGACTGCGGCCGATGCGATCGCTGCACCGAACTGAGCTGGGAACGGCCGATCGACCCCGAGTTGGTCGCCAAGGCCAACCGCCATCTCCGGGGCGGCGAGATCGTCGTCGAGCCCCGGAAGCAGTGGCCGACTCGTCTCGAAGAGCCAAGGGGACGTATCTCGGCCGACGAGCAGGCCCAGCCAGGGCGAGCGCTCGCTCGACTCGGCGACGGTGGGTGGGACGCGGTCGTCGGCGGGCTGATCACGATGGCCCGCAACGATGAGCCGGTCGAATTATCCGAGGAGCTGGTGCGCGCATGCGCGTCGGTGCTCAAGCAGTGGGACTGGGTGGCGCGTCCGACCTGGATCTGTCCCATGCCGTCGCAGCGGCGTGGCGCGCTGATTGATGCCATCGCCGACGCACTCGGCACGCTCGGCAAGCTTCCCGTGCACCGTGCCCTGATCTCGACGCGACCCGGCGCGCCGCAAGCCGTGCAGGGCAACTCGGCACACCAGGTGACCAACATCTGGGACCGGTTCCAGGTCGAAGCCTCGGGCGGTCTTCCGGAGGGCCCAGTGCTCCTGGTCGACGACGAAGCCGACAGTCGTTGGTCGATCACCGTCGCTGCCCACCGGCTCCGAGCGGCCGGCGCCGGCCCCGTGCTTCCCTTCGTCCTTCGGACTCGCGGCACCTAGACCCCACCTCGCGGCTGACTACTGTCTCTCGTCATGGATCTTCAGAAACTGTTCGACGTTTCCGGCAAGGTGGCGATCGTGACCGGCGGGTCGCGCGGGATCGGCGAGATGATCGCCGAGGGCCTGGTCACCAACGGGGTGCGGACCTACATCACCGCCCGCAAGGCTGACGCGTGCGACGCGACCGCCGAGCGCTTGAGCGAGTTCGGCGAGTGCATCTCCGTGCCGGCCGACCTGTCGACCGCCGAGGGCGTGGCCGCGTTCGTCGAGTACTTCACCGAACGCGAGGACAAGCTGCACATCCTCGTGAACAACGCGGGCGCCGCCTGGGGCGCACCCTTGGGCGAGTTCCCCGAGATGGGTTTCGACAAGGTGCTGTCGATCAACGTCAAAGCCCCGTACATGCTCAGCCAAGCGCTGCTCGACCAGCTCACCGCCGCGGCGTCGCCGGAAGACCCCGCCCGCATCATCATGACCGGCTCGATCGACGGCATCCGGGTTCCGCTCGGCGACAACTTCTCCTACTCGGCCAGCAAGGCCGGCGTTCACATGCTGGCGCGCCACATGGCCAAGTTCATGGTCGATCGCCACATCACCGTGAACAGCATCGCCCCGGGGCCGTTCATGTCGAAGATGATGGCGTATCGCCTCGAGGACCCCGACATGCGCAAGTTCATCGAAGACGCCAACCCTCGTGGGCGCATCGGCACGCCGGAGGATGTCGCCGGCACGGTGATCTGGTTGTCCAGCCGTGCCGGCGCTTACATCAACGGTGCCACCGTCCCAGTGGACGGTGGCATCGCCATGCTCGACATGTGATGAGCATGACTCCGTTGATGCCGCCAGGAGGGTCCGCCGCCTCCTGGTAGTGAAGATACGACGGAGGCCTAGGTGACTTCTGCGCGCTGGGGCACAGAACCAGTGCGTCCTTCGTCACCTGCGATCAAACTCACGCCTGCGGCGAGGGCCCACAAGACTGCGGAGCCGAAAATCGCCCAACGAATGCCGACGGTCTCCGCCAGCACCGCCAGTCCGAGCCCGCCGAGCATGTTGCCGGCGCCGTAGGACTGGGCGACGAACGAATGCACCGTGGCGCGACTCTTCTCGGGCGCGTCGCGGTTCGCCCACGCGATCGTCACCGGTTCGAGGGCTTCGCGGCACGGGTCCTGCAGGGCGAAGCCGATGGCGATCACGATGACCGGACCGACGGCGGCCACGAGGGCGCCGAGCGCGGCGGTCAACGCAAGGCCGAACGCCAGTCGTGCAAGTGAGGCGCCGCGTTCGAGTTGACGTTCGGTGAGCATCACCACGACGATGCCGAGTGCAGCCAAGGCCATGAACAACAAGCCGGTCCAGACCAGCGAGTCGTCGCCGAAGTCGCCTTCGTCGAGGAACTGTTTCAGGCCGAGCCGGTCCAGCCCTTCGGCGCCGAACCCCATCAGCACCATGATGATCAGCAGCATGCGGATCGACCGGACACCGCGGGCCGTGCTGAAGCCGTCGCGCAGGATCTCGCCCATCGAGTGTGGATGTTCGTCACTGTCCTGACCAAGACGGAAGTGGTCGGTCATCGCCCATGCCAGATAGATCGTCGAAAGGGTCAGGAAGATCCCGCAGACGAGGATCAGTTCGCGCAGCGCGGTTCGCCCGAAGATGATCGCCGGGATCATGGCGATGAGGCTGCAGATCATGCCGATCCGATGTCGTCGCAAGACGATGCGCGACGTGTCGATCTCCTCGAGTTCCTCCGTCGACGTATCCGGATCCTCAGCGAGTTGCTCGGCCCGCAGCTCGTCGGTGAGCCAGGCGATGTCGGCCCCGGACCGGAACGTCCAGCCGAGCCCGAACAGCGCCTGGGTGAACAGGATCACGCCGAAGTTCGTCGTGACGACGTGGAGGATCATCGCGATCGCCATGAACGTGAAGGCGATGATCACCGACCACTTGCGGCTGAATCGGTCGGCGACGACCCCGGTTGGAATCTCGGTGAGCAGCGCCGTCACCTCCAACGTCGTGCCGAGGATGACGAGCTGCAGCGGTCCGTACCCGAGCTCGACCGTCCACCAGACGATCGCCGCGAGATAGAAGACCCAGATCGACATGCCGAAGGTGACGTCGATGGCGATGAAGGCGCGCTCGGGTGTGCGCAGACGATGCACCGCATGAGGGTAGTGACCCACCCGAAGGCCATTCCGCCGGTTTCGCGATCGGGTGAGGGGCCTCGCGCGAGACGCCATCTAGTGTGAGAGCGGTGCCGAACGGCGGTGCCGCAGCGAAAGGTGCAACTTCAATGGGCCGATTCTCACGCTCGATGGTATTGGCGAGGGCCTCCTGGACCACGCTGCGGGCCGACCGCGAGCTCCTCTCGCTCCCGATCTTCAGCTTCCTGGCATCGCTGGTCACCGCCGGTGTGTTTTTCGGCCTGGCGTACGTGGCCGACCCGGACCTGTTCAGCAATTTGAGCGAGGAGGGCGCGACCCAGAGTCCGGCCTTGATCGTGTTCGGAATCCTGACCGGTGTCTTCCTGGCCATCATCTCGACCTACTTCCAGGCTGCGATGGTCAGTGGCGCCCTCGAACGCCTGCGGGGCGGCGATCCAACCGTCGGTTCGGCAATCGGCTCGGCCAACGCCCACCTCGGTGTGATCATCCCCTGGGCACTTTTTCGCTGGACCGTCGGCGCGATCCTGCAGCTGATCGAGGAGCGGTTCGGTGCCGTCGGTCGCATCGTGTCGGGACTCGCCGGTGCGGCCTTCCAGATCGTGACCTTCCTTGCGGTCCCGATCATCATCGTCGAGGACCTCGGTCCGATCGACACGCTCAAGCGGAGCGGTCAACTGTTCAAGCGCACCTGGGGTGAGAACCTGCTGGCCCAATTTGGCCTCGGCATCGTCTCGTTCGTCGCGCTGCTGGTCGGCATCATCCCGGCGGCGCTGATCGCCGCGGCGATCTCGCCGATCGTCGGCATCGTGCTCGGTGTGCTGTGGGTCGCGGCGGTCATCGTGGTGACCACGAGCCTGACCGCGGTCTACCAGACCGCGCTGTACGAGTACGCCACGACCGGGGAGATCCCCTCAACCTTCCAGGACGTCGGCTTCGACACCGCCTTCTCGCCGAAGTAGCCGAAATCGACTCCGTGGAGACACCGACCGCTGTCGAGAGTTCGCCGTATCGATTCGATCCCTCGACGATCGTTCATCGAACACCCCCGCATCCGACGCGCGATGGCGTCGAGGTGCTCGGCCGAGCGTTCTACGTCGATGCACTCGAGCACTACCGGTGGATGCATGAGCACGCGCCCGTCTACTGGGACGACGTCGGTGGCATCTGGGCCGTGACGCGTCATGCCGACATCAGCCGGATCGAGGTCGACTGGGAGGTGTTCTGCTCGAGCAAAGGCAGCCGGCCCAGCAGCGCCGTGCCGTCGATGATCAACCTCGATCCGCCCGAACACACCCGGAGGCGCCGCCTCGTCAGCTCCGGCTTCACCCCGCGTCGTGTCCGCGCCCACGAAGCTTTCCTCCGCACGACGGTTCGCGGATTGCTCGACGCGGTCGACGATCAGGGTCACTGCGATTTCGTCAACGATGTTGCCAAGTCGATTCCCCTGCAGATGATCGCCAAGCTCATGGGACTGCCCGGCGCCGACGAGGACAAGTTGCTGCACTGGTCCGACCTGTTCGCCACCGGAGGGGAGGAGATTCGCGACGAGGTCGTCGGTGCCGTCTTCGAGTGGATCGAGTACATCGTCGGCCACCTGGAGACCCGAACCGATCCGCACGCCGAGGATCTGATCAGCCTGCTCATCCACGCGGAGGGCGACCCGCTGTCGACCGACGATCTGATCTACGAGACGATGCTGATCCTCGTCGGCGGCGACGAAACCACCCGCCATGTCATGTCCGGCGGGCTCGAAGCGCTGCTGCTCAACCCCGACCAGCTGGCGATGGTCCGGCAGGATCGCTCGCTGCTGCCGAACGCCATCGAGGAGATGCTGCGCTGGGTCACGCCGGTGCGCAACATGAACCGCACCGCAACCCGCGACGTCGAGCTCGGTGGTCAGCAGATCCTCGCAGGCGACCGGCTGCTGCTCCTCTACCAAGCCGGCAACCGTGACCCCGAGGTGTTCGACGACCCCTACCGGTTCGACATCACCCGCGCCGACGTCAAACACCACATCGCCTTCGGTGCGAACGGTCGTCACTTCTGTCTGGGCGCGCAACTGGCCCGTCTGGAGCTCCAGGTGCTGTTCGAGGAAGTGCTCGACCGCTGGCCCAACGTCGCACTGGCCGAACCCGGCGGCCCACGCACCGAGCGGGCCGGCACGTTCGTACTCGGGCTCGAAGAACTCCCGATCACCTTCTGAGCCAAATGGGGCTCGGACCTGCCTAGTCTGCGCCCGGTGACCGCTCTCGATCTCGACTTCGTCCGCTCCCAGTTCCCTGCGTTCGGCCTGCCCGAGTACAACGGTCAGTCGTTCTTCGAGAACGCCGGTGGGTCGTTCGCATGCGCCCAGACGATCGAGGCGCTGCACCGGTACTACACGCGCACGAAGGTCCAGCCGTACGCGAGCTACGCCACGTCGGCGACCGCGGGCGAGCAGATGGATGCGAGTCGCTCGCGGTGGGCGCAAGCCCTCGGCGTTGCGACCGACGAGGTCCAGTTCGGGCCGTCGACGTCGATGAACACCTACGTGCTGGCTCAGGCATTCGGACGCATCCTCGCGCCGGGCGACGAGGTCATCGTCACCAACCAGGACCACGAAGCGAACACCGGGGCGATGCGTCGCATGGCCGAGGCGACCGGCGCGACGTTGCGCGAGTGGCGGGTCGATCCGGCGACCGGCTTGCTCGACGGCGCCGACCTGCGAGCACTCCTCGGCCCGCGAACCAAGCTCCTCTGCTTCCCGCACTGCTCGAACATCGTCGGCCAGGAGAACCCGGCCGCCGAGTGGGTTGCGGCGGCCCAAGAGGTCGGTGCGCGCGTGGTGGTCGACGGCGTCTCGTTCGCCCCACATGGTTTGCCCGATGTCGGCGCGCTCGGCGCGGACATCTACCTCTTCAGTCTGTACAAGGTCTATTCGGTGCACCAGGGATTGATGGTCACCGCCAACGGCATCCTCGACCATCTGCCGAACCAGGGGCACTTCTTCAACGCGGGTTCGGCGGCTAAGCGATTGACCCCGGCCGGGCCGGACCACGCGCAAGAGGCTGCCGCCGGCGCGGTCCTCGACTATGTCGAGGCGAGCGCGGCCCACCACGGCGTCGGTGATGGCACGCTCCGAAGCGCCGCCGCCGAGGTGTCCACACTCTGGCAGGACCACGAACACACCCTGGTCGAGCCGGTGCTCGACTATCTCGCCGACCACGACGGCGTCCGGCTCGTCGGGCCCGTCCGTACCGTCGACCCCGGGCTCCATCGCTGCCCGACCGTGGCGTTCGTGCCGCGGGCGATCACGGCAGCCGACTGTGCGCAGCTGCTCGTGCAGCGTGGCGTGATGTGCAGCAATGGCGATTTCTACGCCAAGCGATTGCTCGAAGGTGTCGACGTCGATCTGACCCACGGTGTCGTCCGGGTGTCGTGGGTGCACTACACGGGTCGCGACGACATCGACCGGCTGCTCGGCGCGCTCGACGAGGTGCTCTCGCCGTGAGCGACGAGGCCCCGGCGATCTCGCTGGACTGGCAGAACGAGGTCGTGGCGGTCGGCTCGCTACCGGCGGTCGACGACGCGCCCTTCGAGTCCGTCGAACGGCGCTATCTCGCCCAGCAGCGTGCCGCCTGGGGCGTGGGCTTCGGGGTGCTCGCAGCGGCGGCGATCGTCCTCATGGCGCTGGCAGGTGCGCCCGGATGGGTATGGGTCGTGGCGCTCGGCCCACTGGTGGTCGCGTTCATCGGTGCCTGGATCCTCACCGGTCTGGCATTCGCCTATCGCGGCGTGCAGCTCCGCGAGCACGACGTGTCTGCCCGCCGCGGGTTGATCGGACGTCGCACGATCTCGGTGCCATTCACGCGCGTGCAACACGTGACCGTCGAGCGCGGCTTGTTCGATCGCCTCTTCGGCCTCTCGAGCGTCGTCATCTTTACCGCCGGCGCGATCGCCGCCGATGCGCGCGTCAGCGGGCTCACGCCGGATCGTGCCGATCGACTCCGCGAGGGGATCATCAATCGGAGCAACCTCGACCGCTCGGCCGAAGCCTCCGTCGCCGCTGACGAAGAGGAATGAGCGCGACCTCGAATGGCTGACCTGCCGCCGCCCAGCGTGCCGTCGTCGCCCGCGCTCGACCCCCTGGAGGTCGACCGAGCGGAATTGCGGGAGCCGAAGCGCGTGTCACCACTCGGTCCGATCTTCCTGGCTTGGGCGGTCGTGCGCCAGATCGGGTTCCTCAACGTCGGGATCTTCACCGCCCTCGTCGGTTCGCGGAACTTCCAGCTGGTCGGTATCGGTGGTGCGCTCCTGCTGATGGTGATCGGCGTCGCGCAGTGGGTGCGGTTCAGGTATTCGCTCGAGTCGGTCGATGAGGGCGACCAGCTCGTCACCATGGCCGGTGTCTTCGGCCGCACGCGCACTTCGGTACCGCTCGACCGGATTCAGTCGGTTTCGACTCGCCAGAACCTGCTGCACCGCCTCTTCGGACTCGTCGAGGTGAATGTCCAGACCGCCGGTTCGATGGGCGCCGAGGTGCAATTGACCGCGGTGCAGCCCGCGGTCGCCGACCGCATTCGCCGCTTGTCGACGGCCACCAAGACCTCGGGCCAAGCCACCGTTCCTGCGGTCGTCGAAGACGGGTCGATCCCCCCGCCACCACCGGATGCGACACCGATCCTGCGCCGTTCGACCCGCGAAGTGCTGGTCGTCGCCCTCACCCGCAACCCTCTGGTGTTGCTGGCGCCGATCCCGCTCGGCCTGGCGTTGGGCTTCGAGCTCGGCGATGCGCTCAGCCGTTGGACCGACGACGTCGTCGACGGCTTTGAACGCATCGGAGGCTCGATTGCCGCCGTCGTTGTGGCCGTTCTCGTCATCGTCGTCATCTCGGTCGTGGCCTCGATCACGTTTGTCGTGCTGCGACTTCACGACCTCCGCCTCTTCCTCGATGGCGCTGGACTTCGGCGTCTGAGCGGACTCATCAGCCGGACTGAAGTCACCGCCTCGGTCGAACGGGTCCAGGTGGTTGGCGTGCGCCACAACCCACTCGAGCGGTGGCTCGGAATCTCCGAGGTCGTGCTGCCCGTCGCAGGTGGCGGCACGAACATACAGATCGGCAATGCCCTGCCGTCCGCCCTGCAGCTACCCGGCAGCCGGCCCGACGAGATCGAGCGGCTGCGCGACATCGTCCTCGGCCGCGACCGGGGAGACGAGCCTGGTCATGCGGCCGGCAGCGGGATCTCGGGGCTCGCGCCGCGCCGTTGGACGCTCTGGGGCGGCGTCGTCCCGGCCGCGGTCGCGTCCATCGCAAGTTGGTGGCTGGTTAGCTGGTGGGCGCTGCTCGCGCTCGCCTGGCCACCGCTGCTTGCGATCGTGACGCCGCGGTGGCAACGGGCGTGGCGCTGGAGCCTCGGGCCGGAAACGCTCAGGATTGGCCACGGCGTGGTCGGTCGCGTGCAGCGAGACATGCCGGTCTACAAGGTGCAGAACGTGTCGGTCGAGCAGGGCTTCTTCCACCGCCGCCATGGCCTTGCCGACCTGCGCGTGCGAACGGCCAGCCGCACCCAGATGCGAATCCCCATGCTGCCGATCGGCCAGGCGAGGGCGCTTCGCGACGAGCTTCTCTATCGAGCCGAAACGGACCCTCGCCCGTTCATGTAGCGGTTCGGTACCGGAACCCGTGATTGAACCTGGCACCCATGTCACGTTGCTGCTTCGGTGCCTGATGCGCTTTGGTGCCAGGCACCGATCGTTACACGCGATCGGGTTCAGCCTTACTGGTGCGTGCGCCCGCTGGCGCGGGATGTTCGCGCGGTGCGACGCACCATCACGCCGGCGGCGAGCACCGTGGCGCCGACAACACCGAGCAGCGGCGTTTCGGCTGCGGTGTGAGCCAGACGCCGCGGTCGATCCTGGTCACGATCGCGATCGCGATCGGCCGCAGGCTGCGGCGCCGGCTCGGCGGCGATCCCGAACACCCGGTTCTCATGCCAGGACGACGCCCCTTGACGGGTGCTTACCGTCGCCGTGACCGGTGTCAGGCTCAACGCGCCCATCCGGGTCCCGAACTGGAACGAACGGGATTCACCGATCGGTATCCGGTTCACGCTTGACCGCACGGTGCGCGTCGCTTCATCGAACGAGACGCCGGCATCGGCAGAGGACGCGAGGAACTCGAGCGAGTCCGGGAGCGGCACCGTGAACCGGACGCCGGTGAGGGCACGGTTGCCGACGTTTTGCGCGGTGACGGTCCAGCCGACGTTGGATCCGATCGGAACCGAAGTCGTGGACGGCTCGATGAAGAGCACGATCAACGCTCGGCGCGTGTCGCCGGCGCAGGAGGGCGTGATCGGCGCAGTTGCCATCCGAGTGAACGCCGGGCTTGCGCCGATCCAGGTTGCCGACGCGGTGGCGTCGAGATCGCAGAGCGTTCCGATCTCGAAGCGACAGGTCGTGAGCAACTCGCTGGCCGCAGGCATGTCGATGGTCGTGGGAACGAGCTGGATCACTCCAGAGGCGTCGACCGGCACGGTGCGGGTGTTGCCTTGAAACTCGGAGCGGCACTGTGCGGTGGCAGCGGCCTCGACCGGCAGCGCGAGTTGGTCGACATTGACCATCGAGCGCGCACCCCGGTTCTGTACGGAGATGTCGACCTGCACGTAGCCGGGGTCAGATGGCATCGCCGTGATTGCGACCTCACCGTCGATCGTGGTCTGTGCGTCGGCCGTCGCCGGGGTGAACAGTGTCAGCCCGACCAACATGATTGTGATGATCGCGAGCACCGTCCGAACGTCCGCCGTTCGTTGATTCGCGATTTTCTGACCGCCCATGGGCTGCTCTCCGTGCTTCCGCCTGCCACGCGACGCTACTGCAGGCAGTGGCCACAAGTGTGACCCGAACGACTAAGCGCTACACGTGTCGCGCCGCGGCCTCGTCGCTCACGATGGGCCACGGGGTGGCGTGTTCCGGTTCGAGCCAACCCAAGCGAGCCCCGACGCTGAACAGACGCTCTCGGCTCCAGAAATCGAGCGGCGCTGTTCGGGAGCAGTGCGGGTCGCTCATCACGTGGTCCAACGTCGGCTCGACCCCCATTGCTTGGGCCACCGCGGTCACGTAGTAGCGGGTGAGCGTCTCGTGGTAGCCCATCGTGTCGGTGTTGCGGATCCCGATCCCGCAGTTGTGCGTCTGGATCGCGTCTCGCAGGTACGCCAGTGTCTCGACTGGTGAACGGTCCTGGAGCGCGACGAAGCAGGTGATCAGGTGGGCGTCGTGGGTCCACTCATCCTTGCCCAGTCGGCCATTGACGAAGTCGTCGAAGATCTCTTGTTCGGTCCGCTCCACCCGTGAAGTGTGCCCGACCCTGCGGGGGATGCGGGGTAGGTTTCGCCGATGGGAACTCTTGAGGGGCGCGTGTGCTTGGTGACCGGTGCCCGCGGTGGCGTGGGCCGGGCGGTCTGCGACCGCTTCATTGCCGAAGGCGCAACCGTGTTCGCGGGTGACCTGCAACCAGGCGGGTCGGTCGGCGACTCCTCAGCGCCCGGTGAGTTCGTCGCGCTCGACGTGACCGACGAGCGATCGGTGCAGAATGCGTTAACCCGGATCGATCGCGAGCGGGGCCGCCTCGACGTCGTCGTCAATGCTGCCGGGATCGAGATCGAGGAGACGATTGAGAACACCTCGCTCGAGGCATGGAACCGGATCTTTGCCGTGAATGCGACCGGGACGTTTCTGGTCTCGAAGCACGCGTTGCCGCTCCTTCGCAAGGCGGCTGGGCATCACATTGGTGGAGCGTCGATCGTCAACATCGGGTCCTATGACGGCTTCATCGCCGACCCGCAACTGGCTGCGTACTGCGCGACCAAAGGGGCGGTCCATGCCTTGACCAAGGCGATGGCCTGCGACCACGGCCCCGAGGGGATCCGGGTGAACGCGGTCTGTCCGGGCTACGTCGACACGCCGATGCTGCAGTCATTCTTCACCGGCGGCGCGACGACCGCTGGCGCCGAGGCTGAAGATTGGAGCGGCAACCACACGATCGACTCGCTCCAGCAAGCGGTGCGCGACGTCCACCCGCTGCGGACCTACGGCACGCCGACCGATATCGCCAACCTGATCCACTGGTTGGCGTGCGACGAAGCCCGCTATGCAACCGGACAGCTTTGGATCATCGACGGCGGCCTGTCGGCGCAGGTCCAGCAGATGCGGCTGTAGATCCGGGTCATGCACACGCCGCGCCACGTGATTGACGCCGGTGTGAGGTCCGTGTGTGGTCGTCTGTGTCTCGACGTGCGCCCGTTGTCCGGCGGCGGCTTGAACGAGACCTACGAGGTTCTTGTCGACGGCGGTTCCGCCGTTGTTGTTCGGATCGCGCGGCGAGCCGAGCCGTGGTTTCGCGACGAGGAGCACCTCATCTCGATCGCTCGTGGGGTGGGGATTCACGGCCCGGACGTGCTCGGCGTCGAACACATCGAGCATGAGGGTGAGTTGCTGTCGTTCTCAGTCTTGAAGCGTGCCGACGGTCGTCCTCTCCACGAACTCGTCGGCGTGCTCGCCGAGGAGGTGGTCGATGGCGTGATCATCGAGGCCGGCGAGATGCTGGCGCGACTGCACACCCTTCATACCGATCGTGGCATTTGTCGGCGACCCGAGTTGCCGGGCGAAGAGGTCGTCGGGCGGGCGATTGACGCCGCGTCGAGGTTCGGATCCGATGCCGGCTCGGTTGCCAATCGCGGCGTGCAGCTTCTGCGCGAGGCGGGAGACAGCGCTGAAGACGCGTCAACGTTGGTGCACGGCGATTGGTTGCCGAAGCACTTTCTCATCGACTCGTCACATCGGATTGCCACCGTGATCGACTGGGAGCTTGCGGGTCCATCGCCGGCTGCGTATGACATCGCGCACTGGGAGGTCGCGGCCCGGGCCGGGCTCAACGAGCGGGTCGATCTGTTGCGCCGCGGGTACCAACGGATCGTCGGCGCCGATGTCCTTGATGCGATCGATCATCTCGTTCCGGCATTCATCATCCAGGCGTCCCTCGACGTCCTCGGCTGGCGCAATCCGGCGGCCGTCGGCCGGCAGCGTCGTTGCATCGATCTCATCCAGCGCTGCGTCGACCAGGAGCGCTGATCGACGGGCCGTCGAGCTCAGCGGCGGCGGGTCGCCCAGCCGGCAAGGAGCGCGACAACCAGCAGCAGCTCGGCGCGATCGACGGTCGCGACCGCCCGCTCGATGTCGGTTGCCGAGGGTCTCGGGCCGACACCCAGGTGCGGCCGGTTCTCGACGAGCTCGCCGTACCGCAGCGCGCCTCCGAGTTCGATGCCCAGTGCCGCCGACACTGCCGTTTCTGCAACGCCGGCATTGGGTGATGGGTGGGCTGGGGCGTCGGAACGGATGCGCTCGATGATCGATGCCGCGCGGCTGGGTTGCTGGATGGCGACGACGAGGGCGAACAGACGAGCCGGCACGTAGTTGGCGGCGTCGTCGAGCCGGGCGGCGGCCCAGCCGAAGTTGCGGTAGCGGTCGGACTTGTGCCCGACCATGGCGTCCATCGTGTTGATCGCCCGATGGGCGAGGGCGCCGGGTGCACCGGCGACCAGGCCCCAGAACACGGGCGCGACCACCGCATCGACGCTGTTCTCGGCAAGCGACTCGATCACGGCAGCTGCGACACCGGACGCGTCGAGTTCGCTCGGGTCCCGCCCAACGAGCCATGGCAGCTTGTCCCGGGCTGCATCGAGGTCGTCGTCCTCCAGCATCGATCCGATCGACGTTGCCACCGTTCGGAGCTGCCGACCGGCCGCAGCGATACCGACCGCAGCGGTGGTTGAGCGCAGAATCGAGCCCGAGACGGCGCCGATCGCAGTCCCACACGCGGCGTAGGCCACACCCGCCCGTCGGTCGTCCTTCCAGATCCGATCCTCGAGGCGAGTCATCGCCGTGCCGAACCATGCCACGGGGTGCAGGTCGTCGGGCGGTTCGCCGAGCAAGCGATCGCCGAGCAGCCCGAGCGCGACTGCGAGACCGCGATGCCTCATCGAGGGATCCCGGCGCTCACGGCGTCGTAGGTCGCCGTCGCCGCTCGTGAGCCCCATCTGGACCTCGGACCGCCGAAGGGTTCGCCGCCGCCGGATTCGGGCCAGACGATCACGACTGCATCGCTCGCCGTTCCCGTGCCCGGAACCCGCTTCTCCATGAGAGCCTGCGTCTTTGCCTCGGTGGCGGTGACGACGAGGTTGACCGCTGCCGCCTCGGAAAGGGCGACGGGTAGTTGGAGCACGAGATTGATCGTCCCTGGCGTCCAGGTCTCGTGGCCACCTTCGGGATCGGCGGCCCAGGTCGGCTTGCTGATTCCGACCGTCGCGTGGGCCACGACCCCATCGTGTGACCCGCGACAAACCCGGCGCACATCGGCCGCGGTGAAGAGGGTGTTGCCGGATCCGACCAGGGCGATGTTGGTTGCGGTCCGGGCGGCGAAGGCGTCGAGGTCGGTGCGGTGGAACTCGCTGGGCACGCCGATGTTGAGCGTCCAGGCGGGCCGAGTCAACCCGCCTCCGACCGGTGCCGACGACAGCGACCGGATGCCTGCCGGCCACCGCCAGACCAGCAGGCCCTCATGATCGGGCGTCGGCTCGCGCAGTTCCGGTTCGACCGGATCGCCTCGACGGGTGGACAGCATGCCGTGACCGTACCCAGCCGGTCGAGGCGAGCGGAGAAGGGACCGGCATCAGCCGTCTCGCTACGATCCGTTGATGACCCCGGACGATCCTGGCCTCGTCGATCACTATGTGAACGAGGGTTGGCTCCTGGTCGAGGGGTTGATCGGAGCCGACGATCTCGACTCGATCCGGGGTGAACTCCCACGTTTTGCCGCCGGCGGTTACCCGGTCGCCAACCCTCCCGATCCGCCGGTCGTCGAGTCGATCTTGGCGGTGCACTTCCCGCACTGGGTGAGCGATGTCGTGGCTGGCGCCGTCATCCATCCGGCACTCGCAGAGGTGCTTAGCAGGATCACCGGAGCACACCTGCCCTTCTGGGATGGCCGCGTCAAGTGCATGCAGTCGATGCTCTTCGCCAAGCCACCGGGACTTCCCGGCCAGGCGTGGCATCAGGACGAGCGCTACATTCCGACCCGCGACCGCTCGTTGGTCGGGGCGTGGATTGCGCTCGACGATGCCGACGAGGAGAACGGCTGCCTCCGCGTGCTACCGCAATCCCACCGGCCCGGTCGCATCTACCCGCTGCGAGATCATGGTCATCCCGACGAGTTCGATCCTGGCGAGGAGGCCCATGGGTTCGACCCCTCGACCGGGGGCGGCGAGATCCTCGTTCCGGCCAAGGCCGGCGATGTCGTCTTCTTCAACGGCTACCTGCTGCACCGGAGCAAGCGAAACGCGTCGACCGATCGCTATCGACGAGCGCTGGTCAACCACTACTGCTCGGCGTGGTCGCCGCTGCCGTGGCTTGTCCGCGACGGGTTGGACATCGGGACCGCCGACTACCGCACCGTCGTTCCCGTCGTCGGCGAGGACCCGTATCCCGAGCGCGGGTTCGCAGACCCGCCGGACAAGGTCTTCCTGCGTCCGGCGAGCGGCGCCTACACCGACGCTCAGGAGATCATCAGTGAGGATGAGCCCTCGTGAACATCGACCTGCTTTCGGTCGGTTCGTACGCAGGTGGGCAGCCCCACGACCAGTTCGCGTGGCTGCGCGAGAACGATCCGGTGCACTGGCACGAGGAACCTGACGGTCCGGGCTTTTGGGCCCTGACCCGATACGACGATGTGAAGCTGGTCGGCCGCGATCACGAGCGCTTCTCGTCGAGCCCAACGATCATGATCGAGGACCCGAGTGCTGAGGGCGGGCTGTCGGGCGACCACGTGATGATGCTGATGGCCGACCCTCCGGTGCACACCCGCATGCGTCGGCTGGTCTCGCGAGAGTTCACGCCCCGGGCGGCACGGGAGCTTCGCGCTCGCGTCGGCGAGCTGGCGACCCGGATCGTCGACGCAGTCATCGAACGCGGCGAGTGCGACCTGGTGACCGATCTCGCAGGCGAGATGCCGAGCTTCGTGATCGCCGACATCCTGGGGATCCCGCTCGAGGAGGGCCGTGAGCTCTATCACCTGACCGAGGCGATCCACTCCTCAGAGGAGGTCGTGTCCGGCGACGCACGTCGCGACGCCACGATGCAGATGTTCCTGCACAGTCAACGGGTTTGGACCGACAAGCGAGCGAACCCGGCCGACGATCTCGCATCACTCCTCGCACACGGGGAGATCTCCGGCGAACCGCTCGACGAGGTCGACTTCTTTCTGTGGTTCATGCTGCTGGTCGATGCCGGCGGCGACACCACGCGAAACCTCGTGGGGGCCGGCTTTTATGAGCTGTTTCGTCACCCCGCCGCACTCGACGAGCTTCACCGCAGCTTCGACGAACGAATCGACACGGCGATCGAAGAGCTGCTCCGCTTCAGCAGCCCGGTGATTTACATGCGCCGCACCGCGACCCACGACGTTGTGCTCGGAGATCGCCAGATCGCTGCGGGTGACAAGGTCGTCATGTACTACGGCGCGGCGAATCGGGACCCCGCGGTGTTCGAGGATCCCGATCGCCTCGACCCCACCCGCTCACCGAATCCGCATGTGGCGTTCGGTGGCGGTGGGCCGCACTTCTGTCTCGGCGCACACCTCGCCCGGGTGGAGATCGCGGCCTTGATCAAGGAGATGCTCGTCAGGCTCGACGATCTGCAACCGACCGCCGAGCCCGAGTGGATGCCGAGCAACTTCATCTACGGGCCGACCCACCTGCCGGTGAGCTTCACGCCCGGCGCCATTGCATGACGTGATGCGTTTTGGTGCCAGGAGCTTCAGCGGAAAGGTGGCGAGCGAAGCTCAATTGACCGCTGAACTCCAAGAAGCCGACACGAAGGCGCAGCCTTTCCGCGTGGCTTCCAGGCACCGAAGCGCATCAGGCGGCGAAGGCGACCTCGAGCACATCGTCGATGGTCGAGGCGAAGTGCAGCTCGAGATCCTCGAGCACGTGCTCGGGGACATCGTCGGCATCTTCGCGATTGCCTTCCGGAAGCAGCACGTGCTTCACGCCCGCCCGGTGGGCGGCCAGAACCTTCTCCTTCACGCCACCGATCGGCAGCACGCGCCCGTGGAGCGTGACCTCGCCCGTCATCGCGACGTCGTTGCGCATCGGGGTGTCCCGCAGCAGCGACACGAACGCCGTGGTCATCGTGACACCGGCCGATGGTCCGTCCTTGGGAATCGCCCCGGCGGGGAAGTGCACGTGCATGTTCCGGTTGAGCGCCGACGGGTCGAGGTCGAGGGCGTCTGCGTTGGCCCGAAGGTACGACAACACGATCTGACCTGATTCCTTCATCACGTCCCCGAGTTGTCCGGTGAGGGTCAGCGACCCGGAGGCGTCGCCGGGTGCGGGAGCTGCGTTGACCTCGACGAAGAGCACATCGCCGCCGGCACCGGTCACGGCGAGTCCGGTCGCAACGCCGGGGTCGACGGTTCGCTCCGCCGGATCCTCTCTCATCGAGGTGCGGCCGAGCGCCGGTCGGAGATCGTCCTCGCCGATCTCGACAGAATCGAGATTCGGGTCACGAACGAGCTGGCTGACCGCGCGACGCACCAGCCGATCCAGCCGCTGTTCGAGGCGGCGAACGCCGGCCTCTCGGGTGAAGTCGGCGACCACGGTACGGATCAGGTCATCACGGATGACCACTTCCTCGGCGCTCACGCCGTTGCGCTCCAGCAGGCGGGGGAGCAGGTGATCGCGGGCGATCGCGACCTTCTCGTCTTCGGTGTATCCCTCGACCGGGATGATCTCCATCCGGTCGAGGAGAGGAGCAGGGATCGTGTCGAGCACGTTGGCGGTGGCGATGAACACGACCTCGCTCAAGTCGAGCTCGGTTTCGAGATAGTGGTCACGGAACGTGCCGTTCTGTGCCGGGTCGAGCACCTCGAGCAGGGCGGACGACGGATCGCCCCGCCAGTCGTTGCCGACCTTGTCGATCTCGTCGAGGAGCACGACCGGGTTCATCGAACCCGCGTCGATCATCGCCCGCACGACACGACCTGGCCGCGCGCCCACGTAGGTACGGCGGTGACCTCGGATCTCGGCCTCGTCGCGCACGCCGCCGAGCGACATGCGGACAAACTTGCGACCCATCGTCTCGGCGATGGATTCGCCGAGGCTGGTCTTGCCGACGCCGGGGGGACCGACGAGGGCCAGGATGGCGCCCGAGCCGCGGCCGCCGGACTCGGCGGTCTCGCGCTCGCGGCGGAGCTTGCGCACGGCGAGGAACTCGACGATGCGCTCCTTGACCTTGTCGAGACCGGTGTGGTCGTCGTCGAGCTGTACTTGCGCCGCTTCGAGATCGAGGGTGTCGGTCGTGCGTTCACCCCAGGGGATATCGAAGACCGTCTCGAGCCATGTACGGATCCAGCCGCTCTCCATCGACTGATCGCCCATGCGCTCGAGACGGTCGAGTTCCTTCTCCACTGCGGTCACCGTCGAGGCCGGCATTGGACCGGGCTCGTCTTCGGTGCCGGCGAGTTCGGCGAGGCGGGAGCGGTATTCGGCGATTTCGTCGTCGCCGCCCTCACCCAGCTCCTCACGGATCGACTGCATCTGGCGTCGGAGGATCGCTTCGCGCTGGTCCTTCTCGAAGCCGTCGCGCACGGTGGAGTTGATGTCGGTGTTGACCTCGGTTTCGGCCAGCGCCTCCTCGGCCCAGGCCAGGGCCTTGACGATGCGCTCGTTCGGGTCCGTCGTCTCGAACAGCTCTCGGCGGCGCTCTTCGCTGAGCTCTGGCCACCAGGCGAACGTGTCGGCGAGGGCGCCTGGATTGTCGACACCGTCGAGCATGCCGGTCATCTGACCGCCGCCCACCAGGCGGAGCAAGTCGCTGGCGACCCGCTTGTAGTCGGCGGCTGCGGCACGAGCCTCGGCGGTTGTGTCCGGCACATCGATCTCGGTGATCGACACGTGGAGCGCGCCTTCGGGGCTCGTTTCGCCCTGGCCGATACGCACCCGGCGCAGGCCGCGCAGCACGGCGCCCTTGGCGCCGTTGGGGAGTTGGCCCTGCTGTTCGATCCGAGCCACCAGGCCGATCGTCGAATAGGTGGGGTTGTCACTCGGACCGGTCTGGGGGACCGCCACAAGTTCGGGGTTGGCGGCCTCGAAGGCCTTGCGTGCGCCGGGGCTCTCGGCGGCCACGGTCACGACCATCTCGGGAAAGATGAAGCCGTTGGGGAGGGGAAGAATCGGAAGAGTCGCGTTGTTCACTGTCGACACGAGGTACCTCGAATCTGGAGAGTAATCAGGATTACGTGATTACAACTCCTCGGAGAGTCACCTATTCCCGAGCCAGCGAATCGGATTTCGATGGGCCCGGCGACGTGCTTCGGAGTGACGTACTAACGCTTCGAGTAGTCGGTGCTGAGCCAATGCTCAGGGGTCATCGACACCATCACGCTGTTGGCGCCGGGACCGGACGCTGCGTACTGACGGCCCATCTCCTCACCGAGATAGCGGGTGGCCATGGCGAGCAGATCCTCCTGGTCGTAGGTGCGAACCGCCGAGACCGGACCCTCGACCGTCACGTACTTGTAGGGGGCTTCCTCGGTCTGTGCGCACAAGCTGAAGCGCCCGGCGGCGTCGATGCCGACCATCTTTCGTGAGTCGGATTGCATCAAGACGTTGACCTCGCCGCCCGGCTCGTAGGAGTACCAGACCGGGACGGCGAGTGGGCCTCGGCCGTCTTCGTTGATGGCGATGATGCCGACGTGGACGGCGGCGAGAAACGCCTGTCGTTCTTCGAGTGTCATGACCGTTGAGCTCATGAACCGATCCTGCCATACACGGGCAGCCGGCTCCCGTGGCCCGCTTCAGAGATCGAACAGGGCGGGTTGGTCGTTGGCCTCGACCCCATCGGGTTCGGGTAGTGGCCCGAGCTCCGGTAGCGCGATCCGGATCGCGTCGTAGATCTGGCGGGCAATACCTGGCGAATCCAGGTTTTCCGGCTGATGCACGAAGAGGTACGGCTCTCGCCCGGCGCGGACCCAGTCGACGATGAATGGCACCCAGGTGAGCAGCCCGCCGAGTGTGCCTTCGGCCTGGTCCTCGCCGATCACCCGAATGATCGGTCGCGGGCCGACGGCGTCGAGCGTGATCGGCAGCCTGGGCTTGTTCGAACGCTCCTCGACCGACGCGGTCGAACCAGCGGGCACCGAGTACAGCGGTCGTGTGTCGAGCACGACCCGACCGATGCCACGCTCGTTGAGCAGCTCATCGAGCCGTTGGTGGGCCAGCCCGCCGTCGAACCAACCCGGGTGTCGGAGCTCGACCGCCCACGGCCAGTCCAGGGGGAGTCGACGGACAAACGCGGCGAGCACGTCGAAACCCTCGGGTCCGAACGCCGGCGGCAGCTGGGCCTGCACCGGTCCGATCCGCTCGCCAAGGGGTTCGATGCGGTTCAGGAAGCTGCGGACCGGCTCGCGAACGTCCTGCAGGCGTTGGTCGTGGGTGACGGTCCGCGGCAGTTTGAAGGCGAACCGGAAGTCGGACGGCGACTGCTCCAGCCAGCGGGCGACGGTGTCCGCCGACGGCTCCGCGTAGAAGGTCGTGTTGCCCTCGACGGCGTTGCACAGACGCGTGTAGAGCGCGAGTTCGGTGCCCGCTCGCGTATTCGCCGGGTACCACCGACCCACCCACGGCTTGTGGGCCCACATCGGACAGCCGACCCGAACCACGCTCACGCTCCGACGCTACCGGTCGCAACCTGGCTCCGAACTATGGGTGACTTCGGCGGGCGAGTGCGCGCTTGGACGCAGAACGGGCGTGGCCAACTGCATACGGTTGATCCAGTGAGGTGAGTCATGAGTGCAACGAGCGGTTCTGCGAATGAGGCCGAGGTGGCGAGCGAAGAAGGCATCGCGCTCGTCCCCGCCTTTGACTGGCGCGGCAAGGGCGCCTTCGAGATCACCGGAGTCACCGGGGAGCAGCTGCCGCTCCGCCAGATCAACGACAAGGAGTTCGTGCTCCCCAGCGATGTCACCATCCGGTATGGCAAGAAGACCGGATTGGAGAAATACGTCGAGAGCGGCCGCCTGCCGGACCACAAGCACAAGCAGGTCCAATCGATCACCGGCGCCGAGGTCCTCCCGTTCGATCTGGCCTCGGTTCCTGGCCCAATGCGGTGGTTCACCAAGGCCTACGGCGTGCACACACCGGCCGCGATCTTCCACGATCACCTCATCCCGAATGCCCGACCGGGTGAGCCCAAGCCGGAGCCGATCATCCCCGAGGTCTTCGCCGACCGGTACTTCCGCTATCAGCTGGGTGCCGTAGGCGTACCCCGCCTGAAGCGATACGTGATGTGGACCGCCACCGCGTTGCGTACCCGGTGGGCTGCCGGCGGTCGACGCCAGCTCTCCGTTGCACTGTGGGCGCTGCTCGCCTCGGTGGGTCTCTATGCGTTCTTTGCGTCGGGAATCGACCTGATCTGGGATACGGGTTTGGCGCTGCCGTGGTGGTCGACGGGTGCCTGGCTCACCATCTCGCTCGTCCTCCCGATCGCCTCGAGCGCACTGTGGGGGCGCCAGTTCGGCGCTGGTCTTGTCGCAGCCATCGCGGCACTCTGGGTCCTTCCACCTGCGCTGTTCGCGGGCGCAGGGTGGCTCGCCTATCGAGGACTGGAGTACCTCAACGAGTTCGGCGCAGGACTCGCCGGACGCGATCCCTGATCCGCCGAACTATGGACCCGCTCGACAGCACGGGCGGGGCGGTCTCCAGATCCGCGAGCCGGGTTTCGGTTGCTTCGGCGTCTGCGGTTCGGCTCTCGTAGACCTCGCTCGAAACGAAGCCGCCCGTGCGCGCCAGGCGCGGGTCCCCGGTCGCACGGGCGAGACGCCAGCCGTAGTCGATCGCCCCCTCGCTGCTTTGACGCTTCTGGCCCAACGACTCGCCCACCTGCTCGAGTCGGGCTAGCGGGGGCGCCGCGGTCGGAAGCAACGCGGCAGCTCGGCGGCGTTGGATGAACGCCCAGACGATCGCCGCCAGCAACAGCAGCCCGATCACGACGAGCACGATCCAGAGCCACGACCGATCGCGTGGTTCGGGCGGCTGAATCGGCTGGATTTGCTCGGTGCCGGGTACCAGCGTGACGTCGCCGGGCTCCGAAGCATCGTCGAGTCCGAGTAGCTCACGCACGAACCGGGCCACCGCGCTGTCGGACCCCGAGGCAGCGCCCTCGCCGAAGGCACTCCGACCCGCCGTCAAGGAGATGAACAGCAGGCTGAGTAGTAGGGCCACGACCGCCCAAACCACAGTCGTCGCGGCGTAGGCCACACTCCGCTCGATGTGCAGCTCCTGTCGATTCCACCAGCGAGCGATGAGCACGATCGCCACCGGCGCGATGAACAAGAGACTGCCGCCGAGGCTCATTGCGGCAAAGCCGATCAGCGCCGCCGCAGCCGGTGGGTACTTCCAGAGCGACACGGCAAGTACGACCACCAACACCGGCACGGTGACACCGTCGCCGAGAACGAGCCGCACGGCGATCGCCGCGAGCCCGATCAAACCGACGATCCGCAGCCGGGCTCGCGTGTCGAGCGCGGTGGCGTTCAGGACGAGTGGATTGCGGCCTCGTACCGAACGCGTGAACGTGCTCACGACGTGACCCAATGCGAACCGTCGGGTGTGACCAACAAATAGGGCGCCGGCGGGTAGGACATCGTGGCCGAGTGCTCGGTGGTCGAGAGCCGGCGGATCAGCTCCAACTCGTCGCCGATCAGGCTCGACACCACCTCGGTCGCGGGCACGCCGGCCAACGTTGCGTCGGCGCCGGGGACGATTCGCACACCCGGGCGAGGGACGAGCGTCGGCGACGCGAGGGCCTCGGCGAGCTCCTGTTCGTAGTAGGCCTCGCGCATCGAGGCGGTGGTCAGCGTCACGACCCGACCTTGGGCCAGCAGTGCGGTGACGACGGAGCTGGCGAGCTCGAGGGCTACCTCGCCGATGAGTCGGCCGTTCGGATCGTCGCCCTCGCGGGCTCGATAGTCAGGCCCGAGGTCGACCACGACGGCAACTTCGTGGTCGACGACCTCCTCCGAACGGACATGCAGTTGGCCGGTGCGGGCGGTGGTCGGCCACGAAATGCGACTGATTCGATCGCCGGGGATGTACTCGCGAAGTCGCGTGATCTCCTCGCTGGCAACCACCTCGAGGTCGGGATCGACGTTCGGGCCTGGCGCGATGTGGAGCGGGACGATCTGCTGGGCCACGTAGCGTCGTGCCCACATCAGGCCGAACGCAGAGCATTCGCTCCGATGCCGTACGAACATCGTCTTTCGAGCTTGGCCCGCTCCGGCGAGCTCGAGGTCGATGTCGGACATCCCCGGATCGAGCGCGGCAAAGTCGCTGTCCGCCTGGGCGCGCCCGGCTCGTCGGACCAGCACCCGCATGTCGAGTCCACCCGGAGCGGCGGTACCGACGAATCTCACCGACTGGCCAGGGGTCGCAACGAAGCGTCGGACCGGTTCGATCGAAGCCGGACGTCGATGCAGCGCGACGGCGGAGACCACGAAATCGCAGAGGATCAGGATCGCGAGCGCTATCAGAAAGCCGATCGCCACCCGCTGGCTCGATGCCTGCCAAACCGCACCACCCGAAACGAGCAGAATTCCGACGCCGACCGGTGTCGGAAAGGGATAGATCCGCCCGTCCCGACGAGGCAACGCTGGGTGCTCGAACGCCACGATCGACGTACTAGTCCGAGCCGACGGGCACCGGGACCCCCGATAGTGCCGACGCGGCCGCGGCACGACCGATCGCCGGCGGGAGACGGTGGGCCAGGACCGCGGTCGCGACCGCTTGTACGTCCTCAGGAGCGACGTAGTCCCGCCCCGACATGAACGCGTGGCCACGCGACATCGACAGCATGGTCTCGCTCACCCTCACGCTCAGCCAGATCGACGGATCCAACGCTCGTACGCGTTCGACGAGCTGGAGGATGTAGTCGACCATCTCGTCGGTCGCATGGATCGAGCGGACGTGGTTCAGGACCTGTACGAGCTCACCGTCGTGCAGTACGCGCTCGATCGTGTCGAGGTTCTTCTTGCCGGCGCGACCGGTCAGGACAGCTCGCTCGGCCTCCATCCCCGGCAGTCCGAGTCGCAGCATTGCGGCGAATCGATCGGTCTGCGCTGCGCCGAGTACGTGGGTGCCGGCTTCGCCCAGCGGATTCTGTGTCGCAATGACCATGAACGGCACCGGCACCTCGAAGGTCGTTCCATCGACGGTGACCTGGTCCTCGGCCATGGCCTCGAGCAGCGCCGATTGCGCCTTCGGGGTCGCGCGGTTGAGCTCATCGACCAGCAGCAAGGGTGTGAATATCGGGCCGGCGCGGAATGACCATTCACCGGTGTTGGGCTGGAACACATGCACGCCGGTGATGTCGGTTGGGAGCAGGTCCGGTGTGCCCTGGATGCGGCCCATCGGCACACCGAGCACCGCGCCCAGCGCTCGAGCGAGGACGGTCTTTCCCACTCCGGGGCGGTCTTCGAGGAGCAGGTGGCCGCCGGACAGAAGCGTCGCCAGCACGGTCTTCAGGGCCTCGCGCTGCCCGACGATCACCGACTCGAGCTGGCCAAGGAGAAGTTCGGGAAGCGGTGTCGTGGGTGGCGTGGATTGCGGCGGCTGCATCGGGGATCCGTCGGTCGGCGAGGAGGGAGATTGAGCGTGAGCGCCCGTGCTCGACGAGCTCGGCCGCGTCAACGCTACGCCAGTGGTTTCGTTACGAGCGGTCGGTACCGGCCTGATGCTCGCGATCGGATCGTTTGCCCCGATAGATCCGCATGTCGATCGCCCGGATGGCATTGTCACGATCCTCGGGCTCGAGCCGGAACAGCAGGCGGGGTTCGGTCTGCATGTTGGCGAAGAAGGCGTCGGGATCGCCACCCGGTGTCGAGGCGACGTACTTGTCGACCAGCAGGCGGCTGATTGGCCAGATGTCGAAGTCGGGCAGCTCGAAGGGCTCGGCCGATCCGTCGACGCCGACGTGGCCCGCTGACTCGCCCATCGCTTCAACGCACAGCGAGCATCGAGGGTCGACCATCAGCTGCCGGCACCAGACGCGCCCGTAGGTCCCCGTCAGCCAGAACGCGTCCTCGTGCCAGAGCCACCACACCGGCACCGTGTACGGCAGTCCGTTGCGTCGCAGCGTCGCGAGCACCCCGACGTGCGGTTCGGTGAGGAAGCGGTCATAGAAGTCCGGCTGCATGCGTGGCACGTCCCGATCTTCCTCGGTGCTGACCTCGGGCGCAATCTCGGAAGCTGCGAAGATGAGCAGTCGTGGTCGAGGAGCGCGAGCGAATGCTGACCCGAGGTGAGCAGCGCTCGATCCTGCGGGCTGCAAAGCAGCTTCTCCAGCGTCTCGACACGCTCGTCGCTCGCCGGGGCGCAGCCGAGGCAACGGTTCGTGATGCCTATCGGCTGTGTCTCGCCAACGAGGTCGAGCGGACGATTGCGCTCGCCGACACCGATGCGCTCGAGCCCTACCTGGAATCGGCCCGCGGGCTCAGCCTGCTCCGCGATGCCGGGTGGGTGACGATTGGCCAGATACGAGCGGCGAGTCGAGCACAGCTCGAAGCGGTCAGCGGCGTCGGACCGGCCATCTCGGGGGCGGTGCAGGATGCGGCGGAGCACTTCGTGCAAGCGGCGCAGATCAACGCGCGTATTCGTCTCGACGCCGAGGTTCGGCGAACCGACCACGAGCATCTCGTCGCCGGGCTCGCCGAGTTGCGCGCTCGCCGCGAGGCGATTCTGGCGATCGTGCCGCCCGCCGACCAGCTCGCGGGAACGCTTCGCCCCGATCTTGATGCCGCCCGAAGAGGCCGCGGCTGGCGCGGCCTCTTCGCTGGACCAGACGCCCGCGATCAGGCTCACGCCGCGCTCCTCCGGCTCCAAGACCTGGTTGCCGCCCACTCCGACGTGGCGACGCGTCGCCCGAACATGTCGGACGATCCTTGGGCGGAGTTCGAGCGTCACACCGCGGAGATCAACGGATTGCTGGCCGAGGTGGTCGGACTCCCAGACACCGACGCTGCCCGTGGTCATCTCTCCGAGGAACTCATCGAACGGATCAATGACGTCGATCTCGACACCGACCTGTTGCGATGCACGCTCCGCGGGTACCAAGCGTTCGGAGCGAAATTCGCCCTCGCCCAGGTACGTGGGATCCTCGGCGACGAGATGGGTCTCGGCAAAACCGTGCAGGCGCTGGCGCTCCTCTGTCACCTGCGCAGCGAGGGCTATCGACACTTTCTCGTCGTGTCACCCACCAGCGTGCTCGCCAACTGGGAGCACGAGATCCGCCGACACACCGAACTCGAGCCGGTCATCCGCCTCCACGGGCCCGAACGCGAGGATGCGTTCGCCCGATGGTCGGCACATGGCGGAGTGGCGTTGACCACCTTTGGCACGTTGCCTCGCCTGGGAGACCCACCGATCGATGTCGCGGCGGTCGTCGTCGACGAGGCGCACTATGTGAAGAACCCCGACGCCAAGCGGACGCAGGCGGTCGAGCGATGGCTGTCCGCGCCGAGTTATGCGCTCCTGCTCACCGGTACTCCGATGGAGAACCGTCCCGGCGAGTTCCGTTCACTCGTCGAACTTGTGCGTCCCGATGTCGCCTATCGGCTTCCCGACCCGGAGGGGCCGAACGGGGCCGCCGTGTTCCGCCAGGCGGTGGCGCCCGCGTATCTGCGCCGGAATCAGGAGGATGTGCTCACCGAGCTTCCCGAGCGGATCGAGACGGAGGAATGGCTCACGCTCGAGGGTCCCGAACTCGAGGTGTACCGCCAAGCCGTGGCCGAGCGCAACTTCATGGCCATGCGCCAGGCGGCGTTCCTGACCGAGGATCCGCTCCAGAGCTCGAAGCTCAACCGGATCATTGAACTCGTGCACGAGGCGGGCGCGAACGGGAGAAAGGTGGTGATCTTCTCCTACTTTCGGGAGGTGATCGACCGGGTAGAGGCCGCGCTTGGACCCTGGGCGATGGGCCAGATCACCGGCAGCGTCTCACCGCGGAAGCGACAGGAGATCGTCGACCGTTTCAGCTCGAGCTATGAGCCTGGCGCACTCGTCTGTCAGATCGAAGCCGCAGGCGTTGGCATGAACATGCAGGCGGCGTCGGTCGTGATCCTCACCGAACCCCAGTGGAAGCCGTCGACCGAAGAGCAGGCGATCGCCCGGTGTCACCGCATGGGTCAGGCGCGCCGTGTCGAGGTCCATCGCCTGCTCACCGAGCACGCGGTCGACGAGTACATGCGGGAGATCCTCGAGCGAAAGGGCGACCTCTTCGACCGATTCGTGCGGCGCAGCAACCTGAAGGACGCGGCCCCTGAGGCGATCGACGCGCGTTTCGGCGAAGCGGATCAAGCCAGCGAGCCTGGTGGGAGCCGAGCGGCGGCGGAGGATCTGATCATCACTCGAGAGATGGAGCGCCTCGATTCGACGCCGGGCGCGTGAGACTTGGCCCGTTCCGCCCCTCGGTGCCGTCGTTCACGAAGCCAGGGGTGTACCGCTGATCACGGCAACGGAGTTGTCGCCGTCGCGTAGCCACATCGTCATTCCAGCAGGGCTCACGTGCTCAATGACCCGCAGGGAGACACCGGCGCCGATCGGTTGACGCCACTCGATGTCGACGCGGAGCGGCGCCGGCGGTGTGCCACCGGCCAGCGCCTCTTCGAGGACGGCCAGGTACGCGGCGTTGTTGACGTGATCGAAGATGTCGTGATCCGCGTAGCGGAACGACCACGGCATCTCGTTGCGCACGCCGTCGCTGGGCGGGTCTTCCGGTTCTTTGGGGAGCGCGAGACGACTGGAGACCTCGCGACCCTGCGCCGCTTCGAGATATGCGGCAGCGAACTCGTCGCCCCAGGGGACCGGTCGGCCGGAATCGGGGTCGAGGTGTACCCAGAGCGCGGCGGCCTCGACGCCACCTCCCGCATCGCCGACGATCGATGTCCGCCGTTCCGCCCAGCGCTTGCCGGTGCCCGAACACCAGGTGGTCATCGTCAGCCGCTCTCGGCTCACCGGGAACGCGTGCACCACCATGGTCGATCGTCGAGCGACCCAAGCGAGTCCCTTGGCCGCGAACCCGGCGTCGTCGGTGTCGTCGTTGGCGATGTCGCCGAGGAAGCGAGCGATGGCGTCGAAGCGCATGCGTCCGTCGGGGGCGACGTCGGCCATCGACACCACCCGCTCGCCGTCGAACGTGCGACCGCTTGGTGGACGGCCGATCAGTTCGGGAAGCTCAGCCACGCCGGGGACACTAGTGGTGCCCGCCGACGACCGTGCCCGGCCGCACGGTGGTCACGCGTGGCGCAGGTCGTCGAGCAGTTGATGCAGGTCATCGACCATCGCTCGCTCGATGGCGGTGCCGTCGTGGCTGATGCACTTGTCGAGATCGTTGATGAGTTCAACCGGGTCGACTGCGATGGCGGGCGCCGCTTCGGACTCGGTGACACGGCTCGAGGCATCGGCCGAAGAGGGTGCGGTGTTGCTCGCAGGTGTCACCGGCAGCACCGCGTCGTTCGCCGGCAGGCGGCGCGACGGCATGATCGGGATGACCGCTGAGGTGGCGGTACGACGGACCGGCAGGGTCGTCGAGGTCCATGGCGCCACGAGATCTGTCGTCGCGTTGACGGCGACGTTCTCTTCTTCGATTTGTCGCCGCCGAACCGAGCCGGTGATGAGTGTGCCAAGGCCAAGGATCGCGATACCGACGGCTGCCAGCGCGTCGGTGTGTGCACCGGTGACGGCGAGACCCGGCGAACCGGGATCGGTGATCGGCGCGGTGATTGCCGGTGCCGTCACGGCCGGTGTGGTGGATGCCGGGACGGGCGCTTGCCCGCAGTCGGTGGTGATCGTTGCGTCGAACGCAGTCGCCACGTTGGTCCCGAGTGAGTCGGTCGCCGTGACCACAACACGATGCAGTCCCTCGAACACGACATGGTCGATCGGGTAGGTGTAGGTGCCGGTTGCATCGACCGTGAGCAGCGGGAGGCGGGACGTGGCGCCGGTCGTCTGGTTCGTGAGCAGATAGTCGACGGTGTATGGGCCCGTGCCGCCGGTGATCTGGCCGTAGAACCCGTCACCGCAGCGGTATGGGTCGTCGATCGTCAGATAGATCCGTGGATGGGAATTCGTGATGTTGACCGTGCCGTCATCGAGTTCGAAGGCGCCGGCGTCGCATCGATCCGGGACCCGAGCCGCGCTGCGCTGGTCCACGGACAGATCACCGCTGACGACCGTTGACCCGCTGAGGCCGATCGGCACAGCGGTGCAGTCCCCGAAGTTCAACGCGTTCGACCCTGCGAGCAGGGCGAGTGTCTGTGTGCATGGTGCGGCACAGCTGTTGTCCGCGAGCGCACCTGCCAGCGACCCGCCGGTCAAGGCGCCCGAGGCCACCGGACAGCCACGCAGGTCGCCGGGAACGCCCGAGAAGTTCGCGCTGCCGTCGGTGATGGTGCCATTGCAGTCGGCGGTCGTGTTGTTGGCGATGATCGACGATGTCGTCGTGATCGTTCCGCCGCCGTTCGCCAAGCCGATCGTGTTGTTGGCCACGGTGGAGTTGGCGACGTCGATCGAGCCGACGAGCGCATACACGCCCGGCATGGTGTTGGCGAAGATCGTCGAATTCGAGACCAGCACGACGGGTGGATCGAACGTGCAGCAGGTGGGCTGCGTGGTGGGCACGAAGTCGCGCGACCCCGACGGACTCGTGGGTTGAACGGTGGTGACAAGCCCCGGGGAGGTCGGACCGCCGGGGAAACAGCATGGGATGTCGTTGACGATTCCGGGTCCGTTGTTGTTGCGAATGGTGGACCGGTGGATTTCGAGATTGCCCGACGCGGCGTAGACGCCTTCGGACAGGTTCGAGTGCACGGTGCTATTCGTGATCGTCGTCTGACCACCCGCGACTTCTGCGCCACCCAGCATGTTGGTGTGGGCGACACTGTTGGAGATCGAGACGGTTCCGCCGTAGACGAAGAATCCGGCGAAGTAGTTCTCGAACGAGGTCATGCCATTGATCGTGACGATGCCGTCTTCGACGGAGACACCATCCTCTTCGTTGTGGCTTGCGCTCGATCCCGAGATCGAGACCGTGCCGCCTTCGACGTCGTAGCCGGATTCGTAGTTGTACGTGGCCGAGCCGCCGACGATCGTCACCACACCGCCGTCAACGTCGACTCCGTCACCGAAATTGTGCGCCGCCGAGGCGTTGGTCAGCGACGCAGTGCCGCCCGACACGTCGTAGCCGTCCTCGTAGTTGTCGTTTGCCGAGCCGCCGTTCAGCGTCAGGTTGCCGTCGTCCATGTCGACGCCGTCGTCGTAATTGCTGTTCGCCGCGACGTTGGTCATCGAGACGGTGCCGCCGTCGATGTCGACGCCGCCGTCGCCGTTGTTGCTGGCCGAGCCGCCGTTGATGGTGACCGCGCCGCCGTCGATGTCGATGCCGTCGTCGTAGTTGCCGTCGGCGCTGACGTTGGTGAGCGTGACCATGCCGTTGTTGATGGCCATCCCGTCTGAGCTCGCGTTGGTGATCGTGAGGTTCGAGACTTGGGTCGCCGGCCCGGGATTGTCGACCGTGAGCAGTTCGCCCGATCCGTCAGCCAGCGTCATTCCATTGCCATCGATCGTCAGGTTGCCGGTGTCGGTGACGGAATCGATCGTCGGTGGCACCGCGCCGGTGTAGCTGATGTTCGCGGCGAACGTGATCATGTGATCGCCGGCCGGCGTCTGCGCGTTGTAGCAGGTGATCGCGGCGTCGAGCTCGGCCGGTGTCGAGACGATGTGGTTGTTCGTGCACGAGACCTGCGCACGAGCGCTGGGTGCTGCGGCGAGCGCGATGAAGCCGAGGAACATCACGGCGAGCAAGGCGCCGAAGCCACGTCGATGCCGTCTGGTCACGTTCGTAGGCACGACGGCGCGCACGGCACCGTCGCGAGCTCGGCCCGCGTTCATTGCATTGCTCTCCCGCTTGGTTACGCCCCTACAGCGTGCGGCGACAGTATCAGCGAGCTGCGGTGCCGGTGCAGTCCGCGGCTCGGCCGGCTGCCCGTCGGTGCGGCTGTCTGGCTAGGTCGGGTCGCGGAGCTCCGCGATCACTGCGTCCACGCTTCGTCGCAGCTGGTCGAGGTTGCCGTCGTTGACGAGGATGATGTCCGCCACGGCCCGTCGGGTCGCATCGTCGGCTTGGCTGGCGATGCGTCGGGCCGCGTCGTCCGGATCCATTCCTCGTGCTTCGACCAGTCGACCGATGCGTGTGGCTTCGGGAGCCTCGACCACGACCACCCGGTCGTACGCTCGCCCGGACGGCAGGTCTCGGCCGAGCCGCGACTCGACGAGGACGGCCATGTCGAGTACCACCCAGCTGTGGCCGGCGGCGAGCGCCTCGTCGAGCCGGGCGTCGAGTTCGGCATCGATCGCCGGATGGCTGACGCGTTCGAGCCTCCCCAGATCGGCGGGGTCGGAGAAGACGATGGCGGCGAGTTTCGCTCGGTCGATCGGCGGTTGAGGATCGTCGACCTCGGCAAGGATGCCCTCGCCGAACAACTCGATCACCGATGCGTAGGCGCGACCACCCGGCTCGATGACGAGGCGGCCCAGGAGGTCGACGTCGATCAGGTGCGCGCCGTGTTCGGCGAAGAGGGTCGCAACGGTTGACTTGCCCGCACCGATGCCTCCGCAGAGTCCCGTGATTCGCATCGCGCCGAGTCTTTCACGTGCACTCGGCCAGACTGGTGGGCGTGGCTAGACCGCCGATCGGCTCCCATGCCCCCGCCATCGAGCTGTCCACCCATGCGGGTCGGTCCTGGTCGCTCGCCGAGCACCGCGGCCGAACGGTGCTGATCATCTTCCACCGACACATCCATTGACTGCCGTGTGCTTCGCATGTGCTCGCAGTTCGCGAGCGAATCGACGAGTTCGGAGATACGGAGATCGTCCTGGTCACGTTCACCCGGCCGAATCTGCTCGCCGCCTACGTGGAGCGACACGACCTTGCCTTTCCGGTGCTGGTCGATCCTGCCCGCGAGGTCTATCGGACCTATGGCTATCGACGTGGGAGCGTCCGTCGGGTGTGGGGATGGCGCGCGGCGAAGCGCTACGTGGAGCTGTTCCGATCCGGAGGAATCAAAGGTCTTCGGCGACCCGTCGAGGACACTCTGCAGCTCGGCGGTGATGTGGTGATCAGCCCGGATGGCGCGCTCGCGTATGCGTTCCATGGGGACGGTCCCGACGACCGTCCGTCCATCGATGAGCTCCTCGACGCCGTCGATCGGGCGCGAGGTCGCGTCTAGCTCGACGCGTGTGCGCGAGCCGCCTTGGCCAGTGCCCGCAGCTCGGCGCGCTCGTCGTCGGTCAGGTGCTCGAAGTCGCGAGCGTGCAGCTGGTCGGTGACGCCCTCGATGGCGTCGCGGGAGTCGGCGAGCTCGGAGATGTCGGGGTACGGACGAGGCCACCCGAAGAACTCGGCGTTCCACTCGCCGGCGGGTCCCGAAAGGATCGCCTCGAGCGGGCCCATCCCAGCAGCCTGCACGGCGACGGCGTGACGGCCGAATCGAAGTTCACGCATGCACTGCGCGAGCTGGAACGTTCGCGCCGGCCCAGCCGCATCGGGGCGAGGCATGTCGCGCCAGCCCACGAAGGTCGGCGCACCGTGGGGGTCTGCGGCGTCGATGACCTTCTCGCACAGTTCGCCGAGACGTTCGACACCGTCCATACCGTCGAGTGCTTCCGCTCCGTACTCCTGGCAGATCGCGGCATAGATCAGGGCCCCGTCCGCCGGCGGCATGGACGCTCGACCCTCGGCAACCATCGAACGCATTACTTCGGGTTCCCAGAAGTACGCAGCGGCGACGACGTTGTCGGGAGGGCAATCGCCGAGCACGCCGAGGCGCCCGATGGCGTACGCGCCCATCCCCTCACCCATGCCACGCTCGGCCGCCTTTGCCCGGGTCGAGTCGTCCATGAGCCAGGCCATCGCCAGCATGCCGAGCGAACCCCGCATGCTCCTTGCCACTGCAACACTGTCCATGCGTCGAACCTAGGTCGCGTAGGCGTGTCGATCCCAGCGGCGCGGGGTGAGACGGCGCCGGCCGTCAGCCCCAACTCTTGTGACGACGGCGCCGCATGTACAGGTCATAGAACGGCACGCCGGACCCCGGTTGAAGCCCCATCCGGGGGAGCGCAGCGGTCTGAGCGTCGTGCATCGCTGACGCTTGTTCGCGTCGGCTGACGATGTCTTCGAACGACAGGTCGTACGCACCGGACGCTTCGTCGGGGTGGAGCGAACGGTGCAGCGCGGTGGCAAAGTCGAATGCCCGCCGGGCACGACGCCGGTGCTGGGCGGCGCGGCCGAACACGATCTCGGAACCGAAGTTGTCCACAGCGCCGTCGACGCTGAGCAGCGCGGCGGATGCGGACTGGAGTTCGGCACCGACCTCGCGGATCATGCGCTCCTTCGCCTCGGGATCCTGGGTTGCTGCGAGCCACGAGACCGCAGGCCAGGCATCGCGCCCATAGCGCAAGTCGGCGGTGATCCGCCCGTGCACCATCTGGAACTGGTCCGGCGACACCCGCTCGATGGTTGCCGCCTCGCGGAGGTCGGTCTCATCGAAGCGCATACCAACCAACCTACCGATTTTTGGCGACTGCGTCAGCGGCCGGTCCAGCGGGGTGGGCGCTTCTCGAAGAAGGCTGCCACGCCTTCTTTCGCGTCGGCCGTTCTGCGGTTGGCGTCGCGAGCCCAGTTGCTGATCTCCCATCCGGCCTCGTCGTCGGCCGAGACGACCCGGTCGATCGCCTGGAGCGAGTACTGGACAGCGACCGGGGAGTTCGTCGTGATCCGGTCGGCGAGCGCAAGAGCTTGTTCGAGCGCAGCGCCTGGCTCGGCCACGACATTCACGAGTCCGAGCCGAGCCGCGTCTGCGATCGGCAGATCGTCGCCGGTCATCAGGAGCTGTTTGGCGATATTGAGCGGGAGTACCCGCTGAGCGCGAAGCAATGCCCCGCTCGATGCGACCAAGCCTCGCTTGACCTCCGGCAGCGCAAGTCGAGCGTTCGAAGCGGCCACGACAAGGTCGCAGGCCATGACGACCTCGAAGCCACCGCCGTAGGCCACGCCCTCGACGGCGGCAATCAGGGGCGTCGTTCGCGACCGGCCGACGACGCCGTAGATGCCGCCTCGTTCGGTCGGCGTGCCGCTCGTGTTCGCCATGTCCGTGCCGGCGCAGAACATGTCGAGCCCGCCGGTCAACACACCGACCCACAGATCGTCGTCGTCATCGAGTCGGTTGAGCGCGGCGTCGAGGGCGAGGGTCATCTCACCGTCGATCGCGTTGCGCTTGTCCTGACGAGTCATCGTGATGATCAGGGTGTTGCCACGGACTTCGGTGGCGACGCGATCCGAATCGCTCATGGTGCCTCCACAGGGTCGTTCGATTGAGCAGGGACGGGTTGAACGGCATCGGTCGGCTCGCTGTTGACGATGCGATCTTTGCGTAGCGCAACGATCTCGCGGTCGGTGTACCCGAACTCGGCGAGCAGTGTGTCGGTGTGCTCGCCGGCCAGCGGCGCCGGTCGGTAGTGCTCGGGGAAGTCGCTCGCTGCACCGCCGACTGTCGTGAGGGGACCCCAGCGTCGGACGCTGCCGAATCGCGCGTGGTCCACCTCGGGTGCCCAGCCGGCAGCAGTGATGCGAGGGTCGTCGGCCCACCGGATGCCCGAGTCGATGCCGTCGGCGCGAGCGATGCCGATCCCGCGGTCGGCCAGCGCCGTCCAGTGCTCGGTGGGCTTGGATCGGAACAGCGCCTCGAGTTCGCCGATCAACTCGTCGTCGTGCTTCGTCGCCAGGTCGGCCCGGTCGATCTCGGCCCCGAACCGTTCCAGGTCGCGATCGGTCGGGGCCGCGAGGAAGATCCATCCGTCGGCAGTCGCGTACAGCCGGTAACGGGGCCCCAGCCCGAGCAAGGCATCGTCGACGGCGATGCGGTCGGGCTTGCCGGTGTAGGACAGGAAGTCATCGCCGTTGGCCCAGGCGTTGGCGGTCTGCATGTCGATCCGTACGACCTGGCCCGGTCCGGAGTCGCCTCGTACCAGCAGGGCAAGCAGGATCGCCGACGCCGCGACCACGCTGGTGTTCGGATCGGGATTGGCCTCGTTGGCCGACATGATGCGGCGCGCCGTTTCACGAACGTCCTGGAGGGTCGCGCACGGCGCGGTGAGGGCCGGTCCCGCTTGGTAGGCGACGCCACCACTTGCCGCGCCGATCACCGGGTGGGTCGCGGGTCGCAGCGCGGATGGGCTGGCGGCCGAGTACCCGCTGAGCGCGGCCCAAATCAGACGCGGATTGATCGCCTGGAGCGTGTCCGGGTCGATGCCGAGTTTCGCGGGGACCGGTCCCCGGAAGTTGTGCATCAGGACATCGGCCTCGGCGACCATTCGATGGAGCAACGCTTGGCCGTCCTCGGTCTTGAGGTCGATGCAGATCGACTCCTTGCCCGCGTTGGTCTTGACCGCCATGCGTCCTTCGACGAGTAGCTGGCGGAAGGGGTCGCCGGCGAAGGGCTCGACCTTGATCACCCGGGCACCGAGGTCGGCGAGCATGCTCATGCCGAGCGGCCCGGCGATGATCGTCGACAGGTCGAGGATCGTCACGCCGTCCAAGGGCCGCCCGGTGACCACTGATGTGTTCCCGGTGGTGGAAGTCGAGGCGACACCGTCGGACCAGTCGGCGATCGACATGGCGCCTCGCCGCGCGACGGCCCGTCCCGGTGTTGATTCGAGGCGGGCGATCGGCCCGATCTGGGTGGTGACCCCGACCTCGGGATCCTCGACCTCGACCAGCGAGGTCGCGATGTCTCGGTGTTCCAGCGCTTCGGCGGTGGTCACGATCGGCTCGGCCGCGACATTTCCGTTGGCGTCGAAAGCGTCCATCCACTCGTTCGCCGTGCGCTCTTGCATGCGCATCAGGATGCGATCGCGAGCGTCTTCGATCGCTTCGGGTGACCAGGTGGCCGGGCTTCCAACGAATCGCTCGTCGATCAGGAGCTCGCCGAGCAGGTCGATGGCGTCCAGGAACGACATGAACAGGTGCTCGAGCAGGTTCCCGCACTGGATCCATCGTCGGTCGGCGGTGAGAAGCGGGTGGTAGTTGAGCGTGGGCATCGCCGTGAGTTCACGCAGTGGCGTGAAGCTGCTTCCGTCGCGAGTGTGGAGCTGCCAGGCCAACATGTCGACCAGGTCGAAGACCATCAGTCCTTGGAGCAGGCTGGTGGCGACCACATCGCCTTGGCCCGTGCGCGCTCGCTGAAGCAGGGCAGCGAGGATGCCGTGTAGGGCGCCTTGGCTGGCCATGTGTGTCGCGACCGGTAGCGCCGCATAAACGGGGCGCCCTTCGGCGAGTTGCACGCCGAAGCCATCCATGCGGCCGGCGACGGCGGCCACGATTCCCTCATAGCCGCAACGGTCTGGCGCGTAGTCGCCGAATCCGGAGATCGTGCAATGGATGAGTTGTGGGTGTGTCGCTCGCATTGCGTCGGCATCGAGCCCGAGCTGTTCGAGGCGATTGCGTGGCCCCGAGACGACGCACACGTCCGCGGCGCTCGCCAGCTCGCGTGCCGAGGTGCGTCCTGCCTCGGTCGAGAGGTCGAGCTCGATCGTCGATTTGCCCCGGAGCCAGAACGGCGATGACGCGAGCGAACGGAATCGATCGCCGCCGGGTGGCTCGACCTTGAGCACGTCGGCGCCGAAGTCGGCCAGGACGGTGGTCGCCTGACCGCCGCACGGCCCCGTGGAGAAATCGACCACGCGGATCCCGGCGAGCGCTCCCGCTGTCGTCCCCTCCTCCATGCGCCGAAACTACTCCCACCACTCCTGCCCCCTGTAACGGGGTCAGACTTTGCGCTGGGGGGTCAGACCCCTTCAGACTTGGCGTATGAAACTCGGATTGTCCATCGGCTACTCGGGCGCACGACTCAACATCCCGATCGACTTGATCCAGCTCGCGGAGCGGCTCCGGTATGACTCGGTCTGGACCGCGGAGGCGTACGGGAGCGATGCCATCACGCCGCTCGCCTACATCGCCGCGCACACCGAGCGGATCCGGCTCGGCACGGGGATCATGCAGCTCGCCGGTCGTGCTCCTGCGATGGCGGCGATGCAGGCCCAGACTGTCGATGCGATGGCCGGCGGCAATCGGGTGATCGCCGGACTCGGCGTGTCGGGGCCCCAGATCGTCGAGGGCTGGTATGGCGAGCCTTGGGGCAAGCCGTACTGGCGGCTGCGCGACTACATCCAGATCATGCGCAAGATCAACCAGCGCGAGGACCCGGTCACCCACGAAGGCCGCGAGTACCAGCTCCCGTTCACTGGCGAGGGCACGCTCGGCATCGGCAAGCCGCTGCTGTCGATCATGCACACGAACCGCGAGCTCCCGATCTTCCTGGGCTCCGGGTCCGAGGCCACCGTCAAGCTGACGGCCGAGCTGTGTGATGGATGGCTGCCGATGCACTTCGTGCCCGGACGCATGGACGACTTCCGGCCGTGGATCGAGGAAGGCTTTCGCCGCGCTGGGAACGGCAAGAGCTGGAAGGACCTCGAGATCCTCGGAGGTGGGCCGGTGACCATCACCGACGACATCCCGTCGGCCTTGGCAGCGGTTAAGCCGGGCATCGCGCTCTATACCGGCGGGATGGGCCACAAGGATCTGAACTTCCACAACCAGCACATGGTGCAGCGCGGGTATCCCGACGTCGCCGAGCGAGTGCAGGAGCTGTTCCTGGCCGGACGCAAGCAGGAGGCGATCGACGCGATCCCCGACGAGTACGTCGACGAGGCTGGGCTCTACGGATCGATCCAGCGCATCGAGCAGCGGTGGGAGGCATGGGCCGACTCGGGCATCACCGGGTTCCGCGTCTCGAATCCGACCGAGGAGAACATCCAGCTGATGGCCGACATCGTCAACCCGAGCTGACCTCATCGGCGGTCGTGTGGGCCGGCAACCGGATCACCGAGGCGACCGCGATCAACACCACCAAGCCGCCGGCGATCTGCACGACGTTGACCGGTTCGTCGTGGACCGGCCACGCCATGGCGATCGCGACCACGTTCATGCCGAGCAGGTAGAGCGCGGACCGAGACGCCTCGACGAAGCCGTGGACCCAGCTCATGAGCACGTGGCCGGCGACCCCGGTCAGATACGCGAGCACGAAGAGCCAAAAGAGGTCATCTCCCGCGAAGTCGTCGAAATCGTCCGGACGGACGATGAGTACCGATGGAACCAGGGCCGCGACGAGCGACCAGACGTTGATTGCGGTCATCCACTCGACCGGATCGACATCGGTCGTGGCCCGGGCTCGGCGGGTGAGCACGAAGTAGACCATGAAGGTGGCGAGCGACAGCAGCCCGTAGCCAATGCCGATCGGTGAGGCACGCAGGTCGTCGTCTGCGCCGAGAATCAGAACCGCGGTGCCGGCCACGCCGATGAGCGTCCACCCGACCTGAACCCGAGTCGCTCGTTCGCCGAGAAGCCGGCCGGCGACGACGAGCAGGACCGCGGGCTGGAGGGCCACGAGCACCGACAGCACGGCGACGGCGACTTCCTGGACCGCGGCGAAGACGAAGATCAGATTGACGCCGAACGCCAAGCCGGGCAGCGCGGCCGCTCGGTAGGTCGCCGCGTCGACACGACGTCCGCGCAGGGCGACGATGGCGTAGAGCAACGGGATCGAGAGCACGAACCGAGCGCAGACACCGATCAGCGGATGGACGGTGATCAGCTTGGTGACCACCGGGCCGGCGCCCCAGAGCACCACGACGAGGCCGAGCGCGGCCAACGGCAGGGTCGATGTCGGACTCGAGGAGGCGCGGGCAGGGCCCTTGTCGGTCGGTGCAGCGATGGTCGGACAGTAGGGCTCGAGCCGGCGGTGCAGGTAACGGATTTCGCGACGGATGCCTGAGCGGTCCGACAAGAACCGATTGTTGGTGATGTTGATGGTGTTGCTGATGTGTTTTTCCGAACCGAAATCACAATCGGAGTTGCATCGGGCACTACGGTTGATAGAACTGAGGCCGCGGGCGGACTCCGTGGGACTGGGAGCCACTATGCGTACGCGCCCCTACATCACATGTGCCGCCGTGATCAGCTTGCTGCTCGGCGTCATGCTGGCCGGCGTAGGCGCGCGCCCGGCCGCCGCTCAGTCGGGTGATGACGATCGCTTGATCTCGTCCACCGGAATCGGTCCGGCCGTGGTTGGATCGACCCCCCAGGAACTGATCGACGGCCTCGGCAGCGAGTACGACGTCGGCGACGAGGTTCGGATCACCGTCGACTACACCGGCCACGTCGTCAGCCGCGGCGGCGAGGTCCAGTTCCGAGCTGCCAAGGCCGGCGACCAGGACGACGTGTTGAATCTCCTCATCGTCAACAACGACGGCTATGCCACCGCCGAGGGGGTCGGCCCCGGCATGTCGATCGCCGACGCCGAGGCGATCTATGGCGACGCCACCCTTTCGTGGGATCCCGATGACGATGGGCGAGAGTTCGTCACCTTTGAGAACGGCCCCGAGTCGGGAATCGCGTTCCGCACGCCCGGGATCGCCGGCACCAACGTCGGTATCTACGACGGTGACGAGCGCGAGACCGACGCGTACGAAGACGATGCCTTCATCGCCGCGGTGTGGGTGAGCTGCGATCCGGGCGACAACTGCCCCGGCGACCCTGGTGCCCTCGACGCCGACAGCGACGACGCAACCGCCGACGATGGTTCAGACGCGGACGCGGATGCGGATGCGGATGCGGATGCGGATGCTGATACCGATGACGACGCAGGGACCGACGACGACGATGCGGGTAGCGACGACGATGCGGGTAGCTCCGACGATGCGGGTAGCTCCGAGGATGCCGACAGCACCGACGACGCCGATGACACCGATTCCGACGACGATGCGGGAGCTACCGGAACCGCGGGGGACGACGATGCGGCCGCCGGTGGCAAAGAGTTGCCAGCGACCGGCTTCGAAGAGGTCCTCCTCGTGACTCTGGCCTCGACGATGTTCCTCGCCGGGGGATTCATGGTCCTCGTGCACCGCAACTATCTCGCTCCCGCTTGGCTCGACAGCCGCCGCTGGTAGCAATCGCGCCTCAGCGGTCCCACGCCGGCCCTTGAGGTGATCTTGAGGATCACCTGAAGAAACGTTGATCTTCGCGGCGCAAAACAGTCGGTCTTCTCCGCAGGAGCGCGAAAAAGACCCGGTGTTTTTCGATTTGCACCCTGTCCGCGCCCCGAAGAACGCCGAATACTCCTAGGTATCCCACGAAGGAGGCTCAACGGTGAGCGCAGAATTCGACAACCGGCAGGAATGGCTCGAGGACCTTGGTGGTCTCTCGTTCGACGAGCTTCGGGATCTCCCGTTTGCCGTACAGGCCGGTCTCGATACGGCGGTCTTCGAGTAGCACTTCGTATGAGGTCGCCCCACGGCCTCCACAACTGATCTGAACGACGATGACGCCCGAGCGGCGTCATCGTCCGTTTTGCGTTCGAAACGGTTCGAGCCGAGCTCGCTTCGAACTCAGAGGCGACGAAGACGAATCTCGTCCACCCGGTGGTCCGTCCCCTTGCTGAGGATGAGGTCGGCTCGTTCTCGTGTGGGCAGGATGTTCTCGGTCAGGTTCGGTCCGTTGATGCCATCCCAGATGGCACCGGCCGTCTCGACGGCCTCGTCGTCGCTCAGCTCGGCATATCGCGAGAAGTACGAGCGTGGGTCGGCGAAGGCCGACTCGCGGAGCTTGAGGAAGCGTTCGATGTACCAGGTCCGCACAATCGTCGGATCGGCGTCGATGTAGATCGAGAAGTCGAAGAAGTCGCTGACGAAGGTCCTCGGCCCTTCCGGGGCCACGCCGGTTTGGAGGACGTTGAGGCCCTCGACGATGACGACGTCGGGTGTCTCGATGACTTGGCGCTCGTCCGTCAGCACGTCGTAGACCAGATGTGAATACAGCGGCACCGTTACTCGGGGCTCGCCCGACTTGAGCTGGGCGACACAGTCGAGCAGCGATTTGGTGTCGTAGGACTCGGGGAAGCCCTTGCGGGCCATCAGGCTCCGTTCGTGCAACGTGGCGTTGGGGAACAGGAAGCCGTCGGTCGTGATCAGGTCAACGCGCGGGCTGTTCGGCCAGCGGCTCAACAGGGTCTGAAGCACACGTGCACTGGTGCTCTTGCCGACGGCGACGCTGCCGGCGAGTCCGATGATGTAGGGGACTTTGTCGGGTGGGGTGCCAAGGAAGATGTCGGTCGTACGCGAGAGGTCCTGCGTGGCTCCGACGTACAGGCTCAGCAGGCGTGAGAGCGGGAGATAGGTGCGCTCGACTTCCTCGATCGAGAGGAGTTCGTTCACGCCGCGGAGACGCTCGATGTCGCGCTCGTCGAGGGTCATCGGCGTCGCCGCTCGGAGTGCGGCCCACTGCTCGCGGGTGAACGTCAGGTACGGGTCGATGGTCGACATGCCGACTGCAGCGTATTCAGGATCGACGAGCGACCCGAATTGGGATTTTCGCTTCGGCGGGCGGCGCTAGGTGTCATGGCGATGGGTTGGCGCTCACAGCTCGTCGAGCACGCTCGGAGGGCCGACACGTCGGTACCACTCGAGGCCGTACACCGCGGCGAAGTTCGCCTCGCCGAGCTCGAACAGCGGCGCGTCGGCCGGCAGTTGGCTGGCATGCGCCGCCATGGCTTGGCGCTTGCGCTCGAGGGTGGTGGTCACGTCGACGACGGTGTCGATCTCGAGGGTCGACAGGCCGAGCGCGGTCGACGACAGTCCACGGCCGGTGGGCCGTCCGCCGCCAGCGTCGACGACGACGTGGGTCTCCACGAAGTGGAGGTATTCGCGATCGACGGTGGACTCGTAGCGGGTGGGCCGCGTGCCGCACTCGAGCTCGTGCAAGTCACAGGCGAGGACCGACGCGCGGTGCACGGCCACGTGGTCGGGGTGGTCGTAGATCCCGTGGTCGTCGTAGGTCACGATGGCCTCGACGGGGCCACCGCATACCACGAGGGCCGCAGCGAGGATCCGCCTGGCTGCTCGATCGAGGTCCTGATGCCACAGCCCGTTCGGATTCTCGCCATGCATGCCGGAGTCCTCGTAGGGCAGGAAACCGAGACGCCGGTCATCGACGCCGAGGATCGAGCACGAGCGCCGAGTTTCGGCTTCGCGGTGCGGAGCGAGCGGGTCTCCGGTCCGGATGGCCTCGCCGAGTTCGCCGCCCGTTGCCATGACCAGCCCGACCGTCACGCCGGCGTCGGTGAGGCGGGCCAGGGTCCCGCCGGTGAAGATCGCCTCATCGTCGGGATGGGCGTGGACCACGGCGACTCGTGGTGGATGCGCGGCGGGTGGCATCGATGCTGAATCTACCGTCGGATCTCCACCTGGATCTTTTGACCCACCAACGCCTCAATCTCGGCTGGTTCCCGCCGATTGGTTCAGCGTGTTTTGGGATGAAATGCACAACATTCTCTGGATCAGCAGCCTGTTTGTCCTTGGCCTCATCGGCCTGACCTGAGTCTGCACCGGCGCGCGATGCGCACCGGTCGGCAATGCCACTGCCTCAGTGGATGCCGCCGTCGATCTTGATGACGGCACCGGTCGTGTAGCTCGACGCATCGCTCGCGAGATACATCGCCGCGCCGACGATCTCGTCGGGGCGTCCGATGCGGGAGAGTTGGGCTCGCTCTTCGATCGATGCTTTGGCCTCGTCGGTCCACGCGTTGGCGATGTCGGTGGCGAACGGGCCGGGCATGATCGTATTCACCCGAACCTTGGGGGCGTAGGCCTCGCCGAACGCTCGCGTCATGGCGTTGATGCCGGCCTTGGCGGCGCCGTAGGCGACCTCGCCGATGCCGGTGTGGATCGCCGCGGTGGAGCTGACGTTGATGATCGAGCCGCCATTCTCGGCCGCCATCCGCTCGCCGAACAGCGCGCTCAGCCGGAACGGGCCGCGCAAGTTCACTTGGATCACCTTGTCGAACAGGTCCTCGCTGACGTTGGTGAGCTTGTCGTAGAGCGGTGACATGCCGGCGTTGTTGACGAGCACGTCGCACGTGCCCATCCGCTCGTAGGCCTGCTCGTACAGGCGGTCGCACTGATCCCACTTGCCCACGTGGCATTCGATCGGTTCGGCACGCTGCCCGGTCGCCGCCACGATCTCGGCGGCCGTCGTTTCGCATTGGTCGAGCTTGCGGCTGGCGATGACCACATCGGCACCGGACCGGGCGAAGGCGAAGGCCATCTCGCGGCCCATGCCGCGGCTTCCGCCGGTGATGACGGCGACCTTGCCGGAGAGGTCGAGCAGTTGTTGTTCTGGGTGCATCCCGTCAGGGTTGCACCTGCCCTCGTTGTCGGGCAAAGAGGCCTTCGCGTCTCAATGGCAGATCTTCGAGTCCTCTGTTAGCTTCGGCGGCCTAAGGGCTCGGCCACCACGGTTGGGAAGGGGCTGAATGCGGCGGCGGATTGGCGTGATCGCGTGGTGGCTGGGCGCGGCCGTGTTGGCCGCGACCGCGTTCGCCGTGCCTTCAGCGCTCGCTGCGTTCGACGATGATGCGGCCG
This sequence comes from Actinomycetota bacterium, assembly GCA_039028435.1. Lineage (GTDB taxonomy): Bacteria > Actinomycetota > Acidimicrobiia > Acidimicrobiales > UBA10347 > UBA10347. The sequence goes on along the minus strand of JBCCIC010000005.1, from coordinate 289,036 downwards.
ATAACGGTGCGGCCGACAACGGTACGGTCACCGAACAACGGATCGTACGAATCACGAAGCGGGCAGTCGGGGCAGGACCCGACCGCACCTTCTCGATCACCAACACCGACACCGGCGAGACCACCTTGCTGGCCGACGGTGAGAGTTGGGACTTCGCGGTCGACGTCAACTCGTTTCCGTACTTCACGGAGTTGAAGGATGCGGCCTGGCCGGCCACCGGGGTGTCCTGCAGCGGCGAGGACGCGCCCGTCATCTACGACGACGTCACGTCCTGGGCGTTCGACGTGGTGGTCGGCGACAGCGACATTGAGTGCACGCTCACCAACGAGCAGGTGCCAGCGGTCGACCTCACGTTCCACAAGGACGCTGGCGGGGACACCACCACCGAGTTCGGCATCCGCCTGTTCGGTCCCTTGCTCATCGACGAGTTCGACATCACCGAGGGCGCGCCGGTGACGGTCGAGTCGATTCCGGTCGGCACCGTCGTCAGCTTCGAGGAGGTCGACTTGCCGGCGGGTTGGCGCATGACGGGACTGCACTGCGACGGAGCCGAGGTCAGCGGTTCCGGCCCGCGTGCGGTGATCCGCCTCGGCGAGGTGGACGCCGTCTGCACCGTGGTCAACGAGCCACCGCCGACGATCACGATCGTGAAGACTGTCGTCGGCGACGCCCCCAGTCAGCGCTTCGACTTTGCGTTCCCCAGCGGGGACGGAACGATCGCCGTCCAACTCGGTCACGGCGAGTCCTACCGGTTGACCGCCACGCGCCACAGCACGGTCGAGTTCGGCGAAACCCACGGTGTGCCCTGGTCGGCGACGCTCGATTGTGGTTCCGCGCCTTCGCGCTCGGTGACGCGGTTCGAGGCGACGACCTTTGCCGTCGACGTCGCGACCGAGGACGTGACCTGCACGGTGACCAACACACCGCTTGACTTCGTCGACGTCACGTTCGTGATGTCGTCGCCGGCCGACACCGATGTGGCGGTCGAGTTCGTGGTGTCGAGCAGCCGTCTCTTCGAGTCGTTCGCCCTCTCCGATGGTGAGTCGCACACGTTCGAGGCGAGTGTCGGCAACTCGCTCGCGGTGCTCGAGGTCCTGCCCTTCGAGTGGACGCTCGACCGCGTTGACTGCTCGCCCGGTTCGTCCTTGAGTTCGTTCGACGCGACCGGAGAGGCGCAGCTGTCGGTCGGGCCAGAGGGTGTTGTGTGTACCTTCGGCAACGAGCCACCGGCCTCAGTGCCGCTGACCCTGACGAAGCGGGCGGAGGGGCCGCCCAACAGCGCGGAGTTCCTCTTTGTGTCAGCGGACTTCAGTGAGATCACCTTGGCCGATGGCGACTCGGCAACCGTTCAACTTGCACAGGGCGCCGTGGTGCGGTTCTCCGAGATCGCGCCCGCGGGGTGGCGCGCGGAGTCGATCGACTGCGGGCCTGCGGTCGCCTCGCTTTCGGTGGTCGGCGGGGTCGGGTCCTTGGTCGTGCGCACCGGCACCGAGCCCATCTCGTGCACGGTCGTCAATCGTTTCGTGGGCACGACGCCTCCGACGAACCCGATCGAGCTCACGATCGCGAAGCAGGCGCAACCGGGCGGGCTCGAGCGTTTCGGGTTCGAGGTGCTCGCTGGCGGCGCAACGGTCGAGGCGAACCTGGGTGACGGCGAGTCCTTCACGATCGAGGCCGACGCCGGTGCCTTCATCGACGTGCTCGAGTACCAGCCCGCAGACTGGACCCTTACCGAGCTCGAGTGCACCAACGCCACGGTTCTGGAACGGACCGAGCAGGCCAGCCTCGTGACCGCTTCGCTCAGACTGGGCGCCGCTGATGCCAGCTGCACCTTCACGAATCAGCCGCTCCCCACGGTCACGGTCACCAAGGTGGTCGAGGGTGACGGGCTCGACGGGCTGACCTCCCCGCCGCGGTTCCGTGTCGAGTCCGATGCGGGCGAATCGGCGTGGCTCGGCGACGGTCAGTCGTACGAGTTCGATGCACGAGGCCGTTCGCTCACGTTGACCGAGGCCGCTGACGACCGATACGTACTGGTCTCGATCGACTGTGACCTCGATGTCGCGCATGTCGACGTCGATCTGTCGGCTCGACGCGTGGCCATCGACGTTCCCGATGCGGTCATGGCGGTGGACTGCACGTTCGTGAATCGGCTGGTCGAACCGACGACGGTCATCATCAGCAAGGAGGTCGATCGTCCCACCGAGCGGACGGCCTTCGTCTTCCGCCGTGGAGGAGGCGGGTTCCTGGCCTGGATCTTTGTCGGCGAAGGGGTGCAGTTGTCGATCCGGGAGTCAGGCACCATCACCGTCGCCGAGGACCTCACCGGAGGGTGGGCGATCGAGTCGATCGACTGTGGGGTTGCGAGCCAGATCGTCGACCTTGCCGCGGCCTCGATCACGTTCGACGCGGCACCCGGGTCCACGGTTCGCTGCGTGTTCACGAACACGCCACCGAACTCGGCAACGCTCACCATCACCAAGGCGGTCGACGGTGTCGATGATGGCACCGCATTCGACTTCATCGGGCCATACGACTCGAGCTTTTCGCTCTCTGCCGGCGAGGCCCATTCCATCCGCGTCGAGGCGGATGTGGCCCATGCGATCGAAGAGGTCCCTCAACCAGGCTGGCAAGCAGGACCGGTGGTCTGTGATGGCGCTTCGGGAGTCGTCGGTGACGCCGGCCGGTTCGAGGTCACGCTCGCGGCCGGCGCCACCGCGAATTGCGTTGTCACAAACGTTGCGCCGGCGCAGCCCGCGTTGACTCTTGGCGACACCGATCGGCCGGCGACCGCCGTCGACCCGTCGGCGCCGCTCGATGTGTCCTTGGCGGCGTGTGAGGGTGGAGTCGGGCGGTGGCGGCTCATCGACCGCGATGGGGGCGAGGTCGCATCGGGCCCGCTCCAGGAGCAGTCGGCGGGCACCTATTCCGGAGTGATCGACTACGTCCCGGTCTACTCGCCAGGAGGATCGCCGGGTGGTCCCTACATGCTGCTCGCGTCGGTGACGTGCGGGGCGTTCGAACAGTCGGCAACCCAGACGGTCGAGTACATCGACCCTGAGGGAACCGTGGTCGATTGTGCGGGAAGCCCGGTGCGCGGCGCAACCGTCAGGCTGCTCCGCGCGGCGAGTGCCACCGGACCGTTCGGCGCGGTCGCTGATGGCGACACGTCGGTGATGGATCCTGCGGTCAACGCTCGCAACCCGGTCGTGACGGGCGGCGACGGACGCTTCCAGTGGTTCACGGTCGCGGGGTGGTATCAGGTCGAAGCCTCGCTCGGTGGCGCGGTTGCCCAGACTCAGCCATTGCCGGTTCCGCCGCCCCAGATCGGTTTGCGATTGGTTCTGCCGGTGGGTGCGTGCGGCGCTTCGGGCGCGCCGAACACCACGGGCCCCGTCGTCGATCGGGTTGCCCTCGACGGCGCCAGCGGCGAAGCGCCGTCCTCGTCGCCTCTTCCGCTTGGAGCGCCGACACCCGAGTTGGCCCACACCGGGTCAGAACCACGGCTCGTGGTGATGGCGGCGCTCGCCGGGTTGGGCGCAGGGTGCTCGTTGGTCGGTTGGGGGCGCAGCTCGAGGCGGCTCCGTTGGCGACGTCCTAAGTGAACGGCGCGGCGGCAACCGGACTCGACGCGATGCAAGCCGGCCTACCCCGTAGTGGGCAACGGTGCCCATTCGTCGGTCGCGAAACAGAACTGGAGTTACGCTGCGGCTGTGGTCGGCGAACCCTTCATCCATGAGACCGCCGTCGTCGAGGATGGTGTCGAGTTGGGTGGCGGCACGAAGGTCTGGCACCACGCCCATCTCCGTGCCGGCGCCGTTCTTGGGGCCGACTGCAATCTCGGCAAGAGCGTGTATCTGGACTCCGGTGTCGTGGTCGGGGATCGCGTCAAGATCCAAAACCATGTGTCGCTGTACCGAGGCGTCGTGATCGGCGACGATGTGATGATCGGCCCGGCTGCGTGCTTCACCAACGATCTGCGTCCCCGGGCCACCGACGACTGGGAGGTCACCGAGACCCGGGTCGGCAACGGTGTGGGTATCGGCGCCAACTCGACGATCGTGTGCGGCGCCACGATCGGTGACTGGGCGATGGTCGGGGCCGGCACGGTGGTGGTCGGCGATGTCCCTGCTCACGCGCTGGTTGTCGGCAATCCGTCGAGGATCATCGGCTGGGTGGACCGGGCCGGCAACACCGTGCATCGCGGCGAGGAACCCCCCGAGGACCGCTCGATTCTCGACAGCGCCTGAGGTCCGGCGCTCGGGTTCGCCCAGCGATGTCAGGCGAGCGGTCTCAGGCCAAGAGGGCGGTGACGACGGCGACGCCATTGCCGGTCATGATCGTGGCCATCCAGCGGGTCATCTTGGTCTCGAGGTCCGATTGCAACGCCACCATCTCGGTCTTGAGCTCGGTGCGAAGATCGGCCATTTCGGTTCGGATGTTGGCCATGTCGGCGCGAATGTCGGCCATCTCGGAGCGGAGCTCAGCGGTCGTCACCCGAAGGTCGTCTTTGGTGACGAGCTCGCTCGACGCGCGATCGGGCAGCATCTTCATGAGGGTCTCGGCTGGAGCTTGGCCGAGGGCCTGTTCGAGGCCGTAGTAGAGGTCGCGTCGTTCTCGTTCGGTGATGGACATGTGCGTTCTTCCATGGTGTTCATTCCTGGGAAGACCTGTGGTGGCGATGCGGCCACCGTTCGCCGGTCGACGAGAGCGTGGACTCGACGATAGTTGAGCCCTGCGACAGGTGCCGCGGGTCGTGGCTCAGCCGGCCGTGCCGCCGAGACGCTCCGAGAGGAGAAGCCCGCTTTCCTTCACCGCGCGGTCGCGGCCGATCAGGCCGCGCTCGGTCTCGAAGCCCGCCCGCCACTCGTAGCCGTCGATCGCGGTGTCGTGGAAGTAGCCCACGAGACGAACGCCGTCTTCAGCGACACCGTCGAGTACGTCGAGGGTTTCGCCGAGCACCTCGGTCCGCCACCCGTCGTTCGTCGTCGCGATGCCGTTCGCCGTCACGGCGAGGTCGTGGTCGGGGAGACGCTCGCTCAGCCGGCGCAGCTGGACGCCGAGCTCCTCGGGCAGCGGGCTGAAGCCCGTGTCGGACCGCGCTGCGTCCTCCGGATAGGGACGCAGGCCGCCGCGGGCGTCGATGCCGGTCGGCGCATCGAAACCCAGGCCCAGGATGTCGAAGTCGCCTACCCAGCGCTCGTCCTGTCGCGCCCGCAGGCCCGGCACGACGAGCTCGCCGTTGGCAGCCATGCCGACCCAGGTGTCGAACAGTACCTGGGCCCACCACCGGACTTCCTTGGCTGCGGCGTCGGCTTCGAGCTGGGACGTCGGATCGTCGACGACCCGGAAGATCGTGGGCGTGTTGCGGCTCGACATGGTCGTTGCCCCGCCCGCCTTGAGATGACGGGCGGCGAGATGATCGGCGATCAGCGCTGCTTCGATCGATTCGAGGAAGACCTCGTGGTCGACGGGCGCCGAGCGGCGACGTCCAGGCGGACGGCTCCCCAGCGCGTATCCGCGAAGCGCCCAGCCGACCGGGTCTTCGATCGGCGTCCAGCCGTGCACGGACTCGCCAAAGCGTTCGGCACAACGGTCGACCTGGCGGATCCACAGGTACTCGCGGGCCTTATCGTCGCGGAGGCCGCCTTCGTCGTCGCTGAACCAGCCTGGCAGTGACGTGTGTTGCAGCGTGGCCCATGGGCGGAGACCAGCGCTCAGCGCGGCGCGGAGGATGTCGTCGTAGCGATCGAGCGCCTCGCCGTCGATCTTGTCCTTGGACGGCTCGATGCGGGCCCACTCGAGCGTGATGCGGATGTCGGTCACACCGAGCGATGCGATCAGGGCGAGGTCATCGTGGAAGTTCGTGAGGAAGCCGTTGCCGTCGTTGCTCCGGGGAACCCGCTTGTCCCGCTCCCACGCCGACCAGTCGGCCGCCGGATGCACCCCTTCGACCGAGATCGCCGAGGCGGTGGTTCCGCACCAATAGGCGTCTTCCCTGCGCATGGGGCAGAGCCTAGGAGGCGGACTGGAAGCGTCCGGGCCAGCGCGGTGCGCCGATGACGCGACGGCCACGACCCTAGAGTCGAGGCGTGCCCAATCCTCGAGGCGTCGGTGCGGCGTCGGCGCTCGCCGCACTTCTGCAGCACACGAAGCCATCGCCGCGCTCTGAGGACCTGGAGGTCGCGCGAGCACTCGTGGAGTACGCAGGCTCCCGCTTCTCTGCGGTTCCACACGCACGATGGGAGCAGTTGCCACTCACATTCCTGGATCGGCATCGGATCGCGTCGGTGGTTCCCGACGCGTGGGTGCCCGACGAGCAGGTGGAGGAAGTCATCGCGCGTCGCGAAGCCGTCGCGCTGCTCCAGATGCGGCTCGAAGCAGCACTGCTGGATTCCGTGTGTGCCTTGGATCGTGCCGGTATCCCGTCGCGCGTGCTGAAGGGGCTCGCATCGGCGGCGCTCGACTATCCGTACCCCGAGTTGCGGCACGCGGGCGACGTGGACCTACTCGTCCCGCCCGATTGCCTTCGCGCTGCCGGTGGTGCGCTCCGGGCAATTGGCTACGAGCCGTTGCCCGAACAGATGTTGTTGAGTTGGTCGCGCGGCCTGACCATGGTCGCACCCAATGGTGCCCACGTCGACCTCCATTGCCGGCTGCTGTACCGCTCACCGAGGGGTGTCGACCATTTCGCCGAGGAGGGCGACCCCCTTGGCGATGGAACCGCATGTGCGCTGACTCGCCCGTGGCGACTCGCCCACGCCGCAGCCCACGCGGTCGTCACCGAACCGCGTAGCCGACGGCTCTCCGGGTTTCTCGACGTCGCCCTGCTGCAGTCTCTCGTCGATGATCTTGCGGCAACCAAGGAAGCAGCGGCGTCGCTCCGCGCCGAGGCGATGGTTGCGCGAGGGCTTGAGGCTGTCGGCGTGCGGCCGAATGAATGGCGCAGGCCGAGTGCGCTCGAGCGGTTTGCCTACGAGGACGAGCGCTGGTACCGGCTTACGGGGCGGGTGTGGCGCGATCGCTGGGCGACACCGTGGCGGGTGGTGCACGGCCGGGTCGCACGCAAGCGGATCGGGCCGGTCAGCGGGGCGGACTTGGGCGAACTCGGAGCGCCGTCGCCCCCCGCCGGCTGCGACGGCAGGGGCCATGGCAAGAGCCGGGGCGACGCGTTCGAGCGGAACCCTGAGGTGCGCCAGCGACACGTTGGCGCGACCGTGCTCCTACTCGAACCCCGGTCCGACCACGCCATCTCCCTCGACGGTGTGGGGGCACACGTTTGGCATCGGTTGGCGGAGTGTGCGTCGCTCGATGAGCTGCTGGGGCCCTGGCTTGATCGCAACGGCGATGAAGCCGACGCACGCCGGGACGAAATGGAGTCGTTCCTCGAAAGCATGGAACGCGACGGGTTCACCCGGCGTGCGCGCGCTGGCGGTGAGGTTCGCTCAGCGTTGGAGTGAGAAGCGATAGGGTTGCGCGGGTGGAAAAGGCTGGGCGCAGATCCCCTGGTGGTGCCTCCCAAGCCGTCCGAACACCGACAGCCAACCCGGTCTCTCGCCTGCTGAATCCGCTCCGCGCCTCGTATCCACTGCTCCCGATGGCGCCGGACCTGCTGGCGTTCGTACCGGCATTTTGGTTTGCGGGCCTTTTGCGCAACGAGGTCGAGACGGTCGACATCGAATGGACTCGCGTTGCACAGGTCGCGGTCATCACTGCGGCGATCTTCGTCGTCGTGGGATGGTTCGCTCATCTCTATCGGAACCGATTCCGCACCGCGACGTTTGAAGAACTCCTCGTACTCGGTGGGGTCTGGGGTGTTTCCGCCGGCGGCGGCCTCATCGTCAACCTTCTGCTGTTCGAGCCGCGGGTGCCGACCTCAGTCTTCACGGCGGGAATGATGCTGGTCGGGCTCTCCCTGATCGGCTCGCGGATCTTCTGGCGCCTCATGCGACGCGCCGAGATGCGACCCGATCCGGCGGGTCGCGTTCGTGTGATGGTCTTCGGTGCCGGCGATGGTGGCACGCAGGTGATCAAGTCGATGCTGAGCGACACACAATCGCGCTATGTGCCGGTTGGCATCCTCGACGACGATCCACGGAAGCGAAATCGCGTGATCGAGGGCGTGCGCGTGATCGGTACGAGTGAATCGATCCCCGCGCTCGGGCAGCGGGCCGACATGGTGCTGATCGCGATCCCAAGCGCAAGCTCGGAGCTGATCAGCCGTATCCAGGACGATGCGCAGCGGGCCGATCTCGACGTGATGATCTTGCCGTCGACGACCGAACTCTTCGGGTTGATGGCCACGATCGAGACCGCACGCCCGATCGAGATCTCCGACCTGCTCGGTCGAGACGAGGTCCAGATCGATGACGAGTCCGTCTCGGCCTATCTCAAGGGAGAGGTCGTCCTCGTCACCGGCGCGGGCGGATCGATCGGGTCGGAGCTGTGTCGCCAGATTCTGCGTTTCGAGCCTCGCCGCCTCGTCATGGTTGACCGCGACGAGACCGCGCTCCAGGCGGTGCAGATCTCGGTCGCAGGTCATGGCCTCCTCGACGATGAGAATCTCGTCCTGGCGGACATACGCGACACGGAGCGAATGCTGCAGGTGTTTCGCGAGCAACGTCCCGCGATCGTGTTCCATGCCGCGGCCTTGAAGCACCTTCCGCTCCTCGAGGCGCACCCACGCGAGGGGTTGCTCACGAACGTGCTCGGCACCCGGAACGTCTTAGAAGCTGCGAACGCGGTCGGTGTTTCTCGATTCGTGAACGTGAGTACCGACAAGGCAGCCAATCCGACAAGCGTGCTCGGCACCACGAAGCGCCTCGCCGAAGCCCTGACGGTGCAAACCGGGGCGGAGTCCCAAGGTCAGTGGATCAGCGTTCGCTTCGGAAACGTCATCGGTAGTCGCGGCTCGGTTCTCCCGACCTTCGAGGCTCAGATACGGAACGGTGGACCGGTGACGGTGACGCACCGCGAGGCCACTCGCTTCTTCATGTCGATCCCGGAAGCGTCGCGGCTCGTCCTCCAGGCAGCGGCGATCGGGAGTACCGGCGAGACGCTGGTGCTCGACATGGGAGAGCCCATGCGAATTCTCGAGCTCGCTCAAAAGCTGATCCGCCATCACGACAGCAATGCGGAGATCGTCTTCACGGGCCTTCGACCCAACGAGAAGCTCCATGAGGAACTCGGCCACGCTGGGGAGGAATTGGTCAAGGGCCCGCACCCGCGGATCTGGCACACGCCGGCCAACGTCGATTCCGTCGATGGCCTGGGCCACCTGCTCGCAACGGAGCCCGACGACCTTCCGACGGCGCTGCTCGAGCAACTCCAGCAACCACCAGTCGTCGTCGACTGACACCACACGACATGGAGCAACCACCGATTCTGCTCTCCGCGCCCGACGTCGGTCAGGCCGAGCGCGATGCCCTGCTCGCTGCGTTCGACAGCGGCTGGATCGCCCCGGCTGGTCCCGACCTCGATCGATTCGAGGAAGAGCTCGTGTCATACACCGAGGCGCCGGCCGCGGTTGCGTTGTCGAGCGGCACGGCTGCGCTGCATTTGGCGCTTCTCCTCGCGGGTGTCGGCCCCGGCGACGAGGTTGTCGTGCAATCCGCGACGTTCGCTGCGAGTGCGTTTGCCGTGGCGCACTTGGGCGCCTCGCCGGTCTTCTGTGACAGCGAATCGGCGACCTGGTGCCTTGACCCGGAGCCGTTGGCCGACTTCCTCGAGCGACGTAGCCGAATCGATCGACTGCCTGCCGCTGTCATGCCGGTCGACTTATACGGAAGCGCGGCTGACTACGCCCAGATCGCCGAAGTGTGCGAGCGCTTCGGGGTCGCGATCGTACGAGACGCGGCCGAGGCCCTCGGCTCCATCGGCGATGCGGGACACGTGGGAGCTGAACCATGCCTGACCGCGCTCAGCTTCAACGGCAACAAGATCATCACCGCCTCGTCCGGTGGTGCGTTGCTCGGCACCCAAGACCAGGTCGATCGAGCCCGGTATCTCTCCACCCAGGCCCGACAACCGGTCCTGCACTACGAGCACATCGACGTCGGCTTCAACTATCGACTGAGCAACCTTCTCGCGGCCCTTGGTCGCGCCCAGCTGGCGCAGATCGAGCGCCGGATCGAACGCCGCGCCCAGATCGCGGAGCACTACGCCGCAGCGTTTCCCGAGTTCGGCTGGTGTCCGTATGGCTGCACGGGACGCCCGAATCACTGGCTGAGCGTCGCCTTGCTGCCCTCGGGAGATCCCCTGGCGATCTGTGATGTATTGCACACGATCGGCGTTCAGGCGCGCCCGGCGTGGAAGCCCATGCATCGGCAGCCCGTGTTTGCTCAGGCCGAGTACGTCGAAGGAACTGGGGTTGCGGATGACCTCTTTGCCCGCGGCATCTGTCTGCCATCGGGATCGGGTCTGACCGATCGCGATGTCGAACGCGTCGTCGCCGCCGTTCGCACGGTGCTGGCAACATCATGAAGGGTGGCGTGATGACGTCGCAACGCCTGCCCATACCTGAGGTGCCCGGATGAAGGTCCTGAGCGTCTTCGGCACGCGTCCCGAGGGAATCAAGATGGCGCCGGTGGTGCGCGCCCTCGAGGCGAGCGACGGCATCGACTCGGTCGTCTGCACGACGGGCCAGCATCGCGAGATGCTGCAGCAGGTCGTCGATCTGTTCGATCTCCGCATCGACCATGACCTCGCGATCATGACGGCAGGGCAGAGCCTGACCGACATCACGAGTGCCGTGCTTCAGGGCCTCGAAGCCGTGCTCCACGAGGTCAGGCCCGACTGGGTGCTGGTCCACGGTGACACCACGACATCGATGGCCGCTGCGCTTGCGGCGTACTACCAACAGGTTCCCGTGGGCCATGTCGAAGCTGGGCTGCGAACGCGCAACATTTACTCGCCGTGGCCCGAGGAGATCAATCGGTCGATCACCGGTCGAATCGCGGCCGCTCATTTCGCTCCCACGATCGGTGCGCAGCAGAACCTCATCGATGAGGCCGTGCCGGACTCACAGGTGGTGGTGACCGGCAACACCGTCATCGACGCCTTGCACTGGGTTCGCGACAACGCCCTCACGACCGGCGGCATCGAAGCGAGTCTCGCGCGAACGATGCCGTTCCTCGAGCCGTCAAAGCGTCTTCTTCTCGTGACCGGCCATCGCCGCGAGAGCTTCGATGGCGGCTTGGAACGCATGTGCAGGGCGTTGGCCAGGCTTGCCGGTCGGGGAGACGTCCAGATCGTCTACCCGGTGCATCTGAACCCGATCGTCCAGCAGGCCGCCGGGTCGATCCTTCGTGGAGTCGCTGGCGTTCATCTGGTCGCGCCTCTCGACTACCTACCGTTCGTGTGGCTCATGACTCGCGCGCATTTGATCATCTCGGACTCCGGCGGCGTACAGGAGGAAGCCCCTTCGCTTGGCGTTCCCGTTCTCGTCACCCGCGAGACGACCGAGCGTCCCGAGGCAATCGAGGCCGGTGTGGTCGAACTCGTGGGCACGGACGAGGACTTGATCGTCGCCCGCGCAGAACGCTTGCTGGACGACCCCGCGGCGTATGCCCAGATGACTCGTGCAGACAGCCCCTACGGTGATGGTCTGGCAGCCGGCCGCATCGCGGCCCACCTTCTCGGGAGGCAATCATGATCGGCGACGCCTTCGATCTGACGGTCGTGGGGCTGGGGTACATCGGCTTGCCCACCGCGGCGCTCTTCGCCGCGTCGGGCATGCGAGTGCGCGGGGTCGATGTCGCTCCGGCCGTTGTCGATGCGGTGAACCGGGGCGCACCGCACATCGTGGAGCCGGGGCTCGACAAGATCGTCGCAACGGCAACCTCCTCTGGAGGCCTGGTGGCCTCGACCGAGCTTCAGCCGAGCGACGTGTTCGTCATCGCCGTGCCAACCCCGTTCCGCGGCGATCACGAACCCGATCTGTCGGCGGTCGAGGCCGCGGCGGCGAGCATCGCGCCCCATCTCCGTCCGAACGATCTCGTCGTCCTAGAGTCCACGTCGCCGGTCGGTGCGACGGAATCACTCGCGCGGTGGATCTCCGATCGACGGCCGGATCTGGGGCTCGGAGCGGACCACGGAATTGCCATCGCGTACTGCCCCGAGCGCGTGCTCCCCGGCAACATCATGCACGAGCTCGTGCACAACGATCGGTTGATCGGCGGTCTGACGCCGAGCTGTGCCGAGCGCGCTGCCGAGTTCTACCGACGGGTGGTCAAGGGCGAGTGTCGCAACACCACCGCGCGCACCGCTGAGCTGGCCAAACTGACCGAAAACGCGTTTCGCGACGTGAACATCGCCTTCGCGAACGAGCTGTCACTGGTCGCCCACGACGTCGATGTCGACGTCTGGGAACTCATCGAGCTGGCCAACCTTCATCCCCGGGTGAACATCCTGCGTCCGGGACCCGGGGTGGGGGGTCACTGCATCGCGGTCGATCCGTGGTTCATCGCCCATGCAAGCGAAAACACGCCACTGATCCGCACGGCCCGAGGTGTGAACGACGCCAAGCCCGCGTGGGTCGTGGACCGAGTGCTCGAGGCCATCGCCGCCATCGAAGAGCCGGTCGTCGCTTGCCTCGGCCTGAGCTACAAGCCCGACATCGACGATCTGCGAGAGTCGCCCGCGATCGAAGTGGTGCGGTTGCTCTCCGAGCTCGAGCGAATGCGCGTGATTGCGGTCGAACCGAACATCGGTGCGCTACCCGCTCCACTCGTCAACCGGGCGGTCGACTTCGCATCGCTCGATCATGCGCTGGCTGAGGCCGATGTCGTGGTCGGGCTCGTCCCGCATGCCGAGGTGCTGCAGATCCCGGCCGAGAGACTCGAGGGCAAGATCCTCGTCGATCCCGCGGGCATCTTCGCGACTCGGGATCCGCTTCCATGAAGCAGCTGCTGCAGGACCTCCGCAGCGGGGACCTCGTGCTCGAAGATGTTCCGGTCCCGCTCGCCGGACCCCATGAAGTCGTGATTCGTGCGCACCGGTCGCTGATCTCTGCTGGCACCGAGCGCATGCTCACCGAGTTCGCCAGCGGCGGGTATCTGAGCAAGGCGCGCCAGCAGCCCGACCGGGTGCGCGAGGTGATCGACAAGGTGCGAACGGATGGTCTCGCCACCACGTTCGAGGCCGTCCAGAGCAGGCTCGATACGCGAATCCCGATGGGCTACTGCAGCGCGGGCGAAGTGATCGCCGTCGGAACGCAGGTCGCCGAGTTCGCCATCGGTGATCGCGTCATCTCGAACGGGCCGCATGCCGAGGTCGTCGCCGTCTCGAAGAACCTCGTGGCTCGTATTCCGGATCGCGTGAGCTATGACGACGCGGTGTACACGGTCGCCGCGGCGATCGCGCTGCAGGGAATTCGGCTCGCCGAGCCCACCTTGGGGGAGCGGGTTGCGGTGATCGGCCTTGGCCTCGTCGGACTTCTGGCCGTCCAGCTCCTCCGGGCCAACGGTTGTCGGGTGATCGGATTCGACTACGCCGCCGACCGGGTCGCCCTGGCAGACGCGTTCGGGGCCGAAGCCCACGATCTCTCGCTTGGCCAGGACCCGGTCGCGCTCGCGCAGGCCTTCACCGATGGCGAGGGCATCGACGCCGTCCTGGTCACCGCGTCCACGAAGAGCGACGAGGTCATCCACCAGTCCGCGCAGATGAGCCGCCAACGGGGCCGGCTCGTCCTCACCGGTGTCGTCGGCCTTGATCTCAAGCGGGCCGACTTCTACGAGAAGGAACTCGATTTCACGGTTTCCTGTTCGTACGGGCCCGGGCGCTACGACCCCGACTACGAGGAACGCGGCGTCGACTATCCCATCGGTTTCGTCCGCTGGACCGAGCAGCGGAACTTCGTGGCCGTCCTGGACCTGATCGCCGACGGGTCGCTCCGGACCGAAGCGTTGACCGGTCGAACGATCGATTTCGACGGTGTGCAGGATGCGTACCGCGCCCTCCAGGATGGCAACGACATCGGCATCGTTCTGCGCTACGACACCGAGACACCCGTCGAGGTCCTGCGCCAGGAGCGCACGGTTGCCATCGCCACGCGCCCGCCGCAGGACGGCCCGGTCCTCGGGGTCATCGGTGCCGGCTCGTTTGCGAACGGCGTCTTGCTCCCGTCGCTCACCGAGACGGGAGTGCGAATCAAGGCGATCGCAAGCCGTGGCGGGACCAGCGCGAGCGCAACAGCTCGACGCTTCGGGGTCGAGACCAGCACCACCGATGGTCAGATGCTGTTCGCTGATCCCGAGGTCACGGCCTTGGTCGTCACCACCCGGCACGACGCGCACGCTCCGATGGTGGTTCAAGCCCTGCAGGCTGGCAAGGACGTATTCGTGGAGAAGCCGCTGGCGATCGACCGAGACGGACTCGCCGCAGTTCGCTCGGCATACGCCGATGCGCGCGACCGTCGTGGTGTCGACCCGCTGGTCATGGTTGGGTTCAATCGCCGATTTGCGCCGACCACCCAGGCGGCAACCGCTCATCTCGCCAGTCGGGTCGGACCCTGTGCCGGGGTTTTCTTCGCCAACGCCGGCGCGATCCCTGCGGACCATTGGGTCCAGGACCCGGCGGTCGGCGGTGGCCGCCTGATCGGCGAGGCCTGCCACTACATCGATCTCCTGCGATACCTCGTCGGCTCGCCGATCTCCTCGGTTGCGGCGACCGCCGCCGACACGCCGACGAACGACATCGCGTCGATCTCACTCACGTTCGTCGACGGATCGGTCGGCACCGTTCACTACTTCGCCAACGGCCCTCAGAGTCTCGCCAAGGAGCGGGTCGAGGTCCTGTTCGACGGAAAGTCCCTGCAGATCGACAACTTCCGATCCCTTCGCGGCCACGGCGTCAAGACGGCTCGTCGGCTCGGCGAGCGACAGCGGAAAGGCCACGCCGAACAGTTCGCGGCTTTCGTCGACGCGCTCCGCACCGGGGCGCCATCGCCGATCCCATTCGACCAACTCGTCAACGTGACCGAGGCTACGATCGCCGCCGTCGAGTCGATCGAGGGTGGCGCGAACGTCGAGCTGACGACTGCGGGTTGACATGACGGTTGTGGTCTTGGGCGGAGGCGGCCACGGCTCCGACGTGGTCAGCCTTCTGGAAGCACTCGCGATCCCGTCGATCCATGTGCTCGACGAAGGAGACGTCGACGACCGTCGCTTCGCTGGGCGCGAGATCGCGATGGTGGCCTCTTTCGACGAGGTTCGTGCGGATTCGGGTCCGGTGCAGTTCGTCGGCGGTGTCGGGTATCCGGGATCACGGCGTGCGTTCGTCGAGCGCGCAATCGATGCCGGTTGGAATCCGATCGACGCAGCCGTCCACCCGCGCGCAGAGGTCAATGCCGGATGTCGGTTCGGACGCGGTGCGGTGATCATGGGCCTCACGTGGGTATCGCCGATGGTCGACGTCGCGGCGCACGCCTACGTCGGCTATGGCGTCAAGCTCGGTCACGATGTGCACATCGGCGCGTTCAGCAGTGTGTTTCCGGGGGTGTTCCTGGCCGGCGAGGTGGTGATCGGGTCGGGCACGATGATCGGCGCCAACGCCACGGTTCTGCCCGGGCGACGTATCGGTGATGGTGCGCAAGTCGGCGCCGGCGCCGTGGTCACGACCGACGTGCCGGACGGCGCGATCGTGACAGGCGTACCTGCACGAGCGTCGCAGCCGTGAGCAGGGCCGATCGGCGGCCCCATGTCGCCGTTTTCAACCAGGCAGCCGTGCCCCTCGGCATGGCCGGCGGAACCCGGCACGTCGAGTTGTTCGGCCGTCTCGACCGGTGGTCCGCTGTGGTCCTGGCCGGGAACAAGAGCTACCTGGACCAGGCGCCGGTGGAGAGTGATGGCGTGCTCAAGGCCGTCCGGGTCACTCGGTTCCGCGGGAACGGGCCGAGCCGGGTGCTCACCTGGATGTCGTACATGGCGAGTGCCTTCGCGCAGGGTATGCGTGGACCCCGCCCCACCGTCGTATGGGGCTCCTCGCCGCAGATGGGTGCGGCGATCGTGGCCCTGCTGTGTGCTCGTATCCGACGGGCTCCATTCGTCCTCGAGATCCGTGACTTGTGGCCACACATCCTGGTCGAGGCCGAGGTCATCCCGCGGAACGGGGTCGTCCATCGGCTCATCACCCGTATCGAGGAGTACCTGTACCGCTCCGCCGCGGCGATCGTTGTCCTGGCCGAAGGCACCCAACGCGAGCTTGTCGGTCGAGGGTTCGACGGCGCCAAGGTGCACTTCGTGCCGAACGGCGCCGACGTCGGCGCGTTTGCCGGTACGGGTACCCGAGAGTCTCGGCGGTTGGCTCTCGGACTCGATGATCGCCTCGTGGTGATCTACGCCGGTGCGCATGGTCCCGCGAACGGATTGGACCTGGTGCTCGACGCTGCCGAGCGGTTGCGCGAGACCGATTCCGAGGCGCTGTTCCTGCTCGTTGGCGACGGCGTCCAGAAGCCGGCCCTTCAGCGACGGGCCGACGCCGCCGGACTCGACAACGTCCGGTTCCATGACCCGGTCCCGAAGGACGAGATCCCGGAGCTCTACGAGGCGTCCGACATCGGGCTGCACTGTCTCGACGATGTCGACCTGTTCAAGTACGGCGTGTCGCCGAACAAGCTGTACGACTACATGGCGGCACGGCTTCCGGTGATCACGAATGCCGGCGGTGACGTTGCGGCCATGGTCGAGCGAGCGGACAGCGGGGTCGCCGTCGAACCGCGATCCATCGCCGACGGCGTTCGGCTGATCGAAGAAGCGTCTGGAGCTCAGCGCTCCGAGTGGGCGGAGAACGGCCATCGTTTCATGCGCGAACATCGGTCCCGAGACGCGCTCGCCCGACAGGTCGAGGATCTGCTCGATCAGGTGGCGGACCCGTCATGATCGACGTGCAGGCGGCGACCCTCGTCTGGCGGGACCGTCTCGACGCACTTCGTCGGCTAGGGCCGATCTGGTTGGCCCGCCGGGTGGTCCACGAGATCGATTCCCGTACCGGGTTGGTCCGACGTCGCACGCCCCGCCATGGGTGGCAGCTCGACGGCGAGGACCAGCCTCCGGATCTGCGACTTGTCGACTGTGACGCGCTCGCCAATTGGTTGCGTCCGAACACGTCAGACGCCCGCCGCTCCGAGTTGGAACGGCGAACCGCCCAGCTGGCCAAGGGCCAGGCGACGATCTTCGGCACCGAGCAGGACATTCGAGACTGGCACCGAGATCCGTTGACCGGTGCTCCCTATGACCAGCACGCACACTGGAGCTTGGTGGGGGAGCTGGCGGGCTGCGACCTGAAGTGTGTGTGGGAGCCCTCGCGCTTCGGCTGGGCCTTCGATCTCGTGCGACTCCACCTGCTCGAACCCGATTCCGAGGCCTCCACGACCTTCTGGGATCTGTTCGTCGATTGGATGGATGCCAATCCTCCGAACACCGGTGTGCAGTGGTCGTGCGGACAGGAGAGCAGCGTGCGCCTCCTCGCCGTGACGCTCGCCATGCAGGGGATGGCCGACGCGGTTCCCGTGGGTGGCTGGGCGCGGTTCAACGAGTTCACCCGAGTCACTGCGAGCCGGGTCATCGAGCATCTTGCGTACGCACGGAGTCAACGCAACAACCATCTGTCGAGCGAAGCCATGGGTCTCGCCCTCGCAGCTGCGTTGCTCCCCGACGACCCCGACGCGGCGCGCTGGTCGTCGGCGGCGGATCGTGCATTCCGCGACGTCGCTCAGCATCTCATCTTCGCCGACGGTGGTTCCTCGCAGTACTCGACGAACTACCACCGGGTCTTCGTGCAGGCACTCGCGATGCGAGAGTTGATCGCGCTGCGCTCGGGAACCGGGCCGACATCGAGCCGTCCCGCGTTGGACCGGGCAGCAACGTACCTCGAAGCCCAGGTGCTCGGGCCCTCCGGCGAAGCGGCGTTCCACGGCCACGACGATGGAGCCGATCTTTTGCCGCTCGCCGCGCTCGAACATCGCAGTCTTGCCGGCACCGTAGAGCTGGTCGCCGCCCTCCTCGGCTCGCCGTCACCGGGAATTCCTGCGGCTGAAGAAGCGTCCCGTTGGTTCGGCCTCGATTCGTTGGCGCTTGTGCCCGCGCCGTCGCCGGCCGGTTGGGCATCATTCCCGCAGGCCGGCGTGCACAAGGCGACGCGTGGCGAGATGACAATTGTCGCCCGCGCCGGCGGTTATCGGTTCCGGCCGGCGCACGCCGATCAGCTCGACGTCGAGATCTGGTTCGAGGGGCGGCCCGTGACCGTGGACCGAGGGACGTACGCCTACACGGCCGACATGGATGGCGCCGACCGGTTCGCGCAGAGTTGGCATCACAACACGGTCGTGCTCGACGGCGAGGATCACATGGTGCGGGTCGGTCGGTTCCTCTGGGCACGCTGGTCCGAGGGCACGCTGGCCTCGACCGATGTCCTCGGGGGTCGACGTGAGGTCGAGCTCGTCGCTCGCATCGGTCGAAGCGGGCGGAGGGCGACTCGACGAATCGAGATGACAGATGAGGTCGTGCAGGTGATCGACACGGTCGAAGGGCCCAACGACTGGGCCATTGCATGGCAACTCGCCGAAGCCCGTCCTCTCGACCTGGTGCGCGAACCCGACGATTCGGTCGACGCTGCGTGCCGTCGCGCGATTGGTTATCGCGAGACGGCAAGTGACGTCACCGTCGTCGTTCGGCGTCCGACGAACGGGCGCGTCGTTTCCGAATTCCGGCGGACGACGTGATCAAGCGCGTTTTCGATGTTGCTGCGGCTGGTCTCGGGCTGTTGCTGCTCTCACCCGTTCTCGCGATCGTCGCCCTCGTGGTGCGCTTCCGCATCGGCCGACCAGTCCTGTTCCGACAACAACGATCTGGTCTGGGTGGCGAACCGTTCGACATCTTGAAGTTCCGCTCGATGCTCGACACTCGGGGTCCCGACGCTGAGCTGCTTCCCGATGACCAACGCCAGTCCACGATCGGTTCGATGCTGCGGAAATACAGTCTCGATGAGTTCCCGGCGCTCTTGAACGTTCTCCGGGGCGAGATGAGCGTCGTTGGACCACGACCGTTCATCCACGACTACTGGGAGCTCTACACGCCCGAGCAGGCGCGGCGCTGCGAGGTCCGGCCCGGCATCACCGGGTGGGCCCAGATCAACGGCCGCAACGAGCTGACCTGGGAGCAGAAGTTCGATCTCGATGTGTGGTACGTGGACCATCGTTCGCTTTGGCTCGACGTGAAAATCCTGGCAGCGACGATCGGCAAGGTCTTGCGCGGCGAAGGTATCTCGTCGGCAGGTACGACGACCGCGCCGCGCTTCACCGGTACCCCTGTCGACGAGTCCTAGACTCAACACCCGAGGAGGCACCGTGAACTTCGCAACCGAGCTGCGCTTTGCGTCCGACGATCCCGTCCTCGAGGCTTCGGCACTGGCCGAGGCGTTGGCGGATCACGCGGTCGTCCGCATGACGCCGAGCGGAGATCTCGGTGATCTCCGAGCGTTCTACGACCGTCTCATCGAGGCGACCGGCGAGCCGATCACCATCGGCGAGGATTTCACCGCTGGCGGGGCTCCGACGGGCGAGCGTTGGCTCGAGATTCGCTACGACGCCGACATCCCGGACATGGCGGCGTTTCGTCACAGCAAGAACGCACAGCCGCTGCACACCGACGAGTCGTACATCTCCGATCCGGCCGACGTCATGTTCTTCTATTGCGTTACCGCAGCGCCGAGCGGTGGCGAGACCATCTTCGTGAGCAACGACGTGCTGCTGCAACGTCTGCGCGAAGACGAGCCGGACTTGCTCGAGGCGCTGCTGTCGACCGACATCACCTACGCCAAGTCGACCAACGTGCGAACCCGACCGATCATCCGGGTCGAAGGCGACGGACAGGCCAGCCTCAACTTCAACTATTTCTGCGTTGACCGCGAGCAGCCCGCTGCGCGAGTCGATCTCAACCAGGCGTTCCACGACTATCTGGAGAGCCGCATCGTGGGGTCGGGCAGCATCCTCGAAGTCGGACTCCAACCAGGCGAAGCGGTCGCGTGGTGGGACCATCTCGTGCTGCATGGCCGCAACGCGTTCGTTGCCCACGAGACCAACGATCGGTTCATCTGGAAGGCGGGGTTGCGCATTCCCGCCGCAGCCTGATCAGGCCATGGCGATCGGGCGTCGCACATTCGGCGCGTCCGGAGTTGAGCTGAGCGAGGTCGCGTACGGGTCGATGCGGCTACGCGGTGACCGCTCGGCCAACGCGACCCTGCTGAGCGAGATGCACGACATCGGGATTACGACGCACCACTCGTCTTCGGAGTACGACTCGTACGAGTCGTACTGCGATTTGGTGCGACGACTGCGGACCGAGGGCCGCACGATCGAACACATCGTCAAGCTCGCATGCCCGTCGTTCGACGAGTCGGGCTTCGACCCGGAAGTGTTGCGCGACCGGGTCGAGGCCGAGCTGTACGCGCTCGATACCGAGCGCCTCGACGTCGTTCAGTGGATGGTGCGGGGCGACGCTGCCGGCGATGGCGACACCAAGCGCGCTTTCGCCCGCGCGTATGGAGCGATGGTCGACGGAGCGTTCGGCGGGCTCATCCAAGCGGGCAAGGTCGGTGCCGTCGCACTGTTTCCCTACGTCCAACCACCGGTCGAGGCGCTACTCGAACTCGACGCGGTGACCGGCCTCTGCGGCTACCTGAACCTGCTCGAACGCGAGCTCTGCGAGCTGGCCGGCCAGGGGTATCCGACGATTGCGTTGCGCCCACTGGCAGCCGGGCTGCTCGGCGCGCAGGCCGCACCAGAGGTTCCTCCGCCACTGGAACCCCGACGCGCCCGGCGAGCGGACGTGCTCGACGAGCTCGGTATCGAAGCGCTGGCCCTGCCCGCGGCGGCGCTGCGCTATCCCTTGTCATTCGACGCCGTCGCATCGCAGGTCGTGAGCATCTCGACCAGCGCCCGTTTGGTAGAGATTCTCGAAGCGCTTGGAGTTGACCGGTGAGCCGTTTTCGTGATGTGGACCGCGCGCTCATCGAGCGCCTCGACTCGACCTTCTACCCCGATGTGCCCGACAACTGGGACAACGACCACTTCCGGTCCCTTGTGCTGCCATTGATGACTGGCGAATCGGTGGTGCTCGATGTCGGCGCGGGCCGCGGTGCCCTTCCGCAGATGGACTTCCGCGGTCATGCCGGCACGGTGATCGGCGTCGATCCCGATCCGGTCGTTCTGCAGAACCCTCTCGTGCACGAGGCGCATGTGGCAACGGCTGAGTCGATGGACGTGATCGCGACGGGTTCGATCGATCTCATGGTGTCGAACAACGTCCTCGAGCACGTACCCGACCCCGAGGGATTCTTCCGGGAGGCATCACGGGTGCTGCGGCCCGACGGGATGCTCGTGACCAAGACGCCGAACCGGCGCCACTACATGGCAACGATTGCGCGGCTCACTCCGACCTCGTTCCACGAGCGGGTGACGGCATGGCGCGGCCGGCCGGTCGAGGACACCTTTCCTACGACCTATCCGGCGAACACCATCGAGGACCAGACGCGATTCGCCGATGCCGTCGGGCTAAAGGTCGAGGCGATC
Source organism: Actinomycetota bacterium (assembly GCA_039028435.1). Taxonomy (GTDB): domain Bacteria; phylum Actinomycetota; class Acidimicrobiia; order Acidimicrobiales; family UBA10347; genus UBA10347. The sequence goes on along the minus strand of JBCCIC010000005.1, from coordinate 267,471 downwards.
GAACTGATGGAGTCGCGACCCGAATATCTGCGGATCACGGCCCTCTCGTACCTTCCGGGAATCGCCTGGGAGCGCACGGTCAATCGGTTCAAACTGGACCGATTCAAGATCGTGATGTTCAGTACGTTCCGCAAGGTCGACTGAGCCGAGAACCCTCGGCACGGCGGCTACGCTGAACTGCGGGTTCCGCCCTGAGGCAAGGATGGCGAAGGTGACCGACCTCGAGTCGCGGGCGTTGAAGTTCGTGCGTTGCACGAACTGCGTCATGGATACGAGCGATTCCCGAATCTCGTTCGACGAAGACGGCGTCTGCGACCACTGTCGCGACTTCTGGGAAAACGTCGAGCCCGGCTGGGACACGGGCGCCGGCGGTCGCGCCGAGCTCGAGCGCATGGCCGAGCGGATCCGCAAGGACGGTGAGGGTCGGGACTTCGACTGCATCCTCGGGATGAGTGGCGGTCTGGACAGCACCTATCTGCTCCACGTCGCGGTCGTCGAGATGGGTTTGCGTCCGCTCGTCTTCCACGTCGACGGCGGCTGGAACACCCAGATCGCGGTGCAGAACATCGAGCGCATCGTGGACCGACTCGGTCTCGACTTGTACACCGAGGTCATCAACTGGGAGGAGATGCGCGACTTCCAGCTCGCGTTCTTCAAGGCGGGCGTGCCGCATCTCGACATCCCACAAGACCAGGCCTTCATCTCGGCGCTGTACAACTTCTGCCTCGAACACAAGATCCGCTACATCGTCAATGGCGGGAACATTTCGACCGAGTGTGTTCGGAACCCGCTCGAGTGGATCTACTACGGCACCGACATGGTGCACCTTCGCGACATCCGGCGGCAGTTCGCGACCCTGAAGCTCGACTCGTTTCCGATCAGTGGTGTGTTCCGCCACAAGGTCTGGCTCCGCTACGTCAAGCGGGTGCAGGTCGTCAAGCCGCTCAACCATCTGCCCTACATCCGCAAGGACGCCATCGAGTTGCTTCGAGACAAGTACGACTTCGAGTACTACGGGCAGAAGCACTTCGAGTCGCGATTCACCCGTTTCTACGAGGGCTACTGGCTGCCCACGAAGTTCGGCTACGACACCCGCAAGGTGCAGTTCTCGAGCCTGATCCTCACCGGGCAGATGACCCGGGAGGAAGCCCTCGAGGAGCTCGAGGGACCGGCGTACGATCCGGAGACGATCGAACACGACTTCGAGTTCGTGGCGACCAAGCTCGGCATCACGACCGACGAGCTGCGGGCCTTTCACGAGGCTCCCAACAAGAGCTACCGCGACTATCGCACCACGGAGCCGCTGTTCAACTTCGGGGCTCGGGTGATGAAGCGCTTGGGCCTGGAACGTTCGATCAAGCGCTGAGCCGTGATCACGATCATCGACCACGGATCGGGCAACATCGGTGCCCTGGCGCGGCTTTGCCGACTGGCCGGGATCGAGCACATAACCACGAGCGACCCCGAGGTCGTTCGCTCGGCTGAGCGACTGCTGCTGCCGGGCGTCGGGGCCATCGACACGGTGATGGGTCAGCTCAACGGATCCGGTCTCGCCGCAGCTGTCCGCGACGCCGCAAACGGCGGAAGCGCCGCAGTCCTTGGGATCTGTGTGGGCATGCATGCGTTGGCAACGGCGAGCGAGGAGGGCGAGGAGCCGACACTCGATCTGGTCCCGGGCCGGGTGCGCCGGTTCGACCCCGCCTCGATTCCTGTCGCAGCGAAGCTGCCACACATGGGCTGGAACTCGATCGTGGCTTCGGATGATCGCGATGCGCTGCTCGCTGACGTCGACCTTGATCGCGGTTTCTATTTCCTGCACAGCTACCACTACGGGGTGGACGATCCGGCCGACTCGGTGGCTCAGGCGGTGCACGGTGTCGCATTCGACGCGGTGGTGAGGCGAGGCAACGTCTACGGGGTGCAATTCCACCCGGAGAAGAGTCACTCGAACGGCGTGCGGTTGCTGGCGAACTTCGATCGTGTCGAGATCGAACCGATGGGTGGGTGACCATGCTGCAGTCCCGAGTGATCCCTTTTCTGTTGCTGCGCAACAAGGGACTCGTGAAGACGGTCAAGTTCGGCGACGACAAGTACATCGGTGACCCGCAGAACGCGATCCGGATCTTCAACGAGAAAGAGGTCGACGAACTCTGCTTCCTCGACATCGACGCGTCGGTCAAGGGCGTCGAGCCCGACTACGAGATGATCGCCAAGGCCGCCGACGAGTGCCGCATGCCGCTCACCTACGGTGGCGGGGTGACGTCGGCGGATCAGGCCGAGAGGATTCTCCGCCTGGGAGTGGAGAAGGTTGCGGTCAGCACGGCGGCAGTCCGGCGGCCGCGCTTGATTACGGAGATTGCCGAGCGCATCGGCGCCCAGAGCGTTGCCGTCGTGCTCGATGTTCGTCGTCGTCGGCTGCAACGCAACCGCTACGAACTCGCGCTCGCCAACGGCAAGGACCGGCTTGGGCTCGACCCGGTTGCATTTGCCGAGGAGGCGGTACGACTGGGAGCCGGCGAGATCGTCGTCAATTCGATCGACCTCGACGGGACGATGGAGGGCTACGACCTCGGGCTGGCTCGTTCGGTACGCGCCGCCGTCGATACGCCGATGACGGTCGTGGGTGGTGCCGGCACGCTCGACGACGTCGCTGAACTGATCGATGCGATCGGCCCGGTTGGCGCCGGCGCCGGCAGCCTGTTCGTCTACAAGGGCGTCTACAAGGCCGTCCTCATCAACTACGCGAAGCCGTGAAGATCGCCCACCTGTGTCTGTCGAACTTCTTCGTCGACGGGTACCGGTATCAAGAGAACGAACTCGTACGAGAGCACGTGCGTCAGGGCCACGACGTGGTCGTCATCGCGTCGTGCGAGACCTACGACGACCACCAGCAACTGACCTATGTCCAACCCAGGGAGTACGTCGGCGTCGAGGGGGCACGCGTCGTTCGGGTGCCGTACCGGCGGGGTCTTCCACTGCTGGCTGCCCGCAAGCTGCGCATGCATCCGGGGATCGCCCGCCGGCTCGATGCCGAAAGCCCGGACGTCGTGATGTTCCACAGCCTGTGTGGCGCGGAGGTGCTCACGGCCGCGCGTTGGGCGGCGAAGCACGATGTCGTCTTCAACATCGACAGTCATGAGGACCGCTTCAACAGCGCTCGGACCTCCGCCAGTCGACTGTTGCACCGCTTCTACTACCGACCGATTCTGCAACTGGCGGGACGGAATCTGGATTCGGTGCTCTGCATCTCTCTGGACACGATCGACTTCGTGCACGAGATGTACGGCCTCGAGCGAACGCAGCTCGAGTTCTTCCCTCTCGGCGGCCAGATCCTCGATGACGCCGAGTACGGCGAACGACGTGCGCGCTGTCGGGAGTCGCTCGGAATCGGTCCCACGGAGCGCGTGCTGCTCCAGAGCGGCAAGTTCGGCGCGCGCAAGAAGCTGCCCGAGACGCTTGTCGCGTTCACCGCAACTTCGGACTCCGCGCACCTGCTCCTCGCCGGAACCATCGCTCCCGAGGTTGAGTCGGAGGTACGACCCCTGATCGATTCCGACCCCCGTGTCCGGGAGCTCGGTTGGTGCGACTCCGATGGCCTCACCGATCTGCTTTGCGCTGCCGATGTCTACGTCCAGCCAGGAACACAGTCGGTGACCATGCAGCAGGCGCTGTGTTGTCGAAACGCCGTCATTCTCGACGACGTCAAGTCCCATGGGCCGTATGTCGACGGCAATGGCTGGCTGGTCTCGTCGTCGGGTGACCTCGCGGTCGCGCTGGACGAAGCGACGCGTACCGACGCGAACATCGACGCGATGAGCAAGCGGTCATTGACCGTTGCCGAGGAGCTGCTTGATTACGCTCAGCTTGCCGTGAGAGTCCTACGCAGGAGTGAGCGATGACCGACGGGGCCGTGCCGCGAACCGAGGTCGAACGTGTCGTCGTTGATTGCTACAACTGCGGTTCGCCCGAGCATGAGCACTATTTGAGCGAAAACGGCTTCGCCATGGTTCGGTGTTTGGACTGCGGGATGCTCTACGTCCGCGAGCGGCCGAGCGATGAGCTGATCGACGACTCGACTGCGCTTGGCGAACACCTCGGCGAGCAGAATCTGCACGTCGATGTTCGCTACAACCCGGCGGTTCAGGCTCGCTATCGGCACGCCCTGCCCAGGTTGTTTCCCGAAGGGCTCGACGCCGCCGAATCATGGCTCGATGTGGGTTGTGGACACGGCGAGTTCATCGAGGTCGTCGCCGGCGAGGCGCCTGGTCTCCGTGTGTCGGGGTGCGAGCCGAATCGAACCAAGCAGCGAAGCGCGCAGTCGCGAGGACTGGACGTGACCTTCTTCGACCTGTCGGCCCACACGACGCAGTACTCCGTCGTGTCGTTGCTCAACGTGTTCAGCCATCTTGCGCATCCGCGGGAGATGATCGCCGACCTCGCCCGCCTGGTCGAACCTGGGGGGAGCTTCGTACTCCAGACCGGCGATGCCGCGCATCTCACCCCCTCCGAGATGCTGCGGCCGATGTGCCTCCCTGACCACCTGAGCTTCGCCTCGTACGACATTCTCGAGTCGATGATCACCGACGCGGGACTGTCGGTCACCCAGGTGGTGCGCTATCCCGCCCTCGAACGATCGCCGCGCCAGGTCGTCCGAGAAGTCGTCAAGGCCGTATCACCACGCCATCGCTCATACCTGCGCCACTACCGCCATTGGCAGAAGTACGCCGGTGTCAACGTCTGGATCCGAGCCGAACGGACCTAGCTGCACAACCGATGGTGGAGCTGCGTCTAGTGCGTCGCTCTCGCGGCTTGTGATCGTGGTGGTGATCCTCGTCCGTGCTGCGAACCGGTCGAGGCCGTCTGCTGGCCTGCGAACTCGAGATAGCGCCAGGGAAGTAGCAGCCACAACCCGTCGCTGATGAAGGCGACCAGCAGGCTTCCGTTCAGAAGGACGATCAGGGTGAAGGCGCTCGTCGTCGCGAGCAGCGCCGGCGACGGTGAGCCGCCGACTCCATCGACGAGGCTGAGATACAAGCCCAACGCGACCGGAACCAGCACGAGTCCGACGAGGCCGAAGGTGGTCACCGAGCTGCCGAAGATGCCCGAATTCGCGTTGTTCAGAGACTCGCCGAAACCGCTCCAGGTGTGTGTACGGCCGACCATCCGGGCGACCGAGGTGTCGAACGGGCTACTCCCGGTGAACTGCAGCAGCGAGTCGCGCATGTAGGTCGGCTCGTGTTCGGCCTGGAAGTCGAAGTACCAGACCGTCGCCAGCGATGGGATCGCGACGAGCCGGCGAAATCCAACCTCGGTCAGGAGCGGAATCCGCTCGAGCATGTCGATCGCCGCGGTCACGAGCATCGCAACGGAAACCGTCTGCGCGAACCGTCCACGTACCAGATCGCGGCCGAGGTAGAGACCGATCGCCAACACGGCGACGACCAGGGGTGACCGTTGCGCCGAGATCGAGTACACGAGCAACGACGAGGTCAAGCCAACCGCGACGAGCGCCGACTTGCGCCGCTGTAGACCGCGGAGCGTCGTCAAGGGCGCCAAGAAGAACCCCAATGCGAACATGGCTTCGTTGGCGAATGGGATCGAAGCCTCGAGCGCGCTTCGCTGCTCGAGGCGAGCCGTGTAGATCGTGTCACCGATCAGGCGGTGCAACCGGAGGCTGAGACCGAACCCGATGACGGTCCAGGCAAGCGCGCCCAGCGAGGTGAGCAGCAGAATGCGATCGATACGCCTCGGGCCCATTGGGGCCAAGGGCGTGAGCAAGCGGAATCGGAATCGTGAAGTGAGGACAAGCAGCGCGAATCCGCAGGTGAGAAAGATCGAATACAGGCCGCCGTCGATCGAGTAGAAGTCCGAGAAGATGAGCAGCATCCAGATGGCTGGAATGATGCCGACGTAGCCGAGCGGAACCGTGACAGCATCGGCCACCGACTCGATGCGCGATCGCAGAATCGAACCAACGAAGCCGGCCAGCACGAATCCGAGGGCATAGCTGGTCAAGCTCAGGTCGATGTCCACGAACGGGACAATCGCCGCGGTGAAGCGGTCCACCAGCGTGAACTGATAGACGGCGAGGTAGACCACGGACATCCCAATGCCGACCAGGACACCCTTGGCCGGGCGCACCATCAAGCGATTTCGATGCGCACTCGTGGGTTGCCGCACGGCTGCAGGCTAGCACCGGCGCATGCTGGGCCTCCGCCGCCCGACCCGGTTGCAGGCTGTGGCGAGACGCGTAGCCCTGGTTTCATCCGCTTCCATGATGCGACCGCCCGATCGGGCGATCTGAGTACGATCCGGCAGTGAGTGCTTCGCACATCGCCAGTGGGGGCTCGTGACCGATCGACTCCGAAACGCCGCGAACGCGCACGCCAGCACTCTTCGCTCGCGCCTTGGATCGGTCGGTGTGGTCGCAGCGGGATCCGCGATCACCCAGGTCCTGAACGTCGGTTCGCTGCCCATTCTCACCCGGCTGTTCCCGCCCGACGCGCTTGGCGGATTCTCGACCGTGCAGAGTTTCATGGGCCTCGCCGCGTTGGTGGCGCTTGCCGGACTCGATCTCCTGATCCTGCAGGCTCCAGACGAGCAGCAGGTCGAGCGGGTCACCCGGGCCAGCATTCGATGGGCCTCGCTGGTGGGAGTTGCGTGCGCCGTCACCCTGATCCTGTCTCCGCTCGGAGGATCGGAAGTCGACTCGGTCGGATCGTCGCTCGTGGTCGGAGTTGGCGTCATCGCACTGGCAATCGTGCTGATCTGGCGCGGCAGAGGTCTCTTCCGCCACCGGTTTCGCAGCGTTGCGTACGCGGCCGTCGTCCAGGTGGTCGTCAGCCGTCTCTTCCAGCTGACTGCCGGGTGGGCCGGGTACGGCTCCGGCTCGCTGATCGCGGGTCATGTCGTCGGCGCCGTGGTCGGATTGCTCGTGCTCATGCACGGCGATCGTCTCGGCCCGCGGGTGGGCGAACCCCCGCCGCTGCGGTGGTGGCGGTCGGTGGGCCGGCACGGGCTTTTCATCACACCGGCGGTGTTCTTCGGTGCGGCGGCTCGAGACGTGCCGCTGTTCCTGGTCGCGTACTACTTCGGCTTGGGTGAAGCAGGGCTGTTCGCGATCGCCTTTCGTGTCATTCAGCTCCCGAGCTCGGTGTTGAGTACGGCGGTCGGCGACGTCTTTCACCTGGAGGGGGCCGATCGGTCTTCGGACCCGGCATCGCTCGCGCGTCTCACGACCCGGACGGTGGCCACGATGTTCGCCATCTATGCACCGCTCTCGCTCTGCCTCGCCCTCGGACTCAAGGTCCTCGGTGTGCCGATCCTCGGCCCTGATTGGGAAGGTGTGGGCGACATTGCCCTGGTCATGACGCTCGCCGTAACTCCTTCGGTCGCCGTTGCGCCGGCCACGCGGGTATTCGTCCTCATGCAGCGCCAGAGTGAGGGCATGGTGGCGAACCTGGGACTCTTTGTGGTCACGGGAGGAGCGTTCATCGCGGCGACGTGGGTGGGCGCGGGCCTGCTTCTCGCGCTCTTCGTTATGGGGGTCGCTCGCTGCATTCTCTATCTCGCCATGTTCTGGCGCATTCGCGTGATCGCCGGACTCCCACCCCGCGTGGAGGGCTGACTTCGGTCGGGCGATCGCGGGTACTGCTGCGGGTCGCGTGCTGCGCACTCGGGCCTCATGCGGCGGCTACCATCGAGCCCTTCTGCGAAGGCAGCGCGGTGGCGCTGGGTCCGCCTTCGACGGGTCGCCGACGGGCGACCGGAGCTGCATGGTGTTGAACGTTCTCCATCTGACGCATACCGACGTGCGGATCGATTCGCGAATCCTCAAGGAGATGAACTCGCTCGCGACCACGCTGCACTGCTCGGTCACAGGGATCGGCATTGATCGCGACCGAGATCTCGCAGCCAACGACCCCGGAACGATCACGCTCGAGGCCATCGATCTCATCGCGAGGAAACTTCGGTTCGTGCCCGGCCCCGTGCGGCAGGCCTTGGCGATGCTCGAGTATTCCGCTCGGGTGGTGTTCCGTGCTGCACGATCTCGACCGGATGTCGTGCATTGCCACGACACGGGAGTTCTTCCTGTCGGCGCCGTCTTGCGGTTGCTCTTCGGCGCCAAGCTGATCTACGACACCCACGAGCTCGAGTCGGATCGAAACGGGATCTCACCGGCGATCGGCAAGGTGATCCTGCGCCTCGAGAAGCTGCTGTGGCGGCTGGTCGACGGTCTGGTCGTCGTCAGCCCGTCGATCGAGGATTGGTATGCGCAACATGTGGGGCCGAAGCGGACCGCTGTCGTTCTCAACTCCCCGGTGTTTGCCCCGTTCGACGACGTGCGCGGCGACGACTATCTCCGGCGGACCTTCCCGATAGACGCCGATTCGAAGGCGTTCATCTACGTCGGCAACCTCGTCGTCGGCCGTGGCGTTGAGTTGGTCCTCGATGCGTTTCAGCGCGAGGACGTAGATTCCGCGGTCGTCTTCATGGGCCGGGGCGAGCTGCAGGGCGCCGTTGAAGACGCTGCTGCACGTAGTCACAACATCTTCTTCCACGAGGCTGTCCCACACGAAGAGGTCGTCGCCGTCACCCGGTCGGCTGATGTCGGACTCTGTCTGATCGAGAATGTGTCGTTGAGCGACTATCACTGCCTTCCGAACAAGTTGTTCGAATACTGCTTCGCCGGGATTCCCGTACTCGCATCAGACTTCCCGGACATTGCGGCGACCGTGGAGCAGTACCGCTTGGGCATCTGCTGCGCCCTCGACGCCGACGAGATCCATCGCGGAATCGGCGCATTCGAGCGTGGAGAAGTTTCGGCCGATTTCGCCGACCTGACGCGTTTGGGCTGGCTAGCGCAGGCCGACGAGCTCTGCCGCTTGTATCGAGACATCGTGACGTAGGTTCGGCTTGTGATGTTCGCAGCGGCGCAATCGACGCGCACTCAAGACCTCCCGGTCAAGGGGTAACCATGTGTGGAATCTTCGGCGTCATCGCGTCGGGTCAGGTCAACCGAGAGCATCTCGACGTCTTGGCGAAACACGCACGACAGCGCGGACGGGATTCGAGCGGCCTGATCGCCAGCGACGGTGATCGCGTCATCGTGCAACGCGCCGACTTCGACATCCTCAAGCTCCTGAAGAAGGAGTGGCCCGAGTCCATCCGGGTTGCCCTCGGACACAGTCGCTTGATCACCAACGGTCTCGCCGACAACCAGCCCGTTGCGCGAGACGACGTGCTGGTCTTGCACAACGGAATCGTCGTCAATGCCGACGAACTGTGGGGTGAGCTGAGCGTCGAGCGCGAACTGCAGATCGACACCGAGGCAATCGCCGGGATCGCGGTTGACCACGTCGACGGTGGCCGCGAGGTCGCGGACCTGCCGAAGCGAATCCTCGAGGAGTGTCGAGGCGTCGTGGCCTGCGCGGTGTATCTCACCCGACTCGGCAAGCTGCTGTTGTTCTCCAACAATGGAAGCCTGTACGTCGGCGAGTTGGATGGTGCGCACTATTTCTCGTCGGAGTTCTTCCCGCTGTCCGAGATCGGTTGCGTCGACGTTCGTCAGGTCAAGGACGATGCGGTCATCCTCGATGTCCCCGCGGTCGACGTGGTGGACATCAAGGATCACCGGCGTCGTACCGAGGATCTCATCCCGGACCTCGCCTACAACGCCGAAGAAGACCGCCTGTTGATGTATCCGGAGTACGCACTCCGACGATGCAGCCGCTGCATCCTCCCCGAAACGATGCCGTTCATCAACTTCGACGATGACGGCGTCTGCAACTACTGCCGGAACTACACGTTGCGGAACGTGCCGAAGGCAAAGGAAGAACTCTTCGAATTGGTTGAGCCGTACCGGCGCGGCGGTCGCGCCGATTGCATCCTGCCGTTCTCTGGTGGTCGTGACAGCTGCTACGGCCTCCACCTCGTCGTCAACGAATTGGGGATGAATCCGATCACCTATACCTACGACTGGGGCATGGTCACCGATCTCGGTCGTCGCAACATCAGTCGCATGTGCTCCCAGCTTGGTGTCGAGAACATCATCGTCGCCGCCGACATCTCCAAGAAGCGGCGAAACATCGCGATGAACCTCAAGGCCTGGCTGAAGTCGCCCCACCTCGGAATGGTGAGCGTTCTCACCGCCGGCGACAAGCACTTCTTCCGCCACGTGGAAACCGTCAAGGCCCAAACCGGGATCGACCTCAATCTGTGGGGCATCAATCCACTCGAGGTCACCCATTTCAAGGCCGGATTTCTCGGGGTGCCGCCCAACTTCGAAGAGAAGAAGGTCTACTCACACGGTGCGATGAAGCAACTCAGGTATTGGTCCCGTCGGTTCGCTGCGATGGCGCAGAGCCCCGGCTACTACAACCGGTCGCTCTGGGACACGCTCTCGGGCGAGTACTACCGGAGCTTCACGGAGAAGTCCGACTACTTCCACATCTTCGACTACTGGCGGTGGGACGAAGACCTCATCAACGACACGCTCATCGACGAGTACGACTGGGAGACTGCGGTCGACACCAACGCCACCTGGCGCATCGGCGACGGCACCGCAGCGTTCTACAACTACGTGTACTACCTGGCGGCCGGTTTCACGGAGCACGACACGTTCCGCAGCAACCAGATCCGTGAAGGTCAGATGACCCGGTCCGAGGCGCTCGAACTGGTCAAGGACGAGAACGCGCCGAGGTACGAGAACATCCGGTGGTATCTCGATGCGATCGGCATGGACTTCGAGAGCGTGGTTGCGACGGTCAACAAAATGCACCCTGAGCAACTGCTCGCAGGGTCGTCCCGTTAGCAGCACGCACCGAGGCCCGCAACGCGCTGCGCGACTTGACGTTGCGTCCTAGAGTCCTTCTATGGTGCTTCGCCGCTTCCGTCGGAATCGCAAACCGGAGGGGCATCGCTACGCCTACTCGCGGTGGGACGGCAGCCAGACCGGCTTCGATCTCAACTCCCACGACCTCCTCGCGGAACTCACCGACGAACTGATCCATCACGGCGATCCGAACTCGGCGCTGCGTAATCTGCTGCAGCAGGGCTTCGAGGTCGACGGCAATCGCATCCAGGGCCTGCGCGAGATCATGCAACAGCTCGCCGAAGAGCGACGCCAGCGGCTCGAGGATCACAACCTCGGCGGTGTCTTCGAGGAGATCGCCAACGAGCTACGCGAACTCGTCGACGAGGAGCGCGGGGCGCTCGACCAGCTGGCGGCCGAAGCGCAGGCGTCGGGCGACGATCGCCGCAACGACGTCACCCAGAATTCCGTGACCGAGAAGCACATGCAGCTCGATCTGCTGCCGAGCGACCTCGCCGGCCAGGTCAAGGGGCTTGAGAACTACGACTTCCAGTCCGCAGAGGCGCAGCAGCGGTTCGAGGACCTCATGGATCGCCTTCGCGAGCAGCTGATGCAGCAACAGCTCGACCAGATGGCCGAGGGCATCCAGGACATGTCGCCCGAGGACATGCAACGTCTCAAGGACATGTTCGCCGAGCTGAACAACATGCTCGAACAGCGCCAGCGCGGCGAGGAGCCGGACTTCGATGGCTTCATGGAGAAGTACGGCGACTTCTTCCCCGAGAACCCGCAGACCCTCGACGAACTGCTCGAGATCATGGCGCAGCGCATGGCCGCTGCCCAGGCGATGATGAACTCGATGACGCCCGAGCAGCGGGCCCAGCTCCAGGCGCTGAGCGATCAGCTGATGGAGGACATGGACCTCAAGTGGCAGGTCGACCAGCTCGGCCAGAACCTCCAGCAGATGTTCCCGCAGATGGGCTGGGAGCAGAGCTACGACTTCTCGGGCTTCGACCCACTCGACATGGGCCAGGCGATGGACATGATGAGCGAGCTCAACGATCTCGAGGCGCTCGAGAACATGCTGCGTGGCACTACGAATCCCGGTGCACTGGCCGAGGTCGACATCGAGCGGGCCCGCGAGCTACTGGGCAACGACGCTGCCAACTCGCTCGAGCAGATGAGCGAGCTCTCGAAGATGCTCGAAGAGAGCGGGCTGATCGAGAACAACGACGGCAAGCTCGAGCTCACACCGCGGGCGATCCGCCGCATCGCCAACCAGGCGCTGTCCGACCTGTTCCGGCAGCTGTCCCGGGACTCGGTTGGCAAGCACGAGATCTCCGAGGCCGGTCAGGGTCACGAGCGCGAGTTCACGACCAAGCCGTATGAATGGGGCGATCCGTTCAACCTCCACATCGAGACGACGATCCGCAATGCGATCGCCCGCACCGGCGGTGGCACCCCGGTGCAGCTCACGCCCGACGACTTCGAGGTCGAGCGCACCGAGCATCAGGTGCGTTCATCGACGGTGCTCATGCTCGACATGTCGCTGTCGATGCCGATGCGCGACAACTTCCTCCCCGCCAAGAAGGTCGCGATGGCCCTGTACGGCCTCATCTCATCGCAGTACCCGCGTGACTATCTCGGCGTCGTCGGATTCAGCGACGTTGCCACGGTCATCGAACCGACCAAGCTGCCGAGCGTGCAGTGGGACTTCGTCTACGGCACGAACATGCAGCACGGGTTCATGCTCGCCCGCGACATGCTCAAGCGTCAGACCGGCACCAAGCAGATCATCATGATCACCGACGGTGAGCCGACCGCGCACATCGACGACTACGGCCGGCCGCACTTCAACTACCCGCCGATCCAGGAGACGATCGACAAGACCTTGATCGAGGTCAATCGGTGCACGCGCGAAGACATCCGCATAAACGTTTTCATGCTCGACGCCACGCCATACCTGACCCGGTTCATCGAGCAGATCACCCAGATGAACGGTGGTCGTGCGTTCTTCACCACCCCGCAGACGCTCGGCGATTATGTGTTGGTCGACTTCGTCGAGCACAAGCGGGCCATGCGGACCGGGCGGCGTTAGCGGCGTTTCGTCGACACTGAGAGCGGTCACTCAAGATGCGTCGGCTGCTATACGCTTGGTCCGCCCGTCGACACGCCTTGCCTTCGCCCGCCCGGGATTGAGGCATGAGGAGCACTGTGGATTCCGAGCTGACACTGCGTGACTACGTCCAGCTGCTCCGTCGTCGGATCTGGGTGGTGGTGATGGTCTTCGTGCTCGCGTTGATCGCCGCCGCCGTGTGGAGTGCGCTCCAGACCCCGATGTATCGGGCAACAGCCCGGGTACTCATCAACCAGGCGAGTGCTGCGGAGATCTTCGACAGCCAGTCGACCCAGAACACCTCGTTCGCCGATCGCGTCGCCGCCAATGAGGTTGCGCTGATCGAATCCCAGCTGGTCGAGGATGTCGCCCAGGCCCGGCTCGGCTTCGAAGCCGAGGTCAACGCTTCGGCGCAGTCTCGGGCCGACGTCATCTCGATCAGCGCCACGGATCCTGACCCGTTCGTCGCACAGCAGATCGCGCAGACGTACGCGGTCGCGTATCTCGACGTCCGCCGCGACCAGTACGTCAACGAACGTGTCGAGGTCGCACAACAGCTTCTCGATCGAATTGGTGCGCTCGATGACGAGATTGCGGCCGCCGGAGAAGAAGATGGGGCGCGCCTTCAGGTGCTTCGTGACGGCCTTGCCGATCAATACGACCGACTGAACATCTCGGCCGACCTTTCCAACACGTCGAGCGCCCGAATCATCGACGAGGCGGACTTCCCCGAGCAGGCGTTCTCGCCCCAGGTTGCGAGAAACTTGGCCCTCGGGGGAGTGCTCGGATTGCTGCTCGGTGTTGGCGCAGCGCTGCTGCTGGAGAGCCTGGATCGTTCGGTGCGGTCGCGCGACGTGATCGAGTCGTTGACCCCTGGGGTTTCATCGTTGGCCGTCGTCCCTGCACTGCGGGCCGGCAACGACATGGTCACGTTGACGAATCCCGGTGGACCCGAGAGCGAGGTCTTCGGCACGCTTCGGGCTGCGTTGGAGTTCGCAGCGATCGACGACGACCTGACCGTTCTGCAGGTCACCAGTGCGGGTGCTTCGGCTGGCAAGACCACGATCGCCGCCAACCTCGCAGTTGCCATGGCACAGGCCGGCCAGACGGTCGCGGTGATCGATGGAGACCTTCGACGGCCTCGACTGCACGAGCTGTTCGGCTTGGAGCAGGTGCCGGGTTTGACGTCGGCAATCCTCGGCCGCGAGACCTTGAATACCGCAGCTCGCGAGCTGCGTCTCGACAACGGTCGCCTGCGGGTGTACCCGAGCGGTCCTGTTCCGCCAGGTCCTGCCGAGCTCCTCGGCAGCAAGCGAGCGGGCGATGTCTTCGATGCGTTGCGGCGCAGCTTCGACGTCGTGATCATCGATTCGCCCCCCGTTCTTCCCGTCGCCGACGCCCTTGTGCTGTCGCGAATCGCCGACGCGACCCTCATCGTTGCCAACGCCAAGCGCACCCGCCGTGATGACCTGCAACGCTCGTTCGATTCATTGCAGCAAGCCGGTGCCCGCGTGATCGGCACCGTGCTGAACCAGGCGTCAGGAAGTTCGCTCTACGGATATGGCTACGGCTACGCGTATGGCTACGGGAACGATGGCGGTCGCTTACTCGGCGGCTTGCTGCGTCGGGACGATCCGAAGTACGCACCCCAACGCGCTGGCACGCAAACCCTGGACCGAAGCGAGTTGCCAAAATTCGAAGCCGCTCGGCCGGCGCGACGCGTCGACGAAGAAGCGGGGGCGGGCGCGTCAGCTCGGGCGATACCCAGTGTGCCGGCGGCACCCAGCAGTGGGCGGCCCAAGCCGCGACCGCCGGCGGCTCCCGACAGCGGTTTGTCGAGCAGCGCACCTGCCGCGAGGGCGTCACTCGTGCCCGAACCAGCACCATCTACGCCACCAACGCTGGACGAGGCTGCCGACGGGACAGCCGGCACTGGCGCACCGTGGGACGACGACATCGTCATCGGGTAGTGCGCCGACTGCCGCGACCTGACGCCGGTCGGTAGCGTCTTTCGAACAATGAACGAGCACGGCTCACCCGATGCGGAGATGTCTCGACGAGTCGAGCTCGTCGCCGTCGTGGCAACGGTGTGCATCGCGGCCCTGGTGGCGGCATCGTCGGGCGTTGAGCCGACCGGAACGGCTGCGTGGGACTCGATCCTCACCGCCGCTTTTGCGGCCATCGTCGTCCTGGCCGCGGCGAACTGCCCTCGGTGGGTGATGATCGTCTTTGCATCGGTCGGGGCAGCGACCGCAGGCCTCACCGGATGGGTCGTGTTGGCATGGCTCTCGCTGATCATCGCCCTCACCGGTGCGTTCTTCCTCTATCGGAACAGGATCGCGGGCGCCGTTGTGGGAGCGTTGACGATCCAGGTGCTGCTACGGCTGCCGGCGTTCGGGTTCTTCGGACTGCCCACCTTGGTAGTGGCAGCTGCCTGTCTCATCGTGCTGGTCACGGGCTACGGCTACTCCTCTCGATCGACACGCCGATTCGTACGGTGGTCGGCCGCCGGGCTCATAGGGGCGACCGCCATGCTCACGCTGGTCGGCGGCGTAGCACTGCTTGGCGCTCGTGCCGATGTCGAGCGGGGTGTGGGCGCGGCGCAACGGGGGTTGGAGGCGGCTCGTGCCGGTGAGCCGGATGTCGTCGCCCGGGAGCTCGAACGAGCCGAGGCGGCGCTACTCGCAGCCGAGTCGCGTGCGGGGGGAATCGCGGCGCAGGGCCTCCGCTTGGTCCCGATCGCTGCGCAGCATCAGCACGCCGTTGAGGTTGCCACCGTCCACGGTGCGCGGATCGCTCGGGAGGCCGCAGCTGCCGTCCGCGAGGCGGACATCGAGAACATCACGCTTCGTGCTGGCGAAGTTGATCTCGAGGCCTTGCGAGCCATGGCTCCGCGGCTCGACGCAACAGCCGAGGCGCTGACGAGTGGCTCGATTGAAATCTCCTCCAGCCAGTCGAAGTGGCTCCTTCCGGCGGTGAGCCGGCGCATCGACGAATTGCTGCTCGAGGTGGACGAGCTTCTCCCCGAAGCAGAGCTTGCTGCGGAGGCCGCAGCGGTCGTCCCGGATCTCCTCGGTGCGTCCGACAAACGCGTGTACTTCGTGATCTTCGGAACACCGGCCGAGGCGCGTGAGTTCGGTGGATTCCTCGGAAGCTGGGCGCTACTCGAGTTCGACCAAGGACGGATCTCGATCGGCGATTCGGGTCGCATCCACGAGATCACCGAGGTTGCGCGCTCGAACGAGATTCCCGATGGTGTCGTCAGCGACTGGTTCCTGCAGTCTGCTCGACCGCAGATGTGGCCGCAGAATCTCACGAGCTCGCCCGATTTCCGCACGATCGCTGCCGCGAGTACCGCGTTGTTCGACGGGGCCTTCGATGATGAGCTCGACGGTTTCGTGTATCTCGATGCCTGGACGATCGCGGCCCTGCTCGATCTCTCCGGTCCGGTCGAGATTCCCTTTCAGGAGGCGCCACTGGACCGAGAAACGGCGCCGAAGTTCTTCTTCGAGGACCAATATCGGATCGAGGAGCTGAACCGCACCGACCTCTTCGATGGCCTGGCAGGTACGGCATCGGAAGTGCTGCGTCGCATCTCCGACGACGCGGAGCTTCCCGGCCCCGAGGAACTCGGGCGGTTGTTGGGTCCGCTTGCTCGGGCGGGGCGACTCCAGATGATGACCTTCGACGAGCGGGAGAACTCGTTCCTCGAATCGGTGCGCTTGTTCCGCGAGTTCGAGAGCGACGCGACCGATTTCGTGGCGCTCGTCCACTCGACAGGCACCGCGGCGAAACTCGACCTATACCTCGAACGCCAGTTGAGCTACTCCGTTGCGGTGACCGAAGACGGCACAGCGACCGCAACCGCTCGGGTCACGCTCCGTTCGAACATTCCCGATGACGCGCCCACACTCACCCTGGGTTCCGATGGGGGCGTGAACAAGGTGCTGCTGTCGCTGTACACCCCGTTTGCGTTGTCGGAGATGCGCCTGAACGGCGAGTTGCAGGGGGCGATCTCGGGACCGGAGTTCGGATTCTGGCGACACCTGACCGAAGTGAATGTGCCGCCGAGTGGTGAAGCGATGGTGATCGAGTACGCGCTGTCGGGTGAGGTTGATCCAGACGCGCCGTACAGCCTGACGGTTTGGCATCAGCCGCTGGTCAACACCGACGCGGCCTCGGTCGAGTACCGCGGTCCCGACGGTGAACTCTCGTGGCAGGGCGATTTGGTGGAGAACCTGACGCTTTCGACGGTTGAGGATCAGTAATCCCTTCGCGCGCAGGGTGACCTGGACGACCACGCGAATCGAGACATTTGTTTTCACCTTCGCCGCGATGATGTATCGTGAGGACTTCAATCCATTCGTTGGGAGACGAAGATGAAGAAGCTTGCTCGGCTAGCGGTGCTCGCCGTAGCCACGCTTTCGCTGCTGTTCGGGGCGATGGCGACCAGTGCGCATGCACAGGATGACTATCCGAACCTTCCCCCTGCAGGCCCGCTTGACGGCCTGACCGATGCCCAGATCATCGAGGTCATCACGCTGCTGAACAGCCCGAGTGGCACGGCGATCACCTCCGCAGTCGCCCAAGGCGGCGAGATCGAGATCACCCTGAGCTTCGGCTCGCTGATCGTCAATGCATCGCTGATCGACCGAGTACTCGTCGAGTTCAACCCCACCGTGTACGACGGTCCGGTACCGGCGAGCGGTTCGCTCTCCTTCTCGGTTCCGGCTTGCGACTCGACCGTCACGGTCACCTACTTCCTCAAGACCGGCCAGAAGCTCTCGGAGAAGCTGGCGGTTGCCGGCAGCGGCTCCTGCGCTTCGCCTGCCGTCGCAGTTCCGGCTGCACAGCTGGCCTTCACCGGTGGCGAAGTCAGCCTCCCGGTTGCTGCCGGCGCCATTCTGATCGGTTCCGGTGGTCTGATGCTCCTCGCTGCGAACAAGCGCAGCCGCAAGGACGTCTGACAAACGGACGCTTGATCCGGCCTACGCCGGGTCACCCCAGATCCCAACGAAGTGAAATGCGAGGCCCTTGTGGCCTCGCATTTCGCCTTTTTCGTTCGTTGATGGCGGGCCGCTAACGGGCGGTGTAGCCGGCGTCGACGTGGACGATCTCGCCGGTCATGTAGCTGGCCTCGTCGCTGGCCAGGAACACAACCACCCGGGCGATCTCGACCGGGTCCGCCAGCCGCTTCATCGGAATGGTGGCGTCGGCCAGCGCCTGCAGGTCGGCCTCGGTCGGCGGCGCTTCTCGCTCGCTCGACAGCATCGGTGTGCGCACTTCACCCGGGGCAACCGCGTTGACCCTGACGCCTTGCTCGACGTGGTCGAGCGCCAGCGACCGGGTGAGCTGGTGCACCGCGCCCTTCGACACGCAATACGCAGTGGCACCCGCCGAGCCGACCCCGCCCCAGATGCTGCCGAAGTTCACGATGGATCCGCCGCCACCGGCGATCAGATGGGGCAGCGCAGCGCGGCATAGGAAGAACATGCCGTCGACGTTGACGCTCATCACGCGCCGCCACTCCTCGTCGGAGGTGCCGAGCGAGTCAGCGCGATGGATCGTCCCCGCAGCATTGACGAGGCCATCGAGCCGGCCATGAGCCGCCATCACCTCGTCGACGATTGACTGGCAGAACGCCGAATCCGCAACCGAGCCGACGATCGGTGCAGGCGCCCCGATCTCGGCCGCAACACCAGCGGCACCCGAACCGTCGAGGTCGACGATCACGACCGTCGCTCCCTCCTCGGCGAACAGCCGAGCGGATGCGGCGCCCATACCCGACGCACCGCCGGTGACGATCACGACCTGATCCTCGAAACGACTCATGCCTGGCCCTCCAACACGAACTGGCTTCCTCCGTAGGTCTGCTCGACCGGCTGGAGCTCGATGCGATTGATGTTGACGTGCCGTGGCACCGAGATCGCATACAGGATCGTGTCGGCGCACTCGGCGGCGGTCACACCGGCGGCGCCGGTGTCAACGATCCGCCGCCGTTCCTCAACGTCTGCGACCGCGACGTCGTAGAACTCGGTGTCGATGCGCCCCGGGCAGATCTCGGTGACCCGCACGCCGGTGCCTTGCAACTCGAGTCGCAGGTTCGTCGACAGCCGGTGCATGGCGCCTTTGGTTGCGCCGTACAGCGCCGATCCGGTGGGGTAGAGGCCGGCCATCGATCCGAGATTCACGACGTGCCCTTCGCTTCGCTCGATCATCCCGGGAAGCACTTGCTGCAGCACATGGAGCGCCGACGTTACGTTGGTGCTGACCGTGCGCTCGATGTCGGCATACGACGCTTCGGCCAGCGTGCCCCACCCGAGCGCCAGACCGGCATTGTTGACGAGCACGTCGATTGCCCCGATCGACTCGATGGTGGACTCGACGGCCTCACGCTCGAGGACGTCGAGAGCCCACGTCGTACATCCGGTCGCTGCGGCCAATTCCTGCAGCCGATCGGCCCGCCGCGCGACAGCGTGCACGACATGGCCGGCGCCGCTCAACGCGACCACCGCCGCGGCGCCGATGCCGCTCGACGCACCAGTCACCAGGACACGTTTGGGCGACGTCGCCGACCGATCAGCAGACGAGGTTTCGCTCATCCCCGCAAGGTAGCGGAGTCGCCGTCAGTCGTCGGGAAGGGTGGAGATGACGGTCGCCAGCCACATGGTCGCATTGTCGATCTGCACCTCGACGGCGCTGTAGATCGCGTCGGACTGGCCGTTCGGATCCTGGATGTCCCACCCGTCGTCGCGCGAGTAGTCCCTGGGGATCTTGTGGGCTTCGCTCAGCCACGAGTCGACTGAATCGGAATCGCCGGCGGGTTGGACTTCGGCGGCGAAGTGCTCCAGCACGAATACCTTGTGCCGAGCCTTCGGGAACCGCCCGACCACCGCACGTGCATGTTCTGCGGTCATCACAAGTACGAGGTCCGAGCCGTCGACCAGCTCGGGTGTGAGCGCCCGGCTCTTGGTCCGGCCGAGCGACACGTGTCGGCGATGCAGGATCTCGAGCGTGGTCGGGTGGGTGTTGCGGATCTCGTGATCGATGCTGGCCGACGCGACGCGTACCGACGCATTCGTCGAACGGGCGTTGAACGCCATCAGGCCAGCTGCCAACGGCGAACGACACACGTTGGCCGTGCACACGAACAGTAATCGAACCGCTCTACCCCCCATGCCGAATGGACTATATCTGCAGGATCGGTGTGCGTGATGTGTCGGCTGGATTTCATCCAGATCCGGCCCAGACCGGCGAAAAACCGCCAAAAGGGCGCGAAAACAGCGCAAAACCGAAGCTCGGTCTTGCGTTTTCGGCCCGACTCCGAGCACAATGATGACACCGATGTAATTACAGAGGGTGGATTTCCCTCTGCGAGGAGGCGCCATGCGTCGCAAAAACATGCTTGACCGTTCCTGGCAAGAGTTCTCGAACTGCCTGGGAGTCGATCCAGACCTGTTCTTCCCCGAGCGTGGAGCCTCGACGCGCGAAGCCAAAGAGGTCTGCCGCAACTGCATCGTCCAGAACGACTGCCTCGAATACGCACTGGCCAACTCGGAGAAGTTCGGCATCTGGGGTGGCATGAGCGAGCGTGAGCGTCGCCGCATCCGCCGCCAGCGCAATGCCGCCCGCCAGGCCTCCCTCACCGAGATCGCCTCGGCCTGACCGTTCGCCGCAGCGTTGTGACGACTGGCCGCACCCGCAAGGCTGCCGGCGCGCAACGACGCTAGGGTGAAGCCATGAACCTCGGCGCAACAGAGCTCCTCATCGTTCTCGTCATCGTCCTGGTGGTCTTCGGCGGCGCCAAGCTGCCCAAGCTTGCCCGTTCCATCGGTCAGGCCCAGAAAGAGTTCCAGACCGGCATGACCGAGGGCGTCAAGGACGAAGAAGAAGTCTGACCCGCCCTCGTCGTGGGATTCCTCGACGATCTACGCGGATTGGAACGCTCCGCTTGGCCGCGTGCCGTCGCACTGGCGATGGTGGCGGCCGTTCTCATCGCCGTTCCCTCGGACCTGATCGACACCCGCTGGTTCGGCCGCCCGATCGAGCCGCGATCGATCGACTACATCATCCTGGCGGTCACGGCATCGCTCATCGGGCTCACCCTTGCGATCCGGGCCCCTGAGTCGCAGGCCTACGAAGCGCAGGAGCGGCGCACGCTCTGGGGTGGTGCCATCAGCTTCCTCGCCGTCGGATGTCCGGTGTGCAACCAGGCCGTCGTGGCCCTGCTCGGGGTCGGCGGTGCCTTGAGCTGGTGGGCGCCGGTGCAACCGATCGTTGGTTTGCTCGCGGTTGCGCTCCTTGGGTGGACACTGCGCCAGCGGCTCGCCACCTATCGATTGGTCAGCTGCCCGATCTGATCGCGCCCCGCACCGTGTCGATCACCGCGGCCGGGTCGCGCGGTGGCTCGTCGGCGCGCCAAGCGACCATCAGGTCGGGGCGGACGAGGACGAGACTGGCGGCATAGACCTCGGCAGCGATCGCGTCCGGTACGTCGAGAACCCGCAGCGGCAGACCGGCGTCCGCGGCCGCCTTGCTGAGGGCCGATGCATCGGGTGGGTCTTCGCCGATCCGCAGCAAAGTGAAGCCGGGACCGAGGCGATCGAAAAGGGCGTCGCCCCCGTCGAGCCACACGTGCGGTGCGCGATGTCCGGGCCGGGCGATGGGCACATAGCGCCGGGCGTCGTCGGGAGGCTCGGGGGTGCCATCGGGGACGACGATGGGCGACCCTTCGTAGCGATAGCCCAGCAGCGTGCCGGACGATGCGATGAGCTTCTCCTGCTCCTTGATGTCCGCCTTGAGCACCGCACGAAGGCGCTCACCCTCGGGACCGTCGTCATCGATCTCGTCGCCGAGCTGCATGACCCGGTACAGGTGCTCGAAGCAGTCAGCTGCTTCCTGCGTATTGCGGTGGCCGATCGGCCGGCGCTCGGTGTCGTAGCTCGCGAGCAGTGCGTCGCCGGCCCAACCCTCGAGCGCGGCCTGCAGCCGCCAGGTGAGCTCGATGGCGTCGGATACGCCGGTGTTCATGCCGAAGCCGCCGGTGGGGCTGAAGAGATGCGCAGCGTCTCCGGCGAGGAAGCAGCGCCCCTTGGAGTACCGCTCAGCGACGAGCGCGTGCGCATCCCATGGCTGAACCGAGTGCACATCGATGTCGAACTCCGCGCCCACCACCGAGGTGATCGCCTCGATCGGATCGACGCGCCGCCAGTCCTGACCCTCGTCGAGGATCAGGTGGTACGTGTAGGTCTGATCGTCGTCCCAGGTGAGCAGGAACCCGCGATGGTCGGCGTGCAACGGGAAGAAGATGTTCCCGTGACCGAAGTCGTGGTGGTCGATCATCTCGGGCGCGTGGAAGTACACCGACACGAACGACGCCAGGGTGGCGGTCCCCTCGTAGCCGATCCCGAGTGAGCGACGCACGATCGAGCGGCCGCCGTCGCAGCCGACCAGGTAGTCGGCGGTGACGGTCTCCCGTCGACCGGTTTCGACACCCTCGAGCACACACGTGACCTGCGCACCGTCGTCGTCGAACTCGACGAGCCGCCACCGGAAGCGGAAGTCGACGGACGCCTGCTCGGAGACGTAGTCGAGAATCACCTGCTCGACTTCGTTCTGGCCGGTGATCGTCTTCAGGTACGGCGACCAGTTGTGCTCGGCCTCGGCATAGCCGCCGGTCTGACGGGTCAGCAGCAGCTGATCGAACGGCGGAAGCGACACCCGGTGGACTTCTCGACCGTGGAGTGTGGTGACCCACAGATACTCGGCCGGCAGATCGGGCGGAATGCCGGCGTTGGTGATCGCGTCGTCGACGCCCCAACGGCGGTAGTACTCCATGGTCCGATTGGCGACGGCGTTGGCGCGCGGATGGTCGTTGAGGCCGGCGCGTTCCTCGACGACGAGGCACTCGATGCCGCGCCAGCCGAGCTCGGCCGCGAGGGACAGGCCGACCGACCCGCCACCGGCGACGAGGACCGGATAGTGCGCGTTGAACGCTTCGTCGGATCGGATCACGGTCCTCCAACCACGGGACGGAATGCCCGAATGGTGACCGACTCGAACAGGCCGGCCTTGTTGTAGGGCTCGTCGGCCATGAATTCGTGCGCCGCCTCGCTCGACTCGAAGTCCATAACCACGAGGCTGCCGATGAGCGTCTCGCCGTCTTCGGCCAGCATCGGCCCGCCCATGAGCATGGCGTCGAGGTGCCGGCCGACGAAGGCACGATGCGCCTCGCTCGTTGCGGCCCGGAGCTCAGAGGAGCCGGGACGGTCGATCATGTGGATCACATAGAGCATGGACTCTCCTTGGGGCGTTCGGTCGTCGGACGTGCGGGCGTGATTCAGCCGGACGCGAGTCGGCCACTGTCCACGACGGTGACCCCGTCGACGGCCACGGTGCAATTCCGCATCGGGAGATCGAAGTGGCAGTTGGTGAACCGGTCGGCGAATTCGTTCGCGCCGGTGCTGAAGAGGAAGCTGCCGGCGATGGCCCGCATCTCGGTGCCGTTGATGTCGTCCTTGTCGTACATCGTGAGCGAGTCCCAGCGTGCGCCCGGGTTGAGACCCCAGCCGACGTGCGACACCGCGTAGGCGTTGGGGTCATTCCAGCCCTCGTAGTACGTACGCATGAGCTCGGCGTCGAGGCCGGTGCCGTCGATCGCGACCACCCGGTCGTTCTCGATCGTGAGGGCGACCCTTGATTCGAAGTAGCGCTTGAACGTGAGGTTGATGTCGCCGACGTCGAGCACGACGGTGCCGTTCGTGCTGTCGGCGAGGGGGAAGCACAACGCCAGACCCGCCGGCCAATAGGCGATCTTGTCGTCAGCGCCGAGGATCCCGCCGCCACCGCGGCACGGCGCACCGGTGATGTCGACGGTCAGGTCCGTTCCCGATGGTGATGTGACGCGCATCGTCGTGCCAGCGTCGAGCGTGGCGACCGCCTTGAGCGATTGCTCGTGGACGAGCGGATCGGGGCGACAGCGTTCGAGGACCTCGGGGTGCTCATTGGAGATCATGAGCACCCGGCCACCGGCACCGAGCAGGTGTTGCCGGGCCTTGCTGTGGAGGAGTCCTTCGACGGTGCAGTCGACGACCAGGCTGCACGCGCCGAGCGCCGTCATGATCTCGGGGTAGTCGTCGTAGGCGTAGGTCGCCCCGGTCGATCGAACCGGCATCGGGTCTTGAAGCTCGGGGGACGACACTGTGACCCGCACGCCCCGCGCTCCGATGCGGTGGAGTGCGTGTTCGGTGAGTTCGACCAGAACGGGCCGGCTCTGGCTCTCGGCGAGGACACCGATCAGGTCGCCCTCACCGACGCCCGACAGGCGCAGGAACTCCTCGAAGCAGGCGATCCATTTCGGTTCGAGCACCTCGATCATGCGCAGCTCCTTGCGATGGCGGTGCCGTAAGTCTCGCCGCGGCCGCCTTGGGTGGACAAGCGGTGGATGGCTTGCGTCCCGGGGATTGGGCTTCTAGTCTCGTTCCTGCATGAAAGTGCACGAAAGGGTGTTTGCGATCTGGTTCGGCTTGGCGCTGTTGGTCGCGCTTGCCGGGTGTGCCGGGTCGTCTGAATCGACACCGCCGGAGTTCGCCGACGGACCAGCGGCGCCGGCGCCGGCGGTGCCGGCAGTCGCAACGCCGACCGTCGAGCCGACGGAGGTCGAGGAAGCCGACCCGGTCGACCGCCCGAGCGATGAAGAGCGGATCGACGCCGCCGTCGCGGCACTTGAAGCCGAGGGCGCGGGCGATCTGATCGCCTGGGACGTTCTCGAATCAGCGGTTAGCGATGACGGCACGGTGACGTTGTCGCTGTGTGGTTGGACCGGCGAGGACGTCTTCGATGATGTGTATCGCTCGCAGTGGCAGACGACGGGTGCCGCCGGCGACGTTGAGGCCAGCCATCTCGGCACGATTCTCGATGCGGGTGAGTGCTTGAACACCCAGCTTGTCGAATCCGCCCTCGACTTCATCGACGAGTACGAAGTCTTCTGGGCGGAGATGCTGCGGTACCCCGAGCGCTATGCCGAGGATCTTCGTGCGTCCCAGCTATTGACTCCGACCCGAAACGAGGACGGGCTCGCATTCGCTGCGGACCGCGTCGCCGACGGGCTCTACGTGGACTACGCGCCGCTCGATGGCAACCTACGTCGAGCTGCTGTCGCTCCCGTATTGCTAAGACGATTTGTGGCCGACGACGGCACGCAACTTGCGGAGATCGTCATCTGTCGCGAACTGGATCCGCGGTATGGGATCTACAGCACCAACGGCGAGATCTTCGATGACGTCAAACCGGAGACTGTCGGTCCTCACGACGTGTCCGCCTATCGAATCCTCAGAGCTCCCACCGAGGATGCATGGCTCTACGCCGAGAGTGATCTACTTGCCTGGGCCGACTGCTTCGGACATGGCGAAGGTTGGAGCACAGGTGTTGGCGCATGGCTCGAGCAGCACCCGGACACGTATGTCGAGGTGGCTGAGTGAGAGCGGCACTCCTGCTGGGGGTGATTGTGCTTGGCCTTATGGGCGCGCCAGCGGCTTCGGCGCAAGACAGTGGTTCTGCCGGCGGAGGGCTCGGCGGAACGGATGCTGGTGTCCGCGACAAGGACGGCTCGGTGGAGTCGTCGGCGACGGCTCGGTATGACGAGACGGCGACGAATGGGCCGGGGCTGGACAATGGATTCACATCGACCACCGACGCGGACCTGACGGCCATCATCGATCCGGCACCTCCCGAGCCGCCGTGCCTCGACATCGCGGCCCGGCAGAACCCGGTGACGCTCGACCTCGAGACCTACTGCACGATCGAGCTCGACTGCGGTTGGGAGCGCGTCGACGATGGCGTGTTCGGCGAGTTCTCCGGCGGTGGTTTCGGGCGCATGGCCCAGTGGCTCGGCCAGCTTGGCCCCGACGCCGGGCCGATCGCCGGTGGCACTGGTGGCTCGCGGACTCGCATCGTCTACGCGGTCGCGGGCGAGCCTGCCGACGACGAGGCGATGCCCGTCATGCGATGGTGCGAGCGTTCCGACAATCTGCAGCTGATCACGACGCCGACCGTCGTCGACGGTCAGCCTCGAGACGTTGCGTTCTCCTGGGACCTCACCGATGTCTGGGACAACTACCCGGTTATCGAGGTGCGCCGAAGCCTCCTCGAAGAGGTGCGGGCCCGACTGCAGACGTTCCGGCCGACGGTCGGCACCGTTCCTCCGCTCAGTGACAGCCGGACCTGGGTCGGGTTTCCGACGTGGTTCTGGGTCGAGGATCCGCTCGAGGGCATTCGGCGGTTCGCGGTCAACGACCGGGAAACCGTCCGCGTCGAGATCCGCGCCACGCTCGATGAGGTCCGGTTCGACATCGGCGACGAGTCCCTCGTATGTGCCATCGACGACATGCAGGTCTACGTCGACGGGCGTGACCACCCGATCGAGGACGCTCCGCCGTGCAGCGTCGTCTTCGACGAGCTCGACTCGCACCCCTACTCGGCTCACCTCGTGTACGTCATCGAGGAACGGGTCGCCTATGCGGCGGACGGCGTCTTCCCCGACGAACCCTGGACCGCTCACCCCGACGTACCTTCGATGGATCGTGACACCGACCTCGGCACCTTGGAGGTCGCCGAGTTGCAGGCGCTGGTCGTCAACGCCGAGTCCTGAGCGACCCGCATTCCAAGCGATGAGGGGCGCCTCGATACGCTGGCCGGCAGAGGCAAAGCCCGAACCAGGCAGGAGAGTGCCATGACCGAAGTCGTCATCGTCGAAGCAGGACGCTCGCCCATCGGCAAGCGCAACGGATCCCTTGCGGGCGCACATCCGTCCGATGTGCTCGGACCCGTGATGATGGAAGTCGTCAAGCGCGCCGGCATCGCCAGCAGCGACGTTGGCCAGGTCGTGGGCGGCTGCATCAACAAGGTCGGCGCCCAGGCGATGAACATCACCCGTACCGCCTGGCTGAGCCACGGTGGCGCCGAAGAGGTGGCAGCTACGACCGTCGACGCCCAGTGCGGCAGCTCGCAGCATGCGGTGAACACCGGTTTCGCCTTGATCGCCTCGGGAGCCGAAGACGTGGTCCTCGCCTGCGGCGTCGAGGCGATGAGCATCCTCCCGATCGGCAGCGACGCCGTCGCCGGGGCCAAAGCTGGTCTCGGCAAGCCGGTCAGCCGGAGCTACTTCGAGCACTACGAGTTCACGAGCCAGTTTGAGGGCGCCGAGCGGATGGCCGAGAAATATGGCCTCTCCCGTGACGACACCGACGCCTTCGGTCTTCAGTCCCAGGAGCGGGCTGCGACCGCCATCGCCGAGGGTCGTTTCGAGACTCAGGTGATCCCGGTCGAGGCGCCGGTCCTCGACGCCGAAGGCAACAAGACCGACGACAAGATCACCGTCACCCGCGACGAGATTCCGCGCGAGACCAGCCTCGAGAAACTGGCCCAGCTCAAGCCGGTCGCTCGGGAAGACGGGGTGCACACGGCAGGTACGTCATCGCAGATCGCCGACGGAGCCAGTGCGGTGCTGCTCATGAGCGCCGACAAGGCCGAGGAACTTGGCTGCACGCCGATCGCTCGGGTGCTTCAGACGGCGCTCGTCGGCTGTGATCCCGTGCTCATGCTCGAGGGTCCGATCCCGGCGACCGAGAAGGTCCTCGACCGTGCCGGCCTGTCGATCGACGATGTCGACGTCTTCGAGATCAACGAAGCCTTCGCCTCAGTCGTGCTGTCGTGGCAGAAGACGGTCGGCGCCGATCCGGCCAAGGTCAACCCGAACGGTGGGGCGATCTCGCTCGGCCACCCGCTCGGTGGCACCGGCTGCTTCCTCACCACCAAGGCGGTCCACGAACTCCAGCGCACTGGCGGCCGCTACGGCGTCATCGCCATGTGCTGCGGCGGCGGCCTGGGTACCGGCACGCTCATCGAACGCATCTGAGCGCCGACGAATCTCACCGACTTAGAGCCCGCTTCCGCCTTCTCACCGATTCAGAGCTCGGTTTCCGGACCTGGAATCGGTGAGAAGCGGCGCGGCCGCGTCCGGACCGGCAGCGAGTCCGCAGAGCGGCCCGAGCGAAGCAAAGCCGTGATTGCGAAGCAATGGGGCGTAACGCGAAACGGACACGCCCTGCACAGCGTGTCCGTTTCTTGATTGTCGATGAAGGTGGGAGAAAACCTTCAGGCGATAGCTGCCGCCTCGCTCTGCACAGCGAGTCGACGTGCCTTGAGTATGCGACGCCGCTGACGTTCCGAGCAGCCGCCCCACACACCGTGTTCGATGCGGTAGGTCAGTGCGTACTCGAGGCATGGCTCGGCGGCCGGGCAGCCTTCGCAGACCTTCTTGGCCACCTCAACTCCGACCCCGTCACTGGGGAAGAAGAGTTCCGGCGGCTGGCCTGCACAGTTGCCTTCTGCCATCCATGATGTATCCACGAGAGAACCTCTTGGCTTCGCTTACGAGAGCTATTCAGCCATAGGCGACCGAAAGCGACCGTAAACCGCCGATTTCTCTCGATTTTCGCCGTGATTATGCGGTTCTGAGGTTCAGCCGGACTCGGCGAAGCGGATGATCTCGTCGGTGGTCCACCGCTGATCGAACATCGGATCCGCCCCGGTGCGATGGCGATCGCAGGATTCGAGTGCTGCGATGATCCGCTGATAGCGAGCCAAATCGAGCCCACCCACGAGTCGACGGAGCAGCTGTCCCTCGAGACACACACCACGGGGCCCGACAAGGCGATCGTGGATCTCCGCGATCTGGGTCACCATGTCGAGGTGCCTCTGGCTTGGCTCGACCGATGGGAAGTTCGTCGCGGCGAAGTCCTCGGTGAATACGACCGCTACGGGAGCGATCTTCGTGTCTCCGGCGGATGCGGCGTGGAGCAACAGCTCCAGGTCGAACGTCTCGGTGAACGCGTCGAGGTGGGGCAGCGCGTCGGCCAGAACATCGGCGCGAAACGCCTTGAACCCGGCCTGGGTGTCGAGCACCGCATCGGACTGGGGCACCAGCATCGCCCGAACGAAGTGTCGGAAGAGGATGATCATCTTGTCCGGCTTCGAGCCGGTGCTGTGGGGCTCGGCCATCGGCCCGTCCTCTTTCACCAAGACTGCGCCGGGCATCCCGTAGCGCTGGCCCACTGCGGCCGACGCGCCGTCGAGCACCTGGATGACGAGCGAGCCGGCCTGGGCGACGTTGGCCGAGAGATCGGCGTCGGTGTAGATCACCACGTGTTCTGCGCCAACCGGGAGCACGCCGGCTCGGCCGTTGATCGCCGCCCACATCCCGTAGGCGATCGAACCGCCCTTGCGACTGTCGTCGGTCGTCACCAGGCGATCGAAGCCACGCGTCACTCGGAGTCCTCGATCGATCGCATCCTGGAGTCGCAGCACGCACACGCGCTCAGCAAGCCCGGCATCCCCGACCAGCGCCTCTGCGACATCGCCACTGCTCGGCACGCTCGGGCACCCATCGTCGACGGCGACCAGGTTCCACGTGAGGAGGGAGTTGTGGTCGGCCAACCACTCGATCTGGCGGATCTTCTCCCGGAGGAAGTCCTCGCCATGCGGATGCTCGCTCGGGAGCCGAATCCGGTCGGTCTCCTGGTACATCGCCCAGACGATGCTCAGATGCACGGGGGTCGCAATGGCGCGGATGCTGACAGCCGATGCGGCGCACGCCGCTCCCTCGACAAGGATCGGATCGGTCGCGGCAAGTTGCTCGGGATCGCTGAGTGTTTCTCGCAGTTCGTCCAATCGATCGACGTCGGCGACGAGCTCGTCGGCGACCGCCAGCACCCGGGCCTGTTGCGCCGGGTCGGTCAGGTCCCGAGGGACGATCGTCGATCCGGCGTTCGCGTGGGGTTGCATATGCACTCCGTCGGCGTGGGGTCGAGAGGGTGAAGCGGCGCACACCAGTCCGCCGCAGAATCCCCTCTTCGACCCTTCGACCCATGACCCGCTGTACCGCGTGGTGAATCGACCCGGATTGGGCGATGATGGGGACGCGTGACTGACATCGAGGGAGCGAACGACCGGCCGAACTACGGCGCGTCGACCCAGAGCCCGTTGGGGTCACTGCCGTCCTCGCCGCCGACCTACGACCCGGCGACCCGGCTGTTTGCGCCTCTTCCCGATCCGACTCCTCAGACGGTTTCCGAGCGGAGCGACGACGATGCGTGGTGGGCCAATCCGTGGCCACTCGCCGCGATCGGTGCCGCGATCGCGTTGGTGGTCGCCGCATCGGTGATCGGCGCGTTTCTGTTGTTCGACGACGAGTCGGCGCAGGGGCCGGTCGTGAGCCTTGGTGGCGGCTCGGGCATCGTCGGCGGCGAGAACCTGACCTTGCGCGGCGGTGCGCTCGATGTGCAGGGCGTCCTCTCGGTGGTGAGCCCATCGGTCGTCTCGATCGAGACGAATCAGGAGACGCTGCGTGGTGTCTTCGGCGGGGCCGGCTCCGGCATCGTGATCGACTCCGAGGGCCTGATCCTCACCAATGCCCACGTGATCGAAGATGCCGACGACGTCACGGTCGTCTTCTTCGACGGCACGCGCGCTCCGGCGCGAATCGTGTCTTCGATCGTGGCCGACGATGTTGCGCTGGTGCAGGCCGAGGGCGTGACCGACACACTTCCGGCGACGCTCGGCACGTCGGAGCAGCTGCTTGTCGGCGACCAGGTGCTGGCGATCGGCAACGCGCTCGGTCTCGGTGGCGATCCCACTGTCACGCTCGGCATCCTCTCGGCGAAGAATCGCCAGCTCGACGCCGGCCGCCTGAGCTTCGAGAACCTGTTGCAGACCGATGCGGCCATCAACCCGGGCAACTCGGGTGGACCGCTCGTCAATGCCGCGGGCGAAGTCGTCGGGATCAACACGGCGATCATCGAGGGCTCACAGAACGTCGGCTTCGCGATCGCCATCGAATCGGTCGACGAGTTCCTCGAAGGCTTTGCCTCGGGCGATGCGAGCCTGACCCCCGACACCGCGTGGTTCGGAGCGTCGAGCCGATCGATCAACGCCGTTCCCGAAGCCCAGCGACTCTCGGCCGGTGCGACGGCCGAAGCGGGTGTCTTCATCATCGACGTCTTCGACTCGAGCGCCGCCGATCGAGCCGGCCTGATGCCTGGTGACGTGATCACCAGCATTGACGGCAGTCCCGTGGCGACCCCCGAGGACGTCGCTCGGATCATCCGTCGACTCGACCCTGGCGACGTGATCGACATCGACTACGAACGCGAGGGCGATCCCGAGTCGGCCGATGTCGCGCTCGGTACCCGCGCCGACGCCAGCAACGGCGACTGATCTCGGCTCGGCGTGGGCTACGGCTGACCGATCACGTCGGCGTAGTGGTTGCGGGCGACGTCGGGGTGCGACCGCAGCCGAACCTTCAGGTTGTTCTCGCCGAACAGGGTGTGGATCTCTGCGCCGTGCAGGTCTCGGAGCTCGGGGTGGGCTTCGGCCGCGAGCGCCGCGGGTAGCTCCACCGGCTCGAAGGTCGACTCGAACGTGGGATTGAAGAACAGTGCGACCGAGATCCGGTCGACCTCGGTCGGGCTGACGACCCGGTGTGGTGTTGCGCGGAGGTAGCCACCGCTCGCCGCCTGCAGCATCGCCCCGAGGTTCAATACGTAGGTGCCGGGGATGGGCTCGGCGGTCACCAACGCATCGTCGACCATGACCTGGAGTCCGGCGACGTCGTTCTGGAGAATGAAGGTCGCCACGCCGGTGTCGTGGTGCAGGCCAACACCCTGGTCGACGACCGGATCGGGGTTCACCGGGTAGCGGATGATCTTCACGTGCAGGTCGTGGTCGGGCACGAAGCCACGGCTGAATCGATCGGCGGGCTGATCGAGCCCGAGGGCGATCGCCTCGACGACGGACACGCCGACGCCATGGAGCGCCTCCATCCACTCGAGCGCAACGGGGGCGAGGCCGGGCAGCGACGCCGGCCACTGGTTCGGTCCACGGAGTCGAAGCCACGGCGGACCGTCATGGCCCGGTTCGGGCGCGGCCTGTTCCGGGCCGTAGTCGAGCTGGTCTCGCCAGTCGGCCTTCCCCTGCGTGCGCTCGTCGCCCAGGATCGTGTATCCCCGGAACGCCGCCGAGTTGGCGATCGCCAGGTCCTTGCGTTCCTGCTCGGGAAGCGCGAAGAACGCACGGCCCTGCTCGAGCAGCCGGCGATCGAGATCGGGATCGACCCCATGGCCGCGCACGTAGACGAACCCGGTGGTGTGGAGGTGCTCGCGGAGCTCATCGACGAAGCGACGTCCCTCCCGACCTGCGGGATCCCGGCGGAACGCGGCGATGTCGACGATCGGCAGCGACGGCATTGGAGCAGGGTACGGGCGGGCGTTGCGGCCTCGCATGCGCCTACGGGGCGCGGCGATGGGTGCACCCTCTAGGCTTTGGGGTATGTCAGATCTTCAAACGACGGGTGCGGTCGACGAGAACGGTGAGCCGATCCCGCCCGAGGCCCACGTCAAGATCGTGTATCTCGGCCCGACCGCTCCGCACTGGGACTTCCGGAGCGACTTTGGCGACGGTGGTTATGTCGAGGCATTCAAGCTGCGCGTGCAGGCCCGCCTGCTGCTGCTTCCCCCGCACGACCCGCAGTTCCGCCGCAACCGCGAGCGCGTGAACCGCGATGCCGAGCGCTCCAACATCCTGCTCGAGTGGGACCTGGGTTACGACGAGGACGAAGGCTGAGTCGATGACCCCGTCCCGCACCACCGGGAGCTGAGATGGCCGAGGCATCCGGGCCTCGACTCCTGAACCGCCAACTGAGCTGGTTGGCCTTCAATCGGCGCGTCCTCGCGCTGGCCGAAGACGTCACGCTGCCGTTCGCGGATCGCATGCGGTTCGTGTCGATCTGGGCGTCGAACCTCGACGAGTACTTCCTCGTGCGCATCGCGTCGCTTCGTCGAGATGCTCGCGCCGGGCGCATGCGCTTCATCGACGACGGCCTGAGCTCGAGCGAGCAGTTCGAGCAGGTTCGGGTCGAGGTCAACCGTCAGCGCATGCTGGCCGAGTCGATCGCGCAGAACCTGCGTCAGGACATGACGTCGGTGGGCTTTCGGCTCGCTGACTGGGACGACCTCGACGCGAGCGAGCAGGCGGACCTGAGCGAGTTCTTCAACGCCCAGGTCTTTCCCGTGCTCACGCCGCTGGCCGTCGATCCCGGGCATCCGTTCCCGTACATAAGCACGCATTCGCTGAACCTCGGTCTGCTGCTCGCCGACCCCGTGAGTGGCGTGCCGCGATTCGCCCGAGTGAAGGTCCCGACCGATCTGCTCGGTCGCCATGTGCGAGTGGGCGGCGACGAGCCGAGCAGACCGAACGATCCCACGGCGCCGCCGACCGGTCCGAGCGACCGCACGTACGTACCGTTGGAGCAGGTCGTGTCGGCGAACATCGACCGCCTGTTCCCCGGGGTCGAGGTGCTGGAGCACACGATCTTCCGGGTCACACGCAACGCCGACATTTCGGTGACCGCCGACAGCCTCGACGACCATGACGACGACTTGTTGACCGCCATCGAGAGCGAGTTGCGACAGCGGCGCCACGGCGCGGTCACGCGGGTCCAGATCTCCGCGGCGGCCTCGGCCGAGATGCGCTCGATCTTGTCGACCGAGCTCGAGTGCGAGCAGGACACGTTCTTCGCAATCGACGGCATGCACGATCTCGGCAGCTACTGCGCGATCGACGACCTGGTCGGCGAACGCCGGGACTTCTTCCTTGAACGGTTCCCTCCGCGGGTGCCTCCGGCATTCGCCGGCGTCGATTCGGCGAGCGACTTCTTCTCAGTGGTGCGCGAACGCGATGTGTTCGTGCATCACCCCTACGACTCGTTCGATGATTCGGTGCTGGCGTTCATCAATGCCGCCTCCGATGACCCCGACGTGCAGGCGATCAAGCTGACCTTGTACCGCACCTCGGGCGACAGCTCGATCGTCGCTGCGCTGATTCGGGCCGCCGAGGCCGGCAAGCAGGTGGTGGTCGTCGTGGAGTTGAAGGCCAGGTTCGACGAAGCCGCAAACATCGAGTGGGCCCGTGCGTTGGAACAGGCGGGCGTGCATGTCGCCTACGGCTTCATTGCGCTCAAGATCCACACCAAGACGTGCCTGGTCGTACGCCGCGAGGGCGGCACGCTGCGCCGGTACTGCCACTTCGGAACCGGCAACTACAACTCCCGCACCGCCGGGCTGTACACCGACTTCGGGCTGTTCACCAGCGACCCCGACTACGGCGAGGACCTGAGCGCTCTGTTCAACTCGCTCACCGGCTTCCACGTGCCGGTGGACTACAACGAACTGGTCGTCGCCCCGGCGGACATGCGGGCGCGGCTCGAGGAACTCATCGCGAACGAGGCGCGGTTCGGACGGCGCGGCCACATCCGAGCGAAGATGAACTCGCTCGTCGACCCCGAGCTGATCGAGGCGTTGTACGCGGCGTCCCGGGCCGGGGTGCGGATCGAGCTGATCGTGCGTGGGCAGTGCTGTCTGCGGCCGGGCGTGCCCGGGCTGTCCGAGACGATCACCGTGCGCAGCATTCTGGGCCGGTACCTGGAACACGCTCGCGCCTACAGCTTCGGCAACGGCGACGGCGAAGGCATCCCGCACCTGCTGATCGGCTCCGCCGACCTGATGGGACGCAACCTCGATCGGCGGGTCGAAGCCCTCGTTCCCGTCGCCGACCCCGAGTGCGCCAAGCAGCTCAATGCGATTCTCGATGCGAACCTCACCGACGACCGCCGGGCCTGGTCGCTGCGTGGCGACGGGTCCTGGGTCGAGCCGGATCCGTCTGGCACGATGGAGATGCACGTGCTGTTGCACGACTGAGGTGCCGCTCCGATGACTTCGAACGACAGCATGATTCAGGCCGCGGGCGGCGTCGTCGCCGACCTGTCGCGAGGCAAACCGCGCTACCTCTTGGTGCATCGGCCGGCGTACGACGACTGGACCTTCCCGAAGGGCAAACTCGACCCCGAGGAGAAGCATCGCGACGCGGCATTGCGCGAGGTCAAGGAGGAGACAGGCCTCGTCTGCCAGCCACTCGCCAAGCTCAGCCCGGTGCAGTACACCACCCCGAACGGCAGGCCGAAGCGGGTCAAGTACTGGTTGATGGAGCCCGAGTCCGGCGAGTTCGCTCGTAACGACGAGGTCGACGCCGTCACCTGGCTCAAGCGCTCGCAGGCGATGAGCCTGCTCACCTACGTGCACGATCAAGCACTGCTCGTGGAGGCACACCTGCTGGCCAAGGAGATTCGCAGCGAACGTAAGCAGGCGATCCGCGACCTCGAAGCCAGCCTTCCGGATACCCCTGAAGGGGTCTGACCCCGTCGCTCGCTGCGCTCGCTTAGACCCTTTCGCCTGGCGGCGAAACGGCTGATCGCACAACCTTGAAGGGGTCTGACCCCGGCTAGACCGCGCATGGGTAATTGTTCCCGGTCGTGGGGTGTTCACCTGGCGTTAACCAGTGGGTGGCAGGCGGGAAAGGTCGCCTCCGTACCGTTCTGAATCGTTCGCCCTTGCACATCGCGAGCGAGCTTCAGCGAAGCGTTCCGGAGGAACCCCCCAAAATGCACACCTTCCGCTCATTCCCGTCACGGCTACTGCTGCTGGTACTGGCCGTCGCGCTGATCGCCACCGCGTGTGGCGGCAGCGACGAATCGTCCGACACCGCCACGTCGTCGGAGACCGCGTCGACGTCGGAGTCGAGTGGCACGGTCGATGCCGACGGCAGCCTGACGGGCGAGTTCCTGATCTCCGGCTCCTCGACCGTCTTCCCGATCATGAACAAGCAGGCCGAAGAGTTCGGCGCCGCGAACCCCGGCGTGGCCATCGCCGTCGAGGGTCCCGGTTCGGGCGACGGAGCGAAGCTCTTCTGCTCCGGCGAGATCCCGATCGGCAACGCCAGCCGGCAGTACAAGGACGAAGAGCTCGCCGACTGCGAGGCCAATGGCATCGAGTTCATCGAGCTGCGTCGCGCGATCGACGGCATCTCGGTGGTCACCTCGGCGGAGAACGACGCCATCGACTGCCTGAGCTTCGACCAGCTGTACGCCCTGATCTCCGACGAAGCGATCGGGTTCACCAGCTGGTCCGATGCCAACGACCTGCTCACCGACATGGGATCGACCGCCGGCGAGCTCCCCGATGCGCCGCTCGACGTGTTCGCGCCCGGCCAGGAATCCGGCACCTACGACTCGTTTGCCGAGATCGTCATCGAGGGTGTTGCCAAGGGCAAGACCGGCCTCGACACCGAGAGCCGCGAGTTCTTCGAACAGGTGCGCCTGGACTACAACTCGAGCCCCGACGACAACATCATCATCGAGGGCATCTCGGGCAACCAGTTCTCGCTCGGCTGGGTCGGGTTCGCCTTCGCCAGCGAGGCAGCCGAGGCCGGCGACGCCAAGCTCGTCGATGTCTCGAAGGACGCCGATGGTGAGTGCGTGACCCCGACACCGGAGACCATCGCCGCCGCCGACTTCCCGATCAGCCGGTTCCTGTACACCTACATCAATGCCGACATGGCGGCCGACAACCCGGCCGTCGAGGCATTCGTCGACTACATGATGAGCGATGCTGGCCTCGAGTCGGTCTCGGCCGTCGGCTACATCGACCTGAGCGCCGACGATCAGACCAAGGCCCAAGACCTCTGGGCGAACCGCACCACCGGCATCCAGTGGTGATTCCCTCACCTTGAACCAGTCCGGGTCGCCCGGACGCCCGAGGTGCACCAAGTACGGTGCCTTCGGGTCCCGAACCCGGTTCGGTCGTCGTCCCCGAAGCCGCCTTTCCACCCGTTGATGGAGCACCTGTGAGTCTGATCGATTCCGAAGTCGGAGTGCGCCCGCCCACCGACCCCGTTGCATCGATGGCCAGGCCCACGCTGGGTCGTCGCGGTGTCGGGGCGGTGACGGAGATCTTCCTGTACTGCTTGATCACGATCGCGGTCGCGATCGTCGAGTTCTACGTCGGCGGGTTCGAGCCGTCGAACTGGTGGATCGGCTTCGCGATCTATGCGCTGTGGACGCTGAGCACCGCTCGAAGAAGCACCACACCGTCGCTCAGCGTCACCCAACTGGGCTTCGTCGGCGACGACGGCCTGCCGGCCGGGATCGTGCGCTCCCTTGGCCGCTCGGCCATTCGGGCGGGGGTTCTGTATGCGCTCCCGCTGCTGCTGTTCAACCGGAACCAACTGCTGTGGATCGGCCTCTTCGTCGGCGCCGGGCTCTTGATCCGCTCGATGCCGCTCGGGCGTGCGCCGTGGGATCTGATCGCCGGTACGACGATGGTCGAGACCTACGGGGTCGAGACCAAGGTCACCGGACGCGCCCTGTCGATCGACGACTTCAAGGTCGACGGTGTTCGCAAGGCCCAGAACCAGCGGGCTCGACGGATGCTGCAGGCGACGGGCTGGGGCGCCATCGTCGTGAGCCTGCTCATCGTCTGGGTCGTGTTCTCCGAGGCGTACCAGTTCATCAGTGCCGACGAGTTCGAGTGGGGCCTGCTCAACGGTGAGGGCAAGCGCAAGGGCTGGTTCCCTCGCAGCGGACTGTTCGACATTCCGACCCTGCTCGTCGGCACCCTGTGGGTGACCGGCATCGGCATGCTCGTGGCCGGCCCCGTCGGACTCGGCGTCGCGATCTACCTGAGCGAATACGCCAAGCCCCGTGTGCAGCGGATCGTCAAGCCAGTCATCGAGACGCTGGCGTCGGTCCCCTCGGTGGTGATCGGCATGTTCATCATCCTGGTCATCAACCCCGGGCTCGCCGACTACGTGTTCGACGACATGAACAACAAGTTCTCGATTCTCGGCGCAGGTATCGGCGTGGGCATCCTGACGATTCCGCTCGTGGCGTCGATCTCCGAGGACGCGTTGCGGGCGGTGCCGTACGAGCTGCGCCAGGCGGCCTACGGGCTCGGATCGCGCAAGATCACCGTCGCGCTGCGAGTCGTGTTCCCGGCGGCTCTGTCCGGCATCTCGGCCGCCTTCATCGTCGGTATCTCCCGTGCGATCGGCGAGACGATGGTCGTGGCGATTGCGGCCGGTGGCTCCGGTGGCACCTTGTTTGGGCTCAATCCGCTCGATCCGGGCCAGACCATCACCGGCGCGATGGTCAGCGTCGGTGTCGGTACCGACCAGGTCGCCGGCTCCGGCATCGCCTTCCAGAGCCTCTACTTCCTCGGGGCGCTGCTCTTCATCCTCACGCTGCTGCTCAACGTGGTCAGCGATGCGATTGTCCGCCGATTCCGCCAGGCCTACTGATCATGTCTGAAGTCCAGATCGTCTCTCCGCAAGGTTTCGGCGGTGTCCGCCGATTCCGCCAGGCCTACTGATCATGGTTGCTGTCACCACTGAGCTTCGTGAACAACTCCGGGTCCGCCGATCCGCCGACACGGGAGGGCAGGTCTTCCGCGGCCTGTTGACGCTGGCCCTGCTGATCTCGTTCGCGGCGCTCGTCGCCGTCATCCTCACCGCGCTGACCCGCTCGTGGCCGATTCTGTCCGAGCGGGCCATCGACTTCCTGACCTCGTCGTCGTCGCAGGACCCGACCAAAGCCGGTGTCTTCCAGGGCGTCCAAGGAAGCGTGCTGCTCGCGGTCATCACCGGAGCGGTTGCGTTCCCGGTTGGCATCGGCGGCGCGATCTATCTCGAGGAGTACGCCGGGGACACGCTCTTCAGCCGGTTCCTCCAGGTCGTCGTCCGCAATCTCGCCGGCGTGCCGTCGATCGTCTACGGCCTGCTCGGCCTGGCGGTCTTCGTGCAGGCGCTGGGCGGCATCACCGGTGGTCGCTCCGTGATCGCCGGTGGTCTGACGCTCGCCTGTCTGGTACTGCCGGTCGTCATCATCACGACCCAGGAGGCCATCCGAGCCGTCCCGAGTGAGCAACGTCAGGCCGGCTACGGCATTGGAGCGACGCACTGGGAGGTCATCCGCTCGATCGTGTTGCCGTCGGCCGCACCGGGCATTCTCACCGGCACCGTCCTCTCGATCGCTCGGGCGGTCGGCGAGGCGGCACCGATCCTGGTCGTAGGGGCGGTCAGCGGCTTCTTCCAGACCGGCAACCTGTCGTTCCTCGAGCAGATGCAGAGCTTCTTCACCGCCCTGCCGATGCAGATCTTCTCGTTCACCCGTCAACCGACCCAGACCTGGGGCGCACACGCCGCCGGCGCATCGGTGGCGATTCTGCTGGTGGTGATCGCACTGAACTCGGTGGCGATCTGGATGCGGGCCCGGCTCGACCGAAGGCTCAGAAAGTAGGCTGCGATGAGTTCAACAGAGACTGGGGATGCGGTCATCGCCAACCCACCGAACACCCGGCCCTCGTGGGTCACCGAAGGGAACGCCGTGTCGGAGAGCGCAGTCGAGCCGTCGGTCGGTTCGGTCTTCGAGGTACGAGACGTCTCCGTCTACTACGACGATTTTCGAGCGGTCACCGACGTCGACCTCGACATCAACGAGAACGAGATCACCGCGTTCATCGGCCCGTCGGGCTGCGGCAAGTCCACGATGCTGCGGACCTTCAACCGGATGAACGACCTCATCGAGGGGGCCCGGATGACCGGGCAGTTGCTCTACCACGGCATCGACCTCTACGACGAGGAAGTCGACCCGGTTGCGGTGCGCCGCCGCATCGGCATGGTGTTCCAGAAGCCGAACCCATTCCCCAAGTCGATCTACGACAACATCGCGTTCGGCCCGAAGATCGCCGGTACGGCCGAGAGCATGGACGACATCGTCGAGCGTTCGCTCCGCGGCGCCGGCCTGTGGGACGAGGTCAAGGACCGTCTCAAGGACTCTGCGCTCGGCCTGTCGGGTGGTCAGCAGCAGCGCCTGTGCATCGCCCGGGCGACCGCGGTCAATCCCGATGTCCTGCTCATGGACGAGCCGTGTTCGGCTCTCGACCCGATCGCCACGGGCCGCATCGAAGAGCTCATGCTCGAGATGAAGGAGAACTTCACGATCGTCATCGTGACCCACAACATGCAGCAGGCCGCGCGGGTGAGTGATCGCACCGCCTTCTTCACCGCCGAGCTCGACTCGACCACCGATCAGCGCACCGGCCTCCTGGTCGAGTACGACCTCACGACCACCATCTTCTCCAACCCGACCGACCATCGCACCGAGAACTACATCACCGGTCGCTTCGGCTGAGGAACACCATGACCGAGATCCTGCGCTCCAACTTTCACGACGACCTCGACGCCATGCGACTCGAGGTGGTGCGGATGTGCGCGCTCGTCACCGAAATGATCCCGCGCGCCACCGATGCGTTTCTCAACAACGACTTGGCCGCAGCGCAGCGTCTGATCAAGGACGACGACATCCTCGACGCCGTGTCGATCAACCTCGACACGATGTGCACCGAGATGCTGGCCCTCCAGCAGCCGCTCGCGACCGACCTGCGCGAGATCGTGGCGGCGATCCGCCTCAATCCCGAAATCGAGCGTTCCGGCGACCTCGTGGTCAACATCGCCAAGGCCACCCGACGCATGTTCGGCACCGAGTACGAACCCCACATCCGGGGCTTGATCGTCAAGATGAGCCAGGAAGCGCAGCGGATGTTCCGGCTGGCGTCCGAGGCGTACGACCGGCGCGACGTTGCCCTCGGGGCAGCGCTCGACGACATCGACGATCGCCTCGACGAGTACGCCAACGACTTGGTCGAGGCTGTACTGAACGATCACAAGGCGCACGAGCGCGACCCCCAGACCTCGGTGCAGATGGCGCTCATCGGCCGCTTCTACGAGCGGGTCGGCGACCATGCCGTCAACATCGGCGAATGGGTCCGCTTCATCGTCGAAGGCTGGCGCCCCGAAGACGTCGGCGCCGCCCGCGTTGCCGCCCAGGCCGAAGAGGAGTGACGGTGAGCGAGCGAGTTTTGGTCACCAACGACGACGGCATCGACGGACCCGGTCTTCGGGAGCTCACCGCAACGCTGGTCGCCCACGGCTACGAACCGTTGGTGGTTGCACCCGACCGCGATTACAGCGGTGCGGCCGGCTCGTTGCTGAGCCTCTCGGCCGAGAAGGCCACCTTCGACCAATCGACGATTCGCTACGAGCGGCGAGTGCTCGAAGAAGCGCCCGACGTCGAGGCCTACGCGATCGAAGGCCCGCCGGCACTGTGTGCGCTGATCGCCATGCGGGAGACGTTCGGCCCGGCGCCGACGCTCGTGACCTCTGGCATCAACTACGGGCTCAACGTCGGTCCGGCGGTCATGCACAGCGGCACGGTGAATGCGGCGCTCGTCGGCGCTCGCGCCGCCGGTGTGCCGGCGATTGCCATTAGTGCGCACTTCAATCCCGACGACCCCGACACGATGCGCTACGACACTGCGGCGCAGATGGCCATGCGGGTGCTCGCGGCGATGCCGAGCGCTGGTCATCAGGTCGTCAGCCTCAACGTGCCGTGCTGCGACATCTCCGAAGTCAAGGGCCTTCGTTCCGGCACTCTCGCGCCTCGGTTCGCCTACCGGTCCTTCATGGAAGTGACCGACGAGAACACGATCACTCGGACCTACAAGGAGGATCCCGACGTCGTGATCCCCGAAGGCTCCGACACCGCACTGATCTACGCCGGCTATGCCAGTGTGAGTGCGTTGACGGCGATTGGCGCCGTCGATTGCTCCGATCTGGTCGACGCCGTGGTCGAGGCCTCGGCCTGACATGGACCGGCGGACATGACCGTCCTGCTCGCCGTCATCGTCACTGCCATTCTCGTTGGCGCCACGGCCTATGCCGTCGCCCAACAGGCCGCCCGAACCGCCCTGAATGCCGCGATCGGTGGCCGTTCGGGACAGGACCCGGTCGACGAACACCGGCGCCTGTTGGTGCGAGCGCAGGAACAGACCGAAGCTGCCGAGGCCCGGGCCGACCTGTTGGACCTGGCACTCGATGGCCTGACCGCCGGCGTCGTCATCACCGACCACGCCGGCAAGGTACTGGTCCGCAATCGGCTGGCAAGTTCCGTCTCAACCCGGGCCCACGAGCAGACCCTGGTCGACGCCGCCTGCGCCGAACTGGTCGCCGAAGCGGTGCAGGGAACGTCGGTCGAACGAGAAGTCGAGATCTTCGGGCCACCACCGCGCATCCTGTTCATCCATGCGGTGCCGATCGCTGTGCGTGCCGAGGTGATCGGTGCACTGGCGGTGATCGAGGATGTGAGCGACAGCCATCGCATCGACAAGACCCGTCGTGACTTCATCGCCAACCTCAGCCACGAACTGCGAACCCCCGTCGGGGCGGTCAGCCTCCTTGCCGAGATGCTCGACGGCGAAGATGACCCGGATATCCGCACGAGTCTGAGCGAACGGCTGTTGCTCGAGACGGACCGCATGACGCACACGATCGACGACCTGCTCGAGCTCAGCCGGATCGAGTCGGACACCGAGGGCTACGACGACGTGATCGTGGTCCAAGAACTGGCCGACGAAGCGCTCGCCCGCACCCGCGTGGCCGCCGAGGCGAAGGGTGTCGAGGTCGGGGTGATTGCGCCGAACGATCCGATCACCCTCGTGGGCAACCGCGACCAGCTGCTGTCGGCGCTGGTGAACCTGGTGGAGAACGCCGTCAAATACAGCGACCCGAACGACGCCGTGAGCGTGCGGGCACGGATCGACGGCGAAACGCTCGAATTGGTCGTGCAGGACACGGGTCAGGGCATCCCCGCCCGCGACCTCGACCGAATCTTCGAGCGCTTCTATCGGGTTGATCGGTCGCGCGATCTCCAGACCGGCGGCACCGGCATCGGGTTGTCGATCGTCCGTCATGTCGCGCTCAACCACGGTGGCGCGGTATCGGTCGATTCCTTCGAGGGCGACGGATCGACGTTCACCCTGTCGTTGCCGGTCGTACTCGCCGACGCGGACCTCGGGTCTGATGTGAGCCCGAGCGGAGAGGAAGTGACCTGACGTGGTGACGGACGCAAAGCCGATGAAGGTGCTGATCGTCGAAGACGAGGAGAGCTTCCTCGAGGCGCTGCGGGTGGGGCTCGGACGCGAGGGCTTTGCCATCGACGTCGCCCGAGACGGCCGCGAGGCGCTGGAGCGCTTCCGTGCGGCCGATCCCGACATCGTCCTGCTCGACGTGATGCTGCCGCGGATTTCGGGCGTGGATGTGTGCCGAGAGATTCGGACCCAAAGCGATGTCCCGATCATCATGGTCACGGCAAAGGGCGAGGAGATCGATGCTGTCGTCGGTCTCGAGGTCGGCGCCGACGACTATGTCACCAAGCCGTACCGATTTCGCGAACTCGTGGCGAGGATGCGCAGCGTGCTGCGACGCTCGGCGAGCGAGAGCGGCGTGG
The DNA here is from genome assembly GCA_039028435.1 of Actinomycetota bacterium. GTDB lineage: Bacteria > Actinomycetota > Acidimicrobiia > Acidimicrobiales > UBA10347 > UBA10347. Next base: position 224,256 of record JBCCIC010000005.1, on the reverse strand, counting down.
AAACGAACGGCGGCGGCGAGGTCCAGGCCGGTCCTATCGAGGCGGGCGATGTCCGAATCGACGCGGACCGTCACGAGGTCGTGATTCGCGGGGAGCGGGTCGACATGCCGTTGAAGGAGTTCGACCTGCTGGTGGCACTCGCATCCAACGCCGGTCGTGTGCTCACGCGAGACCAACTGATCGACGATGTGTGGGGACTCGACTATGTCGGCGACACCAAGACACTCGACGTGCACATCAAACGGCTGCGCAACAAGGTCGAGGTCGATCCATCGAGTCCGACCAGGATCATCACCATTCGTGGGCTCGGCTACAAGTTCACCGACTGACCACCCGGATGGCGGGGCCTTCTTGTCGGAGGTGCCGAGTAACTTGGAAGCGTGACCGACCAGAAGGGCACCGATACCGGCTGGCGCCCCCTGACCACACCGGGCAAGGGCGGTCGTCCGCCTGAGGGCGTTCGCCCCACGCGCCTGTCGGAGCGGAGCTCGGCGGCGGTCACGTCGTTCGTCCGCCTGGCGCGGGCACATGCCTTCCACGCGGCCGGTGATGCGACCTACGCGGTGGCCCTGGTCGGGTCGATCTTCGCCCTCGACACCGACGCCGCTCGCGGTCGAATCCTGCTGTACCTGCTGCTCACGCTCGCGCCCTTTGCGCTCGTCGGGCCGTTCATCGGTCCGGCCCTCGATCGCATGAAGGGTGGCCGCCGGCTGATGATCATCGGCACGCTCGCCGTGCGGGCGGCCCTCATGATCCTGTTGATCCGCAACATCGAGACCTTCTGGCTGTTCCCGATCGCGTTCACCCAGCTGGTGATGGGCAAGACGTATTCGGTGGCCAAGGCCGCGACCGTGCCGACGACCGTCAACAGCGAAGAGGAGCTGGTCGACAAGAACGCGCGGCTTGCCGTGCTCGGCACGGTCGCCGGTGGTCTGGGCGCTGCACCTGCACTCGGCCTGCAAGCCCTGTTCGGTTCATCTCCGACGCTGGTCTACGCGTTCCTCGTCTACACCGTCGGCGTGGTGATGGCGACCCGCATGCCGCGCGTGATGGTCGATGACCCCGATGTTCCCGACGACGAGGTCGACCTCCGGTCGGCCGGCGTCCGCTTGGCCGCCTCGGCGATGTCGGTCATGCGAGGCATCGCCGGATTCGTGTTCTGGTTGATGGTGTTCGCCTACGGCAACAACGACATCGATACGTCAGGCGTTGGCAAGGCTGCGGGCCTCGCCATTCGCGCTGCGCTGGGCTTCTCGATCGAGGGCGATGACAGCCAGCCGGCTTGGAAACTGGGTTTCGTGCTGGCGTCGATCGGGCTCGGCATTTTCCTCGGCAACGTGCTGGCCCCCCGGGTCCGACAGCGGGTCACCGAGGAGCACATGATCATCGGTGCGCTCGGCGCGATCCTGCTGGCGGCGATCGGTGCGGTGTGGGCCGGTGGCCTGAGCGGAGCGGTGTTGTTTGCGCTGGTCGTCGGCGCAGCCCCGGCGTGCGCCAAGTTGGCGTTCGACTCCCTCGTTCAACGCGATGCGCCGGGCGCAAACCACGGCGCCGCATTCGGCCGGTTCGAGACACGTTTCCAGATCGCATCGGTCATCGGTTCGGTTATCGCGGTTGCTCCGACCGTCATCATCCCGGTGCGGGCGGGTGGCGTGATCGTGGCGCTGGCCGCCCTGTTGGCAGGTGCGGCGTACCTGCTCGGCTCGCGCGCCCTGCGAACCGGTGAACCGAGTCCGTGGAGTCGCCTGTTCGGCGACGACACCGGTGGCAGTGTTCCTGTCGACGATGGTGGCACGGGTGACAGCAACGGTGCTGCTCGTGCAGCGGACGCCACCGGAGCGCCCGAGCGTGCATCTGCCGCGCAGCCCGTCATCGTCCACCAGGCGGCACCGACGACCCAGGTCCCGGCGGTGTCCGCTGATCGACCTCCAGCCGAGCCGTCGACCGGTGCACAGCCGTCTCCACCGGCGGCTCCCATACGCCCTGAGCCGCCCACGGCTCCGGCTCCAGCCCCGACGCCCAGGGCTGTGGATCCCTATGAGCAGGCGTTCGAGGATCGACCGATCGAGCCGCCCGATTGGGCGTCTCAGGTCTTCGAGGAAGACGCCGCCGGCGATGAGCTTCTTCCGCCCTCGTGGCTCGACGACGATCGAGCGCCGATCTCACCGGACGACCCCACGCCACCGTTCGGCACACCCAGGGTCTGAACCGACCGTCGGGTCAGCTCCGGTCCGCGCTTACCCGTCGCCTGGCGGGTCGCCGCCGCCATCGTCAGGGTCCGGATCGTCGCCGGTCAGCGTTTCGAGGCCGTCGAGTGCACCAAGGTCACTCAGGTCGAGGTCCTGCATCTCGACCCCGATCCGGGCCAACCACAGACCCGGAGCGACGATGTCGTTGGGTGTCGGGAGATCGTCGGCGTTCGCCCACAAACGCTGCAGCGCGTCCTCGCCGCCGCGTTCGACGACACCATCGATGAACGCCCGTCCGCGGTCGTAACACGCTTGATCCAGCTCGAGTCCGATCATGCGCTCCAGGAAGCGGTCGGTGGGGTCGGCGGTGACCCGTCGGCGGCGAAGCGCCTCGGACAACATGGAGTAGCTCCCGATGAGCTGGCCGCCGATGCGGTCCATCATGTGGTCGACCCAGCCGACGATCGCCGCGAGCATGGCGGAGATCTCCGGAAGCATCGCCCGCTGACGTTCGCTCTGGACGACCCCCATCAGGGCCTCCGGGTCGTTCATCAACCCCTCGAGCGAGCTGAGCGACTCGGGATTCGACGGGTCGATACCGCCGAGCTGGTCGGTCAACGCCTGGCTGTTCGACTCGAAGGCACCGACATAGTCCGAGGTCAGGCGGGTGATCCGCTCACGGACGTGCGGGATCCGCAACACCGCGTGGTGCAGGTACTCGTGGAGACAGATCCACAGCCGCATGTCGTCGGTCGGAACCGACCATTCGTCGGTGAAGGCGGCGACGTTCGCATGGACCACCAGCAGCTCACGTGCATCGGGGCGGGCGAGCGGAAGGTCGTAGGAACCAAGGTTATTGCGGGCCAGATGGCCGACCATCGAGCCCGCCATCATCGACAGCATCATGGGGCCCATCATCTTCATGATCTGCGCCATGAAGTCCGCGCCAAAGCCCAACGCCGACGCATCCAAACCCTGATCGGAGAGCGCCGACGGGTCGACCATTCCCTGGTTGAACGCGCCGCTCATCGTCTCGAGCAGTGGTCGCCAGGCGTCGAGTGTGGCGTGTGCCCACTCCTGGCGAGTCGCCGGACGAATCAATGGTGGCGTGCCGTCGCTGAGCGAGAGTCCTGTGGCGCTCGTGACCTGGAGTTCTGCGACCCGGGCCAGCTGTTCGAAGGCGATGCGTTCCGCGGGATCGACGTTCGACTCGGACGATCCACCGTTGGCGACCGACGCGGCAATCTGGCGTGCGGACGCCCAGGGGTCGCCACCGGCGCCACCGAAGAGGCCGGACAGGTCGCCCAGGTTGCCGAACGGGAAGCCGCCGAATGGGTTGTCGCCGAACGGATTCTGGTCGTCGTTGCGGTCGTCACTCATCGATCGCATCGTACGCTTGCGGGGTCCCGTTCGGTCATCGCTCGGGGCGTGGACGTCGTGGGAGAACCGATGCGGGTGGTCGTGACCGGTGGAGCAGGCTCGGTCGGTTCCCGCGTGATCGAGCGCCTGTTGGACCGCCCGTCGACCGAGGGTCAGGCGACGAGCGACCCGGGCGCCGGCGATCCGGCCGCCGCCGAGGGGGCGATCGAGGTCGTTGGCATCGATCGCATCGGCAGGCCGGTGGAAGGCCTCGCAGATCACCACCTCGGGGATCTGCGATCGCTCGACCTCGATGCCATCTTCGACGGGGCAGATGTCGTCGTGCACCTGGCGTCGGCCTACGGCCGCAATCAGTTCGTCGATGCATCGAGCCATGACACCCGCGCCGCCCGACTGGTCTTCGAGGCCGCTGCTCGGTCGGGCGTGGGGCAGTGCGTGCTGCTGTCCTCGGCGATGGTCTACGGCGCCCGGGCCGAAAATCCGATTCCACTCACCGAACACGCGCCACTGCAGCCGGCCGGATTGGCCTTCGCGGAGAGCAAGGTGACGATCGAGCGACTGGGCCGCGATTGGCAGGCCCAAACCGGCGGCCGACTGGTGGTCCTGCGTCCCTCGACGGCGGTGGCGCGGGGCGGCAGTAGTTGGGTGGCGCGCAGCCTCCAGCTGGCCGCCGCGCTCAGCAGCGACAGCGACCCTGACCTGCAGTTCTTGCATCTCAATGATCTGGCCGACGCGGTCGTCCTCACCGTGCGACAGCAGGCCGACGGTGACTTCAATGTCGCGCCGGATGGCTGGGTTCGTGCCGACGAGGTCCGGAGCTTGTCGGGCCGGGCTCCGCGGGTACGGATTCCGAGCTGGGTCGCTGACGAGGTCGTGCGCTTCAGCTGGAACCGGGGGATCGTGGCGACTCCGCCAGGCATCATGCCGTACGCGACGTTCCCATGGGTCGTGGCGAACGACCGCCTCCGAGACCTGGGTTGGGAGCCGTCATACTCCAACGTCGAGGCGTATGTGGAGGGCTACGAGGCCCGGCCGTGGGCGATGATCAACGCCAAGCAACGCCAGCAGATGGCCCTCGGCGGTGCTGCCGTCGGGATCGGAACGGCGCTCGCCGTCGGCCGGTCGCTCAGCCGACGTTGGCGGTGAGTGGGATGCTGGCGGCGCCGTCGCGATAGCGCTCCAGCGCACTCACCAGCTCCTCGAGGCGTACCGGCTTCCCGACGAAGTCGACCATGCCCGCCTCGGCGCAGGCCTGGCGATCCTGTTCCAGCACGTTGGCGGTCATGGCGATGATGTGCGGCTGGCGATCCGCGGGCATGTCGGCCCGAATGCGCCGGGTCGCCTCGTATCCGTCCATCCGTGGCATCTGGACGTCCATGAAGACAACGTCGTAGTCCTGGCGCTCCACGCTGGACACCGCTTCGACACCGTCGGCGGCGATGTCGCACGAGTAACCGAGCTTGCCGAGCATGTGGCTGGCGACCTTCTGGTTGACCATGTTGTCCTCGACCAAGAGGATCCGGGCCGGGATCACCTCAGCCAGGTTCTGCTCGGTCGGGGCCTTGGGCGCAGCAACGCGCGTCTGCACTTCGCCCACCGCGACGCGCAGCGCGTCGAACAGTGTCCGCGGCTTGATCGGCTTGAGCAGGTGCTCGGCGAACAGGTCGCCGTCTGCCTTTCGTTCACGAACGGCGAGTGAGCTGAGCAGGAGTAGCGGGGCCTTGGTCGTTCCCTTGTGCGCCCGCAGCCACCGGGCGAGGTCGCGGCCGTCCATGTGCGGCATCTGCAAGTCGAGGATCGCCAGGTCGATCGCCAGACCGTTCTTGATCATGTCGAGCGCCGCGGCGGCCGAGTCGGCGAGGTGGGGTTGCATGCCCCAGTGCGTCAGCTGGCGATCGAGGATGACCCGGTTCGTCTCGTTGTCATCGACGACGAGAACACTGAGCCCGTCGAGCGCTGCGCTCGGTTGTGCCTCCTGGCGTTCGGTCTGGTCCGCCGCCAGCCCGAACGGCACGTCGATATGGAAGGTCGATCCCTCGCCGAAGGTGCTCTCGACGGAGAGCCCACCGCCCATCAGCTCTGCCAACTGGCGACTGATCGTCAGCCCGAGACCGGTGCCGCCGTACTTGCGCGTCGTCGATGCGTCGACCTGGGTGAACGACTCGAACAGCGAACCAAGCCGTTCGGGAGGAATCCCGATGCCGCTGTCACGGACGCTGATGCGCACGTCGGTTCGTGGGAGACCGTTCGGCATGGGCTCGTCGGTTGGGACACCGCTCACCATCACCACGATTTCGCCCTCTTCGGTGAACTTGGTGGCGTTGCCGAGGAGGTTGTTCAGGATCTGCCGCAGGCGGGTGACGTCGCCGACGAAACGTGAGGGAAGATCCACGTCGACGCTGAACGCGAGTTCCAGGCCCTTGGCGCTCGTCAGCGGCGCCACGACGTCGATCGACTGTTCGATGCACGCTCGGAGGTCGAAGTCACAATCCTCGAGTTCGAGCTTGCCGGCCTCGATCTTGGAGAAGTCGAGGATCTCGTTGATCACGGCGAGCAGGGCATCGCCACTCGAGCGGATCGTGTTGACGAACTCGGTCTGCTCGTCGTCGAGGGCGGTCTGCTGGAGCAGCGAGGTCATGCCGATCACGCCGTTCATCGGGGTCCGCAGCTCGTGGCTCATGTTGGCGACGAACTCGCTCTTGGCTCGGCTGGCCTCGTTGGCCGCGTCGACGGCGGCGCTCTGGGCCTCGAACAGCTGGGCATTGTCAATGCCCTGGGCCATCATGCGCGAGACGGTCGCCGCAAGACTGACTTGGGCATCGGTGAATGGACTGGCCCCACGTCGGGTGCCGATCATCACCACGCCGACGGTTCGGTCGCGCGCATTCAGGGGATGCACCGTGACATGGTCGGCTCCGCGGCCTTCGAGCCACCCGAGCTCGTTCGTCGGATCGCCCCCGTTGGGGACATCGGCGATCGTCACCGACTCCTCGCCCCGGATGACGCGAACGACCGGGTGGCGATCCGAGAGATGGACGTCGATGTTCGTGTACGGCCGGTGGCCCTCGATACTCCAGTCGTAGATCAGGCGGAAGTCATTGTCCGTCTCGCCGACGATGCCGATACGAAGCATCCCTGCATAGAGCAGCTCGCCGATCGGTTCGGCTACGGCGGCCAGTTGCTCCTCGAAGGGCGCGACGACGGCGAGCTCAGCAGCGATCTGGTTGAGGGCTTCGATCTCGCGCACGCGCGCTCGAGTCGTGCTGATGAGGCGGACTCGATCGATCGAGGCCGCCGTCAGGTTGCTGACCCGCTCGAGAAGCCGCTGGCGTTCGGGGGTGAACCAGCTCGGCGTGAGTGAGGTGGCCAAGAAGTAGCCGTAACACGTCTCGCCGTGCGTGAGCGGCGCGCAGAAGGCCGAGTGGAATCCGACGATGGCCAGTACGCGGCCGAGTGGATTGCCCTCGCACTCCTCGATCGCGATCGGGCTGCCTCGCTCCATGACGACGGAAACGAGTCCACCGTCGGGGAGCTCCATATCCTCGGCCGGGCCACCCGAGTAGGTCGCGTCGACGGCCAGCGCTCGGACGCGGCGGCGGTCATTGCCGGCGATTGCGATCATTGCGCCGTCGATTTCGACGATCGCCGGCAGGTGACGATGAACGGAGGCGAAGACGTCGGCTTCCGTCATGGCGTCGTTGAGCGTTTCGGCCAGATCCAGGAGCTCGGCCGACGCGTTCGAGACTAATGTCTCATCGGTCACTTCGTGATCATCGGCGGTTTGGCCGACGAGTTGAGTCCCGGGAAGCTCGATACGGCCGGGGTCAGTTGCCCAACTGGGCCAAGCGGACCGAGACTCGTTCCACCGTTCCATCGCGTCGAAGTTCAAGATCGATTCGGTCGCCCGGCTCCTGCATCTGGACGAGGGTCCACAGCGACAATGACTCGCTGAGCGCAACGCCGTTGACCGAGTCGATGATGTCGCCAGGCTGGATCCCGGCCGATGCGGCCGGCGAATCGGCGATCACGCCGGTGACGGTGCTCGACATGTGGTCGGGCTCGCTGCGCACCTGGATGCCGAGCCATGGATGGTCGGCGCTGCCGTCCTCGAGGAGTTCGGCCACGACCCGCTGCACCAACCAAGCAGGTGTGGCCCGTGTGCTTGCTTGCTCACTGCCGAGATTCGACTGCCCGTTGACAACCGCGATCACCCGACCCGTTCCGTCGACGATGGCGGAACCGGGGAGCGGGCCGCCTCCAGTCGAGTTCCCGCCGATCGACACTCGGGTTGACTCGTCGCCCGGCACGGCGCCCGGAACCGACGAACGCGTAGATCCGACGCGTTCGGCGTTGAGGGACCGTGCGCCGTGGTCGAAGACCATGGCATCGATGTCGGCCGACGCCATCGGCGTGTCGCTGAACGAGGCCGGTTGCGTGTCGTTGGTCTCAACGCGCAGGAGAGCGACGTCGCTGAACGGATCGGACGCCACGAGGGTGGCATGCAGGCGGCGGCCGTCGTTGGTCCAGGCGAGGATGTACTCGGCGTCGGCGACGACGGCGGCGCTGGTCACGATGAGGCCGTCGGCGCTGACGAAGATGCCGCTGCCCTCTCGAACACCGTCGCCCGTCGCGGCCTGGACGCGCGGGAGCGATGGCTCCAAGAGGCGACGGAGCTGGTCGGCGGGGATCGATTCGACGCCCTCGGCTTGGGCCGACGACTCGGTGTCGTGGACGACGGGCGTGGCTCCGGCGGAGCCCGTCGCGGCGTCGGTGTCAGCTGCGGCGATCAAGCCGATGTCGGTGCCGTCGTTGGCGGTCGATGCCGCTGCGCCATCGTCGGTCGATCGAGCCGTGAGCAGGCCGATGGTCATCGCCGATGCGCCTACGGCTACGGCAACCGCTGCGGCAAGGAGGCCCCAGTGGACGCGCAGCGGGCCCGACCCGCGGGCTTCGCCGGCCGCGATTGCGGGCAGCTCGACCGTGGGTTCGGCGGGCGTTTGCCCGGCGGCCTTGGCCGCGGCCATCTCGGCCGGATGTCGCCACAATCGGTCGTCCGGGTGCGGCGCGGGGCGAAAGGTCTCCGCCCCGAATTCGTCGTCCTCGAACCCGGTCACGGCGCAGACACTACTTCGCTCCCTCTCGGACGCGTCCGCGGGTGAGCAACCCGGGTGCTTCGAGCGCCGCATACGATGATCTGGTGCAGCCTCCTGCCTCTGATGACGACTGGGTCGGCATCTCCGACGAGCCCTTGCCGGTCGAGACGGCCCTCGAGTGGGCCCATCGCCCTGACTGCGGCGCGGTCGTGCTGTTCAGCGGTGTGGCTCGTGATCACAGCAAGGATCGCGAGGCCGTCGACCGGCTCGAGTACGAGGCCTACGAATCGCAAGTCACGCCGCGGCTCGGCGCGCTGGCCGACGAGGCCCGTCGCCGTTGGCCCGAGGTCGGCCGCCTGGTGATGATCCATCGAGTCGGCGAGCTGGTCGTCGGTGACAGCGCGGTGGTTGTGGTCGCATCGTCGCCGCATCGACCCGACGCCTTCGCCGCCGCCAGGTTCTGCATCGACGCGCTGAAGGCGACGATTCCGATCTGGAAGCGTGAACGTTGGGAAGAGGGCGAGAGCTGGGGGCTCGAGGCCCAACACATCGTCGAGGTCGACGATCTGGCAGATGTGTCGGTCGGCCCCGACGGTTCCGTTACAGTCCCTGACGCCCCTTCCACGGATCGTTGAGGCATCTGCTCCGCATGTCCCCCCTTGTCTTTCTCGCAATACCGCTCGCGGTCTTCGTGGTCGGCTCGTCCGCGCTGTGGCTGGCGACCCGTTGGCGGAGTGGCGACGACTTCGGTCTTCGTCGGGTGCCGGATGATCTGCGGTCGGTTGCGCCGATGCTGCGCGACCAGCGTCAGACCGGGTGGCAGTCGGGTCTCGGTGACCCGCACGTCCGGAGGTAGGCCCTGGCACGGGATCTCGCGATCGATCTCGGGACGGCGAACACGCTCGTCTACGCGAAGGGCCGCGGCATCGTCCTGAACGAGCCCTCCGTTATCGCGCTCAACCAGAACACCGGCGACGTTCTGGCGATGGGCCATCAAGCGTGGGAGATGATCGGTCGCACGCCGCAGTACATCGTGGCGGTCCGCCCCCTGCGCAAGGGTGCGATCACCGACTTCGACGTCACCCAACGCATGATTCGGTTGCTGCTCGAGCGCGTCGGCGTGAACCGGTTCAACCGGCCACGGGTCGTGATCTGTGTGCCGTCGGCGATCACGCCGGTCGAGCGCCGTGCGGTGATCGAGGCCGCGCGCCGCGCCGGCGCGGCCGAGGCGCAGCTGATCGAGCAGCCGCTGGCTGCGGCGATCGGCGCGGACCTGCCGATCAACGAGCCGGTCGGCTCGATGGTCGTGGACATCGGGGGCGGCACGAGCGAGTCCGCGTTGTTGTCGATGGGCGGTGTGGTCGCGCTCGAAGCCGTGCGGGTCGGGTCGTTCGACCTCGACGCGGCCATCCAGCAATACGTGCGCCGCGAGCACGGCATCGCCATCGGCGAGCGCACCGCTGAGGAGATCAAGATCGTCACCGGCTCGGCGGCATACACCGACGGCGAAGTGCAGGCACAGGTACGCGGTCGTCAGCTGATGACCGGGCTTCCCGAGACCATCGTGCTCAGCCCGGCCGACGTTCGTACCGCCGTCGAGGAGCCGGTCTCGGCGATCATCGATTCGGTGCTGTCCTGTTTGGCGCAGGCCCCGCCCGAGCTCTCGCAGGACCTGCTGGTCACGGGCATCCATCTCGTGGGCGGCGGTTCGCTCTTGCGTGGCTTCCGTGAACGTTTGACTCGCGAGGCCGAGGTGCCCGTTCGCTTCGTCGACGCACCGCTCGAATGTGTGGTGCTCGGCGCCGGCCGATGCATCGAGAGCTACGAAGCGGTCAAGGCCATGTTCATGAACACCGGCCGCCGCTAAACGACATCAAACCTGACATCAAACCTGGCACCGATGTCGCTTTGAACCACGCAGCGTGAGCCGAAACGACACGGGTGCCAGGTTTGATGTCGCTAACTGTCGGGTTGGGTCACTGTGCGTAGGCGTCGGGGTCGGGATCGCCGTCGAGTGAGCGGCCGACCTCGAGGAGGTCCTCAGCGGCCTGACGCACCTGCCAGTCCTTGTCGCTGAGGGCGTCGTGGAGCGCCGCGTCAGCCCGAGGATCGTCGAATGCGGCGAGCGCCAACGTTGCTCGTCGCCGCACGGTCACGCGATCCGCGCAGGCGACCAAGACGGCATTCAGACCACGTTCGTCACCAATCGCCCCCAGGGCAGCCGCAGCCGACTCGCGGCACAAGGCGTCGTCGTGGGTTGTCGCCACCTGCGAGAGAACCTCGATCGGCGCCTCGAACCGGTCGGGTGCGACTTCTGGCCAATCCAGTTCGCCGCAGGCGAACGCGGCGATCTCGACCACACGCGGCTCGGTGTCGCGCAACAGGTCGCTCGGATCGACTCCGAGGACCGGCGCCAGCTCTGCGGCCCTGGCCCGAACTTCAGACGCATCATCTCTGAACGCATCCCGGAGCACTGCGCCATCGAGCTCGCCGCAGCGGTGAAGGGCGCCGAGGGCGGCGGCACGCACATCCGCCGACGGGTCAGCTACGTGTCGGCGGACGGTCTCGGCGTCGCCCCGATGGCCGGCGACCACGACGCGTCGCGTGCGCTCGACCGCTGCGGGGTCGGGCAGCGGCGGAAGGTCGTGCACGGTCGCCTCAGCCGGCGAGCAGCTCGAGGACGAAGCGGCCCGACGCGATCACGATCAGCGTGACGACGGCGATGCCTACGCCGATCGCGACGACGATCAGCAGGAGCAGCACGATCGCACGGATGCGCACGTACCACGGTGTGCGCGCCTCGGGGCCGACGATCGCTCGGTGCGGAGCCAGCGGGTCGCGATAACCCGCAGCGCGGGCGGCGCGACTCGATGCCGGCGGCCCGGCGTGGCGCGGGCTGCGCAGTCGCGAGATGTCGAATCGAGACGCCAGAAGGAGACCCGAGACCTGAAGCGGCTGCCGCGATGCCGCGCGTCGAAGATCCTGGCGTACCGTGACAGGCAACGCCGACAGAGCCACGGGCAGCACGGGCCGACCGGCGAAGAAAAGCAGAAGGACGACGGTGACCGAAAGCACGAACAGCGGGGACACGACGCCAGAAACTGTATCTGCCGAGTCATCGCCGGCCGGGTCGGCGACCAGCAGCCCCGGCTCCGACGAGGTCACCGCCGCCTCGCCAGACGCATCGACGCCGACATCTGGGAGCGTTGCGCCAGCAGCAAGCCCACGCCGCCGCGTCACCGTTTGGAACATGGTCGGTGCGGGCACGCTCGGGATCTTCATCATCGCTGCGATCGTGGCCAGCTTCGTCAGCCTGCCCTACTACCGCATCTCCCCGGGCTCGGTCTACGACACGATCGAGCGGGTGAGCGCCCCCGTGGACCAGATCAACATCCCTGACGGTGAGATCGGCTTCGTCACCGTGTCCCAGACGGCGAACATCTCCGTCTGGGAGTGGGCATGGGCGGGCATCGACGGGGATTCCATCATCCGCCATGAAGACGAGGTCAACGGCGACCGCACCACCGAAGAGAAGCGCGAGGCCGATCGCCGCCGCATGCAGGTCTCGAAGAGCGCCGCGGTTGTCGTTGCGCTGCAGCGTCTGGGTTACGAGCTGATCGTCACGCCAACCGGCGTCGAGGTCGCGGCCATCTTCGATTGCAGTGCTGCCGACGGCACGTTGGGGACCGGCGACGTGATCATCGGGGTCGACGATGCCGAGGTCCTGACGGTCGAAGCTCTGCTCGAGCAGCTCTCCGGCAAGGGCATCGGCGACGAGCTCGAACTGACGGTCGAACGGATCGACCCCAACAATCCGACCCGCTCGATCGCCACCGAGGTCGTCGGTGTCACGCTCGGTAGCGCCGACGCCGACTGCCTCCCTGAGGACGTGCGGGCTGAGGAGCCTCGGCCCTTCATCGGCATCGGCACCGCGCAGATGGCTGACGAGGACCTTCCGTTCGACGTCGACATCGACACCGGTCGCGTCGGCGGTCCCTCTGCCGGTTTGGCCTTCACGCTGGCGGTGATCGATGTCCTCAGCGAGGGTGAACTCACGAACGGCCTCAACATCGTGGCCACGGGCACGATCAACCGGGCCGGCCAGGTCGGCCCCGTGGGTGGCATCCACCAGAAGACCGTTGCCGCCGAACGTGCGGGGGCGGACGTCTTCATCGTGCCGGCGTGTTGCGAGGGTCAGGTCGATCCGGAGACCGGCGAACCCCTGCCGACGAACTACGAGACGGCGTTGGCCAACGCGGACGACATGATCGTGATCGGCGTCGAGACCCTCGATGACGCGCTGGCGGCCATCGGTGAACTGGGCGGCGACGTCGACGAGTTCCTCGTCGCCATGGACGCCTGACCGATCTTCTGTCGCCACACAACGTGAGGCTCACGATCACCAAGTGCGTCGATCGTGTGGTTCGTGTGGAACATGTTGTTTGTGAGAATTTCTGATTCTTCTGGGTGCATGTTCGACTTGTGTGGCTGAAGGGGAATACCATCGTGGATCGTGGCCGATGCATTACCGAATGAGATGCTCGACTCGGCGGTCGATCCGTCCGAGGTGGCGCGCCAGAAGTTCGATCTCGAGCGCCGGGGCTTTGACCAGTCGCAGGTACGCGCGTACCTGATCGCCGTAGCGGATGCGCTGCGAGATGCACAGACGCGCGAGACCGAGATCCGTGGCCGACTCGGCAAAGCGATCCGTCGCGCCGAGCGCGCCGAGGCTGAAGCGCGGGGCGCGGGACCCACGGACCCGGCTGAACTGACACGCCAGCTCGGCGACGAGGTTGCCGGAGTGCTCGATGCCGCACGGGTGGCCGGCGAGCAGAAGGTCTCGGCGGCGGAGAAGTCCGCCGAGCGCCTGCTGGACAACGCCAAGACCCAGGCCGGCGAGATCCGCCAGACCGCTGAATCGATCCTGGCCGAACGCAAGGCTGAAGCCGAGGCCAAGGCCGATGAACTGCTCGAGGCTCGCCGAACCGAGGCCGATGCGCTCGTCGACCGTGCGCAGAAGGACGCGGCGACCATGCGCAAGGACGCCGTCGCCGACCTCGAGCGGGCGAAGGCCGAGGGCGACAAGCTGATCGCCGAAGCCGAGGCTGCCCGTCTCCAGATCCTCCAGGACATGGATCGTCGTCGTCGCCAGGCTCGTGCCCAGGTTGAGCGGCTCCGCGTCGGTCGAGACCGCCTCCTGCGCTCCTACGAGGTCGTCCGCCGCACCCTCGACGAATCCACCGGCGAGCTCAAGGGTTCACTCAACGAGGCGAAGGTGCTCGGTGACACGGCCGCCCGGCGCGCCGCAGCTGAGCCAGCCTCGAGTCCGCACCAACTCGAAGCGGAGATGGCCGATGCCCGCCTGATTCGCGGCGACAACTCGGGTCCGAAGCGTCGGCGCCCGACCGGGACAAGGCCCTCGTCCGCCGGGTCGCCCGCACGAACGACTGCGGGAGCGCCGAAGCCTGCGAGCGCTCCGCCGGCTCCTCCTGCGAAGCCGACGCGCAACCGAACGACACAGACACCGGCCCCGTCCGCGTCGATCAAGCCGTCCGATATTGGCCTTCCTCATGTCGAACTCGGGGCTGCTGGACTGCATGGCGACGCCGCGCCGAGCCCGCGCCGTCCGGCAATGCACGAGAGCGGCGTGCCGCGGCCGCCGGCGAATGCTCCGACGATCAAACACGCCGAGCCAGCCGAGGCGATCACCGAGGCGAAAGCCGAAGTCGCGGCCGAGGCCAGCGAGGAGCTGGAGACGGAGGTCGAGACCGCGACCGCGGTCGCAACGCTTCCCGTGCCCACCGTCGAGCTGGACGACTCGGCGTTGGACGCCGCCGAGCATGCGGCCCTCGACGAGGCCGCTGCCGAGGTCGACGCCAAGGTGCTGTCCGAGATGGAGCAGCTTGAGCAAGACCTCGAGGACTTCCGGGATCTGCCCGTCGAGGAGCTGGCGATCATCGATGCGTCGGACGAGATCGAAGAAGTCGTCGCCCTCGTGGCCGAGACCATCGAGCTCGGCGACGCCGAGATCATCACCTGGGTGCCGAGCGACACCGCCGAACCATCGGCTGACACCGAACCAGCCGTCGAACCATCGGCTGACGCCGCCGAAACCCGTGCTGTCGATGAGGCGGAGGCCGACGAAGCCGAGTCCGCACCCCAACCGAAGACCGGGCTGTTTGCCGCCCTCCGGGCCCAGGCTGAACCCGAGATCGAAGTCGCCGACGAAGCCGCGGGCGAGGTCGTCGAGGCCCTCGACGAAGCCGCGGGCGAGGTCGTCGAGGCCCTCGACGAAGCTCCCGAAAGCGCCGAGGAATCCGAAGCCGAGATCGCGACTGATGAACTGGACGCCACCGGCGAGGCGGAGCTGGAAGGTCCCCCGGCGGTCGACAGCGTCGACTTCGCTCGCCAGCGAGATGCGATGGTCGCGGAACTGAGCAAGGACCTCGAGAAGCGCCTCAAGCGGGCGTTGGCCGACGAGCAAAACGACGTCCTGGCCGGCATCCGTGCAACCAAGCCCAAGGAAACCGTCGAGCTCATCTCCCTCGTCGGCGAGACCGACGAGCACGTCAGCCGCTATGTGACCGCGATGACCGATGTTGCCGCCTCGGCGTATGCCGCCGGTGCAGCGCTCCTCGATCGCGAGGCCGAACCCGGCATGATGCCCGCCGGTGCCGTCGAAGAGTTGCTCGGCACCGTGGTGGTGCTTCCGCTGCGGCTACGCCTGCTCGAACTCGACACGATGAGCGCCGATTCGGAGTTGCCGGTCGACGCGATCCGTGCCTTCTACCGTCAGCGCAAGACCGACCACCTCGGTGAAGCAGCAGCCGCACTGGCCGGCCTGCTGGTGACCGCCGGCGCCTGCGACGTGCTCGGCGAGGACGAGGCACTGCCGTGGCTCGGCGAGCTGGGCTGAGGGTCTCGCCCCCAAATCCCGCCCGACCGAAGGACCCACTTCCCGTGGGGATAAGCTCGGCGCGGAATGCGGCCTGAATCGTCAATTCCTCGACCGGGGCGAAATCGCCAATCCATGAGCAACCGGGTGCGGGTGCTGCTGGTCCTCGCCGTCGCGGCGCTGTTCATCATCATCCTGTCGATGCGGGGCATCGCGAACTTCGTCACCGACTATCTGTGGTTCGACGCCATCGGCTTCAACCGGGTGTGGCGCACGGTGCTGTTCAGCCAGATCGTGCTGGCGATCATCTTCGTCGTCATCTTCGCCGTGCTGTGCTGGGTGAACCTGTGGCTCGCCGACCGTCTCGGCCCGCAATACCGAGAACCGAGCCCGGAGGAAGAGGCCGTCGCCCGCTTCCGCGAGGTCGTCGGCGAACGCTGGGGCCTCGTCCGTCTGGGTGTCACGGCACTCTTCGCCCTCACCGTCGGCCTGAGTGCCGCGGCGCAATGGCGCAACTGGCTGCTGTTCACCAACAGCGTCGACTTCGGTGTCGACGATCCGCAGTTCGGTCGTGACATCGGCTTCTTCGTCTTCCGGCTGCCGTTCCTCACCTGGCTTGCCGGCTGGTTCTTCACCGCGCTGATGGTGATCCTCGTGCTGACGATCGCCATGCACTACCTCGCCGGCGGTATCCGCATCCAGAGCCTCAACGAGCGGGTCACGCCCCAGGTCAAGGCGCACCTGTCGTTCCTGCTCGCGGCCATGGCGCTGGTCCGAGCGGCGTCGTACTGGCTCGATCGTTACGCGCTTGCGTACTCATCCGACGGGCGCTTCGCCGGCCTGAGCTACACCGATGTCGAGGCGCGCCTACCGGTGCTCAGCCTCCTGATCCTGATCGCCCTGCTGTCGGTTGCGCTCTTCTTGCTGAACATCCGTCGCAAGGGCTGGGGCCTGCCGGCGGTCGCCGTCGGTCTCTGGGCCCTCGTGTCGATCGTGATGAACGGCATTTATCCCCTGGCCATCCAGCGACTGCGCGTCGACCCGGTCGAGACGACTCGCGAGGCGCCATACATCGAGCGCAACATCATTGCGACCAAAGATGCGTTCGGGCTCGGACCGGTCACCCAGCGCACCTTCCGTTACGCCGAGGACCTCGACGTCGACGACCTCACCCTCAACACGGACATCCTCGCCGCGGTGCCGCTGCTCGATCCGACCGTGTCGGCCCGAACCTTCGAGCTCGAGCAGCAGGAGCGCTCGTTCTTCCAGTTCGACCCGACGACGGTCGACGTCGATCGCTATGAGATCGACGGCCGCACCACCCAGGTGCTGATCGGCGCGCGCGAACTGAACTCCAATGGCTTGCCGGAGAGCGGCTGGGAGAGCGAGGTGCTGAGCTTCACCCACGGCAATGGCGTCGCGATCGCGCCGTCGGCGGTGGTCGAGAACACGCTGCCGGTGTTCCAGGTCGGTGACGTGCCGGTCGACAACAGCATCCCCGAGGACATCCCGATCGAGCAGCCGCGGATCTACTACGGCGAGAACATGGGCGGCTACGCCATCGTCGACACTGACCGCGATGAGGTCGACTTCATCGACGCCGGCGAGCGGTTCCCGTACAACTACACCGGCGAGGGCGGTGTCGATGCCGGCGGCATCTTCCGGCGAGCGCTGTTCGCCCTGCGCTTCCAGAGCATCGACATCCTGTTCTCCGACTTCGTGCGCGACGACAGCCGCTTCGTGTGGAACCGCAATGTGCGCGACCGGGTGGAAAAGGTCGCCCCCTTCCTCGAGTTCGACCACAACCCGTATCCGGCTGTTGTCGACGGCGACATCCACTGGGTCGTCGACGCGTATACGACCACGTCGAACTATCCGTACAGCCAGCCGCGCAATGGCTCGGGTCTCGACAACCAGAGCGGCCTGCGCGGCGGCTACAACTACGTGCGCAATTCGGTCAAGGCCGTGGTCGACGCCTACGACGGCAGCGTCACGCTCTACATCGTCGACGAGACCGATCCGCTGATCCAGGCGTGGGACTCCGCGTTCCCGGGTGTTCTCACGCCATTCAGCGAGATGCCCGAGTCGCTGATCGACAACCTGCGCTACCCCGAAGACTTGTTCACCGTCCAGACGAACATGTGGTCCGTGTATCACATCGATTCCGACGAAACGGCCGACCTGCTCGAGGGCAGCGACGAGTGGTCGATCGCCCAGGACCCCGGTGGCGTACAGGGTGCTGACATCAACACGACCGTCGATGCACAAGGTCAGACCTCGCGCTCGGAGGTCCGGGTTCGGCCGTATTACACGCTGCTCCGGTTGCCGGAAGACGCGGTCGCCGAGGGAGAGGATCCCGCGGACCGACCACAGGAAGAGACCGAGCAGGAGTTCGTGATCTTCCGGTCGTTCGTGCCGTTCTCGGCCAACGACGCGGTCAAGGAGATGCAGGCCTTCATGGTCGGCGTCAGCGAGGTCGGCGACGGCAACTACGGCCGCCTCGTCAGCTACGAGATCGACAATGTGCAGGGCGACAGCGAAGCACAAGGTCCGTCGCTCATCGCCTCGCAGATCAGCACGCAGGAGAACATCTCCGAGGAGATCACCCTGCTCAACGCCCGCGACGAGGGTTCGAGCATCGAGTTCGGCGACCTCATCGTGCTGCCGATCGACCAGTCGTTCGTCTACGTCCGTCCGATGTACGTGCTGTCCACCCAGACCAAGCTGCCGAACCTGGAATGGGTGATCGTGTCCTACGCGAACACGGTGGTGATGTGCGCCGAGGTCTCCGACGCGCTCGGCGCCGTCCTGGCTGCCGAGGGCCCGATCGCCGACCTGCCGCGCGGCGACGGCGAGGTCAAGTGCGTGGGTGATGGCATCAACGACGAGGGCAAACCCGAGAGCTTCAGCGACGACGCCCTCTCGCGGCTGATCTCGAGCGCTGCTGCCACCGACGCTGACACCAGCGACGACGAAGCCGACACCGACGACAATGCGGCGCCCCCGCCGCTGGTCGACGGAACGGCGCTCGAGCAAGCCGGCGACCTGCTGGCCCGGGCGGAGCAGGCTCTGGCCGATGGAGATCTCGGCGAGTATCAGGACCTGGTTGAAGAGGCCACGGCATTGATCACCGCGGAGCTCGACGGCGGGTGACGCCAGCTCAACATTTGCTCAGGACTGGGTCAGATGTCTCGTTCTGCGCTCATGGTCGGATCAACGGCGCCGATCAGCGTGTCGAAGGTCACCCCCGAAGTGTGTCCTTGGGATCGGCTACCGTCCGATCCGACGAATACGGTCACGAGCGGAATGCAAACGTCACACCCGAGGTTGCATCTCCGGAACGCAAACGAATCGAAGGAATGGCATGACCGACTCAATGGTTCAAGCGGAAATCGATCGCCTGCTCGAGAGCATCGACGGCGAGATCACCAGCCACTCCCGCGTGGTCGACGCACTGCTCGATCTGCGCTCGGCGGCCGACGACGTGCGACTCGTCGCGGTAATCGACGAGTCCCTTCGCACGGTGCCCGGTCGCACGGCCGTATCCAGCGACTGGTGGAAGACCCAGCTCACGTCCTTTCGTCTCATGACCGATCAGCAGCCGGCCAACTGAGCCACTCCTGAGCCGACCGCTGGTTCACAGCTGGTCGACAACCGATCCGAAATCGGAAGCCCTGGCGTCATCGCCAGGGCTTTCGTACGCTCTGGGGCATGTCGCTTCAGGTCATCGGCGCCGGGTTGCCTCGCACGGGCACGGCGTCGCTCAAGGCGTCGCTGGAGCAGTTGCTCGGCGGTCCCTGCTATCACATGTTCGAGTTGTTCGAGCGGGTGGAAGAAGACGGGCTGCGCTGGTTCCAGGCGATGGCCGGTGAGCACGAGTTGCTCGACGATCTGCTCCAGGACTGGGTGGCCGCGGTGGATTGGCCGGCGTCGACGTTGTGGCGCGAGCTGATGGAGCGCAATCCCGACGCCCTGGTCGTGCTGTCGCATCGTGGCGATGCCCAGACGTGGTGGAAGAGCGTGGATGCCACCGTGTGGGCGACCGCCCGCCGGACCGAGGCCGGCGACGATGTGCTGTTCCGCGAGTTCAATCGGGCGATGTTCCGCACCGCTGGATTCGGCGACGAATGGTCGGATCAGGCGGTGGCGATGGCCCGCTACGACTCGCATTTCGCCGAGGTGGTCGACGCCGTGCCGGCGGATCGGTTGGTGCTCTGGCAGCCCGAGGACGGCTGGGATCCCCTGTGTGCGGCCCTCGGCCTCCCGGTTCCCGACGGCCCGCCCGTCCACACGAATACGCGGACCGAGTTCCGGGATCGGGCCGGACTGGAGCCCTCCGCCGATCAGTGAGAGGAGCCTCGTAGGCTCTGGCCGTGCTGGAATTGGAGTCGCTCGAGGCGTTCGACACGCACCTCGAGACCCACAACTCGCTCGCCGGTGTGGCGTGCCAGGGGCTCGACCTGATCGAGCGTTCCTGGCGTCTCATGCAGGCCGATGTGCGCGGCGCGTTCTTCCTCGGCTGTGCCATCGAACCGTCGGCCCTCGACTACGTGCTGTCGCAGGGAGCATGCGTCTTCCCGCGGCTGGAGGGCTTGCCGTTTCGGGCGTTTCGCCCGTCGCTCTACGGCGTCGACGAGCTCTACGAGGGCTATGCACCGGGCGATCACCCGAGCTATCTGGAGACTCCCGACGCTCGGGCCTACCGGTGGCACAAGGAGACGTCGCGAGACTTCGACGTGGTCCGCACCTTGGCCGAGCGGATCCACGACCACGCCATCGACGACGCCCTTCGCGCCCGTCTGACCGAGGTCGGCGAGCAGCGGGTCGTCGCCATCATGGGCGGCCACGGGCTGACCCGAGCCGACGACACCTATCGACAGGTCGTCGAGCTCGGTCGCAGCCTCACGCGGGCCGGCTACTACGTCGCCACCGGGGGAGGTCCGGGGGCGATGGAGGCCGCCAACCTCGGAGCATGGCTCGCCCCGCACGACGACGATGCGCTCGACGAGGCGATGGCCGTGCTGGCCGATGCCGCCACGTTCGACCCCGTCGGCGAGTGGCTCGACGCTGGGTTCGCCGTGCGTGAACGGTGGCCGGCGCCCGACGATGGCAGTGCTGCCAGCCTCGGCGTGCCCACGTGGCACTACGGCCACGAGCCGCCGAACGTCTTCGCTACCGACATCGCCAAGTACTTCGCCAACAGCATCCGCGAGGATGGCCTGCTGGCGATCGCCCTCGGCGGTGTGGTCTTCGCTCCGGGCAGCGCCGGCACGATCCAGGAGATCTTCCAGGACGCCGCCCAGAACCACTACGAGTCGTTCGGCAAGGCCAGCCCGATGGTCTTCCTCGACGAGCAGTACTGGACCGAGACCAAGCCGGTGTATCCGGTGCTGCAGACGTTGGCGGCGGACTATTCCTACGGCGAGCTGGTCGCCGCGTTCGACGAGGTCGACCCGATCGTCGAGTTCATCCGCAACGCCGCCAACTGAGAGGACGCCTGAGCGAGCCGCAGCGTCGTTCGCGGAACAGGTTGGTGGGGTGAGCGGGTTACCGTTGTCACCATGACTGATGCACACGCTCCCGAGGACGCGGCGGTGGTCTCCGCCGAGGTCGTCGACGCCGCACCGCAGCCCGACGTGACCGATCCCGCCAAGCTGATCCGGCTGGGCACGATGCTCCAGACCGTGCTCACCGAGCTGCAGGCCAGCGACTCCATGACCGACGCGGGCGGCCGTGAACGCCTCGCCCAGATCCACACCGAGACCGTCGAGGAGCTGTCGGGCATCCTCAGCGAAGACCTCCGCGAAGAGCTGATGGAGTTCAACGACTGCTGCTCCAACGAAGCGCCGAGCGCCGGTGAACTTCGGGTCGCCCATGCGCAGTTGGTCGGCTGGATCCAGGGCCTGCTCCGAGGCATGCAGGCGACGGCGACCGCCCAGGCCCAGATGGCCCAACAGCAGATGATGATGATGCAGGCCCAGGCCCAGCAGCGTCAGCTGGCGGGTCAGCAACAACCGCAGCAGGCGACGCAGCAGCAGTCGGGCCCGACCGGTCCCGACTCGGGCTACCTCTAGTCGTCAGCCCGCGTGTTCATCCTGGCATCGGTCCTCGCCGCCGTAGTCGGCGGCGCCTTCGTGCTGCTCGGCCTGGCAAAGGTCGCCGAGCGATCGATGATGGTCGACGCTCGTGTGCACCTGGGGATCCCCAAGGCCCTCTGGCGAGTGATCGGGGCGCTGGAGATTGTGGGTGGTGCTGGGCTGATCGTTGGTCTGCACGAGGACCTGCCGGCCGTCGGCGTGCTGGCTGCGGCCGGACTCGTCGGGATGACGATCGGTGCGACGTACTACCACCAGCGGGCCGAGGATCGGATCCCGGAGTGGCTGCCGGCGGTCGCGGCCGGCACGCTCGCCATCTTCTACGGCATCGCCCGGGTGGGTTCGGCGTAGTCCCCGCTGTTGCGGTCAGAGCTGGCGAATCCGGGCCAGCAGCACGGCGGGCTGGCCCTCCCATGCGGCAGTGAGCCCGAGCGGCGGCCGGTCACCGTCGAGTGGCGTGAGCTGCCGGTGGAAGGTCAGCGCGAAGCCATCGTTGCGGAGCTCGGTCTGCGTGTCGGTCTCGGTGGTGATCGAGAAGTCGTCGACCGCGACCCGCTCCGCTCCCCAGCCACCGCCGGTGAGTCGTACGCCCGACGGTGCGATGTGCCATCGGCCGTCGTAGTCGACCATGCCGAGCGCCTCGCCCTGGCCGGTCATGGCCGCGCCGGCCAGCATCATCAGGTACGGCGCTTCGATGAGCCCGTCGTAGACCCATCGCGTGCCGAGCGCCGAATGCTCGGTCGTGCCGACGAAGCGATCGTCGGCCACGTGGTCGAGGGGTGCATCGCGATAGGTGAGGGGAACCTGGAGCAGCGTGGATCCGGCCCGTACCAGGTGGGTTTCCATGCCGACCTGGCCGAGTGGATCGTCGAACCGGAACGCACCGACGACCTCCGTCTCCTCGCCCGCCGGGTACCAGGACTGGGTTGGAGCCCAGGTGGCGACCAGGTCGGCCTTGCTCGGAACGATCGTTGCTCGGTGATACAGCGCCATGTCTCGACCCTACGCCGTGCGCTCGATCCGCCGCCTGCGAAATGTGACGTCGGACCAGTCGGGAAACGACGTTGTGGGAGCGGCCGCTTCTGGCTAGCTTGACCGTGCGGGGTGGAGCAGCAAGGTAGCTCGTCGGGCTCATAACCCGAAGGTCGCAGGTTCAAATCCTGCCCCCGCCACCATTCAGAAGGCCCGGAAACACAACAGTTTCCGGGCCTTCGTCGTTCTCGGGACGTGGCGCTGAATCGAGGCGATGTACCCAGCATGTACCTCGGCGGCCAAGGCAGGCCATGGCCAAGGCAGTTCTAGCCGATGACAATGAAACCGTACCGCCCGATCGCTTCTTTCTCGTCGAAGCTCAACTGCGCGCTTTCTGCCAAGAGCAGCTCTGGTTGGGCGTACGCGTATGACAGCCGGGCGGGATCGCCATCAGGGCTGTGAACGATGAACGGTTCGCCCTGTCGTGTTTGTGCCGCTAGTGGCTTCTCTCTCAGCGGGGCAATCGTCGGAGCTTGGTCGCTGTAGTTGCCGTCGACCTCAACCCAGACTCCACCGCTTGGTTCGGGCCGGACGGTGACTGTCAGGGGAGGTCCGCCTTCCGGGTCGGCTACCTCGATGTCGGTCTTGGAGTAGACCGTGATTGTTTCCTGGTCAGGCAGCAGGAGAATCCGAGCTGGCGCAATGCTGCCAGCCCCTTCCGCTCCTAGGACTGCGTCGCAGGCCTGCCCGACAGATTGTTCGATGACGACCATTCGCTGGACAACTTCGCCGGCAACGCCTTCCATTGCTCCGGTGACGGCGGCGAGGCCGATGGCCGCTGCCGGACCAGCCCAGGCAAGGCGTCGAAGGAACGACGGTTCCGGATCTGCGGAGTCCGCCGCGCGGCCGAGAGCGTGGCTTGCGACATCGAGACGATCAGCAATCGAGAGTAGGTGTGTCCGAGCGCCTGACGACGCGTTCCTTGGGAGATCGCTGGCCTCAATCAGGCGGATAGCGTCCGCGCTGGACCGCATGGTCCCTGCGGCAGTCAACGCTGCTCGAATCAGCTTTTCGTTCCCCGTCTTTCGGCTCGCTGCCACGCAAGCCAAGTTAGTTCGAGGCGGATTGCGGCTCCCTACTGCGGGTCGACTTGGCTAGCCATGCCTTCCCGGAGAAGGTCATCGAGCTGGTCGTCCAGAGCGGCTTCGAGGCCTGGGAACAGGTGTCCGTAGGTATCGAGCGTCACGGTGATCGTGCTGTGGCCGAGCCGCTCCATGATCGAACGCGGGTGAGCCCCCTTGGAGATCAGCATGGCTGCGTAGCTATGGCGCAGATCGTGGAATCGAGTAGTCGGCGGCAGCCCGCTTCGAAGCACGGCTGGTTTGAAGTGCCTCTTGAACCAGTTCCCGTAACGGAATGCGCCGCCTTCCGGTGATCTCCAGACGAAGTCATCTCCGTCGAGGTCTCGGACGAAGTCCGCAAGTTCCGAACAGAGCGAGCCCGGGACTGGTACTGCTCGATGCTCGTAGGTCTTCGTGGCGACGATCTGGAGTTCGCCGCGCGCCTCGGACGCTGACTCTCGGACGTTGAGGCGTCGCTGTCTGAGATCGACGGCCTTCCGTCGTAGAGCGACGAGTTCGCCGGCGCGGAGCCCCGTGAAGGCTGCGGTCCGAACCAGCATGCCGTACTCGGGGTATCCGGATCGCCTCCGTTCCCCACGGCGGTAGCGCTCAGGCGGCCGTGCTACTTCGGAGGCGAGGCGGACGATGTCGGTCGGCCCAAGGAAGACCATCTCCTTCCGCCGGGACTTGGCGACCTTCACTCCGACGACCGGATTCGACTTTAGAGTGCCGGAGCGGACTGCGAGTTGAAGCACAAGACGAAGGACGTCTCGGATGTTGCGGATCGTGCCCGGACCTAGGCCCGATGCTTGCAGCTCGCCGACGAAGGTAAGCACCGTCGGATAGTCGATCGCCCCGATTGGCCAGGAACTGAATCGAGGCAGGAGATGCTTCCGAACTATGGACTCGTAGCTCTCTGAGGTCTTCGGCTTCTTGTCGCCAAGTGTGGTGAGCCAGCGCTCTGCCCAGATCTCGAACAGTTCCTTACCCTTGTTCGGGTCGATCCAGTCACCACGCAGTAGGTCGGCCTCGACTGTGTTCGCGAAGCGCTGGGCGTCGACCTTGCGCTCGAACGTCTTCTTGCGCTGACGCCGCCCTTCGTCTCGGTAGCGCACGTCCCACCTGGTCTCGCCCGACGTGGTCTTTCGCTTCTGGATGTCGGCCATCGTCAACTCCTTGGGTGCAGCCTTGGCCAGGCGTGTGACACAAACTCAGAACGGATTCGCCTGCTCGACTCGCTGCGCTTCGATCCAACGCTCAACATCGGCGGGGTCGAAACGCACATGGCGGCCGATCTTCAGGAATCTGATCCGGCGCTCCTCGACGAGGCGGCGAACGAATCGAGGCGAGACTGCGAGGCGATGGGCAAGGGAATCGACGTCGAGGAGGACGTCGTCATCTGGGGAGTCGAGATGCGTAGAGGTCACGACCTCGCCTCCTGTCGATCGAGCCCGACTACGGTTCCGAGCCAGTTGCTCCAGTTGGTCTGCGGTTGACCGGTGATGCAGCCGCTCGATGGTGCGGCGGTGGGCGGGATCGGTCTGTTCCGCAAGATTCCGAGAAGCATCGGCTGTGGGCAGATGAGTTGGCCGTAGGCGCGCACCGAGAGATGGAGATGTGGTCCGGTGGTGTTGCCAGCCCCGGGCGTCCCGGGTTCGCCACCCGAGAGGCCAACGGGTTCGCCCGCGGCAATGTCAGTGCCGGCAGCGACCGTGACGAGCGAGAGGTGGCAGTAGGTGTACCGAGCGCCGTCGACTCCGTCGAGCACGACCGTGTTACCGCAGCGACCGGAGCCCCCAGGCGAGTAGATGCCAGCGTCGGTCACGACTGAGGCGATGATCCCGTCGGTCACGGCGAACAGCGGCGTGCCCACTGGGAGGCCAACGTCGAACGCCGGGTAGTCATGGTGCGGTCGAACAGCGAGCGCTTCGGTGGCGTAGCCGAGAGGTACGGGGTAGGCGTAGCCACCGACGAGCGGGCCCACAGATGAGAGAGGGCCGGTGTAGCGGTCTGCCCAATCGAGGACGAGCTCGACGTATTCCGTCGAACGGTTGTAGGCGAAGATCGCCGCTTCGATGTCGTCGACCGATCCATGCGGGCAAAGATGCGCTACCGCTGCCGGCACAGCGTCGAAGACGTTCTGGGGATCGCGGACATCATCGCCGTTGCCGTCTCTCCCGTAGATCCGCCACGACGTGGGGATGAACTGGAACGGGCCGACGGCCCGATCCCAGGTGCGGTCTCCGTCCAGCGTTCCGTCGTCGGTGTCGGCGATCCCTCTTGTTCCGTTCTGACCGTTGAGGGCAATGCCGATGATCGGCGGCTGAACTCGTCCGTCTGCGCCGATGTCGGCACCGCCGAATCGCGCATGGTTGGACTCGACCTTCCCGATCGCGGCGAGCACCTGCCACGGCAACCCGACACAAGCTTCGGCGCGGACGAGGTAGAGCTCGAGGAGCACCGCGGGGATGTCATCGAGCGCCTCGCCAGATGGGTCGAAACGGGCCTGCCCGGCAGCGGTCGAGCCCGATGCCGCGCTGCCGGCGAGCGTGGCCAGGCCGAAGAGTGCGGCGAGAGGGAGTGCGAGTAGGGCGGTCGCTGCGCTTGCAGCCTTGACCATCATGTCGGTTCCGCCGACACGACGACCCAGCTGTCGCCCTGTCGAACGACGAACACCTCGAAGAGGCGGACGTCAATGGCCGCGTTGTCGCCCTCGATCTCGGCAGTGACGATCACCCGCTGAACTGAGGGCGATCCGGTCGGGGTCGCCGTAAGTCCGGCGGTCAGCACCTGGTCGCTGCGAGCGCCGAGCAGTTCGGCCACAGCGTCTTTGGCAACAGCGATTGCCTCCGGCTCGATCGGCGAGGTGTCGGGCTGGGCAGAAGTCGGAGTCGGTGACGGAGGAGCAGTGCTCTGTGCGCCGGTCGGCAGGCTCCGGTCGGGCATTGGTAGCGACGCGGACGATCGAACGATCGCCTCCGTACCGCCCTCGGTCGGAGGGGCAACCGAAGGCACGGAGACGGCGCACGAAGCCACGATTGCCGCCAATCCGCTGAGCAAAGCCTGCCGCCACATGCACTTCTGTGGCCGGTCGACGACGTTAGGTGGGACACCTGAAGTGGAGTTTCAGCAACGGTGTCCCAAAGCCTGGACCACCCGGACCACAGAAGGCACATGCCTTGGGCAATCCCTAACGACCTCTTTACAGTGACGCTTGTCACCCCTTACCGTGGTTATCCACAGGCAGAAATAGCACTCAGAGTGAGTGTCGGTAGGGGAACGGGCGAGAGAGTGAACGAGAGGGCGATAACCAGTGCGTGTCACCTCGGCTTTGTACGGTCGAGGAATGACCTCCCGCTGGTGCTGACAACAGGGAAGCGCTGCCCGGCCACGTGCAGCGGTTTGGCGCACGAGCGGGACTGACCCAGGGAGTTCAGCATGCGCCGCACCTACCTCGCCCTCGCCTTCGTAGCCATCCTCGCCTCGTGCGGTGGGGACAGTGAAGACGCTGCCCCGGAGGATGCGGTCACCGTTGACGATGCGGCGGCAACGACGACGGTCGCTCCAACCACAAGTGCGCCCGAGCCGACAGCTGAGGAAACCCCCGAGCCGACGGCTGAGCCCAGCGGAGACGCCGTTGAGGCTTGGCTTGCGCTGTGGCAAGGAGCAGAGCTCCTCGTCGTCGACCCTGATGCAGCGCGGGATGCGATTCTCGGCACCGCAACGGAATCGGTCTTTGATCAGATCGACACGATCTACAACCCGTTGGTCGACTCCAGCGCGGTCAGCACGCCGCGCACGTTCGACAACACTCCGACGCTGACCGCCAACGAAGACGGTTCGGTGCAGATCGACGACTGCATCTTCGAGTCACCCCGAATCGGCAACGCAACCATCTGGTATTCCGGCACCGCCGAGGTCGTCGACGGGCAGTGGCGGATCGTCGCCCTCGATCTGCGCAGCGAGATCGGGTGCGTCCCGGCCGGTATCGCCGAGGAAGCGATCGCCGGGTACGAAGCGTACTGGGACGCACGCGTCGAGTTCTGGCAGCCGGCCGACCCGAGCAACCCGCTTGTCGAGCAGACGATGAGCGGCATCCACCTCGACCTCATCCGCGGGCTACTCAGCGATCACGAGGCGAGCGGCCTGGAGCTGCGAGGGCGCGCCGAGACGCGTCCAGAAGTTGTCGAGGTCCGCTCGGCGACGGAGATCGCGGTCCTCGACTGCGCGGTCCAGGACACTGAGCGGGGCCTCTACGACGCTAGGGGTGCACGTCTGGCGGACATTCCGCCGGTGCGAGATGGCCAAACCGATCTCAACTCCGCAGTGATGATTCTCGAAGACGGAGTCTGGAAGGTCTCCGATGTACAGGGACAGGCGGACGTGTCATGCGACGCGGCACCAACGGCACAAGGCCTTCCTGTCGTGTAGTGGCCGCCCTTGTGGCGGCTACTGCTCTGCTCCTCGGAGCGACGAGCACGCCCGTCGCGGCCCAAGACGCTCCGCCTGATCCGCAGCCGCCAGCGCCGATCAACCCGCTTCCAATCACACCCGCCTGCCCCGATACACGAGGCGGTGGCGGAGCGATCGACCAGAACGGGGGAGCGGTCATTGGCACCTGCTGGGGCAACAGCCCAGGCGCCGGACCTGACCGAACCGTTTCATCGGCGCTCGTATGGGAGTGGTACGGCTGCGACCAGTGGCGACCGTTCTCGCCAGGCTCGACGGTCAGCCGGGTCGACCCCCACGGAGAGCTCCTTCTAGAAGACATCCTGGCCCGCGGCCTTGACCCCACTGTCACCTACGTCTGGCACACCATCGAGTGCCGCCACGTCCAGCTCAACGACCTCGACGACGAAACCGACGACATCATCGAACTCTGGGGCTGGGGCTTCCTGGTCATCGGCACCACGCCACCGGTGGATCCGACCGTGTTGCGCGACATCGCTGCGGACCGCATCGACCCCGAGCCGCCAACGCCCGCGTCGGCACCGATGTGGTCCGAGATCCCATCGGTGGTTCATCTCCCAACTTGGCTCTGGATCACCGACGACTGGGAACCGCTCGAGGAACAAGAGAGCGAGGGCTTCGTCACGGTCGTCGTCCAAGCCCGGCCCATCGAAACCACCTGGGCGCTGAGCGACGGCACGACCGTGACCTGTGAGAACGGTCCAGGCGTCGAGTGGACGCCCGAGTCGGTCGAAGGCAGCACCTACTGCAGCCACACCTTCACCGACGCCGCAGAGCTCATCGACGCCGCCGTCACCATGCACTGGACCTTCCGTTGGTGGCTCAACGGCGCCGACATGGGCGACTTCGGCGACTTCACCCGAGAGTCGCCGATCACGTTCGCCGTCACGGAAATCCAAGCGATCGAAACCGGAGGCTGACCATGACCACAACACTGCGCTCACACCGCAACGGAACCACGCCGACGCACCCGGAGGCTTCGACGTTCGGCCTCGAGCCCCCAGCCGGCGGCGGTCGCAGCCGCTGGCCCGAGGTCACCGTTGGCATGCTCATCATCGGGCTGTTCGCCCTCGCCGGCGGATGGCTCTATTCCAACGCAGCCGACGTCGAACCCGTCCTCGCCCTGCGCAACGACATTGAACGAGGCCGCGTCGTCACCACCAACGACCTCCGGGTGGTCGACATCGGCAGCGAGGGCACCGTCAACCTCATCCCCAGCAGCGACGCCGGCCGGATCGTCGGACAGGTCGCACTCGCGGATCTCAGCGCAGGAACCCTCGCCACGAGCGACCTCTTCGCACGGGCCGCCCAGATCGCACCCGGGACCGGAGTCGTCGGGCTCGCCCTCGACCCAGGCGAGTACCCAACCCTGTCACTTCGACCAGGCGACATCGTTCGTGTCGTTGCCACCAGCGGGATAGCGGAACAAGAGGTACTCGTCGAACGAGCCGAGATCGTCGATGTCGCTCAGATCGGGGTCCAGAACCAGCTCTTCGTCTCTCTGCTCATGAGCACAGAGGGGACCGACGCAGTCGCAGCGGCCAGCGCCGACGATCGCGTTCGTCTCATCCAAGTGGGAGGCGAATGACATGGCGCTGATCTGCTTCGCATCGCAAAAGGGTTCACCCGGAACGACACTCACCGCTCTGACGGTGGCGGCCGCGTGGCCCGGTATTGGCGACGACCGCCGAGTGTTCGTCGAAGCCGATCGAGCCGGGGGTGCACTCGCTCTCCGTTACGGACTCGGCACTGATCCCGGCCTCCTCACCCTCGCGGCAGCCGTGCGCACCGACCCCGACACCAAAATTCGAGCACACGCCCAGCCACTCCCCGGCGGACTCCCCGCCGTCATCGCTCCCGACGCGCCGGCACAGGTCGACGCCACACTCGCAGCGGCCGGCGACTCCCTCGGAAGATGGCTTGACGAGCAGGACGGCACAGCAGTCGCCGATGTCGGACGGCTCCAATCGGACGGGCCAGCTCACGCCTTCCTCCCCACTGCCACAACCGTTGCCATCGTCGCGAGACCTGTCGCCGAGCAGCTGCAGCCGGCGGTCCACTCGATCAGAAGCCTGGGGCTCGACGCGAATCGAGTCGGCTGGGTCCTCATCGGCGAGAAGCCCCACGGTGTCGCCGAAGTCGAAGCCACCTTCGGAATCCCCGTGCTTGGCGTGGTTGCAGCAGACCCACGAACCGCCAACGCCCTGTCGACCGGAAGTGGAGGACGGCGAGTCGAGAAGTCCGCCCTCGTGCGGAGCGCAGCATCGCTCGCCGAGACACTCGCCGGGCGAACCCGCCCCATCGAGTCACCGGCAGTCGCCAACCCCAACGGGGTGAGCGCATGACCGAGCATCGGCACGTGTCCGACACCATCCGACAGACCGTCGGCGAACGACTCACCGAACTCGTCGCCAAGGCGGAACTGCAAGAAGGTCGGTCGATCGACGGCGAGAACCGGCGCATGCTCGCCCGCAAGCTGATCGGCGACGAACTCCAACGACTCGACGCCGAGCAGATCCGAGACGGCCGAACGCCGCTCGACGAGAACAACCGAAGCGCGATCACCCGCGCAGTGCTCGACGAACTGTTCGCCCTCGGCCGAATTCAGCAGTACATCGACGACCCATCGATCTCCGACATCGTCATCAATGGCCACGACACGGTCTGGATCACCCACCGCAGTGGCCTGAAGACCCAGGGCGAACCGGTGGCGGATTCCGACGAGCACCTGATCGAGCTTGTCCAGACGGCCGCCCGTCGAGGTCGATCAGAGCACCGGTGGGACCCAGCCAGTCCCCGCCTCGATCTTCAGCTTCCGTCCGGCGACCGTCTCAACGCCATCGCCTGGGTGTCAGGTCGGCCATCCATCTCCATCCGGCGGCACGACTTCGAGATTCACCGACTCAAACAGCTCATCGACCTCGGAAGCATCAGCGAACCACTGTTCCACCTCCTCAAGGCGATGGTGCTCGCTCGCTTCAACATCGTCATCGCCGGCGGCACGGGCGCTGGGAAGACCACGTTCATGCGCTGCCTCATCAATGAGATTCCTAGCGACGAACGCCTCATCACTGTCGAAGACTCACTCGAACTCGGCGTCGACCGGTTCCGTCACCTGCACCCCGACCACGTCGACCTCGAATCCCGCCCGGCGAACGTCGAAGGGGTTGGCGAGCTCGGCATGAACGAACTCGCCATCAACGCCCTACGGATGAACCCCGACCGACTCATCGTGGGCGAGGTACGCGGGGACGAGGCGCTGACCCTCCTGTTGGCCTGCACCCAGGGCAATGACGGAGCACTCTGCACAATCCATGCCGACTCATCCGAGGGCGTCTTCGGACGCCTCCAGATGTACCTCGCCATGACGAGGGAACGCTTCGAACCAGCGGCTGCGAACCTCCTCGTCTCCCAAGGCATTGATGCGGTGATCCACATCTCCCAGCTGCCGAACCACCAACGAGTCGTCACGTCCGTTCGCGAGATCGTCGGAGCGGAGGGAGATCTCGTCGCCTCGAACGAGATCTACGGACCCGACGAGACGGGCCGAGCCGAGCCCCGCTACGGGTTCAGCGCACAACGTCTCGCTCGCCTCGAAGCCGCCGGGTTCGACAAGCGCTGGCTCGGCGCCCACGCCGGATGGAGGGCAGCATGATCGCGCTCGCCGCCATCGCCGTCGGCGCAGGGATCGGACTCGGTGTCCTCCTTGTGATCCAAGGCCTTCGAGGACGCGCCATCCTCCCAACGAGCAGCGAGGTCTCGGTCACCGACGTCGCGCCGTACGTCCCGTGGGGCGCGGGAGCCCTCATCGGCGCGCTGATCGTGTTGAGCATCACCGGATGGCCGGTCGCCGCCATCGCGACGCTGGTGGGCGTCGGCTCGATCGCAATACGTCGCTCGAGAGCGGACGACAAGCACAACACAGTCGCTCGAACCGAAGCGATCGCGTCGTGGACAGAGATGATTCGCGACAACATGGCGGGCGCTGCCGGGCTCGAGCATGCGCTGATGGCCGCCAGCCAGGTCGCACCGGCAGCGATCAGGCCAGAGGTCCGACGGTTCTCTCGGCGACTGGATGATCAACCGCTTGCCGAAGCACTCGCCGTACTCGGCGAAGAGCTCGACCACCCATCGGCCGATCTCGTCGTGGCCGCACTCAGCAACGCAGCTCGCATGGAAACCCGGGACCTCGGTGGGTTGCTCGGTCGTCTCGCCGACTCCATCCGAAGCGACGTCCGAATGCGGCTCCGCGTGGAGGTCGGCCGGGCCCGCATTCGAACCTCAGCACGCATCGTCATGGCCGTGACCGTGCTGACCGCACTGTTCATCTTCGTGTTCTCACGGGACCTTCTCGCCGTCTACGACTCACCCGCCGGCCAAGCATGGCTGGTCATGGTGCTCGGCGTCTTCGTGCTCGGAGCGTGGCTCCTCGACCGCTTCAGCCAGATCGATATGCCGGAGCGCTTCACCGCTCGACGGATCCAGAACCGGAGCGCGCGATGAGCGGCGCCCTCATGATGATGATGGTCGCCGCCGGCGTCGGCTTCGGTGTCTGGACCGTCGGACGCGCCCTCCGCCCCCGTGCGACCCCGCTCGCAACGACGCTCCGCTCGGTCCGACAACCCGGCGTCTCGATTCTGGAACGTGAACCGGCCTCCAACGATCGGGTCACCGGCATCGGTCAAGCGGCCAGCCGCATCCTGACTACCCTCGGGCTCGGGGAGAACGAAGCGCTCGCAGCACAGCTCCGAATCCTCGACAAGCCACCGGAGCGCCACGCGTTCGAGAAGCTCCTGGCCGTCATCGCCGGCCTCTCGCTCCCGCTGGTCACTGGAGCGGCACTCCTCGCCGGTGGGGTCGGCGTCAACCCGGCGATGGGCATCATCGCCAGCGCCGTGCTCGCAGCAGGCGGGTTCTTCTACCCCGACCTCCCGCTGTCCGAACAGGTCGAGAAGCGACAGAAGGCGTTCCGCCACGCGCTGTCGAGCTGGCTGGACCTCGTCACCATCATCCTCGCGGGCGGTGGCGGTATCGAGACCGCCTTGACCGGAGCCGCCGAGGCGGGAGACGGGTGGGCCTTCGACGAGATTCGTGGAGCGCTCCGCCGAGCGGACCTCACCGGGCGGACGCCGTGGGAGGTCCTCGACGAGCTCGGCGCCACCCTCCAGATCAACGAACTGTCCGAACTGGCGGCGTCGGTGAGCCTCGCTGGTGGTCAGGGGGCGAAGATCCGCCAATCGCTCGCTGCCAAGGCAGATGCGCTCCGAGCGCAACAGGCGGCCGACATCGAAACGAATGCCGAGGAGCGCACCGAGAAGATGATCGTCCCGGTGACTGTGATGGTCATCGGACTCACCCTCTTCATCGGGTTCGGCGCCATTGACGCCATCAGCACCGACGGCGGCGCCACCTACGCACCCACGACGGAGGCGCCATGACGCCCGGTGGTCAGAGATCCAACCAAAGAGAAAGGAGCAACTCATGGAGTTGCTGAAGAGTTATGTCGAGTTCGTACAACTCGCCGTGGAATACAACCTGCAGCGGGCAGGCGTCGACGTTCGAGATGAACGGGGCGCCGTGTCCACCGAGATGGCCGTCGTCATCGCAGCGATGGTCGCCATCGCAGTGGTCGTCGGCGGGATCCTATTGACCAAAGCACAGAGCAACGCCAACAACATCCCGGACACGGTTCAGCCGCCCGCTCCGTGATGCCGGAGCACTCGATGAGCAGATACGCGAGGGGCCGGCCCTCGCAACGGTCGGCGCGCCTGAGCGGCGAAGCGGGGGTGACCTCCACCGAGGTCGCCATCGTCATGCCGACCGTGCTCGTGCTCATCATGCTCATCTTCCAGGTCGGGCTCTTCTGGCACGCGAAGCAATCCGCCGACGTTGCAGCAGAAGAAGCGGTCGAGGCGGCGCAGCTCGCCAACGCAACCGAACAAGATGGCATCGCCGGAGCGCAGACGATCCTCGGCCAGGCCGGCAACCTCCGAGACGCACGCATCTCCGTCGATCGCAACGCAGCCACTGGCACCGTCACCGTGACCGTGTCGGGTGCCGCCCCAGCGATCGTCCCATTCGGAAGCTGGCGAGTCGAAGCGCAAGCCCAGGGATCGATCGAACGGTTCATCCCGGCAGGAGAACGATGACGATCAACAGCAACGAGCGAGGCGCCATCGCAACAGAGTTCGCCGTCGTGATGGCGGTCATCCTCCTCAGCTTCTTCGCGCTGGTCATCTACGGAGGCCGAGTCGTGCAGGCCGAGAATGACGTCCAGAGCGCAGCACACGAGGCCGCCCGAGCCGCCAGCCTCCAGGAAACACCTGCCGGAGCGGTCGCCGTCGCTCAACAGGTCGCTGCGGCCAATCTCGAACGGTCGGGAGTCGCCTGCGGTCCCGGACCCGCGGTCGGCGTCGACACATCGCTGTTCGGACCTGGTGGCCAAGTGACTGTCACGGTCACCTGTTCCGCGTCGTTCGGCGATGTCGGAAGTCTCGGCGTTGCCGACGCTCAGGCCTTCTCCGCATCGGCGACCGAAGTCATCGACACGTATCGGAGCGGCTGATGCGAACGGCGAACAACGAACGCGGGTCGGCATCGATCCTCATGGCAGCTCTTGGCGTCGCTCTGCTCATGGCAACCGGTCTCGCCGTGGACGGAGGCCGCAAGCTCGGCGCCCTGAGCGATGCCCGCAACATCGCCGACAATGCCGCCCGAGCCGGAGCGCAGATGGTCGACGCAGCCGCCTACCGGTCCACGGGCGAGCCCATCCTCGACCCCGTCGCAGCATCGCAACGAGCGACTGCCTTCCTCGGGGAACAAGGCCACACGGGCACCGTCACCGTGGCGGGCTCCACCGTCACCGTGACCGTCACGATCACCGTCGACCCCACCTTCCTCCCCGGCCGAATGTCCGCTTCGGCAACCGAATCAGCAAGCGCAACGGCAGGACCCTGACATGCAACGAATCACCGACTTCACCAAAGGACTCAGCGGCCTCATCGTCGCCGCCGCACTGATCGGCGGCATTCCCTACCTTCTCGCCACTTTCATCGGTTGGCCACTGCCCAGTGAGACGGTCCCGCTCGACACGATCAGTCGACACCTCACCGACGGCGATGTCCCAGACGCCTTCTTGCTCAAGACCGTCGCGATCATCGTGTGGTTCGCCTGGGCACAGCTCGCTATCGCTGTGGCCGCCGAGTACGTCGGGATCATCCGCGGCCGAGCACCGATGAGCGTCCCGACCCTCCCAGCCTTCCGCCTGCTCGCTGCAAAGCTCGCAACGTGGACGACACTCGTCGTGGGCGCCCTCGGTCCGATCAAACCAGTCGCTGCGGCTCCGCTTGTACCCGTGACGGCAACCACGATTGTCGTACCAACGGCTGCCGCAGTCGGAGCGGGTCACGACGCTCCCGACAACCACGAGCTCGGTGAGGCGATTGCGGACGGCGTCTACACCGTCGAGCGAAGTGACGGCTGGTGGGACATCGCGGACCGACTCCTTGGCGATGGCATGCGCTGGAGCGAGATCCGGACGATGAACGTCGGCCGCACCATGCCCGACGGAATCGTGATCACCCAGGCCACAGAGGAGCTGCGGCCGAGTTGGCAGCTCGCAGTACCGATCGACGCCGAACCCGCACTGCTCTCCGACTCGCCATCGGACCAATCGGAGGTCCCGCAAACGGTGATCGTCGAGCCCGGCGATCACTTCTGGGCGATAGCGGAGACGACCCTTGCCGAATCGTGGGGCCGCCACCCATCGGATGTCGAGATCACCCCCTTCTGGGCGGACCTCGTGGAGCTGAACCGAGAGGGACTCCTGCCGCCGGGGGATCCGAACCTCATCTACCCAGAGCAGCGATTCACGCTCCCGACCGTTCCCGCCGACCCCCGGATGGCTCTCGACCTGGACGGCCCGACCCCGATCGAACCGCCCACCGTCGAGATCACCGAGCGCGCCGAGTCGGTAGAACCAGTCGAGCCCGCTCCGGGCGAGACCGCAGCGAACTCCCAAGATCCAACGGCCACAGAGTCCCCGCAGGTCTCAGTGCCAGCGGCGGCCTCACCGCCAACTGTTCCTTCGGTTGAGCGCTCACCGAGTGGAGTCGGCGACCAAGCGGGCTCGATTGGGCTGATCGCAGCAACATCAGGCCTGGTGGGTGGACTCCTTCTCTACGCGCTCCGCCGGCTCCGGCGAGTGCAGGCGGCCCGCCGTCGCCCGGGAACGATCACCGACCCGCCACGCCCGACCGCTGTCGACTTCGAGCAACGGATCCGCGCAGTCGCCGTCGATGGCGAGGACGTCCGATATCTCGCAGCGGTCAACACGTACCTGAGCCACACGCTCGAAACGTCGGGAACGCCGATGCCGAACATCGTCGTCGCACGAGCAGGGCAACACGGCGTTGAACTCCTCCTGGACGAGCCGTGCGACCCCGTTGAGGGCTTCGTCGCCGTGAACCCCGAGGGCACCGTCTGGCGACTGAACGCCGACCTTGACCCCCGAGCGATGGAACAGCAAGCAGTCGATGCTCATCCGTTCGCTCCGGCACTGACCGTCCTTGGCACATCCGAAGCAGGCAACGCACTCGTCGATCTTGAGCAACTCGGCAGCATTTCCGTCGAAGGCGAACCCGAGCGGGTCTCTGACTTCCTCAGAGGTGTCGTCGCTTCCCTGTGTGCCGCCCCCTGGGCGACGCACGTCGAAGTCGTGGCACTCGGCATTGATGGCCTCGAAGACGAAGACCTCAGCCGGGTGGTGCAGCCCGCCGACGCGGCAGCGTGGATTTCGACCACGGAGACGACGATTCGAAACGTCGCCGCTGGTCTTTCTCGGAGCCCATACGAAGAGCGCGTGATGCACGGCGAGGTCTACCACCCGACGGTCGTAGTCGTCGGCGGCGACATTGCGTTCTTCGAGGCCGCCGGTGCTCTCGCCGCGGTGGCCGATCTCGCATATGCACCGCTCGCCGTCGTCTCGGCCCATCCGCTCGCCAGCGAACACAGAGTCGTGATCGAGAACGACCAGGCCACGCTCGAACCACTGGGCCTTGCGTTCGACCCGGTAGCGCTGGCCGCCAACGACCTCGCAGAGGTCGATCATCTCCTCGCCAACGCATCGGACACCGGCGCTCGCCCTCCGGCCGAAGACTGGGCGGCCGACGAACCTGCGGATCGACCGTCAACGCATCCTGCGGAAGCGCATGTGATCGACCTCACCGGGTCCGACACCAAAACACCTACCGGAAGGGCGGTTGAGGCCAGCGAAGCGACGATTGATCGAATCGCCGAGACTCTCGCTCCGCAACCGATCGAGGTGCGCATCCTCGGACGCAAGCCCGAGATCGAAGGGCTCACGGGCGACGCAACTCCGAAACTCGAGGCCATCATCGTCTACCTCGCATTCCACCGGGAGGTTGTCAGCCAACGGTTCCGTGAAGAGTTCTGGCCCGAGTCGACCAGTCGTCAAGCCGCCGACAACGCCGTCATGCGAACACGCGCACTGCTGGGTAACACCGACGATGGGGAGCAACGATTGCAGTCGGCGCGGTCCACCAACAGCTACATCCTCAGCGACGACGTAGGTCTCGACTGGCGGCGAGTCGAGCAACTCGTCGCCGAGGCCAAGAGGGCCGACGGTGCCGACGAAGCCGCTTTCCTCGATGCGGCCCTCTCACTCGTTGAAGGGCATGTCGCAGTGGACGCCCGTCCTGCCCACTACGCATGGCTGCTGCGCGAGCCGACGATCTACACCCACATCGAGACGACGATCGTCGACGCCGCCCATCGACGAGGAGAACTCGCACTCGACTCCGGCGACGTCGCCAAAGCGCGCTGGGCCGCTGAGAAGGGCCTCGCAATCGTTGACGGCCAAGAGGCCATGTACCGGATGAAGATGAAGGCCGCATCCGACGCCGGCGACCTCGACGGCGTCAACGCCGCCTACCGGGAAGCGCAACGAGCCGCCGAGTCGTATGGCTACGACGACGAGGTCCAGCCCGAGACTCAGGAGTTGTACGAGGATCTGACCTCTGTTCTCCGGTCCGGCACCCGTGCTTCGGACGGTGGACGCTAGAGCAATCGGATCTGCGTGCTGAGTATGCCGCGTGTGGCGCCAACGTAGATCTTTCGGTGGTCCTCGTTGTTTTTGTCGAGTCCCTGCGTCAACGCTGCTCGAGATCCACTGTCAAGCGCGAGGTGGACGGTCGGCCACTCCTTTCCTTTCGCCTGGTGGAAGGTGAACCCAGGGACGTATTCGCGCTCGTTGAGAAGCCAATCCCTCAGGAGTTGGAGCCGTGCAAGACGGCTTGGCAGTCTCTTTGCAGGCAGGGAAGGCTTGCGTTTGCCGTCGACTTTGGTGGCTGCCCGTAGCGACTCCATCACGTCTTCGAGCGGGATCGAGGGGTCTCGAAGCTGCTTCAGGGCAACCCCCAAGTCGATCGTGTCCGAGTCGCGCCGGAGGCATCGTGCTGCCTCCACTTGGCCGAGCGCAGCGACGCCGAGCCTCGCTTGCGTGACGACGTCAAGCAACAGGGCGATTGATGCATCGGCCTGGCAGTCGAGTTGACCGAATGACACGGGAATCGCGTCTGGCCCCGACGCAGGAATGTGGTCCCATTCGGCAGCGAGTACGACGTCCGGCTCATCAGCGGCACTTGGGATCGTCACAGGGTCACCCGCTCTAAGCGACCGAGCGAGCTCGATGGTCTCGTCTGTCTTGAAGCGGAAGGAGTCGGGAACCGGAAAGCGGTCGAACGGATAGTCCTTGAGGAGCTTGTGGACCATGTCGGGACGGGCGCCTCGCCACTCGTAGAGGGCTTGCCATGGGTCCCCCACGAGGGTCACCGCCATTCCTGAGTCGATGCACCTCCGAACAAGGAGCGCATCGAGGCCGTTGAGATCGAAGGCTTCGTCGACGATGAGATGGTGGTACGTGCGCGAGAGGTAGGCGTCGATCTGGGCACGAAGGTCGCGATTGCCGAGTGCCACGCCGACGATCTGTCGAATCTCGTCGTGCGTGCACACGCCATCGACCAGGTTCTGGACCCAGTCAGCCTTGTTCTTGTAGGGCATGCCCCAGCAGGGCGAGTCAACCTGCCGATAGTCGGCAGCCAGGGTTGTGCCAT
Source organism: Actinomycetota bacterium (assembly GCA_039028435.1). Classification (GTDB taxonomy): domain Bacteria; phylum Actinomycetota; class Acidimicrobiia; order Acidimicrobiales; family UBA10347; genus UBA10347. Next base: position 184,909 of record JBCCIC010000005.1, on the reverse strand, counting down.
TCATCCCGAGTTCCCAGCGCTGGTTCTGTCTTCCAGATGGCCGGATTCGAGTGGCGCCGCGCTGTCGTGCCCAGGAGTCGATCACTTGCGGCCGCTTCACGTCACCGGGCCACGTGATTAGGTCGGTGAGGAGCAGGAACTCGACTACGCAGCGATGGAGACCGTCCATCGTGGTCACTCGGTTCGGTAGATGAAGACTCCTCGTGCCCCAACGCGCAGCAGCTCGGATGCGTAACTCTGCGGTGGCGCTTCTGGCGAAAGACACGGAGAGGATGCCTCGCGGCTCGGAGCGGTCACTGCGTGCGTGGTGAAGTACGCCGAATCGTTCGACTGCGACCGTCGTCTTGCCGGATCCAGGAGCGGATTCGACGAAGCTGAGGCGTGACGTGTTGAGAAGCGCGCTGCGCTGGTCGTCACTCAGCGTCGGTCGACTCATCGTCGTCCGCCTGTTCCTTGCCGTCGGCCTCTGCAGACTCGGCGTCGATGAATCTCTCCCAGAGGAAGTCGTAGGCGGCTGAGAAGTGAGGAGGTGGGGTCGCTTCGGTTTTAGGCCGCTCAAGCAAGTCGAGCACTGCTTCGGCGAAGTCCGCCTTCTTGTTGGCCCCGGGCCCGTCCTTGGCGAAGTAGCTGGTCACGGTTGTTGCGTTGACCTCGTCCAACTCTGCTCCGATCTCTTTCAGAGCATCGGCGACAAGTTGTTCGTTGCTCGCAGCGAGCGACGGCTCGAGCGTTGGGTCGCTGAGGTGGCATGTCACGATCGTGTCGTCGAAGTCGTTGAGCCACTTGGGGATCCCGAGCTTGTCGGCATCGCCGAGGACAACGAGCCCGTCAACGAGTTCGTAGCCACGGGTCGCCAGCAGCCGCGGGATCCAGTCACCAATGCGGCTACCAGCGATCGTGATGGTGAGGGCGTCGATGAAGCGTGCCTTGCGCTGGTCATCCGCGGCCCAGCGATACCCGAAGGAGCGGAGTAGGAGGGCGTCAGTGATGCCCTCGACGACGACGGAGATGGGGGCGAAGAGTGCAGCCGACCTAGTCACGTCGAGATGGCGGTTGGCCATGCGTAGCACCCGTGAGCGATCGCTCTCCTCGAGTGGCAACTCACTTGGAAGCCGGGGCTCGATGGCGCTTCCGGATCGGCGGAGGAGTACGAGTTCTTCGGTCTTCGCGGCGCTGATGACCTCGCTTGAATGGGTGGTCAGGATCACCTGGAGTTCGGGACGCTCTGCGACTACTCGTCGGAGTTGACGGGCGAGCCCGTGCTGAAGCTGAGGGTGAAGGTGGGCTTCTGGTTCCTCGATCACGACTGTCACGTGCGGCGACGGTGGGAAGACGCTGTCGAGCTCGGTCTCCGATTCCTCGTTTGCCGCTTCGATTTCATCGACTTCAGGTTCGTTCGCTGGCGGCTCCTCACCTTGGGCTTCGTCGGAAGGGGTCTCCTCTTGTGCTTCGTCGTCGGCGGGAGCCTCGCCGCCAGGTATCGCAGACAGGATCACCGCGAGATGCAGGAGGTTGACGTAACCCAGCGCCGATATCTCAAGGCGCTCGGCAAGGTTCCGGTCATCGACGGTGGCGAGGACGAACTCAAGAACTCTGGCCAGTAGGTCGTCGTCAACGTGCGCCCTTCCGAGGAACGGAAAGTGCGGGCGAACCGCTCCTGCGAGATCGTCAACTTCGCTTCGCACCCGTTGCTCCAGACTCTGGATGAGCGGGTCGTTGTGGAGTTGGTCCAGAAGTCGGGCAACGGTCGTCCTTACGGCGGTGAGTCGGCGGTGGCCGCTGCGTCGTTCTTGCTCAGCCCGAAGTGCCTCGACGATGAGACGAGCCTCCCGGCCTGCGAGCTCGTCGATGGGACGCCGATCGGCGCGGAGAAACAGTAGGACTAGGGAGTCGATGGCATCGTCGTGTGCCCCCTCGATCGTCTTCGCCCGCACGCGACCCATCGACGGCTCCAGTTGGCGGCGTAGCGTTGGAGCAGTCTCGCCGTTGTCCCGCTCGATGGACCACCGAGGGTGGGTTTCCGGGTCCTCGTACTGGAACTCGACCTGGACGGAGCGATCGGCTCTCGGTTCGAGTGCGGCAGCGATCGGTCGGGTGATCTGTGGGAAGACGTGGCGATGCGACAAGTACATGGCCTCGGCCACCGTCGTCTTGCCGGTGCCGTTTGCTCCGACGACCACACTGAAGCGGCCTGGGAACTCGCAGACGAGATCGGCCCCGACAGCGGCGCGATAGCCCTTGACCTCGACGCGCCTCAGGAACATGGGCGTTCTGTCATCACGGCGCGGGAGAGGTCCATAGTCCATCGTCGCGCGAGGCCGAGCAATCGGTGCGGACGGGATCAGGTTCTTGACTGTGCGGTCTTCAAGGTGGTGAAGAGTTTGAGGCTTCGGACGGCTAGCACGACCCCGTTGCCCCTGGTGTTGCATAGGGACCCGGAAGCGCTGATCGCCGCACCGGCTGTCAGATTGGGGATGTGTTCCCTGGCGGGTCGCCAAAGGGTCGCCTTTGTCCTGAATTGGTATCGGCTCCCGAGTCGGCGACAGGGAGCGATGGTCATCGCGAGCCGAAAGCCCGACCCGAGAGCTTCAACGCAGGGGTCGTCTTTGATGCACCCGGCGACGAGCAGGGTGTTCTCGCACGCCCCGTCGCGGACTGCGGGTGGCAGTAAGTGGGCGTGGGACGCGGCGATGAATCGATGCGAACGTCGACGGCCTTCGTCATCTCTCCACTGTCTCTCCGCCAGCGCACCGGAGACTGCAATGTTCCTGCCGGACTCTCCATGGTGAGCCACCGTCCCGGCCAGGTGGCCCCAACACTCGACGTCGATCCAGAGCTTGCGTCCCCGTGGTGCACCGGTCTCTAGCCGGAAGGTCGTGACGACCCCGTTCTTCGTCTCCCGGCGAACGATGTCGTTGCTGATAGTGCCGATGGCGGTGAAGAACGCCATTGGTCAGCCCTCCTCCGTCGGGGTGATGCCTGGCAGTTGCATCTGGGAGTTTCGCTTCACGGGTTCGCGTCGGCGACGTCGGCCCTTCCGTGGCTGGGTTCGGGGCTGTGGCGGGGCTGGCTGGTGGTTGGCGACGAGACGTAGGCGCTCGACAGCTCCAACCACATCTCCCGTTCGCCGGTCGGAGCGACGGCTGAGGATCGTGTCGATGTCTTGACCGATTCGACCTGGGAGCGTCGGGAGGGCTCGGAGGTCGTTGACGACGATGTCGAGCTCCGCGACGGGCGGCTCGTCGCCTTCGAGGTGCCGGTCATACCAGGACACGAGTCCACGGCATGCGGCAGAGATCGGACCGAGGTCGATGACGGCGGCCTCGCTGGGGTTGGGCTGGCTGGGGATCTGCATGTCCTCCTGTGGCCCGGCACCGGCCGGGCTTGGGACAAGCGAGCGGGGTCTGTCCCAGTCGTCGCTCAACGTGGACCACAGAGGTGTCGCATCGGTTCGACCAGCGCCCGAGGAGGCTCCATGTACGACGCACTCTCCCTTCTTCCATATGTGATTGCCCAGATCGACGTCACCCCGAGCAACGACGGCCTTCCGGGCGCAGCCTTCTGGCAGCAGGTCCTCGGTTGGCTCGCCTGGGGTGGCCTGGCTGGGTCGCTCGCCTCGCTCCTCATCGGTGGTGCGGTCTGGGGGCTCAGCCATGCGAATGGCCACTCGATGGGCGCCTCACGAGGCAAGGCGTTCGCTCTCGGCGGCATGGCGGGGGCAATCCTCGTTGGGCTGTCGGCCACGATCGTCAATACCTTGTCCGGGATCTCGTGATGCGGTTCTCACGACGCGCTGCCGCAGCCACGGCGGTCGGGGTACTCGTGGGGGGAGCGGCGATCTCTGGATGGGTCGACGACGACTCTGCGACGCCCACGGCGTCAGGTTCTGCTCCACCGGAGTCCACGCAAACGGACGCATCGACGGCTGGGTCGGGCGCAGCTGCGTCACCCTCGACAAGCGATCCGGTTAACCGAGATGTCGAGGAGATGGTGGAGGTCGGCGACGGGGTCGATCGGTCCGAAGCCGGCGCACGGACCGCAGCGGTGGCGTACCTCGAAGCAACCGAAGAGGCCGTTCGCATGAGTCCGGCGGAGGCCGCAGCGGTACAGCGTGCGTTCGCCACGGCTGACTTCGCTGACGAGTTCGGCGCAGAAACCGAGCAACGGATGATCGATCTCACCGCCGCCGTTCCGAACGGCATCGTTCTCCGGGTTGCGCCAATCGAGGCAAGCTCCAGCGCTGACGGAGACGACTGGCTCGTCTCCGTCTGGTACGTGCAAGCGATCACGATCGCGGAAGAGTCGGTTGTCGACGACTGGCGCACCGCTCGCTACCGCCTCCGCTGGGAAGACGACACCTGGAAGATCGCCGAGTTCAGCTCTGAGCGGGGGCCGGTGCCGGGCCGCGGGACGAATCCGCCATCGGCATCGCCACAGCAGTTCGAAGCCATCCTCACCGACTTCTCCGATGAGGGCATCTGATGGACATCCCCGGCATCGACATCCCCGGACCAGGCGACATCATCGGCGGAATCGGAGGCTTCTTCGGAGGTCTCGCCGAGGACGCCGGCCGAGCGATCGTCGAGTACGTGATCGAGTTCATCTACGGCCTCATCGCTCAGGCCGTCGCCTCCATCACCGCAGCTCTCGCCCGAGCCTTCAACGGAGGCTCGACACGAGTCGACCTGACGGGCGGATGGTTCACCAGCGAAGGTGGCGCAACCGTCACGGCAATGACCTCGGTGATCGCAGGTTCCCTGGTCCTGGTCTTCCTCCTTCTCTCGCTCATCCGGGCGATGTTCGCCGGCGAGTTCTCCAGCATGTGGCGAACCGCCCTCGTCGACGTGCCTGCAGCCTTCCTCGCGACCGCGCTCACCGTCGTCGTTGCGTCGGCGCTGCTGGCCATGGTCGACGAAGCCTCAGCAACACTGCTCGGTGCCGAGGGCGAGCAGCTGGCCGCCTTCGGCGAATCGCTCACCGACGTCGAACAACTGAGTCTCGCTGGCCTACTGGGAATCCTCTTCGGGCTGCTTTTCATCGTCGGAGCAGTCCTCGTGTGGATCCAGCTCCTCGTCCGGGCGGCGCTGATCTACATCGTCATTGCATTCGCACCGATCACTTGGGTCACCCGTGCCTACCCCGGGACTCGGACCATCGCCCGCCGGGGCGCCGAGATCGGCATTGCGCTGATCATCTCCAAATTCGTGATGGCCATATCGTTCCGGTTGGGTGCCGAAGCGCTCGCGTCGGCCGACGTCGCCTCGGGCGAGGCCGACCTGTCCGCCATGCTGGTCGGCTCGGCGATCATGCTCATGACGGCCTTCATGCCCTGGCTCATCTTCAAAGTGATCCCCGCCGTCGAGACAGCAACGTCAGGTTCAGCAGCGCAGGGAGCCGCTGTCGGCGCTGCGGTCGTGGGAGGCGGACTGGCCTATGCCGGCATCTCGCGGCTCGCGGGCGCTGCGACCAGCGGAGGCTCTGGAGGTCTCGCTGGCGGGAACGGCTCAGGTCCGCCGCCCCCAGCGCCTCCGGGTGCCGACGGAGGCGCGGGACCTTCAGGCGTTCCCGACCCTCCAGGTGGCCATGGGCCGGTGGCCACCCCTTCCTCTGAGACGGCAGGCGCGACCGGTAGCGAGGGCCGTTCGAACGAAACCGGAGCTGCTCCAGTTGAGGGCAGGCGTGAACCTGCGCTTGCCGGCGGACCCTCAGGCGAACCCGCCAACGCGATTCGCACGGAGACGCCGCGATCTTCCGGGGTCGCTGTTCTTGAGATTCCTGTCGAGCCCGCTGACCACCACAGCGGTTCCAGCGGCAGCCTGGCCGATCTGCCCCGAGGTGACGCATGACGACCGCCGCTACTGAGAGGCCGCAGTCGCGGCTGTACCGACTCTCGCCAATCGACTCGACCGGCCTGATGTTCGGGCTGACACTGCCGCAGTTGGTGCTGGTCGCAGGTGGCGTGGTGATCGGCTCGACTGTCATGGTCACGGCCTCGGTGCCAGTCGGGGCCGCAATCCTTGCGTGCGGGGCGCTACTTGGTCTGGTCCGGATTCACGGCGCAAGCCTCGTGGAGCTCGCTCCCCAAGGTGCCCGCTACGCGAAGCAGCGACTCAGCGAGGGTGGCGCCTGGTTCAGCGTCGTGCCGCTGCTCGGAGGCGATAGGACCGACGCACCGCCTGCTCTCGCCGACCAAGACGTGCTCGTCGTTGATCCCGGCCCGCTCGGCCTGGGGCCACCGGGGGCCGAGATCGCCGTCAGCCGGGACCGAAAGGCCGGGACCTACGCAGCAACGCTGCGCGTCGCTGGGCGTCAGTTCGCACTCATCGACCAGGGCGAGCAGGACTGGCTCGTCACCCAGTGGGGCACCGCCCTCCAAGCGTTCATCGCTGAACGTACGCCAGTCGTCAGCATCCGCTGGTCGGAGTGGGCAGCACCCGCTGGGCTCGAAGAGCATCGCCGTTGGCTCAAGGATCATCTCGACGACAATCCGCTTCATGACGTTCGCCAAGCCTACGAGCAGCTCCTGAACGAAGCCGGCTCCCGCAGCACCCGCCACGAAGTGCTCGTCACCGTCGCCGTTCAAGGCGGCAAGGTGCGAGTCGGCAAACGCCACGACGGCGACAGGGTTCGAGCGGCAGTGGAGCTGCTGCTCACTGAAGTCCGGCTCTTCGGCCAGCGGCTCGAAGGCGCAGGACTGCTCGTATCGACGCCCCTCTCGCCGGGGGAGTGGGCGAGAGCCATGCGACTGCGCCTCGACCCATCGTGTCGAGCAGCCCTCGATGGCCGCCGACGATCACTGGCTGACACCAACAGCGAAGTCTCCGTCGCCAACGCAGGCCCGACCGCAGCCGAATCCACCTGGACGGCGTGGCACGCCGACGGCGCATGGCACCGAGGCCTCTACGTCTCCGAGTGGCCACGCCTCGACGTCCCGGCCCGCTGGATGAGCGACCTCATGCTCTACAACGGCGCTGTACGAACCGTGTCCGTCTTCTTCGAGCCAGTCCCGAGATCACGCTCGCAGCGGAGCATCACCCGTGACGCCGCCAAGATTGAATCCGACTCTCAACAGCGAGCCGAGAAAGGGTTCCGAGTCGGGGCGCACCACCGTCGGGCGGCTCGGGCCGTCGAGGAGCGGGAGGAAGAGTTGGTAGCCGGTTACGGCGAGTTCTTCTACGCCGGCGTCGTCTGTGTCACCGCCGCCACCCTCGCAGAACTCGAAGCCGCAACCGACGAGATCACCCAGGTAGCGGCCTCGGTTGGACTCGAACTCCGGCCGCTTCACGGACGACACGACCAAGCCATGGTTGCCTCGCTACCGATCGCACGTGGCGTCACTCCGAGGGGGCGCTGACATGTCGGACGAGGCAACCATTAGCGACAGGCGAGGCATCGGGGGAGCGCTGTTCCACCCAGGGCTTCGGATCAGACGTCACCGAGCCACGACTGCCCACGCCTGCGCGTTGTACCCATTCCACGCCGACGGCGGCCTTGGCCCTCGCGGCATCTACATCGGCGAAGACGTCTCGGCCGGCGGAGCCTCCTGGCACTACGACCCTTTCCAGCTCTACACCGACGGCATCATCACCAGCCCGAACATCCTCGTGCTCGGCATGGTCGGCGCCGGCAAGTCCTCGGCCGTGAAGACGCTGCTGTACCGCATGGTCGGTCTGCTGGGGTCGGACGGCAAACCACGTTGGTGCGCCATCCTCGACCCCAAGGGTGAGTACGGGCCTCTCGCCCGAAGCCTTGGGCTGACTCGGCTCGCTCTCTTCCCCGGCGGACGGACACGGCTCAACCCGCTCGACGCCGGGCCATACGTCGACTCCGATGCCGAACTCCGAGCCCGACGAACCCAGATGACCGCAGCGCTGGCCTCGGCGATGCTGCGGCGCGAACTTACCGCGAGCGAGGAAGCAGCGGTGGGGTGGGTGATCGACATCGTGACCCGGTCTGAGTCTGAGACCGGAACGCCGACCCTTGCCGACGTCGTTGGCCTCCTCGCCGATCCGACCGACGAGATGCTCACACGGTCCGCTGAGGAATCACACCGAGAGCTGGCCCGCTCGATCGCCGACGTCCGCCATGGACTCGGCAAGCTCCTCGACGGGCCCCTCCGAGGGATGTTCGACGGACCGTCGACTGTGAGCCTCGACTGGTCGGGCCGAGGTGTAGTCATCGACCTCTCCGCCGTCCATCAGGACCCCGAGGCGCTGACGGTCGTGATGATCGCAGCGACCGGATGGCTCCAGGCCCTGCTAGCCGCGCCCGAGGGCGAGGATGTCCCTCGGCGGATTCAGGTGCTCGAGGAGATCTGGGCGCTCCTCGGCTCCGAGCGGGTGGCGAAGTACTACCAGTCGTGCCAGAAGCTGGCACGTGCCTACGGCGTAGCGAACATCTCCGTTGCCCATCGCATCTCCGACCTGCGGGCCCAAAGCGACGACGGAACCTCGGCCGCCAAGGTCTCGATGGGTCTCCTCGCCGACACCCAGACACGCATCCTCTTCCGCCAATCCAGCGACCAGGTGCCCGAGGCCGTGAATCTTCTCGGCCTCACGGGTGTCGAGGCACGAATCCTGCCCGAACTCGCCCGAGGCCGAGCGCTCTGGCGAGTCGGCGACCACACCGCAATCGTGCAACACCGCATCGGGTCCAGGGAATGGGCCATCTGCGACACCGACGGGAGGTTGAAAGTATGAGACTCCGATGGCGCCGAAGGCGAGACCTCGCCGAGCGACTCCGGCCCTACGTACCGGAACGGATCGCCCCAGAGCCGATGGTCGACGCCGACCCGATCCGGATGTTCCTGCATCGCTGGATGATCGAGACGGGCGACCCGATCGATGTCGTGGCGAGGGGCTTCGGCATTGATGAGCAACTGTTGATTCAGATCGTCGACCGCGATGTGCGCTTTCTGCGTGCGACGACCGCAGCGCACCTCGCGGCCATCTTCGGCTTGTCAGCCTGCTGCGGCTGAGCAACCGGCGACTTAGCGATGCGGTGCGTGCGACAGGCCCGGACCGGGGATCACGGGTCGACGTGAAGGATCCCGAGCGGCGCTAGCTTCAATTGTCTGGGTCGGAGGACGTTCCTCGGCCCGATCGGGAGACAGATGGCGACCCTTGACAGGCAGACGTTCCAGGCCGCGGCAGCCGAGTACGCCAAGGCGCTTTCGCGAGCTGACATCGAGTCGCTCTTCGGGGTGACCGACGGCAAGGCGGTCGGCACCTTCGTAGAGCACCAGTTCAACGCCTACCTGTCGGATCGATTCGCGTACGAACCGGGGAACTCAGCCCGAGGAATCGACTTCCCGGATCTCGGGATCGACCTGAAGGTCACGTCAACTCGCCAGCCGCAGTCGAGCTGCCCTTTCCGAGACGCCACTCAGAAGGTATACGGCCTCGGGTACGACCTTGCCGTATTCGTGTACGACAAGACAGACGATCAGGATAGGCAAGTCGCCAATCTCCAAATCTTGCACGTGATCTACTTGGAGAAGGAAGTGACGTCTGACTTCCAGACGACCACAGGATTGCTCGCCTTAATCGAAAACGATGCGAACGTCGACGATATTGATGCGTTCCTCGACGAGCGGAAGCTACCCCTCGACGAGATTGGCAGGCGCAGCCTTGCTGAGCGGATCCTGCAGGAACCGCCTCACCCTGGATGCCTAACCATCTCGAACGCTCTCCAGTGGCGGCTCCAATACGGTCGGGCGATCGGACTTGCTGCCATCGGCGCCGTCGGAGTCACGGACTTGGTGGCCCGATGAGTAGGGAGTTCGGTGACTTTCAGACCCCCATTGAACTGTGCCGACAGGTGGTCGCCCTCTTTGAGGGCTGCTCGTTCGAGCGAGTTCTTGAGCCCACCTGTGGTGCTGGTTCGTTCCTTGAAGCTTCCCACGAAGCGTGGCCTCGGGCCGAGCGCATTGGCATAGAGATCCAGCAGCCCTACCTGGAAGAGGCGCGCAGAACCGGCGCCGAAGTCCTGCACGCCAGTCTCTTCGACATCAATCTGAGCTCGGACCTGCCGTGGACAACAGCCAATGGTCGTCTCATCGCCATCGGCAACCCGCCGTGGGTGACCAATGCCGAGCTCGGCGCTCTTGGGTCGATCAATCTGCCCAAGAAGTCGAACGTCAAGGGGCTGAAGGGGCTCGACGCCATCACCGGCGCCTCCAACTTCGACATTACGGAGTACATGCTGATCAAGCTCATAGTCGAGCTGATGTCGGAGCGGCCCGTCGTTGCGATGCTGTGCAAGACGCAGGTCGCTCGAAACGTATTCGAGTACTGCCGTGCGCATGATCTACCAGTCGGGGACTTCGAGATCTTCACGATTGACGCGAAGAAGTGGTTCGACGCCGCGGTCGATGCCTGTCTGTTCAAGTTCTCAGTGGGATCCGACGCAGGAGCGGAGTGTGCGGTTCGTGTAGGACTGTCGCGCGAACACGCCCCTCTGCTACTTGGCTATAACGGTCGAGGTCAACTGGTCACCGACCTGGCTGCTTACGAAGAGGTCAGCGAAGTCGATGGGCTCTGTCCTCTTGAGTGGAGGCAGGGTCTCAAGCACGACGCGAGCGCCGTGATGGAGCTTGTGACCGCTGATGGATCTCTGCAGACCAAGTCGGGTGAAATCGTTTCCGTCGAGGAGGAGTTCGTCTTTCCTCTCCTCAAGTGCACCGATCTTCATAGAGACCGGTTGTCGCCTCGTCGCGCGGTCGTGGTTCCTCAGAAGGCGTTCGGCGAGGAGACCAAGGCTCGTCGAAACGACGCTCCGGCTCTGTGGGACTACCTAGAGGCCAACGCTGACGCGCTGGACGGTCGGAAGTCGTCGATCTACAAGGGAAAGCCTCGGTTCTCAGTCTTTGGTCTTGGTCCCTACTCGTTCGCTCCCTGGAAGGTCGCAGTTTCAGGACTTCACGCGGATCCGAACTTCAGGTTGGTGGGACCGTACGAGGGACGCCCGGTGTTCTTCGACGACACCTGCTACCTGTTGCCGTTCGAGGACGAGGCGAGTGCTTGCATCGCGTTCTCAATCCTCACGTCACCCGTCGTGTCTCGGTTCCTGTCGGCGACCAAGTATCCCGGAGCTAAGCGGCCGATAACGAAGAAGCTCCTTCAGCGCATTGACCTCCGGGCTGCGATTGAGCTATCCGACAGGCGTCTGTTGCTCGAAACTGCGCAACGCCAGGTGACGAACGATCGGCTGCTACGGGACTCGGATCTCGACCTGTTCGCTCGTGAAGACGACGCACAAGGCGTCCTGGCCCTCTGAGCGGCCTCTTCCGTGACCAGCGAACAGCTTCCGCAGCGACAAGGAGTGGAGTAGTCGGGTCGCTACCTGGTGGAAGCAGTCCAACGGGTACCGTTCCAGAAGCGGAGCCGGTGGACTCTGGTGGGGTCTTGGGCCCACTGCGGGGCTGGCAAGCCGCGTCGAGCTAGCGCCGGGCCGGACGCGATGAGCCCAGCCTTGCCGAGTTGGCGCTGGTAGCAAACTGTCAGCTGCTTCGCCGCAGTCGTTTCGCGACGCGTCCAGCTCGGCTTCCGCGCTAGAGCATGACCGATGGCGACGTGTTCGCGGTTGAAGCCGTGGCCGTCGCGGCGGATGGCGCCATCGCAGGCTGACGCGAGGTACTCGATGGCCTCTCGGACGGTGGCTTGGGCGGGATTTCGCCGTCGGAATCGCATGTACAGATCTCCTCTCGTGTTCCTGGCAGTGTCGAACGCTGGTGTGACACGAACTGCCGAGATCTTCTGTTTCCGCTGTTCAGAGCGCTTTTGGGAGGTCGTGAAGTAGATCGATGGGAGATGAATTCGGAATGGGAGGTCGCCAGGGAGGTCGAGAGGTAGATCGCTGAGGAGGTCCGTTTCGGACGTTGGCTGCATGAAGTCGATGACATGCAGCAGTTTCCGGGACGAGATGGCCAGAGAGTGGGCTGGGATCGTCACCACGAGGGGGTCGGCTGAGGCCCTGCGTCGATGGTCGGCAGCCGAACCGATACTCGGCGGTTACGCCACCCCCGCCGAGGTCGTGGATGCGATCGCGGTACCGATCGGCCAGTCCTACGACGCTTCGCTGGAGATCACGCAGGCGGTGATCCGGATAGCCACTGACGACACCCTCGCCCAGCGTCTGATGCTCCAGGTGATGGCGCCGATCCTCTCGAAGGAGTGCTTCAAGTCCTCTCAGCTGCTGCGAGCGCAGGGTGTAGCGGTCGATGATTCGGAGATCGTCACTCTCGTCCTCGGTGCCGCGACCGACGCGATCGCGGCCGTTGCAGGAACCACCATCGGGTGGCCGCTGCGGGACCTTCGACGTCGTACGATCAAGCGGATCACGCGGCGCCGAGATCGACTCGTCCGGAACGCTCGGGAGCTGGTCGAGGAAGTGCCGGATGCCCCAGCGCCAGCACCGGAGCGGTCGCCGGCCGAGCTGCTGGCGGCGACGCTCGACCTCGCGATCTCCAAGGGAATCGTGTCGAGCGAAGACGCGCGGCTGGTGTGGGCGAGCAGCCACGAAGGGGAGACAAGCTTCTCGTTGGCGGCGGGCGACCGCCGCGAGGCCGAGCGGCTTCGGCGTCGACGTTCACGGGCTCAGCGGCGGATGGCTGACCGCTGCGCCGAACTTGAAGAAGCGATCGCGGTATGAAGGCAGCTGCGGGTTCGGCGAGTAGTGACGACCTCGCACTCGCCGCGATCCTCTCTGTCGGTTCGGTCGCGGGTGCGACGTGGCTCGGAGCTCAGCTCGCCGCGCTGATCACGGCCCGACGGACTCTGTCGGCATCGGTCGGAGATGGGTTCGCCGCGATGGTGCGACTGCCGGCGACTCCCTCGGACCCTGCCGCGGCGTGGGGCCCTGCTGGCGCCGGACTGCCCGGCCCAATCGTCTACTGGACGTGCACGGCGATCGTGTTCTCGCTCTTTGCTGTCGCTGCGTGGCTCGTCGTGCCTCGGCTGCTCGACCGTCGGGTCGGTGCTGACCGGAGCGCTCGCCTCGGTGTCGCGCCGGAGGCTCGGCTTGCCCGGCGTCGGGACCTTCGGCCGCTGATCGTGGACGGCCCAGAGCCTGGCCGCTTCGTGATGGGCAAGGTGGGCAGACACCTCGTCGCCACCGAAGACCGCCACTCGCAGACAGCGGAGGCCCAGGCCAAGCGACATCGGACCCGGGTCGGGGACCGGTCGGCGGTTGTGGTGGTCGGCCCCTCGCGGTGTGGCAAGACCGCGAACGTGACAGCCGGCGTCCTCGATTGGGACGGCCCGGCCGTTCTGTCGTCGGTCAAGGACGATCTCTACCAGGCGACGATCGTCCGGCGACGTCAACTCGGTGACGTGTTCGTGTTCGACCCATTCGGCGAGCTGCCAGCCGACCTCGGACCAGGAGTGCAGCGCGTCGGGTGGTCGCCGCTCCAGGCATCCCGATCGATATCGGGTGCACAACAAGCGGCCAGCACTCTGCTCGACGCCGGTCCGACCGAAGGCGTGACCAATGCGTCCTACTGGTCGACCAAGGGACAGCAACTTCTGTGGCCGATGCTGTTCGCCGCTTCGATTAGTGGGCGGTCGATGGGCGACATCGTCCGCTGGCTCGCCCTTCAGGACGGCGGAAGCGGCCAGCCGTCCGAGGTAGCCAAGCTGCTGGCCGAGGTCGCACAACGGCGGAGCGGTCGCGTTGCGATGGAGGCGAAGCTCGCCCTGACGGCCTTTCGCGGCTTCTGGCTCCTCGACGGCCGCACCCGGTCCGACATCTTCTCCACCGCCCAGACCGTTATCACTGCCTGGGAGGATCCGTACATCGCAGCTGCCTCGGCCACGTCGGTGACCGCCGACGGCGAGATCTGTGACCAGCCGACGATGAACCTCCGGCTCCTTCTTGAAGGCAACAACACGCTGTACCTGGTGCAGCCGCTGAAGTCTGTCGAACGCTTCGCTGTCGTGTTTGGTGGCTTGCTCGGCGATCTGCTCCGCGACCAGGCATATGAGATCTCCCGCCAAGCTGGCGAACCGATCCCGCCGACCCTCGCTGTCATCGACGAGGCCGGCAATACACCGCTGCGGTGGCTCCCCGACGTCGCATCCACTTGCTCAGGCATCGGCATCCAGCTCGTCACCGTCTGGCAGTCCCTCGCCCAGATGCGAGCGATCTACCAAGCACAGACCGGATCACTCCTCACGAACCACGGCTCGAAGATCTTCTTCTCCGGTCTGTCCGACCGGGAGACTCTCGAGTACGCCAGCTATCTCGGCGGCGATGAGGAGGTGGCCCAGCATTCCACGACCACGGACATTGGACTCCGAGGAGACCGACGCACTGTCGCGTCGTCGACGACCTCGATGCGGCTTCTTCCTGGTGACCTCCTCCGTCAGGTTCCTCCCGGTTCGGCGCTGTTGCTTCACGGCACGCTGCCACCGGCGCACCTATCGGGGCGGAGGCCATGGGAGGAGAAGCGGCTCGTCGCTCTCGCTTCGGGCCAAGGAGATCCTCCTGCAGAGGTGGAGCGCTCGGAGCGACTCTTGAATGCGCTTCGTGGAAAGACGGCAGCGCCCCCGGTCGTAGTCAGTCACCTTCGACAGATGACCGATGCTCTTCCGGTCGACTCCACGCCGCCGAAGGAGCAGGCGTCGAAGGCTGACGATGGCGACTCCGATCGAGTGGTCGAGATGCTCGGCCGGCTTCGCAGGGCAGACACAGTCGGTCGCAGCCTCCGCTGACCGCTATCGACCTCGGCGCATGACCTGTTGCGTGGGCTCTGGGGTCCGGGCAATGTCCGTGCGGAGCTGTTGCCACGCCATGACCGACCGCCTGCCCTTCGGCGTTGGGCCGATCGCACGGAGCAATCCCGCTCCGGGCTGAGGCCCATCGGACGGCTCGAGTCGCAGGTGACGGTGGCGGAACGACTCGATTGCACGGGCGTCGGCGTTCCACTTCGCTCGCTCGGCCCCAACTATTGGTCTCGGTCCGAGCGCCTCGGCGAGGTAGCCAGCCGGTCGTCCAACCGCCCGTTCGACCCGGCGGTTCATCGCTGCGTCGTAGGAGGCTCGAAGTCCTTGGGTGTGTGCTCGTGCAGGTGCTGAGCCATTCGCCGACTTCGCCAGTGTTCTTGCTTCCTGGAGATCGGCGTTGGCTGCTGCGAGAGCTCGTTCTGCAGTGAGCTCGGAGCGTCGAGCTGCCTCGACCGCGTTCATGTTGCGACGGCCTCGCCCGAGGAGCCCTTCAGCCTTGGCGCGATCCGAGCGAGCGCCTTCGAGTGCTGCGTCGGCTTCGCTGACCCGCTCGGCAACATGTGCGACCAGTGCGTCTGCAACCGAGGGGTCGAATTCCGCGGCTGTTGGGATCGACGCGAGCACTGCCTCGAACCGCTGGACGAAGTCGGCGAACGGTTTCGATGCGAGGTGCTCGGTCCGTGCAGCCGAGAGTGATTCGAATGCGGCCATATGCGCATCTCGCTGAATGGCGGTCGCGGCGGAAGGGAGAGGTCCGAGAACTTCTCGAGCTCGGTTCTCTGGCCACTGGGTCACGTAGCTTGCGAGTTTTGTTGTGGCGTCGTCCCAGAGGTCGCGACTCGTGCCTGGCGCCGGCCGTTCGCCGATGTGCGCAACAAGTTCGGCGGGCGGGTGGAAGATGTAGTCGCCGGCAGCTCGGTCCCGGGCGAGTTCTCCCGCTCTGCCTGCTGCAGAGAGGCTGGCGTCGACGACGACATTCCTGGCGTTGGGGTCGGCGACGGTGGCGAGGTCCTCCCCACGTTTCTTTGTGAGGCTGTCAGCGAGAGCGTCGAGGGCGCTGCGGGTATCGGCGATGATTGGTAGCTCGGGTGCTTCAGTCGTCTGGTCGGCTGGGGCGATCGTGTAGGTGCGTTGGTCGTGGCGTCCTCGGGTGAGGGCGACGTACATGCCTTCGCTGTTGACGGCTCCGGGTGCTGCGAGGTTGCGGCCGGTGTCGTAGGTCTGGCCTTCGGCCTTGTAGGAGGTGAGGGCGTAGGCGGGTGTGAGGCCGCCGCCTCGTCCCCGGCCGACTTCGGTTGCGATGAACTCGTGAGGGACTCGGATGGTGCCGAGGTTGTCGAAGTCGACGAGGAGCTCGGGCGCTCCACCGTTGGCGATGATGCCGGTGACGGTGCCTTCGGACCCGTTGATGACGTGCTGGCGGCGGTCCGCCCCAGGTGCGCGAAGGTCGAGGTTTCGAGCTTGAGCGACGACTCGGTCGCCGCGGTGAAAGTCGGTGTCACCGATCCGGACGTGGTCGCCGAGGTGGCCTGCTTCACGCAGAAGCGATTGGGCTCGGCGGTTGAGGGCGTGCCGGTCGCTGTTGCGCTCGGCAATCATCTTCGACGGTTCAGCCTCGCCTACTTGGTGTCGTTGGTGATCGAGGAACCAGTCGGCTGCCATCGTGTCGAGCAGGTCCTCCCAACTGGCGGCGGTAACGACTCGATCATCGGCGTTCAGGCGGTGGAGTGCCTTTGCGACGAGCCCGTGCCGATACTCCTCGAGGGCCTGGCGAACCTGCGTCATATCGTCGCCGACCTGCCGACGGTTGATGTCGAGTGACGGTGTCTCCGTTGCGAACTCTTCGGTCAGGTGCTTCCAGAGGCCACCAGCCTCGACGGATTGATGCTGTTGCGGATCACCGATCATGCGCACCGTTGCGTTGCTCTCGACGGCGTGCCGGTAGAGCCGATCGAGCTGCCGGTTGCCGATCGTTGACGCCTCGTCGACGATCACGACGGCATTCGGTGGGAGGACGGTTCGTGGGTCGGCTGCGGTCTCGATGCGGGTGAGGAGGCCTTCGAGCGTGTGCGAGGCGAGTCCGGTCTCGGCCTCCAGCTTTCGCGCTGCTTCGCCGAACGGTGCGGCGCCGACGACGTCGAAGCCGTCGTTCTGCCAGGCGGCGGCCGCTGCCCGTAGTGCCGTGGTCTTTCCTGCGCCCGCTCGACCGATGACGGCTTGGAACTGATCACCCGATGTTGTGATGGCCCGGACCATCGATGCCTGGTCGGTGCCGAGCTCGATCTCGGAATGTGTTATTGCGTTCTCCACGATCAGCGGGTCGACGGTGCCGTGTGCGTTGCTGAGCGCTCGTTCGTGGGTGTCGATCACGCGCCGCTCGAGTTCGAGCATCTGGGGTGTCGTGTAGCGCTGTTCGCTTGGTGTGAGTGAGACGGTCGCCTGCCCGTGGCCGATCGTTTCTCGGCGGGCGCCGTCGTTGACCTCGAGTGGGACGACGGCCTCGGTCGCAAGCCAGTGGTCGGCGAGGTCCTCGACCTCGGTAGCCGTGAGGCGATCGTTGGCGTGTGTTGCGATCGCTTGCAGGACGTCGCGGCGGTCGAAGATGGCGTGCTGCTCGGTCACGCCCCGATGGCTGGCCAAGTGGGCGAAGAGGGCGTCGGTATCAGCAGGGCGCCAGAGCTGTAGTTCGTCCTGGCGGGCGAGAGAGCCGGCTCCGCTGCGGTCAAACCCAGCTTCGGCGAGGACGTTGATCCAGGACTGGCGGAGCTCGTTTGCTTCGACGCCGTGTTCTTTGCCGGGCCGCGTCGCCACCGCTGCCTTCTGCCGGGCCGATGCCGTTAAGTAGCCCATCTCCTCGGCGAGCCCGAGAACCGCGTGGCGGCGTGAGGAGATTGACATGATGACGTCACGGCCGACGCCCTCGATGTCGGCCAGACCCTTGTGGACCTCCTGCCAAGCGACGCCGAAGCGCTGAGCCAGCTCGTGGCGGAGCTGCGCTCCGGAGAGGTAGCCGGCCGTGGTGGCGTGAGCGAAGAGACCTCGCCCGTCGAGTGCTCGAGTCTGGCCAAGCGAGTTCGTCGCCATATTGGCGATCACGACGTGCTCGTGGAGCTGAGGTTCGAGCGCACGGTTGGTGTAGTGCCGATACGAGGCAGCGACCATACGGCCGGCGCGTTCCTGCTGGCCCTGACGGCGGACTACGAAGCCCTCTCGCTCGATGTAGTCCATGCCAGCCGCAACGGCCGACTCGATGGCATCGTCGATCTGCTTCCGATCCTCATCTGTTCCGACGGCGTAGAGAGCAGATACAGACTTCGGTACCGAGAAGGTGACGTCGTAGCCCATCACCACCTGTGGCTCATCACGCGAGGCGGCGAAGCGGTTGGCCTCGGCCCGGGTGATCAGCCAGCGGCCATGGTCGTCTTTGGCGGCGTCGAGGAAGACGTCGGGCGTCTCCGGTGCTTCGGTGCCCAGCATGTCTGCCTCGAGCTGCGCTTTTCGGATCGATGCCGTCGTCTTGGCGATCCGACGAATGTACGAGGGGTCGACACCGACGATCTCGGATGCCTCGGTCATTGAAAGCAGGTCCTCGGGTCTGCCGGACGATGGGATCCAAGCTGAGAAGCCGTTCGCTCGCACACTCGACCCCTGCGCCGTCACCAGAGTGTCACCCGTCGCTGGGTGTTCGCCCTTCAGGACTCGCCCGAGAGTCTCTGGGTCCACGTTCTCGCCGAGGGCGAAGAACTCCGGACTCGCTCCCTCGCCACGCCAACGCCCGGGTGAGCTCATCGAGTCGGCGTAGTAGCTACCGATCGACTCGGACGGAAGCGGTGTCGGATCGGAACCAGGCGTCGAGTGCCGATGGTCGTGCCCCACACCGGCCGCCGGCGTCCCGTGGAGGTACGCAACCACGAGTCCGGCGGCCGCATTCACATCGCGGGCCCGCGACCCGAGCGCTCTGACACTCACGAGCATGAGAAGCCTCTCTCCATGCCCGTCTGTGGCCCTGCCTCGGGGGCCGACTGGGACAACGAGGCGCCTGTTCGCAATCTCCCGCCACGCTCCGTGGCGAAGTCGAACCTCCCACGAACCTCCCAAGGCTGGTCCGCCAGGACCTGCAGATGTGTCTGTGGATTTTTCTTGGGGGAGGAGCGCGGTCGGTGGTGGACGGAAGGTGAGCGCTGTCCGTGGCGGGATCAGGTCTGTCGTGCCGGCTCGAAGACGAGGTAGTGGCGACGCAGGAAGTCTCGGTCATTGGCGGCGGCGATGACTCGCTCGACGAGGGGAGGGATCATGCCGCCTGCAGTTCCAATCGCGATGGCGCCGGCCGTGCCGGTCGCGGTGCCCGAGGCACCGGCCAGGGCGCCCGCGACAAAGCCGAGCAGTCCGTTCCAGCCATGGCTGATGACGGAGCTGCGTTCGGATTCGGTGAAGATCGCAGCGCGTGCTTCGGCGACGGTCTCGGCCACTACTTGCGAAGCAGCGCCGGCTGCGATGGACGGGTCTAGTCGCAGAGAGCGGGCTCGCTCGAGGCCCTGGCTGAGTGTGGCCCTCCACGCGGCGAAAGCTTCGCTGTCCTGGCGGATTCGGATGGCGTCGCTGGTGAGGAGATCGTCGAGGCGTGGCACTTGTAGCCGGGCCAATTCGTTCAGGCGGACCTCGTCGAGTGGTTTGGGAGTTCCGATGAATGCGAGCTGTGCGAAGAGGTCTGATGGGCAGAGCAGGTCGTTGTGGCCGCCGTACCGGCCGAGGTCGGCCGCTGCGTGGGCCACGACGTCGATGGCGTTCGCTACTACGCCGCGGGGGTTGATCGCTGACACCACATCGATGAACGTCTCGACGAGCTCGGGGTTGGTTGCGTCGGCGAGGGCGTCTTCGACGAGTTCGAGGGGCGGGTGCCGATCGCCCGCCCGGATGAGTTTCCAGAGCTGCTGGAGGTGGGGCTGCAGGCCGTCGATGAAGGTCGCTTCGAACGCGAGCCAGACATCACTCTCGTCGAGCTGAAGGCGTTCGTCGTCGAGCGCTTCGAGCATGGAGGTCGAGAGTTGGGACGCCTCGACCAGGTCGTCAGAGGGTGTGAAAAAGGTGTCGACAATGCTTGCGTCGAGGAGCTCGGAGATCTCTGCCATGGACGCAAGTGCGGCCTCGAGCGATCGGCGAGCCAGTGGTCGGAGTTCCGGCTTGACGTCGAGGTACATGTCGGCGGCCATCGCCAGCGGGTCCTCGATAGTCAGGCCGTGGCAATAGAGAAGCGTGCGGAGCATGCCGTTCGGGAACTTGCCGGATCCAGCGAAGTCGGGATCGAGAGCTGCGGTGAGGCTGAGGCCGGCGTCGCCGGACGCTCGTGCGTAGAACCGGTTGCTGCCCCCTGAGCTGAACGTGCTTGTGCGTGCATTGATGAGCGGCCAGAGCTGATCCGACCTGGGGGTCTGGGTCGGCTGGTGATGGGCGTCTCCGATCGCTTCGGCCAATCGGTCGATGGTGGCTGCATCGGCTGTGTTGGCTGCGGCCACGAGATCTGGGCTCGAGTGCTCGCCCAGCTCTTGTCGGGCGATGTTGAGGGCGGTCGAGGTCACGACTCCAGTATCTGGTCTGGCGCGGCGACCGGCTACGACCGCTGCCGGGGCGTCGCGTCGCCCCGGCAGCTAGGCCAGTTAGAAGGCCTCCTCTCCGGGCTTGACCTCGGTGGGCTCATCCTTCGTGGGGGCGTCGAGGTAGCCGACTTGGTTGGCGATGACTTCGTACCGCTCCCGGTTGTCGCCGGTGTCTTTGTCGGTCCACTGGCTGTGGCTGAGTCGTCCGGTGATGGAGATGAGTCGGCCTTTGGCGAGGTAGCGGTGGTGTTGTTCGGCGGGGGTGCCGAAGGTCTTGATGGGTATGAAGTCGGCGCCTTCGGTGCGGCCTCGGTCGACTGCGAGTCGGAAGGTACAGATGGGGTTGCCGGCTGATGGTTCGAGTCGGGGGTCGGAGGCGAGTCGTCCGACGAGGGTGATGGTGTTCATGGGCTTGTGCCTTTCTGGTTGGTTCCCCGCCGGTGCGGGGTGTTCGTGGTGGCACAGCCGTCGAGGATCGAGCGGCGAGGCAGCCCGCAGGGCCTTGACCTTCTTTGTCGGGGCCTAGCGAGGCCGAACGTCAGTGAGGGAACCCGTAGGGTCGAGTGGTTTCGGCAAAGGGGGTTGCGTCGACGTGACCTCGGCGGAGCATGACGCCTCGATCTTCCCCGTGTCGGCGGAGAGGTAGCCAGATCGCACACCGCTCGAGCAATCGCTCTCGTCGGTCTGCGTCAGGGTGCAGCGGGGTCCGGCGAACGGTCGGCGGGTAGGTCTGCTCGTCTGGCGCCGCGGTCGAAGGGTGAGCGATGTCGTCGACCTCATCGGCAAGGTCCTGGAGGTCCTGGGCGGCCTCCGCTTCCCAGCCAGGGTGACGCTCTGCCTCAGCACGCGAGGTGCCAGTGGTTGGGCCAGAGACAGGCGGGGTGGGTGCCGAGTGCGATGGCGGTTCGGTCGGCTTGTTCGGCGGGGACACCTTCGTTGATCCAGCGGTGGATGGTGCGGCGGCTGACTCCGATGGTGCGGGCGATGGTGTCGATCGTGACGCCACCGGCTTCGGTGTTGACGGGTTCGAAGGGGAGGCGAGGGCTGGCGGGTCGGCTCACTGCGCCACCTCCTCGGCCTCGGTTCGGTGGGTAGCGAGTTCGTGGAGGTGGTCGAGGGCTCGTTGTGCTGCTGCGGCGGTGCGGAAGAGGGCTTTGGGGTCTTCGTTGAGGATGTCGAGCCAGCGGGCGAGGTAGGCGGCGTGGTCAGGCCGGGGTTGGGGGCTGATGTCGAGGCTGGCGGCGGCGATGGCGGCGCCGAGTTCAGCGACGAGTTCCTCGGTTGCGTACTCGGGTGATCCGAACGGGGCGGAGATGTTGAGCCGGTCGAGTCGGCTGTGGTGGCCGGTCCAGTGGATGTGTTCGTGAAGAACGGTCGACCAGAACGCTTCGGGATCGTCGAACTGTTCGGGGGCGGGGCAATAGATCCGGTCGGTGGTTGGGGCGTAGTAGGCGCGGTCGCTGCCGTAGTGGACGTCTGCGCCGATGGCGTCGAGCCATTCGTTCGCTGGGGTCGGCTCGGCGGACTCGGTGTCCGTGGGCGTGTGGCCGTCGACTTGGTGGGCGTTGAACACGGCGTAGACCCGCGGGACGAGTCGCTGGCCGAAGGTCTCGCTGTCGGCGTCGGTGTCGTCGGTGGTCTTGGTGGTGACCCATTTGATGATGTGGGCGGCGTGCTCGCCTTTGCGGACTTGGGCGCCGGCGGTTTGCCATTGCTTGTAGGTGGCCCAATCGCCGGTGGGGTAGCCGCGTTCGAGGGCGTCGAGGGCGAGGGTGAGGACGTTGGCGCCGGCGTAGCGGTTGCCGGTGGTGGCGTTGCGGGCGGAGAGGAGGTCGCCGAGGTCGTGGGTGTGCCAGGGCATTGCCCATTGGCCGTGTGATCCGGTTCGGATCATGTCGACGAGTCGGCGTGTGACGTTCTCGGCGTGGGTGGTGTAGTTCATGGATCATCTCCCGTGGTTCGTGATGCGGACGCAGCGCTGCGCTGCGTTCGCTGGGAGCGATCCCGCCGAGGCGGCCCGCGGTGTCAAGCCCTGGCCTTCGACCCGCAGGGTCGGGAGGTGGTGCCTCGGCGAAGCCGGATGGTGGTGAACGGGCTTGATGCCGAGAGCGGGTCGTCACGGCACGTTGACTTGGCCGAACTGCCCTGACTTCTTCGGGATGTGCGTTCTTGTCGAGCGGTGGCTGAGTCTCAGCGGAATCGTCCGCATAGCGCGCTGCTCCCCATGGCTACGGTTGGCGCCATGGGTCACGTCAAGCGCTGGATGGAGGAACAGGACGAAAGCGGCTTTCGAAGCGACCGCTACTTCGATGACGTCTGTGAAGGCTGTATCGGCGACCCGGCGCTCGCCGTCTTCGTGTCCCGAAACGGCCCTATCGCCAAGTGCGACTTCTGCGATTCGACGGATAGCAACGGCATGACTGTCGGAGATCTCTTCCACTACATGGCTGGCTGTCTGGCCGCCGAATGGGATGACCCGATCAACGAGGTTGGCTGGGACAAGGGTTTTGATTCGTTCGTACGGATCCTCGACTCCGATGACCTACTCGGAGTCGTGGACGACCCGTTGAAGAATGAAGACCTCTACTGGGAATTCGTTTCCGCGTTTCAGCATCAGTGGTGCCAGCGGAGCCCGTACCGGCTGGAGCATTCGGAGATGTTGTTGCACAGCTGGGCACGTTTCGCCGAGGTGACGATGACACGGAAGCGGTTCCTCATGCATCGCGGACGAAGTGCGGCGGCCTCGAACGACGAGTTGTTGGACCCGTCCGAGGTACTCGATGCCCTCGGGAGCGCAATCGGTCAGGCGGAGTGGCGAATGGTCGGGCGCACCTCGGACGTGGCGATAGTGCGTGCTCGGTCGCATCCGATTGAAGAGAACCACGACACTCCGGAAGCGCTCGGCTCGCCGCCATCCTCGGCAGCAGCACACAACCGGATGAGTGGGGCGGGAATCGCCATGTTCTACGGTGCGGATACGGACGCGACGGCGACGGCCGAGATTCGACCCGGAACAGACCAGGCGGTAACCCTCGCCACATGGAGACCAGCCCGGGAGTTCGTCTACCTCGATTTGCTGGGTGCCCGACCGATCCCAAGCCTCTTCGACATGACGGCACGAACTGACCGGACATGGCTGCGATTCTTGGCCGCGTTCTCGGACGACTTGGCCAAGCCGATCGAGTCGGATACCTCGCAAGTCGAGTACATCCCGACGCAGATCGTCACTGAGTTCATTCGCGACCATCTGACGACCTCGGATGGTCGGTCGTTCGATGCGATTCGGTACAGGTCTGCGGTGGACGAACCGGATGGAGTTTGCTGGGTGGTGTTCGCCGAGCAGAGCGAGTGCGGCAGCGATCACGACGGCAACGGTCGAATCCTCCTCTTGGACTCTGCATCTATCCGGAGGCGCAATCCCTGAACAGCACCGAACTGCTGCTTTGACGGCGGCGCTTCGGGTCTTCGGGTCGTCAACCCGAAGAGCCGCAGGAGGTGTCGCTAGCGTTGTCGTCGATGGCAACTGCGACATTCGATCTTCGAACATTGCTTCGGGCGGTCGGTGAAGAGCGGCAGCGGCAGGGATTGAGCTGGTCGGCGCTGTCCGCTCACGTGGGGGTATCGGCGTCGACGATCCGTCGGTTTGGAGTCGCTGATGACGCGGAAGCTGATGGCGTGTTGGCGATGGTGCGGTGGCTGGGCGTCGCACCGGAATCTTTCGTTGACGGTGGCACCGTTGGCGGGCGCCGGTTGTCGACCGAGCCGACCGGGTTTGTCCGCGTCGACATGGACGCCGTGGCCCGAGCCGCGGGCCAGGAGGGGGACAGCCGACGGACGAGAACCACGATCCAACGGCTCGTCACCGCAGCCGAGCAGGCGGGGATGCCGGTTGCTTCGTTGACGCGGCTCAGCGCGACGTAGTCCATGGCGCTCGCGAGTTCGGAGTCCGGTACGCCGTTGACGACTTAGGCGGAGCATTATATCTTCATACATATGCAGGTATCAGAGGTATCCGGATTGGATGGGTGCGCGGTTGCGTCGACCGACGCGGCCCGGGTTGCGGTCGTTGCCGAGTCGTTGATCGATGTGGATGTGGCGTCTGATCTGGCGGAGTTGTTCCGGTTGCTGGGCGACCCCACCCGGGTGCGGATCTTGTATGCGTTGTTGGAGGCGGGCGAGTTGTGTGTGTGCGATCTGGCTGAGGTCGTGGGCACGACGGATACGAAGGTGTCGCAGGCGCTGCGGTTGCTGCGGGGAGCCGGTGCGGTCCGCAATCGTCGTGATGGCCGCAATGTCTTCTACCGACTCGACGACGCTCATGTCCGCATGCTTCTCGACGTGTCGCGTGAGCATGTCTCGCACCAGCACGGGGGCGAGTGATGGGTGGCGATCACGACCACGGAACCGGGCTGGCTCGCGCAGGCGAGCGTCACCGCGGCCGGTTGCTGGCGGCGTTTGTCATCATCGGCGGGTTCTTCATCGTTGAGGCGGTCGCTGGGTTTCTGACGAACTCGCTGGCGTTGTTGTCCGATGCGGGGCACATGTTGACCGATGTGATCGGGATCGGTATGGCGCTGGCGGCGATCCAGCTGGCGTCGCGGTTCGAGGCCCGCTCGGCCACCGTGCGGTCGAGCCACACGTTCGGTTTGTACCGGTTGGAGATCTTGGCAGCGTTCGTCAATGCGCTGCTCTTGTTCGGTGTCGCGATCTGGGTGCTCATCGAGGCCGGCCGCCGGCTCTTCGACGAGCCCGAGGTACTCGGCGTGCCGATGCTCATCGTCGCCATCCTCGGACTACTCGCAAACCTGGTCGCGTTTGCGCTGCTGCGTGAGGGTTCGAAGGAGTCATTGAACGTTGAAGGCGCGTACCTCGAGGTGCTCGCCGACACCGTCGGTTCGGTCGGCGTCATCATCGCCGCCGTGCTGCTCGAGGTCTTCGGTTGGGGCTGGATCGATCCCGTGATCGGGGCGCTGATCGGACTATGGATCCTCCCACGCACGTGGCGCCTCGGACGCCGAGCCGTACGGGTGCTCCTCCAAGCGGCACCCGATCATGTCGACCTCGACGCACTGGCCGACGGCCTGGAGTCGATCGAAGGGGTCGTCGAGGTCCATGACCTGCACGTGTGGACGTTGACCTCGGAGATGGACGCCGCATCTGCTCATCTCGTGACCGCTGAGGGAGTTGAGGGTCATGGGGTGCTCGATCAGGCTCGCCACTTGCTCGAACACGACTATGGAATTGTCCACGGCACGTTCCAGGTCGAGCCCGACAGTCATGTCGGCTGCGAGGAGGTGACGTGGTGAACACTGCTGCGCTGGTGTTATTCGGTGTCTGGTTCGTAGTGATCTTCGTCGTGCGGTCCTGGGTGCAGAAGCGTGAAACCGGCGACTCCGGCATCCGACCCGGAGCCTTCGCTGCGGATGCGTCGACACTGGAACGGGTTGCGTACGTGTTGTTGATCGTTGCATTCGCTGGTGCAGTCGCCGCGCCGATCGCAGCGATGGCCGGTCTGGAACCGCTGTGGGACAACAGCGCCATGCGGTGGGTCGGCATGGCCATGGCTGTCACGGGTATCGGATTGACTTACGCAGCCCAGGTCGGGATGGGCACCGAGTGGAGAATCGGGATCGACCGCACCGAAGTCACCGGCCTGGTGACCACCGGCGTCTTCGGTCTCGTCCGCAACCCGATCTTCACCGCGATGATCTTCACCGCGGTCGGCTTCGCAGTCATGGTGCCGAACGTCATCGCGGTCATTGCCGTGGTGTGTCTGGTGGTCGCGATCGAGATGCAGGTGCGCTTCGTCGAAGAACCGCACTTGCGCCGACTGCACGGGACTGGATATGAGCAGTACGCAGCGGAGGTGGGCCGGTTCGTTCCACTGATCGGCCGCGCAGCGGGAGCTCGTCGATGACAGTCAGCCGATTCCGCGTCGCCGCCATGGATTGCACCGCAGAGGAACAGCTCGTCCGCATGCGCCTGAACGAGATCGACGGCATCGAGAAGGTCGCCGTCGATCTCGACGCCCGGCAGGTGGCCGTGCAGCATCGCATCGAAACCGACGCAGTCGATGCTGCGCTGCAGTCGCTCGACCTGGGCACGACGCATATTGGCGACGGCGGGGAGCTCGACGCCGTGCCTGACAGTGGCCGCGAGCGACCGGCGCTCGTGTTCGCGTTGGTTGTGAACGCGGTGTTCTTTGTCGGTGAGCTCACCGCGGGACTGGTGAGCCAGTCGATGGGTCTCGTTGCCGATGCCCTCGACATGGGCGCGGACGCCGCGGTCTATGCGCTGAGTCTTCTCGCCGTCGGCACGAGCACGGTTCGCAAGAACCGGCTCGCCCGAACCAGCGGCTACCTCCAGTTCGGCCTGGCCGTCATCGGGCTCGGAGAAGTTGTCCGCAGGTTTGTCAGCGACGACTCGCTGCCAGAGGTCGGGCCGATGATCGTGGTCTCGCTTCTGGCGCTGGCAGGCAACGTCGCCACGCTGCTGGTGTTGCGAAGAGTCCGCTCCAGCGAAGCTCACTTCCAAGCGAGCTGGATCTTCACCGCCAATGACATCAAGGTCAACGCGCTCGTCATCGCCGCCGCGATCGTCGTGGCGTTCACCGACAGCTCGGCGCCCGACCTGATCGCAGGCGCAATCATCTTCACGATCGTCGCCAACGGGGCCCGACGAATCCTGAAACTGGCAAGCTGACCCTCACGCACTTTTGGGGCCCTCGTGGCGCCAGTCGGCCGAGTCTGGTCGGTCTGCGGGGTTCGTGATGCAGTCGGGAGTACGTGGCGTACAGCAGCGGATGGCCACCGGTTCGGTCTACACAGGGTGTTCACTGTGTCCGGTGTTTCGTCGCGGGTGTCCGCATGATCGGGCCGAAAGGGGAACAAGGGTTCCATGGCGCAAGATAGGTCGTATTCGACGGGTGGGCTTTGCCCTTTCCGCGGACCGGAAGCACCCCGCAACGCGCTCAGAACCCAGTCTAGGACACAAGCCGGGCCCGGACTCATGGTGGGCATGGTGAAGGTCACGCTGCTCTACTTCGAAGACTGCCCCAGTTGGCAGACCGCGGACGGTCACCTGCAATCACTCGCCGAAGAGATCGGCTACACGGCCCAGGCGACACACTCGGTCTCGGATGGTTGGCCGTCAGCAGGTGGCGCTGGTCTAACCTGAACCCGTGGACCTGTGCGAAATTCGGACTGAGCGGGATGTCGACTGGGCGGTCAATCGAGTTCTGCTCGGGGATCGAGTAGTGGCCCACGTCGGTGGGCTGCGTCGACCGCGTCGGCAGCATCTCAACCAAAAGGTCGCGCTGTGTTGCCTTGAGTCTCGCATCGAAAGCAACGGTGGCCACGTGCTGCTTGGCCAGTGCGCGAGCACAATGCGGCGCCTCACCCGAGGACGAACAGTGCTGCTGCTGCCACCCGAACGAGACGACGAGCAAACGATTGGAGTGCGCGAACCGCGCCGACCGACACCGAACCCGTCCGCAGCCCACGCAAGCCAACGGCAGCCAGAGCGTTCCTAGCAACGGCAGCCACGCTCACGATGGCGCTGTCTCGGTTGGGGTGAAGATGTGGCAGATTTCGCCCGCGGTGCAGTCGGCTGGGTCGAGTTGTCGGCTGCGTTCGAGGAGTTCGGAGAGTTCGGCTTCGAGTGTGGCGAGTTGGCGGCGTCGTTGTCGGACTTCGGTGAGTTTGGCTTCGAGGAGTGAGTCGACGTGGCTGCATGGGGCGGTGCCGTCGTCGCGGACTCCGATGACGCTCGCGATCTCGGCCAGGGTGAGCCCGGCTGCTTGTGCGGTGCGGATGAACCGCAGCCTGGCGAGCGTGCTGTCGTCGTAGACGCGGTATCCGTTGCCGGCGCGTTCGGGGTCTGGCAGTAGCCCTTTGCGTTCATAGAACCGGACGGTTCTGGTTGGGATGCCCAGGGCGTCAGCGAGTTGTCCGATCAGCATGCTCTTGATGCTACCCCTTGACCTTCTCCTGTGGAAGAAGGTTTACGGTGGTGTTCGTGAGCGAGAAACCAAGGTCGACGATTGCCCCGCTCGCGGCCGGCGCAAGTGTGTTGGGTATTTGTTGTGGGTTCCCGCTGCTTGCTTCGGCTGGCGTTGTCGGGGCGGTCGCAGGGATCGGGCTCGGTAGCTGGCTCATCGTCGCACTAGCCGTTGTTGTAGTGGTCGTCGGGCTTGTCCGGTGGCGCGGTACCGGAGACTCCTGCCCCGCACCGGGTCCCGAGGACAACTCGTCCCTGGTCTTGCACGACATAGCGCCGACCCCCGCCCAACCGAACCGAACTGATGAGGAACCCAGATGAGTAGTTGTTGCAGCACAGCCGACGCAGATGCCAAGCCATGCCCAAAGTGCGGCCACGTTGGCCCCATCGTCGGCGCCGCACCGGTGCGCCCCCACCTGGCCGAGGCGGTCGATAGTGACTGGCAGCACTGCGCCCACGAACAGTGCCAGGTCATTTACTACTGGGGCGAACACACCGTTGATACCGATTCGGTGGTCACCCAGGTCGGGTTGAAGGCCACCGACAAGACAACCCCGGTGTGTTTCTGTTTCGCTCACACCGTTGACGCTCTGGCTGTAGACGTTGCCGAGCATGAAGGGGTCAGTGAGATCAAAGCCGAGATCAAGGTGGCTGTCGCCGAAGGCCTGTGCGCATGTGAACACCTGAATCCGAGTGGCCAGTGCTGTCTCGCGGATGTGCATCGGACACTTAAGCCCCTCGCCCAACCGGTCCCGGCGCAGCGATGAGCGATCACAACGCCGACTATGACCTGATGGTGATTGGCGCCGGCATGGCCGGCAACGCAGCAGCGAACAAGTGCGCCTCGGCGGGCTGGCGCGTGGCGATCGTCGATGAGCTTCCCTACGGGGGCACGTGCGCGCTGCGGGGTTGTGATCCGAAAAAAATCCTGCGGCGCGGCGCTGAGGTCATCGACAGCGCCCGCCTCCTGAGCGGCAAGGGGGTCGACGCTGAGGGGCTCCACATCAATTGGGCCGATCTGATGCAACACAAACTCGGGTTCACCGAGCCAGTCCCGGCGAACATGGAACGTGGCCTTACCAACAACGGGGTCGACACGCTGCATGGCACCGCCCGATTCACCGGGACGAACAGCATCGACATCGACGGCGACAACTACACCGCCGAACACTTCCTCATTGCTACCGGTGCCCGCCCCCGACCACTCGACTTTCTCGGCGCCGACCACCTCATCGACAGCACCGCGTTCCTCGGTCTCGTCGAACTGCCCGAACGGATCCTTTTCGTCGGAGGCGGTTTCATCTCCTTCGAGTTCGCGCACATCGCAGCACGAGCCGGAACCCGACCGATCATCATCGATCGCGGACGCCCCCTCAAAGGGTTCGACCCAGACCTCGTCGAACTCCTCATCGATCGTGGCACCCAAGCCGGTATCGACACGCACACCGACACCAACATCGTGTCGGTCGAGGCCGACGGCGCCGGCTACCAGGTGACCGTCGAACAAGACGGTGACCGCACGGTCATCGATACCGACCTCGTCGTGCACGGCGCCGGACGAATCTCAGAGCTGTCCCGGCTCGGGCTCGAAGCCGCGAACGTCGAATACGGTCCGAACGGTGTGGCCGTTGCCGGACACCTGCAGAGCACCACCAACCCCAACGTGTACGCGGCCGGGGACTCAGCGGACACACCCGGCATGCCGCTCACCCCGATCGCGGTGTTCGAAGGCAAGGTCGCTGCATCGAACATGTTCAAGTCGGCCACGAACGTTCCCGACTACGCCGGCGTCCCAACCACGGTGTTCACCATCCCAGAACTCGCCCGAGTCGGCATGCTCGAATCCGAAGCCGTCGCCGCCGGCATCGACCTCGACATCCGATACACCGACACCAGCGGCTGGTACTCGAACTACCGAATCGGTGAAACGACCGCAGCAGTCAAGATCCTGGTCGACACCGCATCCGACACCATCGTCGGTGCCCACATGCTCGGACCCGAATACGGCGAACTCATCAACTTCTGCGCGCTCGCCATCAAACTCGGACTCACCACCCGACAACTCAAATCCATGACCGCCGCCTACCCGACCGTCACCTCAGACCTCGGCTCGATGCTCTAGCGGACCAGCGGGGGCTGACCGCGTGTGCTCGCCTCGTCAAGCTAGAGAGTCCCCAGACAGCACCTGTTCAGCCGGAGGCTGATGGCGTGTTGGCGATGGTTCGGTGGCTGGGTGTCGCTCCGGAAGACTTTGTACGAGGCAGTGCGGTTCCCGGCCGCCGCTTGCCGACCGAGTCGGCCGGGTTTGTGCGTGTCGACATGGGCGCTGCGGGTCGTGAGGGGGACAGCCGCCGTACGCGAACCACGATCCAACGGCTGGTTAACGCCGCCGAGCAGGCCCGGTTGCCGGTGGCTGCGCTTACGAGGCTCACCGACGCATAGGACCTTCGCCTGCTGCCCTACCGTCGTTGTTCGGGCGCGACCTCCCATTGTCGTCAGTCCAACGGTTCGGGAGATCGCCCCTCGCGTTTCCAGCTCGCTGAGACTGGCTGGTCTACAGGGCTATCGATGAACTCCGATGCGATCCGTCGCGCGCTCTCGAGCGGGAGGTAGGTCTGGTAGTAGCGGCTGGTCTGTTGGTCACGAAACGCCGGCGCGTCGGAAAACTGCGTGCCCTGGGCATGCCATGGGTCGCCCTGGGCGTCGAGGTAGAGCGCCACCGACACGGTTGGGTGCCCGAGACCAATCGCCAGTGAAGCGTTGGCGGCTCGGAGTGTCGCGAGCACCGGTTGGCCAAGGTCGTGAATCTCGTCGAGGTAGGTCTGAATGAGCGTTGGGCTGGCGAGTGTTCTGACTCGGTCGAGGCAGCGGATCGTGAACTCGGGCAGCGGTTGTTCGCTGACACCGGTGAGCGGAAGAAGATATGCAGCGGCTTCGTCGTGATGGAAGTGGTTGGCCCAGCCCCACGGCGTTGCGCCGATGTGGGTGTCGGCGAGGTTGGGGTCGGCACCGTGTTCGATGAGAAACCGGGCCCGTGCTGGGTCGTTGGCTTCGGCCGCGTGGTGCAACGCGGATTTGGTCCCGGACCGGTCATTGACGTCGAAGCCAAGCCCGAGAAGCCGTTCGAGCATGGCCCGGTCGCCAGTGGAAACGTTCTTGATCAGTCCCGGATGGCGAGAGCGGAGGTCGTTGAGCAATCCTGATTCTGTAGTGAGCAGTCGATCCAAAGCATCAACGTTGTTGGTCCGCGAGAACGCGAGTGCCTCTTCGATCGGGGTGGGAGAGGTATCGACGCCGGCCTCGGCAAGAACTTCTAGGACTGCTTGGTGGCCTTCGCCCGATGCGATGCGCGCCGGAGTCTGCTGAGATCGTCCGATGGCCCGGTCGAGGTCAAGGCCGAGCGAGATGAGGTAGCGAAGCACAGCTGGTCGGTTGCGTTTGCATGCGGCTTCGAGCTCGTCGTAGAGCAGCTCACCAGGGTGGCGAAGCTGATCACCTAGGCGGCGGTACCACGGGCCGTCCGTGTCGGTCCCCAGACCAAACTCGACCAGCAAATCGAGGTGTGATGGGTCGTCGTGGTTCTGGCCGCCGATGCCGTTGTTGTAAAGACCTTGGCCATCGTTGGGGTCGGCCCCGGCTTCGAGGAGAAGTCGGGCGATCGTGAGACGGTCGGCGGGCATTTGCTGGTGGCTCTCACCACGACCGAGCGCGCCCGTGAGTGCGGTGAACGGTGGGACGAGCCCTCGCCATAGGAAGCCTGTGTTGGGATCGGCGCCTCGTTCGATGAGTAAGCGAACCGTCTCGGCCAGTGACCATTGCGTGCGGTCGGTGTCGATGCGGGAATACGTGGCGTAGAGCAACGGCGGCCATCCGTTGGGGCCGCACGGTTCGTTCACGAGATGCGGTTGCTCGTCGAGAAGAGCCGCTAGCGCGCTGTAGTCGCCGACGGTTGCAAGGGCCTCGACCGACCCCGTCGCCAAGGACGGATCTTCGGCCAACATCCGATGAGCCTCGTCGATCCGATCTTCAGGGCTGGGACCATCCTCGGCATAGTCATGACAAGCGTTCTCGACAAACGACCGCTCCCCATCGAGACCCGTTTCGGCGTTCGGGGTGAACGAGTTCGCAGACACGACTGCGATGTGATCCCGAAGCCGTTGCCAGCTCGCGAAGCCGTAAAGCCGGGCGACGATCAACTGAGCATCGGTCGTCTTGAACGACTGTCGTTGCGCTTCGTCAAGCTCCACGGCCCGGAGGTGAGGGTGGAAGTCGTCGAACATCGACAATCCGCCCGGGTCGCCGGACCGGATCAGGTCTCGAACGAGCTTCGCCTGTCCCTTGAGATGTTCGAGCGACGGGTTCTCGGGTAGCGGCGTTGATGGCACGGATGGGCCCCTTTCGTGTGTGCTCGGTGTCCGCACGATCGAGCCCGAAAGAGGAACCGATGTTCCAAGGCATGATCAATCAAATGCAGTTGGGCTTCGCCCTTTCCGCGGACCGGAAGCGCACTACCAGCGCTCAACCTCATCGTAGAACGTCGAAGACGCCCGTGCCGTAGGCTGAACCCATGAAGGTGTCGCTGCTCTACTTCGATGACTGCCCCAGTTGGCAAACAGCGGCTGACCATCTCGATCTGCTCGTCACCGAGATCTCCGGCCTCGACATCGAGCGAGTTCTCGTCGATACCCCCGAAGCGGCAGAGCGGAACCGATTCAGAGGCTCGCCGAGCATCCACGTCGATGGATCCGATCTGTTCGCCGACCCCGACGCACCGGTCGGTCTGTCGTGCCGGATCTACCAAACGCCCGACGGGCCAGCCGGGTCACCCACGATCGACCAACTCCGACGGACACTCGAGTCAGCCCGCAAACGGGGCTGACCGGAACGTTCGCCGCATGTACCACCGATGTACCTGAACCCCGGTAAACCACGGGGAACCACGGGGTCGAGCGGAGAGTCGAATCCCTGCAGACACAGGGGAATCGGCTAGTTCCCTGGCCATGCGATCCCTAGCGCATAGACCTCATAACCCGAAGGTCGCAGGTTCAAATCCTGCCCCCGCCACCAAGAGCAAGGCCCGGAAACTCAACAGTTTCCGGGTCATTGTCGTTTTCGGAAGGGGTGCCAAAACGTCGATTTGGTCACGGATTGGTCACACCATCGAGAGCTCGTCGAATCCGCTATTCACTCTCTGTCGGGCGGAAGTTGCGAAGCCAGCCCCAGAGCAAGCCGACCGCTATTCCGATTGCGGGTCCGACAGTCGCTGCGGATGCTCCGAATACGAAGAGACTCGTGATGATCGTCGCAACTCCAGCGGCGACAGGTACAGGAGGGCCATAGAGCTGCGCTTTGGACTCAGCGGTCGAGCCAGCCCATGCGAGGCTCATCTTGAGCACAGACGAGTCTTCGTCGGTTGCCATACTCACAAGTTGGGCAAGCTCCTCATTCTGGATCTCTTCCGTAGAAGCGATCACGTCAGAGAGGAATTCGTCCGTTGCGACAGCGACGTGGCGTGCGACCTCTCCATCGGAGTCCGAGCCGTCGACCTCGGCTGCAGTACTCAAGATCGGAAGCAGTGATTCGACGAGCTCGTCCGCGCCAGGTTCGATCTCGGCTAGAGCGGTGAGGTTCTGGCCTTCGAGCGTCATCGCCATCCGGTCGGCTTCGGCTTGCTCCGATGCATCGTCGTCAGCCGGAAACTGCATGTAGTCGAGCAGAAACCGCTTCCGTCGCTGAACCTGTGCGAACTCCGGTGATCCTTCAACCCAAGCGCCAAGACCCTCGAGGCGTTGTGTTTCGGCTACAACCTGCTCGATCGAGCCTCTGAATGGTTGGCGATTGTCAACCGTTCGCGCAAGGCGGATGTCTACCAGGCGACGTGATGACTGATCGTTCGGACCGGCGTCCTGGGTGTCGCTGATCTCGACTGTGTTGGGATCGGCCCCATCGATGATTGCGGCAATCTGATCAGCCAACTCGTCGACGCGTAGCCCGATTGGCGACAACTCGGAGGCCCCGAGTGGTGTCGACACCTGAATTTTGTTGCGCGGATCCGAAGGGGAGACTTCGATGTGGTGTCGCGCCGGTCTGCGGCGAGCGCTTGCGATGCCACCGAAGCTCACTACCCGTACCAAAATCTGTGCGGCTAGTTCTTGGTCATCAAGCGGGTGCGGCCCGCTCGTCTGAACCTGGCCGTTGGCATCTACGGCGAATCCCCCATTGATGAAAACGGAGATGTTGTTCTCTTTCTCGCTTTGCGGCTTATCGGCGTGGTCGTTGTCGACTTGCTTGGCAGGGGCGAAGCCGTCCGCTTCAAGCTGAGCTCGTCTGCTGCCGGCGGATTCTTGCTGCTGCCTCCGCTTTGCGGCCTCGTTCTCGACCAGAGGCGGGAGCCTCGTTTCGTTCCAGTTCGCAATGGTCGCGTTGGCTTGTTCAACCCGTGCTTCGACCTTCCTGATCAACTCGTCGCGATGATTGTCGTCCGAGGCCCTGACCTCAATGTGATCGCCACGATGGAGCAGGAACATCGGGTCCAAGTACGTGCCGCCATTCACCCCGACAGATACGAACTCTGCCCCCGATTCGAGTGGTAGTTGATATCGCTGATAGCTGACGTCGTAGCTGTCACCGGCATATATCCCGCGCCGAACTAGGTCGAAGCTGTGCTCTGGACCTGCCGACATGCGTCGCACCCAAGGCTCCTCTAGATAGCGCGGCTGACCCAGTCGGATCTGGTCAGCGAGGCCAGCTCGTGCAATCTCTTCGAGAGCACTTTCATCGGTGTCGGAAGAGGACGCGAACGCGGCATCGACTAGCCGTCGCCCCCGCTCGGCGAGGTACGCAGGCAGGTAGGGCTCACGATGCATGGGAAAGACATCTGCCATGAGCTCAAACTATCGAGTCTTACCGGCCGGTGAGGGCCGCTGATCGTGAGCTATCCGAGGATTTCGCCGACTTTGCGGGCGAGGTCTTCCATCATGGCGGGGGTGACGTGGCTGTAGACGTCCATGGTGAAGGCGGGCGAAGAGTGGCCGAGGACTTCGCTGATGACCTTGATCGGTACGCCGTTTTCGAGGGCGATGGTGGCGTAGGTGTGGCGGCAGTCGTGGAGTCGGATGCGGCGCAGCCCTGACGATTTCACGAGTCGTTTGAAGGCATCGCTGAGCGCATCTGGGTGGAGGGGGCGGCCGTCTTCGTAGGTGAAGACGAGGTCGTGGGCGGGCCAGCCTCGACCGATCACCTTGCGCCACCCGTCCTGCACTTCCCGCCGGCGACGTACATGGTCGAGCGCCAACTCGGGCAAGGGCACTGAGCGACGACTTCGAGCGCTCTTGGGTTCACCGAAGACGAGCCCGTACTCGACGCTGTTCAACGTCTGCCGCACCGACAGCCGAGCGGCGTCGAAGTCGATGTCTCGCCAGCGCAGCCCGCAGATCTCGCCCCGCCGCATACCAGTCGTCAGCGCCAGCACGAACAGTGGCTCGGTGTCGTGGCCGGCGATGTGGGCGAGGAACCGCTGGCACTCGTCGACGGTCCAGGTGTTCATCTCGCGCCGTTTGAGCGGGGGAGGGTCGGCGAGTTCGGCGGCGTTGCGCTCGATGACACCCCAGCGCATGCCGTCGGCCAGCGCTTTGCGCAGCGTCGTGTGGACGTGGCGAATCGATTTCGGCGACAGCGCGTTCTCGGTCGTCGGCGACTTGTCGGCGAGCTGCCGGTACAGGTCGTTGAGCATCGGCGCCAGCAGATCCTGCACCCGAACGCCGCCGATCACTGGCAGCACATGCAGGCGGATGTTGCGCTCGTAGCTCGAGTACGTCGACGGTCGCAGCGTCTGCTTCGCCGCCGGCAGCCACTGATCGACCAGGAACCGCTCGACCGTCATCGTGGACCGTTGCACGTAGCTGTTCGTCGACAGCTTCTGGATCTCGTCGGCAACGGCCCGTTCGGCGTCGGCTCGGGTGCGGAAGCCTCGCTTCTTCTTCTGGCGACGCCGCCCATCGGCACCTCGGGGGATGTCGATGATGTAGAGCCAGGACCCGCCGTCCTTCTTGACCGAGCCCCTCATCGCCGCCACCACCGTCGGGCGCCAACGGGTTCCCGGTCGACGAACAGCGGAACCGGCTCGGGTGGTGCGCCGGAGAGTCCTACCGCCCAACCCTCCCCTGGAGTGTTGGTTGGTGGCTGAAGCTGTGACTCGCCGAGCACCATCCGGTACCCGTCAGGCGATGACCAGCCGAGCGCGACTCGGAACCCGAACTGATCCCGTGTCGCGCCACCAAGCACATCGGCGTCGGCCCGTTGCAACGCCACGACAAGATGCACCCCGACCGAGCGGCCCATCAGCGCGATCGAGCTGAGCGACGACAAGAACCGGTCCTTGCGATCACGTGCATCCTTGGCCTGGTCACCAGCAACCCGGAGCGTGATCGCTGCCGCCTCATCGATCACCACCAGCAGCGGCCGATCGAAACCGGCCTGCCGGTCAGCGATCAACCCCGCAGCCTGCTCGCAAAGCTCCACACACTCGATGGGCCCACCCGCCACCACATCGCCGCAGGAAGCGAACTCGCCGCTCGCCTTGCCGTCGCCAATCCACACTTCGGCGTCGGCCGTTGCCTGTTCGATCAGCCACCCGAGCAGGAACGACTTCCCCGATCCGGTCTGGCCGGTGACGATGCCGTGCGGATGCTCACCGGTGTCCCAGACCGCAGCACAGGCTCCCGCGCCCCAGACCCCGAGTTGGAATCTCATCGCAGGAACCGGAACTCGACATGGGCCGGCTTCCTCCGTGCCCGCCCGACCACCCGAGCCGACTCCAAGCGCATCCCCTCGCTCGAAGCGATTTGATGGCCGAGCTTGGACAACTCGTCGGCCGTCAACGGCGGCGGAGGTCGCAACGCCACCACCAACCCTCGCTCGGTCGACTCGACCGAATGCAGCCGCCGAACGAACCGATACCGCTGCTGGCCATCGGTGAGCTGATCCCACGCGACCCGCCAAACCCGACACGCCGCAATATCGCCCACCACGACCCGCCACACGACGACCGCCAACACCACAACGCCGACGACGGGCCCGAACCACGCCCACCGCCCGAGCCGATCAGCGACCATCCCGACAAACGGCAACGTCATACCCGCCAGGCCGATCACGACACCGCACCACAGCGTGAGCAGGCGCACCAGCCACGGCGCCGGGTTCCACGGTTCGCCCGCCCGTGTCGGTTGGTCGGTCTCGAACAGCGTCATTCGGTCGCCGCCTTGCCACGCTGCACCAGCAGTGCTGTTGCGCTGAACGACACCCCCGAACGGCCGTCGAAGGCCCACGGCCGGGCGATCATGTTCTCGAACCGCACCGACGTCTGCGCAGACAGCGACTTCGGGATGCCCCGGGTCGGGACCTTGACCTCGAAGACCTCGGCCCGTTCCTCCTCGGTTGGCATGCCGAGCACGCTCACGACCATCACCTGGTCGTTGTCGTCGTTGGTCACCACGACACCGTCACGCACGTGCGGTCGGGCTCCCAGGTAGACCCGCTCGATGCTGGGGTCACACGGAATCATCTTCATGTTGTTCTCCTTGTTGTTGTGCGGACACCGGTTGTGGCCGCGGTTTTTGTTGGTCGAGTGAGTGAAGGAATCGGCGCACATCGCCAGCCAGACGCGGACCGTCGGGCGTAAACAGCGACCCGCCGACCAGCCGGCTCTGGTTGAGCGATCGGGTATCGGCTCGCCGGGTCACCTTGCGGAACCGGATCTCGCCGGTTCGACGGTTCACCCGCCGCACCGTGACCACCCGAGTGCGACGTTTGGCTCGATCGATCCGCCGCAACAGACGGCGAACCTCGATGAACTCGCGCTCGCTTAAGTAGAGCGACGCTTCAGCCGGCTTGAGCCGCCAGACCGACCAGAACCGGCCGACACTGCCTGCCTCGATCCACAGCTCGGGCGGCCGATCCTGATACTGCTTCGACCGGGTTGTCGAGTACCCGGCGAAGTAGCGGGCGACCCGCACGGGATCGATCGCACGAACCCCATGCGACCAGTCGACGCCGGTCCCAGCCCGCAGATGACGAGGGTCGCCACTGCCGACGACCTCGAACCACGCCGACGAGATCCACTCGGCGACCGGCACCTCGCCGACCACGCTCGGCAACGGCACCATGCAATGCCAATGCGGCGCACCCCGGCGCTGAAACTCCCGCTTGAGAATCGCATGCGCCGGACCCGTCGCCCGCTCCAGCCGATGACGAAACGCCCGCAGATGCGCACTCGACGCCGAAGCCGTCGGCGCCAACGACATCCAGTCGCCTGGATACGTCAACGTCACCATCGCCACGACCGAGCCGCGCTCGAAACGACTCGATCCACGGCGAGTAGTCCAACGACGCCAACTTGCGGATCATCCGCAACCGAGACTTCGCCGTGAACTCGGTGATATGGCCCCGCCTCGCCGACGACTTCGACAACGGCCTCGCACCGCCCCGCGACTGCCGACGATGATGCACCCCGATCGTCCCCGGCGTGACCGCCAACTGCCAATCCGACGGCCGATCATCTGCCCCCGTGACACTGCCGGCCACCTCACGCTCGCTCGGGTAGCCGAACAGATATGGCACATAAGACAAGCCCGGGCCCGACTCCTCGCCCGGCAGCTCTCGGCTTGCGCCGTCGCCGCCGAACTCGTCACTGGGCCTCACTGCGACACCCCCGACAACAGATCGACCAGCGCCGCAGTCGGCACAACAATCCGACGCCGCACCCGCACTGCCGGAAACTCACCCCGCCGAACCGCCTCGTACAACGTGCCCGTCGATACCCCAAGAACGGCAGCCGCCTCGCCAATCGAAAGCGTCGGGGACTCGACGGGATCGGGTAGGACCCGAGATGTGGATGTGGTAGCCATCAGTGCTCCTTGAACTCGAAGAATCGGCTACCGTCGCAATTGCTAGGGGCGCTTCGGCTGCCTCTTCACGAGGGGAACCAGTTGCACCTGGTTCCCCTCCCTTTGCATTGAGTCTCTGTTATTTCACATTTCACGATCTGGGTCAAGCATTGCATCGGATCGTCTTGGCTTTGCGTGGTTGGTGTATGGTCGGCTCGTGGCACTCATCGGCTTCGGGCAAACGACACAGAACCCGCGCCCCCATCTGCCAATGCTCGACGACTCGATCCTCGAAATCGACCCGTTCAGCGCCCCCGATCACGAGATGGCGCACAACATCACGAGCATTCGTCGCCAGAGCACAACCGACGAGTGGGCCACCTACCAGAGCTACAAGGACGGCTGCTTCTCAATCGTGGTCTCGGCCGAAGTCGGGATGGGCCTCACCTACCACATCACCTACGGCCCAAGCGTCGGCTGGACCATCGACGCACACGACACCTGGGACTCAGCCTTGGCCGCCCATGGGCTGGCGACCTCACCCGACACCACCGCCGGTGACCTTTGGTTCAACGGGTACTACTCGACCGATGGCGATGTCGCCTATCGGGCCTTCAAACAGCGCGAAACCGTGACCGAATCACCGACCCTGCTGCGAGCGGACGACTTCCCCCACGTTCCCGGCATCTCCGAGTGGCTCACGCTCGACCACGCTCCGGCCAGCGAAGGAATCTTCGGTGTCCTGCTGCCCGAGCTGCACCCTGACAACCTCGTCAGCTACGCCGCGATCGAAGCAATGAGCGGCACACCCGTCAGCACCCTTCGCGTCTGGGTCTCTCGAGCCGAGGGCCATTCGATCCCGACCCGCCAATTCTCGTCACGACAAGGCCACCCACACTGGTCACGCCCGGTCATCGAAGCATGGATCGCCGAGCGCTCCGCATGACGTTCAACGAGTCACACCGAACAAATAAGGTTGCTCACTGATGGCTGACGAACTCGACGCGCTACTCGCTCGCGTTGATGACGACGCCCTCCGCCAGGACCTGACCGCCCACATCGCCCGGCTCCGTCAACGCCGCCAGTTCGGACTCGTCTTCGAAGAACACCTGCCCGAGCGAGTCGCGCTGCCGCAACACGCCATCCGCCGGGGCACCAAGGTCGTCACCCGCGACGGCGGACCCGAAGAGGAACCACGCGTCGTGCTCAAGGTCCGCAAAGGCAAGGCGACGCTCGCCGGCGCTGAGGAAGACGAGACGGTCGACGTCAACGAACTCGTCGCCGTAGCCGAGTTCGGCGAACCGATCTACCCCGGCCTCAAGCGCCTCGGATCAATCGAGCGCGGCGGCGACAAACCCGCCCACGTCGTCATCAAGGGCGAGAACTATCACGCACTCGAAGCCCTCCAGTTCACCCACGCCGGCAAGGTCGACTGCATCTACATCGACCCTCCGTACAACACCGGCGCCCGCGACTGGAAGTACAACAACGACTACGTCGACGGCGACGACGCGTACCGGCATTCGAAGTGGTTGGCATTCATGAAGCGCCGGCTAGCCCTTGCCGAACGGCTTCTGAATCCTGCCGACTCCGTGCTCGTTGTGACGATTGACGAGCACGAGGTTCATCGCCTGCGGTTGCTCCTGGAGCAGGTGTTCCCGTCCGCATACGTCCAGATGGTCACGATTGTGGTCAATCCCAAGGGCGTTGCACAGGGTCGCTTTGCGAGGGTGGAGGAGTACGCGCTGTTCTGCTTCCTCGGTGAAGCGGGCGTAGTCGCGACGCCAGACGACTATCTCTCGGACGCTTCAACTCAGCGGAACACTCGGTTCTGGAAGGGTCTGCTTCGCGCCGGGACCAACGCGACGCCAAGTGATGGTCTCGGCATGGTCTACCCAATTGTGATCGACCAGTCCTCTGCTCAGATCGTCAGGGTCGGTGCGACACTTCGCCAGCGAATTGATGGCGGCGAGGCAATCAGTGACCCGAATACCTGGACACCACCGGCGATCGAGACGGCGAAAGGCGAGACTGCAGTTTGGCCTGTCCGACGGGATGGGCAGCTCGGGGTGTGGCAAGCCGTACCGGAAACCCTTCTTGATCTGAACCAGCAAGGGATGGTGAAGAGCGTCTTGCGACCGGAGGGGTGGGCCATCAGCTACGTGCCCAACGGCATTCGCAAGAAGATCGAAACAGGCGAAGTTGCGATAGTTGCTCGGCCACCGGGCGGGCCAGTCGAACTCACGCGCGTTTTTGACCTGTCCCGGGCGAAAACCGTATGGAAACGTGCGCGGCATGATGCAGGCTGGCATGGCTCCGTGCTCCTCCGAAAACTGCTCGGTGAGCGGTTATTCGACTTTCCGAAGTCTGTCTACGCCGTGCGCGACGCACTGCTTCCCGTCTTGTCCAACAAGCCTCATGCCGTTGTGGTCGACTTCTTTGCCGGTTCGGGAACCACCGCTCATGCTGTCGCGCTGATGAACACCGCTGACGGCGGGAGCCGGCAATCGATTCTTGTGACGAATAATGAGGTCGATCACGAGACCGCAGCGAAGCTCCGAGCACAGGGGATTGATTCGTTCCATGAGCAGTGGGATGCCGCTGGGATCTTCGAACGCGTGACCAGGCCGCGCCTGGAGGCGGCGATGATCGGAGAATTGGCAACGGGCCAGCCGGTCGACTTGGAGTACGAGGGCGGTCGGCCGGCACAGGATGGCTTTCCTGAGAGCTTCGAGTTCGTGGAGCTGGAGTACCTCGATTCGGAGTCGGTTGGGCTCGATCGTGCCTTCGAGGCAGTGGCGCCGTTGCTGTGGATGAGGTCCGGTTCACGTGGCCCGGTTCTGACTGCTTCGCATGACGACGCCGGCCGTAGAAAGCCGTACATCATGAGCGATTCCTATGCAGTCCTCTTCAACCCCGATCGTTGGCGGTCGTTCGTCGAGAAGCTGGCACCGACCGTTACCCATGTCTTTGTAGTGACGGATTCGACCTCGGAGTTCGCCAACGTGTCTGCCGAGATGCCTGCCGGCATCGAGGTGGTCCGCCTCTACGAGAACTACCTGTCGACGTTCGCGATCAACACGGGTGCGTCGTCATGAAGCTCGAGCTGTTCGACTACCAGCGCGAGGCAGCGGTCGGCTGTCTTCAAGCGCTGTGGGCGGCGCGGGCCAATCTCGCCATGGATTACCGCTCGGCCTTCGCGCTTTCCGCCGTGACCGGTGCCGGCAAGACTGTTATCGCAACCGCCGTCATTGAGGCGATGTTCCACGGCTCGGCCGATCTC
Organism: Actinomycetota bacterium; assembly: GCA_039028435.1. Lineage (GTDB taxonomy): Bacteria > Actinomycetota > Acidimicrobiia > Acidimicrobiales > UBA10347 > UBA10347. Next base: position 142,428 of record JBCCIC010000005.1, on the reverse strand, counting down.
GGCGCCGAGGCCGATCCTCGTGCCTGCTTCCTGTGGGTGACAGACGACCCCGCGCTGAACAACCAGACCCGCAACAAGATGCTCGCCGCATCCGACATGCTCGCGGTCAACCAGCTGTACACGATCGACAACGATTTCCAGGACTCGCAGCTCTCACCGGGTCGTGTGTACTTCCTCAACATCCAGAAGCTGTCGAAGAACTCGGGCCTCGCTCAGAGCGGCACGAACAAGCGGCAGTTCTCGATGTGGGACATCCTCGCAAACACCATCAACGACGAACGCGTCGATCTGTACCTCGTGCTCGACGAAGCCCACAAGGGCATGAAGTCAGCCCGCGACCGCAAGACGATTGTCAAGCGCATGATCGACGGACAAGCTGGCCAGAATCCACCGGTCCCCGTGGTCTGGGGCATCTCGGCGACGATCGAGCGATTCACCGACGCCATGAGCGGCCTCGACACTCGAATGACGATCCCAGTCGTCGAGGTCGACATCGACGCCGTGCGTGCCTCAGGACTGGTCAAAGACGAGATCGGGATTGACCAGCCCGACGAGTCCGGCACGTTCTCGACAACGCTGCTTCGTGAAGCGGTCAAGGCGACGCTCGACTACGAGCAGCGATGGGCGACCTACGCCGAAGAGGAGCACGAACCGCTCGTGCTGCCCGTCATGGTGATCCAGGTCCCCGACAAGGCCTCGGACGCGAAGCTCACCGAAATGCTGTCGGTGATCGAGTCGGAATGGCCCGACCTCGGCCCCGACGCCGTCGCTCACGTCTTCGGCGAGCACGAAACGATCGTGTTGCCGTCACGCGCTGTGCGATGGGTGCCGCCCGAGACGATTCAGTCCGACACCGACATCCGGATCGTGCTGGCCAAGACCGCCATCTCGACGGGCTGGGACTGCCCGCGAGCGGAAGTCATGTACTCGGAACGGCCGGCGAAGGATGCGACCCATATCGCTCAGGTGATCGGCCGCATGGTGCGCCAGCCCCTCGCTCGCCGGATCCCCACCGACGATGCGCTCAACTCCGTCTCCTGCTACCTTCCGAACTTCAACCGAACAGCCCTGGAGAAGATCAAGGCCGAACTCGAAGGCAACGGCGAGAGCGGCGACGATGGCCGCGTCGGCCCGAGCGTCAGCTTCAACAAAGCAACCTTCGAACGAAACGCGTTGGTCCCAGCGGAAGTGTTCGACTTCGTGGAGTCGCTGCCGAGCATCCCGACCCCCGATGTCTTGGCCAGCCCATTGCGACGAGCTCGCAAGCTCGCTCAGCTGTTGTGCGACGATGCGTCAGGTTCGGCGCTCGTCGCCGATGCTGGCGAACAGTTGACCGATCGGCTCAACGCTCGACTCCGAGGCCTGGCTGCCGAGCACGAGGAGCAGGTCGAAGCGAACGTCGAAGATCTCGAGCGCATGGATGTTGCCCGGGACAAGTTCGATGCTCAGGGCCAGTCGGTCAGCCGGGAGACCCGGCAGATCGCAACTCATCTCGCTGATCTCGATCGAGACACGACCAAGGTCATCCGCTCGGTCAAGGAGGGCGCTGGACAGGACTTCTACCGCTACTGCGTCGACAATACGGACGACGAGACCGACACGCTGACGATCAAGACCGAAGTCGCCGCCCTGCTCAAGGTCGACGGGGTGATCGGCGCCGTGGATGCGACTGCCACGGCATGGGTCCGAGAGCAGCTTGAAGAGCACGACGTCGCCATCAGCCTCACGACGGGGGCGCGGCGAGACGGGTTCACGCTGGTGCGCGAGATGACCTCGGAACCCGAGACCGCCGGCATCGACCTGCGAGACAACCTGACGACGGCGACAGCCACGAAGGACGGTCCACTTCCGACGTTCGAGAAGCACCTCTACGCGGACGGCGATGGCCTTTTCCCGGCTCGGCTCAACGCGTGGGAGACCGAGGTCATCCAGACCGAGATCGCTCGTGAGACGACGGTGGCCTGGTACCGAAACCCATCGAGGGCGACGACGGCGGCAATGCGAATTGCGTATCAGAAGGACGACGGCCGCTGGACGTCGCTCCAACCCGACTTCGTGATCATCTCCCGGCTCGACGACGGCACGCTCATTTCGTCGATCGTCGACCCACACGGCGACCATCTGGCCGACGCCAAGAACAAGCTCAAGGCGTTGGCCCGACACGCTGAGCAGTTCGGCGAACGATTCGCAGCCATCAAGTCACTGACGAAAGCAAGCGACGGAACGCTCCGATCCCTGGACCTACTCGACCCGAACGTTCGGGCAATGCTCGAAGACTTCGACGGCGCTGAGGTCGGAGGCCTCTACGAGTCAGACCATTCGCTGCCGTACCGGTAGCGGTCGCGTGTCACTCATGGCTCTCGAACCGACCTACGACCCGATCCACCCAGATCTCGTAGCGGCCCAAAGGCGCTTTGTCGACCGACCTGAGGTCGAGGCGGAACTGCTCTCCAACCCGGCTCGCATCACAGGTTCGTGGGCGAGGAAGCTATTCCGACAACGCCCCAAGCAGTGGGGCTTGCGGGGCGACCCATGGCTGTGGCGAGAACTCGGCGAAACTCTCGCGCTCGCAGCCGACCCGCAGGGCGTGGGGGCCTTCGAGAACATGCTGACGGCGGCGCTTGAAGACCTTGTCGGGTCGGACCTCGCAGCAACCTCTGAGCGATCGATCCACGTCGACCGTTATCCGCTCCATGGAATGTCGGGCGGGTCGATCTCGGTCGAAAAGTGGCTGAACGATCTGGTGCCACTCCTCATCGGCCGGTACTCCGCGGGCACCACCTGAGCCGGTCACGGATTGGTCACGAACGGCAGCAATTGCAGCGAACCGGCCGCACTTGACACGCCGCAGAACCGCGAAATCACGGGCCTGATGTACGCATCGCTGCCACCACAACGCCAGCCGCCTAACTCATAACCCGAAGGTCGCAGGTTCAAATCCTGCCCCCGCCACCAAGTCACCGAGCCGGACCCAAGGGTCCGGCTCGAGTCGTTTTCAAGCCGACCCTGGTTCGGGCGGTGCTCAATGTTCCGCGCTTGGTGCTTAGCCGGCGAGCACGATGAGGATGTCGCGAAGTTGGGTGTCGAGTTCGTCGTTGCTGATGCGGCCGTTCGCTAGGTCGAAATTCTCGGCGAAGCTGCCGATACCGAGGTGGCCGATGACGTCGGCTCCAAAGTGCGGCGTGGCCATGGTGGCCGCGCCGAGGACGCCAGCTCCGGCGCGGGGCCCGGGTGTGGCGGCCAACAACACGACTCGACGACCCTGGTAGACGCCCGTGTCGATTCGCGACATCCAGTCGAAGGTGTTCTTCCACGCTGGCGTATAGGAGCCGTTGTATTCGGCGAACGAGACCATGATTGCGTCGGCGCTGCCGATCCGGTCGAAGAGTTCACGTGCACCGGCCGGAATACCTTCAGCCTCCCGTTCGGGGCTGTAGATGGCGAATTCGTAGTCATTCAGATCGACGAAGTCGACCTCGACGGCGCCCCCGGATTGCGCGTCGAGGATCGTCGCTGCATACGTGAGGAGCAGTCGGTTGATGCTGTTCTTGTGGTTGGTCGCGGGAATGGCGAGGATCTTCATCACGCACCTGCCCCGCTATCGGGGTCCACCCGCTGCGCATGGGCGCTGATCGTGAGGTCGAGCATGCGGCCGATGATCAGAGAGGGCATCTTGTCGACGCCGATGGTGGTGCGGTCGACGCTGGCGGTGGCGCTGAACGACGCGGTGTTGTTCTCAGCAGTGATGTCGTGGACGTCGAAGCGCAGGAGAGCGTCCTTGCCTTTGACGTTCACCGTGCCGCTGGCGACGTAGCCGTCGTCGGCTGGCTCGACGCTCGTGGTGCGGAACGCAATCTCAGGATGGCTGGCGGTATCGAGGAAGTCCGAACCGATGACGTGTTCGTTGCGCTTGGCGTTCGGGCTTCGGTAGGACGTAGCGCTCACGCGGGCGTCGACCGTATCCACTTGGCCGTCGGAGATGTCGATCGTGCCGTCGATGAGGTCGAGGGTCGCGCTGACGTTCAGCAAGCCGAGCTTCTTGACGGCGACCGTCACGGTTGTCCGGTCGGGGTCGAGCGTCCAGCTGCCATCGGGCAGCGCGGTTGGATGGCTGGTCATGTGATTCTCTTCTTTGCCTTGGGGGATTGGGTTGGTCAGGCGGTGCCGACGGGATCGAGGGTTCCCATGGCGCCGTTTCGATAGTCCTTGATCGCCTCTTGGATCTCGGCTTGGGTGTTCATGACAAACGGGCCGTACCGGGCGATCGGTTCACCGATGGGAACACCGGTCATCAGCAGTGCATCGAACGCAGCGGCGTCGTCGCTGGCCACTTCGACCACCACGTCGCCTTCCCCTCGCTCGAACACCGCAAGTTCGTGAGTTCCCACCGTTGACGAGCCGCCGACGGTGGCTCGACCGCCGAGTCCGTAGAGGGCGGCGTTGTGGTCCGCGGGCACAGGAATCGCGAGCCGGGTACCGGGTTGCACCGTGAGGCGAGCGAGCCCGACGGGCGTGTGGGTCTCGGCCGGGCCTGTCGCTCCGAGAATCGATCCTGCGCAGACCTCAGCCTTCCATCCTGGCCCCGCCGCTCTTGCGAGGGTGTCGTTCGGTAGGGATTGGTAGCGGGGTTGCGTGCGCCGCAGGCTTCTTGGCAGGTTCACCCAGAGCTGGAGTCCGTGCCCCCTGCCGCCTTCGGCCTGGATGCGGGCCGAAGGCATCTCCGCGTGCACAATGCCATCCCCGGCGGTCATCCACTGGACGTCGCCCGGGCCGATGAGGCCGTGGTTGCCTGCCGAATCTCGATGTTCGACCTCGCCCTGCAGGATGTAGGTGACGGTCTCGAACCCTCGATGGGGGTGGGCGGGGGCGCCGACGGCTTGACCGGGCGGGTGGTCGACCGGTGCCATCTCGTCGAGCAGGAGGAACGGGTCGAGCAGGTCGAGTGACGACGTGGGGAAGGCGCGGTGCACGTCGAATCCGCCGCCCTCAACGGTGTGTTCGCTGGCCACGATCGCGGCGACTGGTCGGCCGGTTGTATCTGCGCTTGCCATTGCACGGTCCTTTGATGCTTCAACTAAATGGTTGAAGCATCAAGTTATCCGAAGACGTTTGAAGCGTCAACCTCTAGAGTCCAGGTGTGGCAGGTGATACATCCACGTCGTGGTTGAACGGTGATGAGATGGCTGCGTGGCGGTCGCTCGTCACCTTGGTTCAGCGGGCCTTCCCCGAGATCGAACGAGACCTGCGGCTCAACGACGGGTTGCAGCCCGCCCAGTATCAGATCTTTGTCGTGCTCTCCGAAGCACCCGGCCGCCGGCTGCGGCTCACCGACCTGGCCTGCGCCGCCGACATCTCACCGAGTCGACTCACGCATCGCCTCCGAACGCTTGTCGATCGGGGCGAGGTCGAGATCCATCCCGACCCTGGCGACAAACGAGCGAAGTTGGCCGAGCTGACGAAGAAGGGGCAGCGCCGCCTCGAAGCGGCTGCGCCGGGTCACGCCGCCACCGTCCGTCGCGTGATCTTCGATCACCTCACCGACCAGCAGTCCCGGGCGATCGCGGAGGCGCTTGCACCGGTCATCGACTCCCTCTGCGCTCATCCCGAGTACCTCAACCCGCAGGACACCGTCTCTGAGCCCACGTAGTGGAGTGCGTTGGCCGTTGGCTCGTGGTCTGTGCTAGCCGTCCACGACTGTGAACTGGCCCATCATCCCGGTGTCCTCGTGGTCGAGGATGTGGCAGTGGAACATGTATGGGATGTCGGGATTCGAGTAGGTGTTGAACCGCGCGGCGATGACGACCTGCTCGTCGTCGCCGACCAGCACGGTGTCCTCCCAGCCGCGGTCTTCGGGGCCAGGCGGCTCGCCGTTGATTTCGAGGATCTGGAACTGCGTCTGGTGCACGTGGAACGCATGCACGCCCTCACCGACATTGATCGTCCATCGTTCGGTGTCGTTCAGGTTGATCGCCTCGTCGATTCGACCCATGTCCATCTGTTGGCCGTTGATTCCCCAACCGTCGCCGACCTCGCCGAGCTGGAAGGTGCGGTCGCGGTCGATCATGTCCGGCGTGATGCGGTCGATGGTCGCGAGCTGAGCCGGCGGGTGTTCAGCGACTGGGAGCGTCGGGTCGGCCCGTAGTTCGAGGATCCGCCCAAAGTCCTCGTCGAGGAGCACGGCGCCGTCATCGCTCGTGTCGACGATGATCTCGGCCCGGTCGCCGGGAGCGATCGTCAGCACGTCGAGCGGGACCGGACCGGCGAGGTAGCCGCCGTCGGAAGCGATCTTGACCATCGAGCCGTTGTCGACACTCAGTTGGTACACCCGAGCCTGGCTTCCGTTGAGTAGCCGGAGGCGAACCGGTCCGGCGGGGACGGTGGCATAGACGTCCATCGCGCCGTTGATGGTGAGGTCGGGGTTCAGGTCGCCGTTGTCGTCATCGTCGAGTTCGAACGCCAGCTGACCGTCGGCATCGAACTCCTTGTCCTGGAGAACGACGGGCAGGTCGTCGACGCCATACGTGCTCGGGAGGTCTGCCGCAGCCGGGTTGTCGTCCTCGACGATGATCATCCCGGCACCGCCGGCGAAGACCTGCTCGGCCGTGGTTCCCATGAGGTGCGGGTGATACCAGAGGGTGGCGGCGGGCTGGATGACGGGGAAGTCGGCGGTCCATGTCTCGCCCGGTTCGATACGGCTGTGCGGTCCGCCGTCGTCTTCGGCGGGGACGTCGGCACCGTGCCAGTGCGTCGTGGTGGTCTCCACGAGGTTGTTGGTGACGTCGATCTCGACGTCGTCACCGGTGCGCCAGAGCAAGGTGGGGCCAAGTACCGAGAGTTCGTTGTACGAGATGGTGTCGGCTTCGATCCCCATCCCGAAGTCGTGGGCCGAATCGCCGATCGACATGTCGTAGTGGGCAACACCGTCGACCATCGTGGGTTCGAGGAGTGGCGGAATCGGGAGCACGTTCGCCGCCGGCGTGTCGGCTGCGAGCGCCTGGGCGCCGCCGTCATCATCCCCGAATCCAGGGAGTCCGCAGGCCGTGGCGACGAACATCGATGTTGTGAGGATCGCGGCGAGTCTTGTCAATCGTCTTGTCGTTGCCATCGTTCAGCGCGTGCCCAGCTCAACGATGTGGTCGGGCCGGGTCCCGTGCTCGATGACAGAGGTTCGAAGATCGTCGCTCAGAGCGAGCGTGCTCGTCATGAATGAAACCACCTTCGGTTGGCGCGCTTCCAAATACTTTGCACAGCGTACAAGAGTTTGTACAGTGTGCAAGTATGGGGCTTCGAGAGGACAACGCCGAGCGTCGGCGCCAGGCGATCCTTGCGGCCACGCGGGAACTGATCGCCCGCGACGGTGTCGACGGCTGGTCGATGCGCAAGGTGGCCGAGCGAGCGAACCTCTCGGTGCCCACGCTGTACAACCTCTTCGGCTCCAAGGATGAGATCCGTGCTGCGCTCTGCGGCGGGTTCTTCGAGAGTCTGGACGAGACGCTCGAGGCGGATGCCGCGACCCCCGAGCCTGTTGATCGCTTGATGGTGTTCGTGGACAAGAGCGTCGACCAGGTCCTCGAACGAGCTGCAACGACCCGACCGGCACTCCTGGCGCAGGAGCAGGGCGGAGGCGGTGAGCATCGCACCACGCCGATGGCGATCGAGCGCCAGCGTGCGGCCATCCAGCAGGCAATCGACGCCGGCCATCTCCGAAATGAGCTTCGCTCCGAGCTGCTGGCGACCCAGTCCTACGACGGCTTTCATCGGGCCGCGGTGCTCTGGGCGCGCGGCAAGCTCGATCCCGAGACCTTTCGAGCGAGAGCCCTCTACTCCGCGTGCGTCTGCCTACTCGCGGTTGCAACCGAGGCGGCGCGACCGGAGCTCGTCCGAACCGCGAACGAGCTCGAAGGACAGCTTGCGTCAGATCGCGAGCCTGCGCTCGCGCACTGAACGGTCCGATCGGTCAGAAGGCGGCGAGGTACAGGCTGCGAACGTCGTCGGCGGTGGCCGGACGGGGGTTGGCGAGCATCGTCACGTCGGACATCGCCTGGCCGACCAGTTCCGGCAGGTGGTCGGACGTGCCGCCCATCTCGCTGATCGATCGTGCGATGCCAACCCGCTCGGCGAGGGCCTCGACCGCGCCAATCGCCGCTTGCGCGTTGGCATCTGCGTCGGCGGCCGCGTCAGCCGCGCCCAATGCCTCGGCCACGGCCGCATAGCGGTTGGTGCGCTCGGGCATGTTGAAGCCCATGACGTGCGGCAGCATCGTCGTCAACGTCTGACCGTGGGCCTGGTGCAGCACCGCAGAGAGCGGATGGCCGAGTGCGTGGCACATGCCGAGCCCGGCCGTACCGAACGCGATCCCGGCCAGGTGTGAACCGAACAGCAGCTGCGAGCGCGCCTCCAGGTTGCTGCCGTCGTCGATGGCCGCCGGGAGCCACTCGCCCACGAGGCGAATCGCCTGCAGGGCAACGGCATCGCTGTAGGGCGTGACGCGGCTCGACGTGAATGCTTCGATGGCGTGGGTCAGCGCATCCATGCCGCAGGTCGCGGTCGGGTAGGCCGGCAGCCCGAGTGTGAGCTCCGGATCGAGCAGCGAGACCGCGGGCCGAACCAGGGGATTGGAGATGAAGATCTTGCGGTTCTCCGACTCGTCGGTGAGCACGCCCGATCCGTTGGTCTCCGAGGCCGTGCCCGAGGTCGTCGGGATCGCGATCAGCGGTACCGCGCTCGTGGGCATCTCGCGTGGTGCGGCGCTCGTCGGGTCGATCGTGCCGGTCTCGCCAACCGAGGCCGCGATGCAGTAGTCGCGGATCGGCCCTTCGTTCACCGCATCCATGGCGATGGCTTTGGCGCAGTCCATCGAGGATCCACCGCCGAGCGCGACGATCACCAGACCGTCGGTGTCGCCGGCGGCCTCGGTGCCGCTGTCGACGTTGCTGAGCGTCGGGTTCGCCTCGACCCCGTCGAACACGGAGACGGAGAGCCCGTCACCTTCGAGCAGTGACTGCAGCTGATCGGCCAGGCCAGCCGACGCGACGCCCGGGTCGGTCACGATCAGCACGCGCCGTCCGCCCATCTGGCGAGCGCGGCCTGGCGTGTCACCGACCGCGCCAGCTCGAAAGACGATCTCGGGTAGTGGTCGGATCGCGAATGCGGTTTCGCTGAGCTTGGCGGCTTCGAGGGGGCTGGCCATCATCGGTCCTTCGGGTGCAGGCGAGTTCAGCGACCGACGGCTCGCTCGATCACTGCCGAACCAGCCTGGTCAATCAGCGGTGTCCACCGCAAGCCGCTCGTCACATGAGCGCCCGCACAGTGGTCAAAGCTTGGGGTCCGGAGCCTCGGTGTCCTCGCCGCCCTCCTGGAGCAGGAGGTAGTTCATCGTCGACGAGGCATGCCGAAACGCCATTGCCTCCTCGTAGTCCGGGTCGGCAAACCAGGCCTTCACGTCCGCCTTGCTCGGGAACTCGAGGATGACGAGCCGTCCGTCGTACTCCTGCCCTTCGACGCAGGTGATCTCCTCGCCGCGGGTCAGGAACTTGCCGCCGTACTTCTTCACGATCGGCGGCGTGCGGTCGGTGTACTGCCGGTAGACGTCGGGGTCGTGGATCGTCATCATCGAGACGACATAGGCGGGCATGTCATGTTCCTCTGGTTGGGGTGATCCGACCCGCCGGGCGAGCGGCTCGGACTCGTTCGATCGCGATTTCGTCGGCGACGTCGGATGGCGGCAGCCGACGCCCGTCGGCGGCACGCAGGATCTCGAGCACGGTGTCGCCGATCCCGTCGATCTTTGCGAGCGTCTCGGTCTCGGTCGGCTCGGAGTAGATGAGTGCGCCGGCGGCGACCATGCCGCCGCCGTTGGCGACATAGTCCGGCACATACGTGATCGAGGCGTCGGCCAACGCCTGGCCGACCCCGGGCTCGGAGAGCTGATTGTTCGCCAAGCCGCAAACGATCTCGGCCTGTAGGTCACCGATCGAGTCGGGGTTCAGGATCGCGCCAAGCGCGCACGGGGCGAAGATGTCGACCGGTTGCGCGAGGATCTCGTCGGGTTCGACTGCGGTGCCGCCTAGCTCGTCTGCGAACGCGGCCGCGTGGTCTCGGCGCACGTCGGCGACGACGAGCTTCGCTCCGGCTTCGGCGAGGTGACGCGCCAGGCCTCCGCCCGCCGCTCCGAGACCTTGCACCGCCACGCGCCGGCCGGTGAGATCGTCGCTGCCCCACACGTGTGTCGCTGCGGCCTGGATGCTGCGGAAGCCGCCGAGTGCGGTGTACGACGACGGGTTGAAGCCGGCCGGATAGCGCGACGCGTTGGCGAAGATGTAGTCGCAACGTTCGGCGAGGATCTCGGCATCGGCGGGTCCGACGCCGACATCGATCGCCGTCCAGAACCGGCCGCCCAGTGTCTGCACGTGGGCGGCGAAGGAGCGAAGCAAATCCGGCTTGTGTTCGGCGCCCGGATCCGCGATCACGACGCACTTGCCTCCGCCGAGCGGCAGCCCGGCCATGGCGTTCTTGTACGTCATGCCCTGCGACAGCCGAAGCACGTCGTCGAGAGCATCGTCGACCGATGTGTACGGCTGCATCCGACACCCGCCCGCGGCCGGCCCGAGCGACGTGTCGTGGATGGCGATGATCGCCTGCATACCGACGGAGGGGTCGTTGCAGTACAGCACCTGCTCGTGGTCGTCGAATGATCGATGGGTGAACGCCACGGCGCCTCCGGCTCGGCTACCGGGGAGCGTAGTTGCGGTCGGCATAGCAGGATTCGACCGGGTCTCGTCAGGACCCTGGCGCGTGCGGCCTGCTCGCTCCGAGCCCTGGTGGCGATCAGTAGGCTGCCGCAGTGCGGACCAGGCAAAGGGGTGAACTCTGTTGAGCGTGTCGGTGTCGTCAGTACTCGTCTGTCGCGGCTGCTGCTGCGGGACGGCCAAGCATCCCGAGATGGACCACGACGGACAGGTCGCCCGACTCCAGGAAGCGGCTGCCCAGGTCGGCGCCCGCTTCCACACGGTCGAATGTGTCGGGCCCTGCGAGCGCTCGAACGTCGTGATCGTGCGGACCGGTTCGCAGCGACGTTGGCTCGGCCATCTCGGCGATGCCGAAGTCGCAGTGCTGGCCGATTGGGTGGCGTCGGGCGATGGGGAGCTGTCGCCCGCAGTGGCACGCATGGAGTTCGAAGGCCTCACCGGTCGGTCTCGGCGTCGCTTCCTTGGCGAGCGCGGCGCCGAACTAGCCGAGTTGGTTGCCGGGCTCACGAGCGGCTCCGGTACCTGGACGATGGGTGTGCCCGGAGCGATCGCCGAGTTCTACACGGCGGTCGAATCCCCGCAGATCACGATGGCCACCACCGACGACTCGACTTCGGTCACCGCGATCGGTTCGACCGGCGCGCTTCGCATCACCATCGATGCGCAGACCCGAAGCTTCTGCTTTGGCAGCACGACTGCCCCGGAGGAACCGGATGCCCACATCGTGGTTCGGACCGGACCGGGCATCGGATCTCGAGACTCGCTGACGGAACTCGGGCCCGACCCGAGCCCGATCTTGCCAACCGTCCCTGGTGAGACAGCCTTTGATCTGGGTGTCGGCCGCGATGTCGCCCGCTTCATGGTCCGGACCGCGGACGAGGCTCTGATCTCGGTGCTGCGAAGCGCCATAGGCGTCACGATCGACGCGCTCTCGACTCAGGTCTGGCAGGCGCTCGTCGATGCATCACCGACGCGAGTCGTCGAGACGGCACTTGGACGGATCGAAGTCACCTCGCCGATTCCGCCACCCGATGGTGAGTCGCCCGCGGGCTGCCATACTCACCTGCTGCCCGACATGCTTGCCCAGGGCGAGGACCTGCCCGCCGACATATACGTGCCCTCAGGTTGGCGAATCGGGCCGATCCACTACGGAGCGGCGACGGCGGCGAACTCCCGCCTCGCGGACGGCGACCCAACCGCGATCAGCGGCTGATCGAGACTGGCACGCCGGTTCCGGCGGGAGCGGTGAGCTCTTCCTCGGGCGGGGTGAACCGGGTCAGGTCGATGCCGGCGACGGCTTCCTGGTACTCCTCGAGCGAGGGGAAGCGACCGAGCACGCTCGCCAGCACGACCACGGGGGTCGACGCCAGCAGCGACTCACCGCGCCTCTCGTCGGAGTCCTTCACCACACGTCCCTGGAACAGGCGGGTCGAGGTGGCAAGCACCGTGTCGCCCGGCTCGGCCTTCTCCTGGTTGCCCATGCAGAGATTGCAGCCCGGACGCTCCAGATACAGGATGTTGTCGTAGCTGGTCCGTGCCGTGTTCTTCGGGTTGTCGTCGTCGAACAGGAAGCCGGCGTAGCGAGCGAGGACGTCCCAGTCGCCTTCCTCCTTGAGCTCGTCGACGATGTTGTACGTCGGCGGCGCAACGACGAGCGGTGCCTTGAATTCGACGCTGCCGTGGATGGCCTCGAGGTTCTGCAGCATCTTGGCGAGGATCTTCATGTCCTGCTTGTGGACCATGCATGAACCCACGAAGCCGAGGTCGACGGCCTTGGTGCCCTCGTAGAACGACAGCTCACGGATCGTGTCGTGGGTGTAGCGCCGCGAGGGATCGTCGTTGTTGACGTCGGGGTCGGCGATCATCGGCTCGTCGATCGCATCGAGGTCGACGGTGAACTCGGCGTAGTACTCGGCGTCGGCGTCGGGAGCCAGCGGCGGCTTGTCGCCGGACCGGACCTCGTCCATGCGCTTGTTGGCCAGATCGATCAGGCCCTGGAGCACGCCCTTGTCGTTGTCCATGCCCTTGTCGACCATGATCTGGATCCGGTCCCGAGCGATCTCCAGCGACTCGACGAGGGTCTCGGAGTCGGAGATGCAGATCGAGGCCTTGGCCTTCATTTCGGCGGTCCAGTCGGTGAACGTGAACGCCTGGTCCGAGGCGAGCGTGCCGATGTGGACCTCGATCACGCGGCCCTGGAACACGTTCTCGCCGTCGAACTCCTTGAGCATCTGCGCCTGGGTGGCGTGCACGACGTCGCGGAAGTCCATGTGCTGGGCCATCTTGCCCTTGAAGGTCACCTTGACCGATTCGGGGATCGGCATGGCGGCCTCGCCGGTTGCGAGGGCCAGCGCCACGGTGCCGGAGTCGGCGCCGAAGGCGACACCCTTGGACATGCGGGTGTGCGAGTCGCCGCCGATGATGATCGCCCAGTCGTCGATCGTCAGGTCGTTGAGCACCTTGTGGATCACGTCGGTCATCGGTGCGTAGCCGTGACCGGGATCGCGGGCGGTGATCAGGCCGAAGTCGTTCATGAACTTCATGAGCCGCGGGATGTTCTCCTGCGACTTGGAATCCCATACCGATGCGGTGTGGCAACCCGACTGGTAGCCACCGTCGACGATCGGCGAGATGACCGTGGCGGCCATCATCTCGAGTTCCTGTGAGGTCATCAGTCCGGTCGTGTCCTGCGAGCCGACGATGTTGACCTCGACCCGTGTGTAGGAACCGGCGTGCATCGTGTCACCGGTGTTGCCGACGGCGTTGCGGTTGAAGATCTTCTCGACCGCGGTCAGGCCCTGGCCTTCGTGGGAGACCTCGTCCGATGGTGCGAACACCTGCGGGGTGTCGATGCCAAGGGTCTTGGCGGCGAAGGTCTGGAGCTTTTTGCCGAACACGACGGCGTAGGAGCCGCCAGCCTTCATGAACTCGGCCTTCTGCGGGGTGAAGGCGGCCGAGATGTCCATCACCTCGGTGCCGTCCTCGGCGTGCAAGGTCTTCGTGCGGGTGTTGATGGTGAAGACCGTGCCGGTGTCGACCGAGTAGGTCTGCTCGAGCACGGCCTCGCCGTCGTCGTCCACGATCAGCTCGCCGTCGGCGTCGAACGTGGTCACCCAGTTCTTGAGGTCGAGGCCGATGCCGCCGGTCACGCCGACGGTGGTCAGGAAGATGGGGGAGATGCCGTTGGTGCCGGCGACGACCGGCGCGATGTTGATGAAAGGGACGAACTCGCTGGCCTTGCGACCGATCCAGAGCGCCACGTTGTTCACACCGGACATGCGGGACGAGCCCACACCCATCGTGCCCTTCTCGGCGACGAGCATGATCCGCTTGTCCGGGTGCTGCGCCTGGAGGTCGAGCAGTGCCTGCTGCTGGTCCTTGTTGTGCTCGAACATGCTCTGGCCGTGGAGCTCGCGGTCGGAGCGGGAGTGGGCGTCGCCGCCCGGCGAGAGGAGATCGGTCGAGATGTCGCCGATACCGGCGACGAACGACACGACCTCGATCTCTTCGTCGATGTCTTCGAGCTCGGTGAAGAACTCGGCTGCCGCGTAGCTCTGGAGGATCTCGGTGGCGAGCTCGTGGCCCGCGCCGTAGGCCTCTTCGAGGCGAGCCATGTCGGCCTCGTACAGGAAGACCTGGGTCTTGAGCACATCGGTTGCCTGGCGCGCGGTGGCGGCCTCGTCGCCGAGGGCGAGGTCGAGGAGGACCTTGATCGACGGCCCGCCCTTCATGTGTGAGAGCTGCTCGAAGGCGGATGCGACCGAGATCTCGCCGACGACTTCGGCGCCCGTGATGATGTCGCGGAGGAACTCGGCCTTGAGACCGGCCGCGCTGGTTGTGCCCGGGAGCACGTTGTAGATCAGGTAGCGAAGGCAGTCGTCGCGATGCTCGCTGTCGGGGTTCTTGACGTGTTCGATGATCTCCGCGAGCAGGTCGGCGCCGTCGACCGGCTTCTCGTGCAGGCCCTGTTCGGAGCGCTGATCGATTTCGGTGAGGTAGTCGTTGTACAAGCTCATGCAGGGGCCTCGATTCTCATCGCCGGTGTCGCTCGGAGTAGCTGGCTATTGCCTCCGGGCGACTTGTCTGATACAAGCTTAATGCAAGTGAGGCGAATCATCTACCGCGAAATCGCGGAGAGTCTGCGCAAGAGCATCGAGTCCGGGCACTACGCCACCGGGGAGCTCCTCCCGAGCGAGTCCGCGCTCGGAACGACGTTCGATGCCAGCCGCGTGACCGTGCGCAAGGCGCTCGAGTTGTTGCGCGATGAAGGCCTGCTCGTCTCGCGGCAGGGCCTGGGTTGGAGCGTCGCCACCGAGCCGGTCACCCAGTCGCTCGATTCGCTGATCTCGATCGAAGCCCAGATGGAGCCCGGCCACGACGTGCGGCGCGAGGTCACCGACTTCGGCTTCGTGCCGGCGCCCAGCGAGGTCGTCGACGTGCTCGGGACGAACGTGCTCGAGGTGGGCCGCCTGAACTGGGTCGACGACGAGCCGTTCTCGCGGATCTTCGTCTGGTGTCGAGAAGACCTCGCCGCCGACCTGTCGCGGAGCCAGGTTGAGCACGCGAGCTTCCTCGACCTGCTCGGCGACCGGCTGCGGCGAGCTGTCCAGCGCATCGGCGCGGCCGAGATGCCGGCCCACGTCGCCGAGCTGCTTCGCCGACCCGAGGGAAGTTCGGCGCTCGTGGTTCGGCGCACCGCATTCGGCGACGACGGCGAAGCCCTCTTCATGTCCGAGCACTGGTTCCCTGGCGACGCCACCGAGTTCGTCGGTGAGCTCTCGCCCCGCGAGCAACCCGAGTCGCGTCTACGTCTCGTCTCCGAGGGCTGACCGAAAATACACTCGGGCCAATGCGGAAGTTCCTGATCGACACCGACACGGCCAGCGACGACGCGGTCGCCATGTGCATGGCGCTGCGCCATCCCGACATCGAGGTCGTCGCCTTCACCGTCGTGGCCGGCAACGTGCCGCTCGACCAGGCCGTGCAGAACGCGCTGTACACGGTCGAACTGTGTGGCGCCGACGTGCCGGTCTACGCCGGCGCCGATCGTCCGATGCTGCGGGATCTCGTCACCGCGCAGGAGGTCCACGGCGTCGACGGCATGGGTGACATCGGCCTCCCACTGAGCGGTCGGACCCACGACGTGGGGTGGGCGCCCCAGGTGATCATCGACACGATCCGTGCACACCCAGGCGAGATCACCTTGATCCCGATCGGGCCGTTGACCAACGTCGCCATCGCCCTGCTCATGGCACCCGACATCGCCGAGAAGGTCGAGCGTGTGGTGATCATGGGCGGCACGGGCGAGCACGGGCCGGGCAACATCACACCGAGCGCCGAATTCAACTTCTACGTCGATCCCGAGGCCGTCCGCGTCGTCCTTCGGTCCGGGATGCCGCTGGAACTCGTGGGCTGGGACATCTCGATCGCGTCTGCCGTCGTCGATCAGCACCGGCACGAACAGATCCGAGCACTCGGGTCCGCACTCGGTGACTTTGCCCTCGACATCCAAGCGACGCTCGGCGAGTACGCCGGGGAGCAGACGCGGCTGAAGGGCCCCGACCTGCCCGATCCGATCGCCATGGCGCATGCGATCGACCCATCGCCCTCGACGATGCTGCACCTCGGGGTCGACATCGTCGTCGGGTCGGGGCCGACGTTGGGTGCGATGGTCGTCGACCACTTCGGCTTCGCCGGAACGGCGCCGAACGCGCACATCGTCACCGACTATCCCGAAGACGGCTTCTTCTCCATGCTCACCGAGTTGCTCGGGGACGGTTGAGTACATGACGATCGCAGGCATTTCGACCTCGGGGTCGGCCGAGGATCGCTTGGTCGATGCGACCCTTCAGTCGATTCATCGCCACGGCCTGGGCGCGACGACCGTCACGACGATCACCGAGATCGCGGGCTTGTCGCGCGGCATGGTGCGCCACGAATTCGGCTCGAAGCAACAGCTGGTCATGGCCACGATGACCCGACTCTGCGATCGATGGCTTTCGTCGACCGAGCCCGACTCGAACCTCTCCGGCGCCGAACAGGCGCGCTCGATCGTGCGGGCGATGTTTGCCCCCGAGGCGTTCAATCCCGTGCACGTCGATGCCTGGCTCGCGTTGTCCGTTGAGGCCAACTCCGATCCCGAACTCCGTCGACTGCGAGACGAAACCGAGCGCCGCTGGCTCGCTCAGCTGACCGTGGCCTACGAAGCGAGCGAGGTCATCGACCCTCAGCAAGCCGCTGCCGTCACGCTGGCGGCCGCCGACGGTCTGTGGCTGCGGCGTCGCGTTGGCCGAGACGGTAGTGAGACGATCAGTGATGCCGCCAGCGAGCGTGCGGCGTTGCGATTGGTCGACGCACTGTTGGGCGATCCCGCTGACCGCGGATCATCCGCCCCACCCCCTTGATCAGGTCACTATACGTTTGTATAGTGACCTGATGGTCGAGGTTAATCCTGTTGAGCTACCCCGCACCTCTGCGGTGCAGCGGGCCATCACATTGGTCCTTGCCCACATCGATCGCTGGGGTGCGGTGTGGTTCGGGTTCGTCTTCTGGGGCAGCGTCATTTTCGCCGCCGCCCGGCGTATCTGGCCCGACGCACCGACACCCGGTGTGCTCGCCGGCTCACTCCTCATCGGTCTCGGCGGTGGCCTCGCCGCCCGACGCCGGGGGTACTGGCTGTGACCGGTGTTGCCGACTCCGTCGTCGATCTCTCACCACGTGCGGAACGTGCGGTCGCGCGAACCTTCATGGGGCGGTTCCAATGGCAGATGATCCTGATCGGTCTCGGCCAATCGGTGACCTGGATGGTCACGTTGGGGCTCGTGCTCGCCGGCCGTCTCTCGATGTGGGTCGGGTTTCCGATCGCCTTCGTGTGCTGCTGCTTTGCCTACTTGCCGTCGCACGAGGGCCAGCACGGCAACCTTTCCGGGCGCCGCAAGGGGTGGCAGTGGATCGATCCGTTCGTCGGACAGATCTCGCTCATCCCGCTCCGGCAGTCGCACCAGGTGCTCAAGGTGACCCACATGAAGCACCACGCGCACACCAACGACCCCGAGCTCGATGTCGACCATCACTGCATGGAGGGCGGCTTCCTCAATGCGGCGATCTCGGTCCACCGCGGACCTCGGGCTGAGGTGCTGGCCGCGAACGCCGAGCGGGATCCGAAGTTCGCCGAAGGAGTTGCCAAGGGCATGCCGATGCAGCGGCTGCTGGGCGGACTGCTGCTGGTGGCGGTGGTGTTCTTCCCCCTGAAGACGTTCTTCGTGTGGTGGTTGCCGAGTGCGCTTGCGCAGTCGTATCAGTTCATCTACTTCGGCTGGCAGCCGCATCGGCCGGGGGACCAGGTCGGCCGATACCGGGACACTCGGTTCTGGACCACCCTCGCGCCGCGCTACCTGTTCCAGTCGATGCAGACCCACATCATCCACCACATGTATCCGACGATCCCGCACTGGGATGAGCCCAAGGCCATGGAGGCACTGCGGCCCTTCATCGTCGAGCGAGGCATCCCCGGGGCCGAGCGGATCCCGAAACGCGTGCGCTTCAATCCTCTGATCGCACGCGACGAGGCGCCCCGCGCATGATCGCGAAGAGGTTGAGCTGCAGGCCGCTACCGTCGACGGGGTGACTGAGCGGGACCATCCGAGTCGACGTGACGCGATCAAGAAGTCGGCCGCTGCCGCAGCGACAGTGGGTCTCGTTTGGTCGGCGCCACGGATCGAGGGGCTCTCGCTCCGGCCGAACTACGCGGCGGCAGCCTCAGGTGGCGCTACCGACGCCACGCTGGACTTCACCTTCGACCGAACCGGTTTCGACCAGCGCTATGTGCAGTCCGTGGCGCTCGGGGTTGGAACCGTCATGACGAGTGCGTGGATCGACCAGCTCTTTTCAGACGCGAACGCGAAGTTCAGCGGTGCGGGACAACTGCTGACGATCGCCATCGGGGCCTCCCTCGTCGACTACTCGATCCAAACGTTCAACGCCGACCCGGCAGGCACGTGGGACACGACCAACGCAGGTTCCGTGGCGGTGAGCGTGTCGCGGAAGATGCGCGATGTCACCGCCATCGGGTCGAAAATGCGCATCGTCCTTCACTGCACCTGAGGTCGGCGTCGGCACGTTGGCAGCGCTGCTGGGCGACTAACCCGGCGCAGTCTCCGCCACACGCTCGGCGAAGGCTTCGCGAGCTCGACGTACGTCGGGCAGGTGCTGCTCGGTCCAGTGGCGGATCGCTTCGAGCGGCTCACTGATCGTCACACCCAGGTAGGTGAGCGAGTACTCGACTCGCGGCGGCCGCATCTCGGCCAGCACCTGTCGGTGGACCATGCCGTCCTCCTCGAGTCGCCGGAGCGTCTGGGTCAACATCTTCTGGGTGATTCCGGGCACCGCTCGCCGGAGTTCGCCGAAGCGATGGGGCCCCTCCTCGAGTCGACCGATCACCAAGACCGACCACTTGGAGCCGATCAGATCGAGCACGTCGCGACAGGGGCAGTCGATGGAATACAGGTCGCCGCGCTCGCCGGATCCATCACTGGTTTCTTCTGGGTACCTAGCTGACATTCAGGTGCCTTCTTGCCAATCGAAACTAGAGGCATCATCATCGACTTCGGCCGCGAAGGCAACCCCTCTTGCGGTCAACCCCCCACCCGTTGACGAAGCCCGAGCCAACCATGTCCAAGACCATTCTGATCACCGGTTCCACCGACGGAATCGGCCTGGCGACCGCGATCCAGCTGGCCTCGCTTGGTCACCACGTGCTGCTTCATGGGAGAAGCGCCGCCAAACTTGCCGAAGCCGAGCGCCTCGTGCGAGCGGAAGGACGCGATGGTTCGGTCGAATCGTTCGCCGCTGACCTCTCCCGACTATCGGACGTCGAAGCCCTTGCGACCGCGATCGCTGCGCGCCCCGGTGCCCTGGATGTGCTGATCAACAATGCCGGTGTGTTCCGTCTCGGACATCCGATGCCGCCGAACCAGCTCGATGTTCGTTTCGTCGTGAACACCGTCGCGCCCTATCTACTGACGCGGCGATTGCTGCCGGAGCTCTCGTCCGACGGACGGGTCGTCAACCTGTCCTCGGCCGCCCAAGCCCCCGTCCAGGCGGCGGCGCTCAGCGGCGAGCAGCCGCCCGACGACAGCGCCGCCTACGCCCAGAGCAAGCTGGCGCTCACGATGTGGTCGAATCACCTCGCTCGTGAGCTGGGGCCGGACGGACCCGTCGTCGTCGCGGTGAATCCCGGCTCGTTCCTCGGAACGAAGATGGTCAAGGAGGCGTACGGCACCTCCGGCAACGACATCGGCATCGGCGCCGACATCCTGGTTCGGGCAGCGACATCGAGCGAGTTCGCCGACGCGTCGGGTCAGTACTACGACAACGATTCGCGTCGGTTCGCCTCGCCCCATCCCGATGCGCTTGACCCGCTGAAGAACGCCTCGCTTGTCGAACGCCTCGAGCTCCTCATCGCGGCCGGGACCTCCTAGACCCGAAGCGAGCATGTGATGACCACCAACACCAAACACTTGGAATCCGCCCGCGCACTTGCACTTCCGCGTCGCGAGGATGTGCTGCGTCGCGACCCGTCGGTCGAGCGATTCTGGACTACGAACCGCGCACTTCTGGCCGAGGCCTGGGCCGAGTGGGACCACCAGTCGGGTGAGGGCAGCGTGCTGGGCGAGGCGTTGGTGGACCCAGCCCTGCGAGTTGCCGTGGAGCAGGCGTGGGACACGCCGACCGCCGAGGCAGCGGTGCGCGAGCTGATCCACGAGGCCGCACCCGGCGTGTTCTCGCTACACCTCTTCGACCCAGAACGCCTGCACGAGCTCCGCTCGTATTTGGAGGCCGCCTGGGACGCCGGAGTCCCGCTCCGCGCGCCTTACGGCATCGTCCTGAATCGCAAAGGAGCGATGCTCGACCCGCGGTCCGCCGGCTACCTGGCAGGCCCGTCCTTTCAGACGTTCTACCGGATGCTCACCGACCGGTATCTGCGCCCGGTCGCTCGCATGTTGTTTCCCGAGATCGTTGGATACGACGGGCAGACGTTTGGCTTCTCGATCAACTACCGGCCGGACACCGACACGTCGATCCGACCACACTTCGACGCTTCGTCGGTGACCCTGAACGCGAATATCAACCTGCCGGGGGAGGAGTTCACCGGTTCGACCGTCGACTTCCTCGACCAGGACACCGGTTCCCGAACGGTGCTGAGCTTCGAACCTGGCAGCGCGATGCTCCACCGTGGCCAGGTCCCACACATGGCGCAGCCGATCACAAGCGGCGAGCGGACGAACCTCGTGCTCTGGCTGTTCGGCGACCAGGGTCGCGTCCCGCCAGTCGGCGTGGTGTCGACCCCGATCGATGCTGCGCAGCGATGGGTCGTGCCGTCCGATTCGCAGGACGCCTACGTGCCGTTCTAGTCGAGGAAGATCGGGGCACAAACCGCCGCCGAGTGGTGGTTCAGGCCTACGTTTGATCCGTGACCACGGACGCGCCGGATCTCGATTCTGACCTCAATGTGCGGCCCGCAGCACGGGCATTCGTGGTCATGGCGACGGGCGCATCCTTGGCGGCGTTCAACCTGGGCTTCGATGTCGGGGCGTTCCAGAACGTCGACCACCGCAAGATCTGGGCGATCTGGGTGCTGTGCACGGTCGCCCTGATCTCGAGCTATGTCCTGCACGACGCGGACTACCGGCTCGGCGGTCGATGGCGCCTCGCCCTGGCGGTTCCCAGTGTGTGGTTGCTGGCCGACGTCTTCGTCGCCACCGACAACCGGGCCGTCGTGGTGATCCTGCTGTTCGCGTCGGTGGTTGCGTTGCCGTTTGCGCTGTACGTGCTGGCTCGTCTCGTCGCCGGCGACTTCTTCGAATTTCCTGGCCGTCTGCGCGTGGCGCTCGCGTTGACCGTCGCCTTGGTCTTCTCGGTCGGCCTCTATGTCGGCGATGGACACGAACGCTTTCTGCAATGCCAGGACTTCGAGCTGGCCGGCGAGTACACCCCGAAAAACTGCCGCCCGTAGCACCGGGTCAGCCCGGTCGGGTGGCCGACCAGAGCCATCGATCGAACTCGGGATCGGTCATGGACTCGGTCTGCTCGAGTACGTCGAGGTAGGCGGCGAACACGTTCGCACGAGCGATGTCGGCGTGTCGATCCGAAACGGCCTGGAGAAGGGTCCGGTACACGTCGCGGACTTCACGCCCGCGCCATCGCTCCGGGGCGAGTTCCGACGGGAGCTGCGGGTCGCGGCGGGCGAGTTCCTCGAACGAAGCACTCGCCGCGAAGGCGGCCCGGGCCGCTTCGGCAAGGTCGTCCGGAGGGCTCACGGCGAGCGGCCTCCATCTTTCGAGGAACTCGCCGATCGAACGGTCCAGGTCACCCAGCGGCCAGAGCCGCTCGGCGATGTCGCGGGGGTCGAACGCGTCGCCTATCGACAACTCGTCGGTCGCAAGGATCGCCAGGTGAGGAGTGAGGTGGTGGCGCTCGGCGAACGCCCGCACCCAGGGCTCCCAGTCGTAGTGCGACGCGTAGAGACCTCCGGCCAACTGCGCACCGATCAGTTCGACCAGGTACGAGCGCAGCGCATCGCGCCCCACGCGCTCGGACTCGGGAATCGCGAACGACACCAGATGCCACCGGCCATCCCACGGAAGGAGGCCACGGTCGAGTCGGTAGGCGAGCGCCGTCCAACCGAGGTCTGGAGCCCGCGCGGCGAGCCCGGCCTCGGTGAGCATGATCACGGCCTTACGGCCGCGGCCCTCGACGTCGAGCAGCCCTGCCTCGTCGAGCCGTCGAAGCGTGAGGCGGATGCTGGTGTCACTCAGGCCGACCGCCGCGCCAAGGTCGAACAGCGCAGCGGCATCGAGGTAGCCGTCTCCGTCGGCGAGTCCGAGGACGAACGCCCGGCTCGGCGGTACGACCTCGTTCATCCGGGCTGGTTCCATTTCTGTTCGATCTGGATACGATCGTTCATGAAACGAACGATACTTCGCCGTGGAGGATTCGTGGCCGAACAATCGACACCATCGCCACAATCGACATCGCTGACCAGATACCTCGCCGCCGACGTGCTGTGGTGGATCGCCTACTTCATCTTCTGCTACGTCGCGGGCTTCGACATCGGCTCGCAGCTACGGAGCCCGCTCTTTTGGGTGATCGCCGTCGCGCTCGAGTTGTGGACCATTGCCCGGTGGCGTCGGGAGCGAGGCGAACCGCTCGAGCAGCGAGCCGCAGCGCTCGATCACGGACACCATCGCCTGGTTCCACGACGCAACACGATCCGGCGGGTGTTGTTGGCATTCGTCGCTATCGCCGGCATCGGTCTCACGGCCAGCACGTTCTTCGTCGACACTTCGATCGCGGACGGGCGCACCAATCTGCTGGGTGAGGACTTCGTCAGTACCGGGTACGCAGCCTGGAGCGAATCCGTCGCCGCGCTCGACACGGAGCTGTGGGGGTTGGCGATCTATGACCTATCGCTGCTCGTCGGACTGGCCGTCATCACCATCGAACTGATCGCACTCTTCGCCCGACCCCGCAAGCCCGGCCAGGCAAGTCGCAGCCTCTGGCTGCGCGACTCGGTCGCGAGCCTGTCGACGTTGGTGCCGTTCTACGTGGTCGAGATCTTCACCGTCACCGCCATGATCGGTGCGTACTTCTTCCTGTGGGACAACGTCACGCCGTATCAGCTCCCGATCGAGTGGTGGACCGTGCTGCTCGGGCTGCTGGCCGCCGACCTGGCCTACTACTGGGAACATCGAACATCGCATGAGATCCGGCTGTTCTGGACCGGCCACGCCGTGCACCACTCCTCACCGATCTTCAACACCGCCGTGGCGTTTCGCTTCGGGCCGTTCGAGCCGGTCCTCGCCGTGCTGTTCCACCTGCCGCTGATCCTCGCCGGCTTCCATCCAGCGATCGTCGTGATGGGTGAATTGGCCGTGCAGGCCTACCAGTTCTGGATCCACACCGAGGTCATCGGCAAGCTTGGCCCGCTCGATCGGATCCTCAACACACCGTCGAATCACCGGGTCCATCACGGCGCCGATGACAAGTACCTCGACAAGAACTACGGCGGCATCCTCATCGTGTTCGATCGGATGTTCGGCACGTTCCAGGCGGAGGAGGAAACACCGACCTACGGCCTGACGACCCAGATCGAGACGACGAACCCGCTGCGCGTGTGGACGTCAGAGTTCCCGGCGCTGTTCGCCGATCTTCGGTCCAGTCGAACGTGGGGCGAGTGGTGGTCGTACCTGGTGCGCGGCCCGGGATGGGCGCCCGATCGGCCGAGTCAGCCGGTCAGCTGACGGCTGCGTGATCGAGGAGCCCGAGCATCACGGCGATCGGAATCGACGCGTAGCCCAGTCCGATGGCGATCGCCGCCCAGGCCGCGATCTTGCGGGTCGTGCGCTCCGGAAGCCGCACGCGAGCACCGAGTGATCGCACCAGCGACCACAGTCCGTGGTGCAGGTGGACGGTCATCGCCGCGACGCCGAGAAGATAGATCGCGCTGATCCACGGTGTGCGGAAGCTCGCAATCTGGTTGTTGTACGGGTCGCCGGCCACGAAGTCGTCATGCACGACTCCCCAAGTCAGGTCGGCCAGGTGGAAGATGACAAAGAGACCAACGATGATCCCCGACCACAGCATGGTGCGCGACGCATAGCTTGCAGCGGTGTAACGCCGAGGCTCGACAACCCTGGCTGGCCGGGCGGATCGATTTCGGCGCTCCAAGCTGAATGCGGCATGGAGGTGCACCGCGAACGCGGCCGCCAGGCCGAACCGAAACAGCCACAGGAGATGCGTCTGCGGTACCAGGTCGCCGCCGAGGTCCCGGAGCGCCTCGCCGTAGAGGTTGGTCGATTCGGGGCCGAGGAAAATCTTGAGGGTGCCGATCAGGTGGGCGACGAGGAAGCCGACGATCGCGACGCCCGAGATCGCCATGACGAACTTGCGTCCGACACTGGATCGATAGAGCGACAGGAATCGTCCGATGAACGTGCGGTGTTCGCGGCGATCGGCTCGTTCGGACGGCGGGGTCAGTCCCGTCGTGGCGAAGAATTCTCCGCTGACCCTTGCGTCGCGGAGGTCGGTTTCCGTCATAGTGTCTGCAACTCCGAGTCTCTGATCGAGCGTCTGGTGACGCAGAATCACAGACAAGCGAGTCGCCGAATCGTTACGCCTGGAGAAGAGATTCTTCGCCGTGTCACCCGTTCTCCCCGCCCATCACACCGATGCCCCCGTCGTCGCCGCGCTTCTCGCCGGCGACCAGCAGGCGTTCCGTGCGTTGGTCGCCGAACTCAATCCGGGACTCACTCGGATGGCCCGCACCTACGTGCCTGAGGCCATCGCCGACGAGGTCGTCCAGGAGACCTGGATGTCGGTCGTCAAGTCGATCGGCTCGTTCGAGGGTCGGTCGAGTCTCAAGACGTGGATCTACCGGATCATGTTGAACAAGGTGCGCACGTTGGCGGCACGTGAGTCCAAGATCGTGCCGTTCACATCGCTCGGGCCTCGTTCGGGAGACGACGGTCCATCGGTGGATCCGGACCGGCTCGTCCACCCGGAGCTCGGTCAGGGGTACTGGCCCGACGCTCCGCCGAGGTGGGACGCGCAGCCGGACGACCGCCTCGAGGCCGCGGAGATCCGCAAGCGCATCGAGGCTGCGATCGCGGCGTTGCCGCCGGCCCAGGCTGAAGTCGTCGCATTGCGCGACGTCGAGGGATGGTCGGCCGACGAGGTGTGTAACGCCCTGGGAATCTCATCTGTCAATCAACGTGTGCTGCTGCATCGCGGCCGCGTTGCGGTGCGAGCGATGCTCGAGGACTACCTGACATGACCGACGACAGCGACTTCATCCGCAACGAGCTGCGCATCACCTGCGCCGATGCCGTCGAGCTCGTCACCGACTATCTCGACGCGGCTCTGAGCGAGTCGGATCGAGACGACTTCGAGACCCATCTCAGCCTGTGTGAGGGCTGCCAGGTGTTCGTCGATCAGGTGCGCCGGACGATCACGCTCACGAGCAACAGTCGCGACACGACGGTGGAGCTCGAACCGGCCAACATGAGCGATCTACTCGCCGCACTCGGTGAGCGCGCTGGCGAACACGACCACGACGCGGGCTGAATTTCTCGATTCGGTGTAACGCCTCGGCATCTCGATCGTCTGCAGATCGGCGGCCATCACCTCGGTGGCTGCTTCTACGGAAGGAACGATCGAATGCTCGACCAGCTCACCCGCAATGGGATCACCCGCAACCAACTGTTTGCCCTGGCCTCGGCAGGTATCTACTTCGCCGCTGGGCTGCTGGGCTTTCTCGTCACCGGCTTCGACGACTTCGCCGGGGACACCGACGAGAAGCTGATCATCCTGGGGCTCAATCCGCTCCACAACGTGGTCCACCTGGCTCTCGGTGCCGCCTGGTTGGCCGCCGCGTTCTCGGCGGCGAATGCCCGTCTCGCCAACCTCGCGCTCGGGGCCGGGCTGCTCGTCGCATTCGTGCTCGGTGTGGCCGGCGGTGCAGGGTTCCTGAACATCGACGATGCGGCGGAGCCGGACAACTACCTGCACCTGGTGTACGGGCTCGCCAGCGTCGCGGTCGGCCTCAAGGCATCGGAAGACGTGGTCCATGTCGGTCGTTCGGCGGTCGCCGCATGACCTGGTTGGCACATGCCGGCGGAACCGGGTGGGACGAGATCGTGGCGGGGGCCGCACCGTGGATCGTCGCGCTCGGCGTGTTCGTCGTCGGCCGGCGTCACCTGGCCGCGCGGTCCGGGGCTGGCGAGTACGTCGCTCGTCAGGCCGAGGTTGCGAATGTCTGTCGGTAGCGCGTCGGGGTCGTGTGGAGCTCCCGCTCGAAGTGATGGCGAAGGTTGGCGGCGCTTCCCAGCCCGGATCGCTCGGCCACGAGGTCGACGCTGAGTCGGGTCGATTCGAGCAGCTCGCGAGCCCGGGTCACCCGGTTGTGTGTCAGCCACCGATGCGGCGTGGTGCCGGTGGCGTCGGCGAAGCGTCGGGCGAACGTTCGCTCACTCATGGCGGCGTGCTCGGCCAGGGAGCGCACCGTCAGCGGTTCGTCGAGCCGCTCGAGTGCCCAGTCGAGGGTTCGGCCGAGCGAGGCGTCTTCCTCGACGGCGACCGGTCGCGCGATGAACTGAGCCTGCCCGCCGTCGCGATGGGCGGGTACGACCATGCGTCGGGCGACCTCGTTGGCGATGTCCGGGCCGTAGTCGCGTCGGATCAGGTGCAGCCCCAGGTCGATCCCCGCAGCGCTGCCTGCCGAGGTCAACACTGAACCGTTGTCGACGTAGAGCACGTCGGGGCGAACATCGATTCGAGGGAATCGGCGCCGCAGCTGATCGACGTAGCGCCAGTGGGTGGTGGCCGCCTGGCCGTCGAGGAGTCCGGTCGCTGCCAGCGCGAAGACGCCGGAGCAGATCGAGACGAGGCGAGCGCCTCGATCATGCGCGTTCCGCAGCGCCTCGATCAGCTCGGACGGCGGTGGGTCCTCCCGGTCGCGCCAACCGGGAATCACGACCGTGCCCGCGGTTTCGATGAGGTCAAGACCGCCGGCGGCCTGAACGGTCACGCCACCGAGTGAACGAAGCGGGCCACCATCGACCGAAACGACCGCGAAGTCGTACCAGTCCACGCCGAGCTCCGGCCGGTCGAGTCCGAAGAGCTCGGCGGCCACCGCGAACTCGAACATGCACAACGAGTCGTACGCCAGTGCGATGACCGAACGGTTCTTGGGAGCCATTGGCAGGATCTTAGCGAAGAGTGTCTTTCCCGCCACTGGAAGCAACGCGGCCACGCGGCGAGAGTGGTGGCGTCCGGCGAGGAGAGGAACTGCGCGATGACCAACCCGATCCAGGTGACGATCCTGTTGTTTGATGGCTGCGATCTGCTCGACGCGGGTGGGCCGTACGAGGTCTTCCTGACCGCATCGCGGCTGGCCGCACGTGACGGCGATGCCGAACCGTTCCGCGTCGACGCCGTGACCCTCGATGATGAACCCGTCAAGGCGTACGGCGGCCTGGGCCTGACTCCGACCGCCTCGGCGGCATCACTTGACGATGCAGACGTGGTGATCGTCCCCGGCACGATCGACCTCGACACCGCACTGGCGAACACGCCGCTGCTCGACGCGGTGGCTCGGCTGGCCGGCCGTGATGGAGGCGTGACCGCAAGCGTGTGCACCGGGGCCTTCTTCCTCGGGGAGACCGGCGCCCTCGAAGGGCGTCCGTGGACCACGCACTGGGAAGACATTGAACTCCTCGCCGGCCGGATCGGGTCCGCGGCCGCGCGGCGCGGTGTGCGTTGGGTCGACGATGGCGACGTCGTCACCAGCGGTGGTCTGTCCTCCGGGATCGCCATGGCACTGCATCTCGTCGAGCGTTTCGCCGGTCGCGATCTCGCCGAGCGGACCGCAACCCAGCTCGACTACGAATGGTCGAATCGGTCTCACACGGCCAATTGATTGGTCATACGCTGAGCGCCATGACGCCTGAAGAGATCAACGGCCTGTTCGCAATCTGGGACGAAGCGCTGGGGACCGGTGACCCCGACCAGGTGACGGCGCTCTACGCCACCGATGCAGTGCTGTTGCCCACGTTGTCCAACCGGGTGCGTACTGACCACGAAGGCATCCGCGACTACTTCGTCGGCTTCTGTGCAAAGGGCCCGCGCGGCGCCATCGACGAGACACACACCCGCGTGCTCGCCGACCGCGTCGTGTCCAACTCCGGCATTTACACCTTCACGTTCGCCGACGGCAGCGCGGTCTCGGCCCGCTTCAGCTACGTGTACCGCAACGACGGCGACTCGTGGAAAATCATCGAGCATCACAGCTCGGCGATGCCGGAGGGCTAGCGACCTTTCGCTTCGGCCATGACGGCTCACTAGCGTTCGGTCATGGACATCGAGATGGACACAACAGCCGAGCGGCTGGGCGACGGGCCGCTGTGGCTTGACGTCCACGGATTCCCCGGGCCGAAGAAGCCGGGCGACGGGCCGCGGCGCGATCCCGTGGGCAACTTTCCGACCGGTCCTGAGATCGGTGCCGTGTTGCCGGACATCGTCGCGCAGAACCATGACGGTGAGATGCTCGATGTACACGCGCACCGCGCCGGCAAACCGGCCGCGGTGGTGTTCTTCCGATCGGCGGTGTGGTGACCGCCCTGTCGCACGCAGCTCGTGCAGCTGCAATCGGCACATCAGGAACTGCTCGATCTGGGCTTCGAGCTGTATGCGATCAGCTATGACGAACCCGACGCGCTCGCCGACTTCGCCGCAGCGCACGGGATCACCTATCCGCTCCTGTCCGACCCGGATAGCGAGGTCATCCGCGCGTTCGGCATCCTCAACACGCTGATCCCACCCGACGACCATCCGTGGTTCGGCATTCCGTTTCCCGGTACCTATCTGATCGATGCCGACGGGGTGATCACCGACAAGTTCTTCGACGCCAACCTGGCGATCCGGTTCGGGCCCGAGCAACTGCTGGCGCTCGCTCGGGGCGAGGAGGCGCTGTTCGAGGAGCTCGAGCCGGTCGATGCGGTCCAGGTCGATGTCTGGATCGAGGGCCGGGACATGCCGCCCGGCATCCAGCGCGACGTCGTGGCGCGCTTTCGGGTGCCTGACGGCCAACACCTCTACGACGACCCGGTACCCGAGGGTCTGGTGGCTGCGACGATCGAAATCGAATCGGCGCACGGACTGATCGTGTTCGACGAGATTCGTCCGTCGACACATCCGTTGGAGCTCGGTGATGGCACGTCGCTGTCGGTCTACGACGGCGACGTCGTCATCCGCCGGCCCGTCACCCAAAACGGCCAGGCTGGGGAGCGGATCGACGGCACTCGGATGGTCATGATCCGGGGAACCGTGCGGTGGCAGGCGTGCGACGACGACCAGTGCGGACTTCCGCAGCGTCAGGCGTTCGAGCTGACGGTCCCCGCCGGGCGAATCGTGATACCCGACACCGGCCCCGCCGCGGGCAAGGCGGTACCGATGAACGGCGACAAGCACCTCGAGCGGATGCGCACACGCCGCGGGGTGTAGCCATGCGCCTCGACCCCGGCCCGCTGCAGGTCATCCCCGACGCGTTCGCCAGCCACGGCGAGGTGATGGCCGACATCGCCGAGCTCGGCTTCTGGCCAACCACGTACGTGTCCGATCGAAGCGACGAGGTGCCGCTTCACTGGCACGGCGCCGACGTGTGCGGCTACGTGCTCGAAGGTTCGAGCTACATCCTCGATGCCGACGGTGTGCGCCACGAGCTACGTCCCGGCACGAAGCTGGTCATCCCGGCCGGTGCGGTGCACGCCGAGGGCGCCGTGACCGAGCGCATGGTGTACGTCGTCGCCACCGAGCCGGCCGAGAACCTGATGGATGTCCTGCTTCCGCTCAACGCGCCCGACGCCGAGGAACGCCCGGTGGGCGCCGCTTAGCGGTCGACCAACTCGCTCGCCTCCGTCGGGGCTGTCGCCGTCGCCGGCTGCCAGCCCGGGCGCTCCCACAGTCGACGAAGTCGCGTGCTCCAGTCGGTGTCGTTGCGGAGGTCACGCCAGAGCAGCCGGAGCTGTGAGAACTGCACGTCGAGCGGGTTGGACGACTCGATCTGGGTGGTGAGCCCGTAGTTCGGTCGGTTGGTTTCCGCCTGGAAGGTGCCGAACAGTCGGTCCCAGAGGATCAGGATGCCGCCGTAGTTGACGTCGAGGTAGTGCTCATCGGCCCCGTGGTGGGCGCGGTGGTGTGACGGTGTATTGAAGACCGCCTCGAACCATCGCGGCATGCGGGTGACGGTCTCGGTATGGAGCCAGGTCTGGTAGCCAACGACCAGGCCAGTGGCGACGATCACCAGCGCGGGCGAAAACCCGATCACGACCAACGGCAGGCTGAAGGCCACCGTAAGCAGGCCGTCGAAGAGTCCGAGCCGGAGACTCGTGGTCTGGTCATAGGACTCCGAGCTGTGGTGGACCGAGTGGTAGAGATCCCATGGCAGGCGGTGCTCGTGTTCGAAGCGATGCTCGAGGTAGTAGATGAGATCGGCGAGTAGGACGGCGACGATCGCCGTCGCCCACGTGGTCGGGATCGACCAGGGGAGCGCATCGCTGATCCAGTTGAAGAGCGCGAGCCAGGCGAACACACCGAGCACGCTGGCCGGGATGCCGAACAGCAGTGAGCTGACGTTCGCCAGCATCTCCTTCACGCGATTCCACCGCAAAAGGCCTTTTCGGCGAAGCCAGATCAGCTCGACTGCCAGGATCGGGACGAAGAGGAGTTCGAAGACGTCGGTAGCGGCTTGAAGAAGATCGGTCATGATCCCAAAATAGGAGTTACTCGCAGAAAAGCAACCACTTTCAAAAAACTTCTCGCTATCATCTGGTTATGCCGTCGCTTCGGGAACGCAATCGTCACGCCGCCATGCGCCTCACGCAGCGGACCGCGCTCGACCTCTTCGAGGAACAGGGTTTCGACAACGTCACGGTGAATCAGATCGCCGAGGAGGTCGGCATGGCGGCGTCGACCATCTATCGACACTTCGACACCAAGGAGGCGATCGTGTTGTGGGACGAGCACGACGCCGATCTGGAGCAGCCGTTCGATCAAGCGTTCAGGGCGTTGCCGCCGTTCGAGGCGCTTCGATCGGTGCTGGTCGAGGAACTCGGTCGCCGGTACGACGGTGACGAGTTCCAGCTCCGTCGGGTCCGCTACCTCTACGCAACCGAGCAGCTCCATGCGGCGTCGGTCGAATCGAGCTACGCCGATGCCGAAGAGCTGGCGGAGGCACTCGAACAGGTGCTCTCGAAGACGAACCGCGGGGCGGCATTGGTGATGGCGGGCGCCGCCATGATCGCCCTCGACGTCGCGTTCGACCGCTGGCAGGAGAGCGGCGCGTCGAAGCCGCTTGGTGCCCTGATCGACGAGGCGTTCGGCGCGCTCGGCAACCTGGAGTCGCTGCGGTGAGCGTGCTCGGCCTCATGTCCCGCTTCCGGTGGCGGGTCGGCGCGACCATGCTCTTGGTGCTCGTCGAGGCGGCGATCGAGCTGCTGTTTCCCCTGTTCATCGGCATCGCGATCAACGGCCTGCTCGATGGCGAGTACGGCGGGCTGATCGCACTCGGTGTGCTCGGCGTCGGCGCGCTCGTGGTCGGAAGTGCGCGCCGCTTCTTCGACACTCGCGCGTATGCGGCGGTCTACGAGACCATCGCCGGCGAACTGGTGGAGCGAGAGCAGGAGCGAGAAACCGACACGTCGACCATCGCCGCCCGCACCACGTTGCTCGGCGAGTTCGTCGAGTTCCTGGAGAATTCAATGCCCGAGATCGTGATGGCGACGATCGGCACCGGCGGAATCCTCGTCATCATCGCCGGGCTGAACCTCAACGTCTTCTTCGCCTGTCTGGGGCTGTGCCTGCTCTTGGTGCTCACCTATTGGGCGAGCGGACGACGAAACCTCGCCCTCAATCGTGGCTACAACGACGAACTCGAGCGGCAGGTCACCGCGATCGGCAGTCGTGACATGGACGGCGTCCGGAGCCATTTCCGGCTCCTGATGCGGTGGAACCGCCGTCTCTCCGATCTTGAGACGGTCAACTACTTCGTGATCTGGCTCGGCGTGATCGCGCTGCTCGTCTATGCGCCAATCGAGGTGATCACTCCCGGCGAGACCGACTACGGGTTCGCCTTCTCGACGATCCTGTACGTCTTCCAGTTCATCGAGGCCCTCGTGGCGTTGCCGCTGTTCATCCAGCAGGTGATCCGCCTCCGCGAGATCTCCGGCCGCCTTGGCACCGCCGCTGCCGACGCCGAACCCGCCCGCCGCTGATCGCCCCTCCGAACGTTGCGCGTTGACCGCAGCCGAGTGTGGCGAACGCGCAACGTTCGGCGATGCGGCCCGATATCACCGGCGCTAGGGGCCATCACTAGCCTGCTCGGCGGAGGTTCAACTCATGACTGATCAGGCTCTCGGTGGCGATGCGGCGATGCGGGCGTTCGGCGCCAAACAGGCGGAGCCGACATTCGACGAGCCCGCATTCACCGTGTTGGGCAAGCCATTGGCCGGGGCCACCGTCGCCATCGTCACCTCAGCGGCGCTGCATCGTCCCGACAAGGATCGCTATGCGCCGGGGGACACCGGCTTTCGGGCGGATTACACCAAGGCTGCGCTCGAGCTCGCGACGGGTCCGACCCCGGGAAGTCGCGCGGCCGAGGCGTGGTTCTGGGAGGAGACCGAGGCCGACAAGACGATGCAAGCGCCTCGTCGGGCGCTGAAAGAACAGGAAGCGCCTCATCCGTTCTGGTTCTACATCGCGCCGGCGCATCGCTGAGGCCGTTGCGTGGAGCCGTACATCGTTCATGGCCTGACCCGGTCGTACTTCACCCGCAAGGTCACCGGCTACCTCGACTACACCGATCGGCCGTTGCGGCTCGAACCGTGTCCACCGCACGTACATCCTGTCGCAACCGAGGCCGGTTGGACCGGCGGCATCCCGGTGGTCACCGCACCCGGCGGCTCGCTGATGTGGGACTCGACGACGATCATCGAGCACCTCGATCTTCAGACCGCGGGCGAGCGGTCGGTGCTGCCCGAGGACCCCACGCTGCGATTCCTGGCGTATCTGATCGACGACTTCTCCGACGAGTGGTTCTACCGACATGCCGTCGGAAGCCGCTGGAGCTACCCGGCGAACACCGAGACCGCTGGCTGGCAGATCGCCGAGGAGCTGTCGTGTGTGCTCCGCCTACCAGGTGGCCTCGTGCGTCCGAACGTGGTCGCGTCGATGACGGCGAGCCTGGCCAAGCTGGGTGTCACGCCGGACAACATCGACGCGTGGATGACTCAGTCGCTGGTGCCGTGGCTGCAGGCGCTGCAGAACCATCTTGGCGACGGCTACCTGCTCGGCGACTGCCCGAGCATCGCCGACTTTGCGCTGTTCGGCGCCAACGTTGCGCACTTCGTGGGCGACCCGTACTGCCGGGACCTGGTCGATGAGCACGCCCCGGCACTGGTCGCCCACACCCACCGCCTGCAGATGCCGCAACGGCAGACGTTCGGCGAGTGGGTCGATGCCGACGGGCTGCCCGAGAGCCTGATCGCCGTGTTGGCCGAGACCGGTCGGCACTACCTGCCGTGGGTTGCGACCGCCACGGTCGAAGGTGGGGCCACGGTTGATTTCGGCGACGGAGCGCACGCCGACATCGAAGCGAGCGCCTTCCTCACGACCGCGCGAGGCGTGATGCTCGCTCGCTATGTCGAGGCACGGTCCGCCCAGCTCGACCGGGTCCTGGAGGAAGCCAGCATCGTGCGGTGGTTCGCCGACTACGTCGATCAGGCCACGGTCGTGCCCGACGTCGGCGAGCGAGCCCAACCGGCCGACAACCGGCCCTACGCGATCAACTGAGCGCCTAAGTGACGCTCAACCCGCGCGATACGCCTCGAGCACCAGCCCGTGGAAGTGGTGCAGCGCGTGTTCGGACAAGCCTGAGCCGCTCGGGTCGTTGACGATCCGCCCCTGCGCAAAAGCAGGCGTGGACATGCCGCGCTGCACGCTTTCGACGAGGTTGATGTCCTCGACCTGCAGCACCTCGTCGAGGTAGCGGATCGCCTCCTGCTCGGCCTCGTTGGGGTCGGCGGTTTCGAGGAAGAAGTCGTAGGTCTCGTAGGTCAGGTCGGGGCCGGCCGGGATGATCTTGAGCACGATGAAGTTGCCTCGGCCCGGGTAGCGCATCATGCAGGTGTTCGGCCATAGCCACCAAACCGCATGATCGGTGACGGTCGCATCGCTGACGTCGTAGGCGGTGTTGTCCGAGGCGCCAGCCTCGGCCATGTGGCTCGAATAAATGCCGTGGGTCGTCACCGAGTACGTGTCCATGTCGACGAGCGACACGAAGTCCTTGTGGGCGACGTGGCAGTGGTAGCACTCGAGGAAGTTGTCGACGACGTTCTTCCAGTTGCTGCGAATCTCATACGTCAGACGATGCGCGAACGTGAGCCGCTCGACATCGGGCGCCCAGCGCGCGATCTCGGCGCCGAGATCGCCCGCTTGTTCGGCGAGGGGATCGGCGGTCGGATCGAGGTTCACGTAGACGAAGCCGCCGAACTCGGTGATCTGGACCTGATCGAGGCAGATCGCGTCGGTGTCGAAGTCGACCAGGTCGTTGGTGTGGCGTGCCGCCTTGAGCTGACCGTCGAGCCCATACGACCAAGCGTGGTACGGGCACACGAGGTTCTTGATCCGGCCTTCGCCCTGGACCAGCTCGTGGGCGCGGTGTTTGCAGACGTTGTAGAACGCGCGGAGCTCGTCGTCCTGGCCTCGGATGGCGACGATCGGCATGCCTCCGACCGTCTCGGTTACGAAGTCCCCGGGCTCTCGCAGCTTCTCGCGGTGGCAGATCCACTGCCAGCTTCGGCGGACGATGGCGGACTCGTCGACATCGAACCAGCGCTGCTCCGTGTACGCATCGGCATGCAGCGACAGCGAGGCGCTCGGGTTGGGGTCCCAACCCTGGCTGATCTCGACTGGTGTGCTTCGAGCCATGGCGAGAATCTAGCGAGCATCAGCCCGTAGGCTCCCAGCATGTCGTCGGGCCTTACCAGTGAACCGCTGAACGACGAACAGATCACGGCGTACCGAGACGACGGTTGGATTGCCCCGATCGACGTGCTCACCGAGGCCGAGGCCGCAGAGCTGCTGGCCGAACTCGAGGCTGCGGAGCATCGTCACCCAGCCGATCTCCATGCGGAGAACCGCAACAACGCACACCTGGTGCTCCCGTTCCTCGGCGACCTCGCGGCCGACGCGCGGGTGGTCGATCGTGTGGCCCAGTTGGTCGGTGACGACATCTCGCTGTGGTCGTCGGTCATCTTTGCCAAGGATCCCGAGTCGGCCGGGTTCGTGAGCTGGCACCAAGACGCGTTCTACATGGCACTCGAGCCGGCCAACTTCGTGACGGCGTGGATCGCGCTCACGCCATCAACCCGCGAGAGCGGGTGTGTCTCCGTGATCCCGGGTTCGCACCGCCGGATCATCGAGCACGAGGACACCTTCGGCGAGGACAACATCCTCACCCGAGGGCAGACGGTGAGCAGCGTCGACTCCCGCGGCGCGGTGGACCTGGTGCTTCGACCGGGACAGATGTCGCTACACCACCCGTGGCTGATTCACGGTTCACAGCCGAATCGCAGCTCGTTCCGCCGGGTTGGCATCGCCATGCAGTCGTATCTCGGCGCCGACGTTCGTCCGACTCGCGGTGACCATGTCGTGGCACCGATCCGAGGCGCCACACCTCCGGAGGTCTTCACCACCGTGTCCCTGCCCGACACCGAAATGCATCCGAGATCGGTCGAGGCGCGCCGAGCTGCCAACGATGCATTTGCCTCGATCCTCTACGACGGCGCCGAGCGCCAGCGAGCGTTCTGATGCCAGCCACGCAACAACGAGCTACCCCGCCCCGCGGCTTCACCGACGAGGAATTCGCCAACCGGACCGAGCGCTGCCAGGCCCAGATGGCCGAGCGTGACCTCGCGGCACTGCTCGTCTGCACCGAGCCGGAGGTCCGGTACTTCACCGGCTTCCACACGCCGTTCTGGCAGAGCCCGACTCGACCATGGTTCGTGGTCGTGCCGGCCGCCGGCAAGCCGATCGCCGTCATCCCGAGCATCGGTGGTGCGTCGATGTCGACGACTTGGCTCGACGACGTGCGCACCTGGTCATCGCCCCAGCCCGAGGACGACGGCATCTCGCTGCTTGTCGACTGTTTGACCGAGGTCGGCGCAGGGTCGAGCGGTGGGCAGGTCGGACTTCCAATGGGGCCCGAGACGCACGTGCGCATGCCGCTTGCGGACCTCGATGCGCTGCGGGAGCGTGTCGGTGGGTTCGTCGACGCGACCGACATCATCCGATCGCTGCGCATGGTCAAGTCCGAGGCCGAGGTCGACAAGCACCGCTACATCTGCGGCGTGGTGTCCGATGCCTTCGAGGCATTGCCGACGATCCTGTCGACCGGCATGACCGAGCGCGAAGCGTTCCAGACGTTCCGTGCCGAGATCGTCCGCCAGGGCGCCGACGATGTGCCGTATCTGGTGGGTGCGACCGGTCCCGGTGGAATCGACGACATCATCCGGCAGCCGTCGGACCGGACGATCACCAAGGGCGACCTGCTGATCTTCGACACCGGCTCGACGTTCGACGGCTACTTCAGCGACTTCGACCGCAACTTCGCGTTTGGCAGCGCCGATCAGGGCGCCAAGGATGCGTACCGAGCCGTGTGGGAGTCGACCGAGGCGGGACTCACCGCAGTGCGTCCGGGCGCGACCACGACCGAGGTCTTCACCGCCATGAACGAGGTGCTCAAGGCGAACGGTTCGCTCGGCAACGATGTCGGCCGCATGGGCCATGGTCTCGGTATGCAGGTGACCGAGTGGCCCTCACACACCGATTCCGACGACACCGTGATCGAGGAGAACATGGTGCTGACCCTCGAGCCCGGGTTGGTGTGGGCCGACGGCAAGGCCATGGTGCATGAGGAGAACCTCGTGGTGCGTGCCGACGGTCCGGAGCTGTTGAGCCGGCGGGCCGCACCCGAACTTCCGATCATCGACTCGTGAGCCAGGAGACCGTTCGATGCAGTTGACGCAGGAACAGATCGACGCCTACTGGAATGACGGCTATCTCGTATTGCCCGGGGCGTTGCGCCCTGAGCAGCTTGCCGCGCTTCAGGCCGACCTCGCCGCGTGGGTCGACGAGAGCCGGACCCACGATGCGCCCTACGGCGAGACCGTCGACGGACGCGCCCGTTTCGACATCGAGCCTGGGCATTCGGCCGAGTCCCCGG
Organism: Actinomycetota bacterium; assembly: GCA_039028435.1. Classification (GTDB taxonomy): domain Bacteria; phylum Actinomycetota; class Acidimicrobiia; order Acidimicrobiales; family UBA10347; genus UBA10347. Next base: position 104,844 of record JBCCIC010000005.1, on the reverse strand, counting down.
CCCTACGCCGCGTAGCCTCGCCGGTCGAAGTGTCCGATGCCTTCCTCGACGTCATGCGAACCGCGCCCGCCGTCGATGCGGTCGCCCAGTTGGTCGGACCGAACGTTGAGTTCAACAACTCCAAGATCAACTCGAAGCAGCCCGGCGCGTCGACCCACGTGAAGTTCCACCAGGACTTCATGTTCCAGCCCCACACCAACGAGGACCTGGTCGCGGTTCTGTACTTCCTCGACGATGTGACCCTCGAGAACGGGCCGCTCGAGGTCGTGCCCGGCAGTCACCGCGGCCCGCTGCACGCCCACTGGCACGACGACGTCTACACGGGCGCGGTGAGCACCGAGGTTGTCGAGGCCGAGTGCGGGGAAACCGAGATGGCGCTCGGCCCAGCCGGCACGGCGTGTCTGATGCACACCCGGCTGTTGCACGGTTCGGTCGCAAACCGGTCCGATCGTCCTCGGACCCTGTTCATCGCCGAGTACCGCGCGGAAGATTCCAAGGCCCTACAGGTCAACCACCTGCCGAGCATCTACGACGGCGAGGTGGTGCGCGGTGAGCGCACCGCCAATGTGCGCTGTTCGAGCTATGAGATGCGCTATCCCGAGGTTCCGACCGGAGCTTCGTTTTTCTCACAACAGGCCAAAGCTGGGGGCGATGAGCGTGCCGCCGGGGGCGCGATGTGACCGCGCTGCAGCAGCTGTCGTTCACGACCGACGACGGGTTCTCGCAGCGCGCCTGTCTGGGGCTGATCGTGCTGGAGACCGACCAGACCCTCGAGATGGAAGCGCGGAGACTGCCGATCGACGGCGTCGCCTGGTATCACGCGCGTATCCCGATGGAACCCGAGGTCACCCCGACCACGCTGACCGATATGGAGGCACGGCTGCCGGTCGCCGCGGCGTTGCTTCCCGCCGCGTTCGAGTTCGATGCCATCGGCTACGGCTGCACCTCGGCAGCGACCTTGATCGGCGAAGCGGGGGTGACCGCGGGCATCCACGCCGCGCACCCGGGCATGCCATGCACCAACCCGATCTCCGCCGCCGTCGATGCATTCGGTGTACTCGGAGCGCAGCGCATCGCCGTGGTCACGCCGTACACGGCCGAGGTGACGCGTCCGGTCATCGACCTGTTCGAACGTCACGATCTCACCGTTACCGCCGTCGGTTCGTTCCTCGAATCGAGCGATCTGGTCGTGGCTCGAATCTCTGAAGCGTCGATCGCTGATGGCGTGCGTCAGGTTGCAGCCGGCGGCGACTTCGACGCAGTGTTCGTCTCGTGCACGAGCTTGCGGGTGTTCGGCATCGTCGATTCTCTCGAAGCCGAACTCGGGGTACCCGTAGTCTCGAGCAATCTCGCGCTGCTCTGGCGGTTACTGCGTCTCGCTGGGGTCGACGACCAACTCAAGGGGTTCGGCTCCTTGTTCGCCAACCACTGAGGACCTGATGGCTTTCCCGATCGACCGAGTCCGCGCCGATACGCCCGGCGTGCAGGGCGTCGTCCACTTCAACAATGCCGGGAGCGCGCTGCCGCCCGAGATCGTGGTCGACACGGTTGTGGGCCACCTGCGTCGGGAGGCCGAGATCGGCGGCTACGAAGCCAAGGCCGAGGCCGAGGATCGTCTCGACGCGGTCTACGCCTCGCTCGCCCGGCTCGTTGGAGGCCGGCCGGAGCAGATCGCGGTCATCGAGAACGCCACCCGAGCATGGGACATGGCGGTGTACGGCTATCCGTTCGAGCCTGGTGATCGGGTCATCACCGGGCGCAGCGAGTACGTGAGCAATGTCGTCGGCCTGCTGCATTTGCGCGAGAGGCACGGGATCGAGATCGTGCTCGTCGAGGACGACGCCACCGGACAGCTGGACCTCGAAGCACTCGACGCCGAGCTGGAGCGAGGCGCGGTGATGGTCGCCATCACCCATGTGCCCACCAGCGGCGGCCTGGTGAATCCGGCCGAGGCGGTCGGCGCGCTCTGCCGACACCACAACACGTTCTACGTCCTCGATGCCTGTCAGTCGGCCGGTCAAGTGCCGATCGATGTCGCGGCGATCGGCTGCGACGTGCTGTCCTCGACCGGGCGCAAGTACCTCCGTGGCCCGCGTGGCACCGGGTTCCTGTGGGTCGGCGATCGGGCTCTCGAACGCATCGAACCGCCGTTTATCGACCTGCACGCAGCCGAATGGACGAGCGACGACAGCTACGACATCCGGGCCGACGCTCGACGCTTTGAGAACTGGGAGACCTACTACGCCGGCAAGCTCGGACTCGGCGCAGCGGTCGACTATGCGATGGACCTCGGGATCGACGCCACCACCGAGCGGCTCACCGAGCTGGGGGCCACGCTGCGTTCAGCACTCGACGAGATGGCGGGTGTCGCCGTCCACGACAAGGGCGAGCAGCGGGGCGGGATCGTGACGTTCAGCGTCGATGGTGTTCCCGCCGCGCAGGTCGAAGCCCGCTTGCGCGCGGTCGACATCAACACGTCGACCGCGACCGCCGGCCACGCCCGATACGACCTTGCCGCCCGTGGCCTCGACTCGATCGTGCGGGCGTCGGTGCACTACTACAACACCGAAGACGAGGTCGATCGCTTCGTCGACGTGCTCTCAGGAATTCGCTGATCGATACTGGGGTTGCAGAGACCCACGAATTCCCAACGGACTCGCAGCGATTGCGGAGGTAGAGCGATGGCCGGACCAGGAGACATCACCCTCGTCGAAGGTGCAGTGCACAACCCGAACGAACCCCGACACTTCATGCGGATCGTGCCGGCGGGTCGCCGCTACACCGCGACGGCCGACGGCCAGACGCTCGCCGACTCCGAGGCGGCGGTCGTCGTCAAGGAGGTCGGACGGGACATCTATGACCCGGTCGTGTACTTCCCGCGTGCCGACGTGAACATGGATGCCCTCGTCGGCATCGACAAGTCGACCCACTGCCCCGTCAAGGGCAACACCGAGTACTTCGACGTCGCGTCAGGAGACGTGCAGGTCGACGAGGCTGCGTGGTCCTACGTCGGACCGGTGGTCACGGGAGCCGAGGAGCTCGAAGGGCGCATTGCGTTCGACGTCGCCAAGTTCAACGTCGGGTGAGCCCGTGGGCCAAGATGTGCGCATGATCTCCGTGCACATCATGTACCCGAAAACCGACGACTCCAGCTTCGACATGGACTACTACTGCGCCACGCACATGCCCATGCTGGCCGATGCCATCGGCGATGCATGCCAGGGATGGGGTGCCACGACCTGCAAGGGCGGCGACTGGGCCGCCATCGGCTGGGCCATGGTCGACAGCCAGGAGGCGTTCGACGCCGCCATGGCCGAGCACGGCGGCGCGATCATGGCCGATGTGGCCAACTACACCAACGTCGCCCCGCAACTCGTACTGGGCGACGTCGCCCAGAGTTGATCAGTCGTCGGTCGACAGTCGGACGATCGCGTCGGGGCCGTAGCGTGCCTCGAGCCCGGGTCGTCCGCGGTACTTCTCGGTCGTGTCGACGTCGTAGTTGAAACAGAAGACGGGCAACCGCTCGCCCCGATGGCGATCGCGCAACTGCTTGATCGCGTCGGGATCGGGGTGACTGAAGCGCTTGCCGTTCGTCGACACCAGGTAGTGCCGTGGGTCGATCGTCGCCAGCATCTGCTCGCTCAGGTTCTTGCGCGAGCCGTGGTGTGGAATCTTGTACGCGTCCACGTGGAGGGGTTCGGTCGTCCCGCGGTCCAACTGGAGCTGGCGAAGCGATGTGGTCATGATGTCGAAGTGGGCGTCGCCGGCGAGTAGGACACTGCGTCCGCCGTACTCGGCCATCACGGCGATTGACGACCCGTTGGCCTTGCTGTTGTCCTTGGAGCGCCGACGAGTCGCGCTGTCGCCCAATACATGGGGTCGCGCCCACCACTTGCCGGCCAGCGCAGCCCGCACCTTGTCCGACGCGCCCGGCACGAAGCCGGCGTCCTTGACCGCCTCAGACCATTCGTCGGCGAGGTCGTGGAGCTTCTTCACGTTGGGCGACAGGATCGTGAGCGCCATGCCGCCGGCCAGTGCGCGCTGAGGAAGTCGCAGGTCGTCGACCATGAACACTGGCCCGCCTCCGAAGGCCCGGTTCCACGGCAGGTCGTGTTCGGTGAGTAGGGCTCCGAGGAACTCCCCCTGCAAGCCTCCGAGCACGTTGGGACGATCGCCGTCCTGGATCTGGGACACGTGCTCCCAGCCGTTGAACCAGATGTCGTCGAATCGCAGCGCGAGCTCGTCGTCCTGGAGTAGTCGGATTACGCCCTCGACGTGGTCGGTATCGATGTGGGTCACGATGAGCAGGTCGAGCCGGCGGCAGCCGTGTTCGTCGACTGGGATCTGCGCCAGCCGCGCTCGGATGCCGTCATAGAGGCCGCTATTGACCGGGCCTCCGTCGATCAGCAGGCGATTCGTCGCGGTGTTGCTGGGGCCGTATTCGACCAGCACCGCATCGCCCCGACCCGCGGGCATCATCTCCACCGAGAGCATCGCTTCCTCCTCGAGTTCAGCCGACCCGCCAGCGGCCGTCACCATGGGCGACGACTTGAAAGGCCGACAGGTGTCGATCGGCGAGCAGTTGGCGTTTGGCCCGGAGGACGGCCATGCCGACGCTGTCCTCGCCAGCCCGGGCCCGATCGAGCTCGCCGATCACCGTGGTGGCGATCGTGGTGGCCTCCTTGGCCACGACCTCACCGATCGTCGAGATCACGACCGGTGCATGACGGTGCAGATCGGTGGCAAACGCGCCGACGTGCGTGGCGGTACCGGCGACTTCGCAGCCGATCAGGAGGACGATCGGACCGGGGTCGTTCTCGTCGCTGCGCACATGCCGCTGTTCGAACACCGTCTCGACATCACCACACAGTTCGAGCCCGGGATCCTCGGTCTGGTGGACCATTGCCACGAGGAGGCCGGGGTCGTCGGCCGCCCGGTCAACCCAGTCGTCCCACGAATCGGCGATGTTCGTGGGACGGCCTAGAGCGGTCACGAAGCCTTCGAGCGTCTCCTCGGGGTCGCGCGCTGGCAGGTGGTCGTCGCTCGGTGCGTCGCCGGTCGGGTCCAGATCGGCGAGGACGAGATTCGACGCGCCGGTCAGAACGCGTGCGAGATCCCCGCAGGGCTTGGCCGCTGGCGTCCAACGCTCCGGCAGGGCGAAGTCGGCCCGCTGCGTCGGTGATCCGGGTCGGTGCTCCACGACCGTCTGGAGCCCCCAGAACCGATTCGGGCAGACGATCTTGCGGTCGGCCGGATCACAGTGACAGGGCGCACCGGGTTCGACGGTTGTCCAGTCGGCGCACACGACGGCGTCTTCGTCGGGAGCGGGCCCCTCGTAGACGAACTCGAGGGGCAGCAGTGCCGATGGCGACGTCGCCAGGATCCGAAGACCCTCGCCGACCTCGACGTCGCTGAGCTGGAGTCGGTTGCGCAGGTTGATGCCGATGCGGGCGAGGTGACGCAGCGCCTGGTCGACGTCGGGCTCCTCACCCCAGGTGATGGCATCTCGCGAGAGCTCGGTGAGCTTGGCCGTCGCGGTCCGAATCTCGGCCGCGGCCTCCGTCCGCGACGCGCTCAGCGGGCGCCCGCCGGCCGTCGCGGCGACGGCCTGGCCGTTGGTGATCACACTCACCGGCGTGTCGCCGTCGATGGCGGTCTGGAGCTCGAGCGCCGACGATCGCATGATCTGGATCCGATCGGACGACGTCGCCACCTGGTTCTCGGTCTCGACGACGGGGGCGGAGATGGCGGCTGCTTCGATCACCTTCCAGTCCTCGGTGTACACGCCGATCAGGCCCTCGAAGCTGGGCCCTTCGGGCGTGAAGTCGAACGTCGTCTCGGCCCTCGACCGCGGGCTCCGGCGGATGCGCATGGTGTCGCGTTGCTCGGGGCCATTCTCGGGCAGGAAGCGAACGTTGAGTTTGACGACGTCGCGATCGTCGAATGGCACCGGGATGCCCGGTCCGCCGAGCTGGGTCGTCGCTTCGCCTGGCGGGGCGATCGACACGATGAGTGCGTGCGTGACCCCTTCGACCAGCGCACCTTCCTGGAACTGGCCATTGCGATCGACATCGACACCCAGCCGGCGGTCATCGGTCGGCGGCGCCGCCGGCGGCGGTTCAGACGCTGCCAGGGGTGGCACCGGACTCGGCACCGCCGCCGGTGGTGGCGCCAGGCGCGGCGGCGGTGCCGCTCTCGGCCGGTCGTCGGGACGGGCGCCGCGGTGCTCGCTCGCTTCGTCCTCGAGCTCGAATCCTGGTGGCCCGGCGTCTTCGAAGGCATGGTCGTCGTACGGGACGTCGAATTCGCCACCGATCGGGGTGTCGACGGCGAACTCGTAGTCGTCGATGTAGTCGTCTTCGATGGCGTAATCATCCTCATCGCCGCCGGTCCAGACCATCGGCTCCTCACCCAGCTCGGGAAGTGATACCGATCCGCGTGGCTGGTCGGGCTCGATGGGCTTCGGTGCGGGCTCGGACGCAGGAAGTGACACCGATCCCCGCGGCTGGTCGGGCTCCACCGGCTCGGCGCCACTGCCAGCATCGCTACCGCCCCAGTAGCCGAACATTGCGGAGCCGGCGCCCTCGGAGGTCTCGTGCGGTCCGACCAGGTCGTCGAGCTCGGGATCGAACGGGTGGGCCCGATCGAGCGCGCTGAAGGGGTCGGTCGCTTCGGCCCGTTCCATGCGTCGGAGAAGCTGCAGCCATATCGGGTGGTGATGCGTTGCGGTGTCGTCGCGGTCGACCCATTCGACCATCCCGTGGCCCGCCAGCTGGGAGATCACGACCGCCTCGTGCCACGCCCACTGCCAACCCTGGGCCAGGAGCTCCTGCGCTGCGCCAACCAACTCGTGGCGCAGGTCGGGATCGACCACCGCGGCGACGACGTGGCTGATGCGGCCCGGCCCAGCGGCGGACTCGAGACAGGCGGCGCGGACCCAGCCGCCGTCCTGGTCCCGCCCGAGCTCGTGGGTGGCGATCAGGATCGATCGAACCGCCTCGGCATCGAGGTCGTGGGGATCGCTGTCGCGAGTGATTCGATCCACTTTGTCGGGGTCGTGGTGCACGCGGGCGACGCGCGCCAACAGGTCGTGCCGACGTTCTGGCGGCGCGGCTGCGATCGCATCGTCGGCATCGTTTCGCGCCACGATGCCGACGGCGACATCGCGGAGGATCCGGCACTCGCCGGACGACGGCCATTCGTCGCGGGCCACCGGATCGACGCCGAAGCGAAGGGTCAGGCTGGCGATCGTCAGTTCCCACAGCGCCGGCAGCTGCCCCGGGTGGCCCCGCTCGCGCCCGAAGAGGGTCGCCGCTTCGATCAGGTCGGGTGACGGCCAATGGCTGAGTCGGGCGACGTGGGGGAGCAGGCTCGGCTCGAACGCCGAGTCACGCTCGAAGGGGCCCTGCCCGGCGAGGAGCAGGTGAAGTCGCTGACCCTCGTCGAGGTCCTGGCCCAGCAGGTCGCGCATCGTCGGTCCTTCCGCCCCCGATCCTCCCCGCCTGGGATGATCGGTCTCATCCCACTTTGCTCCAGCGGGGGGATTCGCGCAAGGAGGCGCCGCTCCACCGGCGCCGAGCTGCCGTTCACTGCGTTCGCTCACGGAGTTTCGGCCGGCGCCGAAACTCCCCGCGCACCTGCTAGCCCTTGGGGACCTCGCTCCAGGCGATGTCTTTGTCGACCCGGGGTTCGCCGGGGAGGCCGAGGACCTGCTCGCCGAGGATGTTCTTCATGACCTCGGTCGTGCCACCCTCGATGCTGTTGGCGCGCGCCCGCAGGAACGCATAACCCGGACCGCTGCCGGTCATGTCGGTCGTGCCGGGGCGACGGAAGGCGAAGTCGTAGTCGACCTGGCCGGCCATGCCCTGCATGTCGACGGCGGCCTCCCAGATGTCCTGGTTGAGGTTCGCCATCATCGACTTGCCGACCGAACCCTCGGGTCCGGGATGGCCGGACTTGGCCATCTGTGACGCCCGCATGTTCGTGAGTCGCAGCACCTCGGCTCGGATCCAGAGCTGCATCACACGGTCCTGCTCAGCGGGGCCGGCATCGGCGTTCTCGCGATGGATGCGGACCAGGTGGCTGATCGCGCCACTGCCACGCTTGGGCGGGCCACCGCTGCCGCTGCCACCGATCGCCGTTCGCTCGTTCATCAGGGTGGTGAGGGCGGCACGCCAGCCCTCGCCCTCGTCGCCGATGCGATGGGCGTCGGGCACCCGCACATCGGTCATGTAGACCTCGTTGAACTCGGCCTCGCCGGTGATCTGACGCAGGGGTCGCACGTCGACACCTTCGGCCCGCATGTCGAGGGCGAAGTAGGTCATGCCCTTGTGCTTGGGCAGCTCCGGGTTGGTGCGGGTCACAAGCATGCCGAAGTCGGCGATGTGGGCGAGGGTGTTCCAGACCTTCTGGCCGTTGACGATCCACTCGTCGCCGTCGCGAATCGCGCGGGTGCCCAGGCCGGCAAAGTCGGAGCCGGCGCCCGGCTCGGAAAAGAGCTGGCACCACTTCTCCTCGCCGGTGAACATCGGGCGGAGGAATCGCTCCTTCACCTCATCGTCGCCGTGGTTCACGATCGTCGGGCCGGCGAGGTACATGAAGAACTGGGCCGGATTCGTGGCCGGTGCGCCGGCCTTCGACAGTCGGGAGTTGATGACCTTCTGGAGCTGTGGCGGACCGCCGAGGCCGCCGTGGCCCGCGGGGAAGTGGACGAACGCCAAGCCGGCGTCGAACTGGTGACCTCGGAACTCTTCGTAGCTCTCGGTAGTCGGATCGTGGTTTTCGAGAAGGGTGTCGAGGGCTTCCTCGACGCGTGCGGCGACATCAGACATGCCGGTCAGTCTGGCAGAAGTTTCACGGGGAGCGACGGTCGAGTCGGCGATCGTCTCCCGGCGCTCAACGCGCGATGAGGCGGCCGTCGTGCATCTCGTAGACGTCGTCGGCCATGTCGAGGACGAACTGACGATGCGACACGGCGATGACCGTGGTCTCGCGGGCCCGCACGTGTTCCCACAGCGCACGCTCGGTCTCGACGTCGAGCGCACTCGACAGGTCGTCGACGAGCAGCAGCTCGGGATCGGTCAGCAGGCTCCGTGCTGTGGCGACCCGCTGGGCTTGGCCGCCCGAAAGGCGAAGTCCTCGCGCCCCGACCCGGGTCTCGAGACCCTCGGGCATGTCGGCGAGATCCACCCGCATCCGGGTCGCTTCGATGACCGCGTCGATCGAGTGGTCGGTCCGTCCGAGCGCGATGTTGTCGGCCAACGACTCGCTGAAGAGCCGGGGCACCTGAGGCAGATGCGCAGACTGCGGTGGCACGAACCACGCGCCGAGATCGTCGATCGGCTCGTCGTTCCAACGGACGGACCCCGCGTGGCGGGGGATGAGCCCCGCCAGTGCACGCAACAGCGTTGACTTCCCCGAACCGACGGCACCGGTGACCGCGATGAACGAGCCCCGCTCGACGACGAGGTTGATCTCGTCCACGCCAGTGGTCGTGGTCGGGTAGTGCGCGGTCAGGCCGGAGATATGAAGCCGAGCGAGCGGCTCGCGAGACGGGTCGGCTTCGCGCTCAACGATCGGGTCGCCCCTGGCGATCGATATGTCGGGGTGGCGCAATACGTCATGGGGTCGGTCGAGGGCGACCATGTCGGCCATCCGAGCGAGCGAGACGTTGGCGTGCTCCCGAGCTGTGACCAGTCGGGAGGCGAAGCGCGGCACCTCGCCGAGCACGCCGGCGTAGGACACGAAGAGCGCGAGGTCGCCGACGGTAATGTCGCCGCGACGCACGCTCGGCGCGAGCGCCAACAGGATCAGACCGATGCTCAGATCGGTGGTGGTGCTCGTCAGGCCGTCGAGGGACTGCTCGAGCACGACGTGACGGACGGCGGTCTGTCGGCGATGTTCCGTGTGGGTCTCGAGCCGTTCGATCGCCGCGGGTTCCTTGGCGGCGAGCCGGAAGGCGAGCATCGCGGCGAAGGTCTCGCCGAGATACGAGTTGACGACGGCGGTCGCCTCGCGATCGGCCTTGTCGGCCGCGTAGAGACGTGGCCGAATCCACCGGATGATGACGGTGACCAACGCGATCGGCACGATCGTGATGAGCGAAGCCCCTACGTCGATGCTCGCCATGATGACGATGGCGCCGATGGCGAATCCGACGTTGGCACTCACATCGACCCAGGAGTCCGCCCACACGACAACATCGCGGGCATCGTCGTGGAAGCGGGAGATCGCCTCGGCCGGACCGGCGGGGAGCCGACCGCGCATCGGACCACCGCTCACGGTCTGGGCATGCAGCATGTTCGTGCGCAGCATCGTCAGGGCAGCGACCCACCAGTGGATGACGACCCAGATGGCACCGGCGAATAGCAGCATCCTGACGCCCTCGCTGACGCCCAGAGCGACGAGCAATCCGGCGACCGACTGGCTGGTGTCGAGCGCGTCGAAGATCCGTTTCAGGATCCAGCCGGTCGCGAGCGGCACGGTGTAGTACGCCAGCCAGCTGATCCAGGTCAGCAACCAGCGGCGGCTGCGGAAGCTGCCGACGCGCCACGCCGACCACTCGGGGTTCAAGCTCACGACTGGCTCGCGATCTCGTCGAGCGTGTCGACTCCAACGGCCCGAAGGCGCGCGTAGCGGCTCCCGGCATCGGAGGCGAGTGCGGCTGTCTCGCCGTGTTCGACGATGCGTCCCGCGTCGAGCACGAGGACCTCGTCGAGCCGCTCGACCGTCGACAGTCGGTGCGCGATAACGACCGCGGTACGTCCGGCCAGCAGTCGTTCGAAGGCGGCGGTCAGTCGCTCTTCGGTGTCCGGGTCGACACGTGACGACGCCTCATCGAGCACGACGAGGTCGGGGGAGCGCAGAAACAGTCGGGTGAGAGCGATGAGTTGGCCTTCGCCAGCGGACAAGCCGCTTCCTTCGGGGCCGAGCAGGGTGTCGAGGCCCTTGGGCATGGCCTCGACCCAGGTCAGCAGCCCGAGCTCGGCGAGCGCAGCGCGCAGCGCATCGTCGCTCACGCCGGCGTCGAACAGGGTCAGGTTGTCGCGGATCGACGCTCCGAACAGGTGGACGTCCTGAGAGACCACGCCGATCCGCGCACGGAGCTCGCGCAGCGGAACCTGGTCGAGGTCGGTGCCGTTCAACATGATGCGGCCCGACGTTGGCTCGACGAGGCGCAGGAGCAGGCGAGCCAGCGTCGTCTTGCCGCTGCCGGTGCGGCCGAGGACGCCCATTGTGCGTCCTGCGGCGAGGTCGAGGGTCAGTCCATCGAGCACCGGCCGCGGGTCGTCCTCGTCGTCGTACTGAAACGTGAGCTCGTCGAGGCTGATCGTCAACGGTCCCTCGGCGAGTGTTTCGCTGCCTTCGTCGGTGATCGCCGTGGTCTCGGCGAAAAGCTGCAGCGTTCGGACCATGCCGCCACCAGCGCGCTGGACACGTTCGGTCTCGTCGGCAAGCTGGCTCAGGGGATAGCGCATCAGCTGCGTGTACTGAAAGATCAGATAGGCGGTGCCCAGTGAGATCGATCCTCGACGAAGCAATGCGACGTTGACGGCCAGTGCCAGGATCCCGCCGATCACGAAGACACCGTTGGCGATGATCCAGAAACCGACCGCCTGACGTTCCCGAGCGAGCGTCGCTCGGAGGACTCGTCGGCTGGCGTGCTGGAACGTTGCGACCGCGTGGCTTCCTCCGCCGTTCGATCGCAGGTCGTCGGCACCGACGAGCCGTTCTTCGACCTCGCCCAGCAGGCGACCGGTGGCCGCCTGCTCGCTCGCGGCTTCGTCGATGGCGAAGTTGCGCAGCGCGAAGACGGTGACGACCGCGATCGCCAGATAGACGGACAGCCCGATACCGACCCGCCAATCGCGAACGAGCAGTATGGCGACGACACCAACGAGGGTGACTGCGGCCGCCGCGGCCTTGACGGCGAAGCGAGCGATGAAGTCGCTGAGTGCGGTGACGTCGCCGTCCACCCTGCTCACGAGCTCGCCCGGGCTCGTTCGGCGGTGGAATCCCAGGTCGAGCGAGAGCACGTGGCGGGTGAGGTCCGAACGAAGCTCGTTGGTGACCTTCCACGCCAGATCGGTCGCCAACCAGGCGATGACGACGGCGAGGGCTTGGCGGGCGACACCGATGGCGACGTAGGCGAGGGCGAGCGTGGCCAGGGTGGAGGTCGCTCCACCTTCGGTCATGACGTCGATGAACTCGGCGAGCAGAATCGGACCGACCAGAGGCAGCGCACCGGCGACCAGCAGCGCGACACAAGTGACCCACACGTCGCGGCTGCGAGGCTGCAGCAGTGTGGCGAAGGCGCGCCAGTGAGAGCCGTCGGCCATGACTCCACGGTAGTTGTGGCCTCGCCGAGGAATCCGGGGATTATCGGGGCGCAGTCAGGGCGCCGACCTCACGCTTCGCGGTCCAAAGTGACATCGGTGCCAGGTTTGATGTCGGTCAGGGCGCCGACCTCCAGCTTCGCGGTCCAAAGTGACATCGGTGCCAGGTTTGATGTCGGTCGAAGTGACATCGGTGCCAGGTTTGATGTCGGTCGAAGTGACATCGGTGCCAGGTTTGATGTCGCGGCGCTGGATGGTGGTCGCCATTCCGCAGCCGAAATTGCGCAATTACTGCCAGGGGTTACCGGAGAGGTACTTCCAGCCGGCGTCGGGGAGGATGACGACGGCAGTGCCGCCGTTGGTGGAAAGTTCGCGCTGGGCGGCCTCGATGACGGCGCCTGAGGACGTGCCGACGAAGTAGCCCTCGAGCTTCATGATCTCCGCGACCTTGGCCTCAGCCTCGGCGCGGCCGATCACGTAGCGGTCCTTGACCAGCCCGAAGTCGGCGATCGGCGGCTGGAAGGGGTCCTGCTGGTTACGCATGCCGCCGATCGTGTCGGCGAGGTCCTCCTCGACCGAATGCACGGCAATGTCGGGATACGCGGTGCGGAGGCCTCGGCTGTTGCCCGTGATGGTGCCGCCCGTGCCGTACGCACAGAGGAAGTGGTCGGGCGGTGTGTCGAGCGGCCAGTCGCGTTCGATCTCGAGCGCCGTGCCGAACTCGTGGGCTTCGGGATTCGCCTGGTTGCCGTACTGGTAACACATGTGGCCGTGGCCCTCGGCGACGAGTTCGCGGGCGTGGGCGATGGCGTCGTTTGGACCACCGTCGACGTTGATCAGGTTCGCCCCGTACGCCCGTAGCAGCTGGCGCCGTTCTTCCGAGGCGGTCGTCGGCAGGCAGATCGACATCTCGTGGCCTTCGAGAAGCGCCACCCGTGCGAGCCCTATGCCGGTGTTCCCCGACGTCGCCTCGATCAGTGGCATGCCATCGCGGATCAGGCCCTTGCGCTTGTCTTCGTAGAACATGTTCCACGCCGGACGGTCCTTCACCGAGCCGGTCGGGTTGTACCACTCCAGCTTGGCGAAGAGTCGCGTGCCGGTCGGTGCCATGGTGCGAAATTCGACGAGAGGGGTGTTACCAGGCTTCATCAGGATCAGGTCCGGGTTCGAGAACGTCTAAATCCTACTAACCCGATCGGCTTTTCGGCCATTCCAATGGCTACCTGTCGGAGGCGTGACCAAGAAGTGCGTACTAGACTGGCACTTTGTTGGATGGGGGTCCGATGGCTGAAGTTGAACGGTCCAGAGCGGTGCACGCCGCACTAGACGAGGTCTGGGCTCTGTTGGCCGACTTCGGTGCCATCGCGCAGTGGGTCGAGAACGTCGATCATTCGTGCCTGCTCACGGAGCAGACCGAAGGGCTCGGCGTCGTGCGCCGGATCCAGACGGGCCGCACCGTCGTCCTCGAACGGGTCACGGCATGGGAGCGCGAGTCGACGCTCGAATACTCGATCGAAGGCCTTCCCCCGGTGGTGCAGTCGCTACGGAACCGATGGAGCCTCGCGGCCGACGGAGCGACAACTCGAGTGGCGATCACCTCCACCGTCGACGTCGGACCCCGCCCGCCGCAACAGGTGGTCGCCAGGCTCATCGGGCGCCGATTCGCCGGCGTGAGCGAACAGATGCTGTCCGGCCTCGCCGCCCATCTCGCCAAAGGAGCTCGAGCATGACCCGTCCCGACATCGTCGTGTTGATGACCGACCAGGAGCGGGCTGCGCCTCCCTACGAGTCGGACGAGCTCGCGCAGTGGCGACGCGACGCGCTCCCTGGGGCCGGGTGGTTCGAGGACCACGGTGTGTCCTTCGGCCGCCACCACACCGGTTCGCTGGCGTGTGTCCCGTCGCGCCCCACGCTCTTCACCGGCCAGTTTCCCGACGTCCACGGGGTCACCCAGACCAACGGCCTCGGCAAGATGCACGACGACCCGCGCATGCGTTGGCTGCGGCCGAATGAGGTTCCGACGCTTGGGCATTGGCTGCGCGCTGGTGGCTACGACACGCACTATGTGGGCAAGTGGCACATGAGTCACGCCGATCTCCACGACCAGCACGGTGCGCGCATCGCAACCAACGACGATGTGGGAGCCGTCGACGCGGCCGCCGTGCAGCGCTACCTCGATGCGAATCCGCTCGATGAGTTCGGCTTCTCCGACTGGGTCGGCCCCGAACCGCACGGCGGGGATCCGGGAGACAGCGGGCTCGTCCGTGACCCGATCTTCGCCGATCGAGCGATCGCTTGGCTGAAGGATCGCTATGAGCGGCGGGCGGATGGCGATGGCGACGCGCAGCGACCGTTCCTGCTCGTTGTGAGCTTCGTCAATCCCCACGACATCGTCTTCGCCCCGGGTTGGCTCGGCCCAGCGCCGACCACAGCGCCACTCGCCGAACGCAGCGACGCTCCGCCACCCGTCGCCGCCTCGCCGACCGACGACGAGGACCTCTCGACCAAGCCCGCCGCCCAGGTCGCCTACCGGGCGTCCTATCCCTCGACCTATGCCGCGGCCCCCGTCGTCGAGCGGGTGTATCGCTCGCAGGCGCAGCGGTATCGCGACCTCTACTACCGGCTGCAGCTCGAGGTTGACGATCCGCTCGATCGCGTGCGACGCGCGGTCACCGAAGGCGGTTCGACGTCGGCCGTACTCGTCCGCACCTCCGACCACGGTGAGATGCTCGGTGCCCATGGCGGTCTCCACCAGAAATGGTTCAACCTCTACGACGAGGCGACCCGCGTGCCATTCGTGATCGCCCGAGTCGGCGAAGGTGCGACCGCAGGCCGACGCATCGACGGCGCACCGACGTCGCACGTCGATCTTGTTCCGACGCTGTGCGCTGCTGCCGGAATGGATGTCGATGCGGTGGCCTCGGAGCTGCGCCAAGCGATGAGCGAGGTGCACCCCTTGCCCGGTCGTGACCTGATGCCGCTCGTCGATGCGCTGGCCGAGCCGGACCGCGATCGGAGTGTGTACATGCTCACCCGCGACAACATGCCCGAAGGCGCAAGTGGAGCGAGTGGTCTGGCGCGACAGGTGGGGCGTGGTGCGAACCCGCCCCCGCCGTTGCGCATTCGGGTTCCGGCTTTTGTCGGCTCGAACTTCGAAGGCATCGTCGCCCGCGTGCCCGAGGGCGTCGATGGCGCGGGCCATCTGTGGAAGCTGGTGCGCAGCTTCGATGACCCGGCGACCTGGACCGAACCGCACGTTCGACATCTCGCCGCTGACGGGCCGACCGGTCAGACGCACCGGAGCGATGTGTTGCCCGACCAATGGGAGCTCTACGACCTCGACGAGGACCCGATCGAGGCAGATAATCGTGCGACGTCGGACGCCCACGCTGCCGTGTTCGCACATCTGGTCGACCGGCTCGCGGAGCAACGATCGGAGAGCGTCCCGGCCCGCAACGTGGAGTGGCCGTATGCGGAGCAGCCTCCCCGGAGGTCGCCGAAGCGGGTGCCGCCGCCGGCTCTGGGTCTGCGCAGGCTGCTGCGGCGCGCGGGGATGCATCCCGAGGACGACAGACCAGCGACCTACGACCTGACCGGCCGCCGGGCGCTGGTCATCGCCACGAATCATGGCGTGCTCGATGTGGGCAAGCCGACCGGTGTGGTCGCCAGTGAGATGACGGTGCCGTACTACGCGTTCCTCGATGCCGGCATGACGGTCGATGTTGCCAGCCCCCTCGGCGGGGCGATCCCAGTCGACCCGATGACCTTGCGGGCCGTGATCCGGACCGAGGCCGACGACCGGTTCCTGAACGACGATGATCTACGAGAGAAAGTGACCGAGTCGTTGCCGATCGCCGAGGTCGAAGCGGGCGACTACGACATCGTCTACCTCGCCGGCGGTTGGGGTGCCGCGTGGGACCTTGGTGCCTCCGAAGCGCTGGGAAATGCGGTGACCGAGGCCAATCGACTCGGTCGCATCATCGGCGGCGTGTGCCACGGTCCGCTTGGGTTGCTGCGTGCTCGGGCTGCGGATGGGCGCCCTCTCGTCGAAGGCCGTCGGCTCACCGCGGTGACCGACAAGCAGGTCCGTGAGCTCGGCATCCAGTCGACACCGATGCATCCGGAAACGGAACTACGGCAACTCGGTGCGGAGTTTGAGAGCGTCACACGGTTCCGCGATCCGTTTGCGAATCACTGGGTCGTCGATGGCAATCTCGTGACCGGTCAGAACCAGAACGCGTCGCCGATGGTGGCGCGGGAGATGCTCCGCCTCGCCTCGGAGCTGAAGGAGCACGCCGCCACATGATCATCACGATCCTCAAGCGCCTGGGTGGCATGCTCGCCGCTCCGATTCAGATGCGCCGCAACCCTCCGTCGCCGCCTGCCGAAGCGGAGCATTACCTGATCCCCGAACTGGCCGAGTCGGTCGAGGTGGCAACCGTCCTCGCCGCCGACGTGCCGAAGGCGAACACCCCTGAGGGTCGGTGGCGTTCCTGGCCGCCGCTGGTCCTGGCCGAGTGCGACGAACCGCTGGTCGACGGAGCACCGGATCTTCGCGGTGTCTGGACGGTGCATCAGGGTGCGCTCAAGGGGCACATCGAGCGGGTCGAGCAGGCCGGAAATCGTGTGGTGATCACGGCCGGCGGCGTCGTCCACGACATGTTCGTCGATGGCACCCTCGAAGGTGGCGTGAACGACGAGGGGGTCGGCGGGACCGAGATCGCCGTGGCCGCCAAGTTCGAGGACGGGCGCCACAACCTATACCTCGGCGGCAAGCGGTTGGTCGTCACGCGGTATCTCGACGGCGACGAGATGGTCTGGCGCTGGGGGCCGTATCGCAATCGCCTGCGTCGGCTCACTGGCCCCGACGACACCTGAGCCGAAACTGCCTGCCGCTCGGCTTCGCCTCGCTTACACAGAATCTGCTGGCGCAGATTCTGCCGTCGTCGCGGTGTAACGATTGGTGCCTGGCACCAAAGCGCATCGGGTCGGCTAGGCGACGAGTACCTCGCAGCCGGTTCCGGTGTAACGATTGGTGCCTGGCACCAAAGCGCATCACGTCGGCTAGGCGACGAGGACCTCGCAGCCGGTTCCTGCGAGCGCGGCGTCGACACGGCCGCGGTCATCATCGCCGAGTGCGGTGTAGGCCTCGCGCAGCCACTGCAGGCATTTGCCCTGGTACTTGAACGGTCCCTGCCGGTAGGTCTCGCCGTCGATCTGGCACACGACCTCGTCTGCACCGGACATGAGTGCTTGGGCATTGGCGAGCATGAACGGCGCGTACGTGCGCCCGACCTCGGTCAGGAGATCGGTGACGCCTGGATCGAGCGAGTCGGCGGATGCCCAGCCCTCGTCGGCCTCGACGGGAAGCCACGACACGTCGTCCAGCCGGTGGACCCATCCGATGACCTTCGGCGCTCGCGTGGCGGCCAGGGCCATCGGAGTGGGGTCCCAGGCGACGAGTTGGGTCAGCTGTCCGTAGAGGCCGAAGTCGCCGCGACCGGGGCGGTCGCCGAGGAAGAAGTCGCGCTGGGCCAGCTGGCGTTGAATGATGTCGAGCACCCGGAGATACGACGCCTCGATGATCGGCGTGTTGAGCTCGGTCGAGCCCACGAGCTCGCGTCGTCCGATCTGTCGGGCCGTGATGAAGCCGTACATCTGCTGACCTTGATCGGAGGTCATCTGAAGGTTGCGGCCGACCGGCAACAGCTTGCCGGCCTTGTCGATGTCGGCGTCGTACGCCCAGCGATAGTGGTACATCGCCTTGGTCAGCCACTCGTCGGCGAAGTCCTCGATGAGGTGGTCGAGGAACGCCAACGCCGGGTCGGGGGGAACCACGCTGCGACCCTGGTGCTCCTGCTCCAACCTCATGATCTGGGGTGAGGAGTCGACCATGACGTCGCGGTAGCCGCCGTCGCCATCGGGCCAGGCGAGCATGGGAATGAGGCGCACCGGTGGTTCCGGCAGGTCGTCCCATTTCGAGTCTCGCGGCACCCATCGGAACGGGATGTGGCGGTACCGGAGCACGGCCCGCATCTTGAGCGAGTACGGCGAGCCGTGGCCGCCGGCAAGTGCGAGGGGTTCGGTTGTCATGCCGCGAGCGTAGGCGACGTCGACGAACAAGTGCCAGGTTGATGCGCAGTACTGCGGCGGGGGCTCTCAGACGAGGAGCGCGCCCCATGTGCCGAGGGCCAACGCTACGCACAGCGGCGTGAACAGGCGATCGTCGTTGCGGGCGAAGTCGGTGTCACGGACGGTCTTGGTGAAGCCGGCGATCCGCGTGTCGCCGACCGCTCGGAGGGCGAAGGCCACGCCCATGACAATGGCGGGGAGCCGCCAGATCGACCCTCCGCCATTGACGACCGCGGCCACGATCAGCGCCCCAGCGGCCAGAAGGATCGCGACCGAGAGCGTGAGCAGCGCCCCGGGCCGGAACTGCTCGTCGGCCTCGAGTTCCGGATCGGTCGGCAATGCAGCCTCGATGCCCCAACGGCCGCCGGCCGCCCACCACAGGTGAAGCGCGGCGGCGCTCGCGAGCGCAGCGACCGTGGCGATCGCGCCGCCGACGAGGACGGCGTCGGGGAGTGGGGTGTGGGCGTGAAGTGCGGCGAGACCGGCCAGCAGGAAGATC
The DNA here is from genome assembly GCA_039028435.1 of Actinomycetota bacterium. GTDB lineage: Bacteria > Actinomycetota > Acidimicrobiia > Acidimicrobiales > UBA10347 > UBA10347. Next base: position 85,878 of record JBCCIC010000005.1, on the reverse strand, counting down.
GGCCAGGCCAGGTGGCCGCGCAATGCGAAGAAGATCACGGCACCCGACATCAGGGCGACGACGGCGATGACGAGAAGCGGGTCGACCTCGAGCACGATGGCGGCGAGGCCGAGCCAGGCGATCGACGTGAGGTGCCACGCGAAGCGCAGGATGCGTTCGTGAGCCCAGCGAGGCTGTGGCTGTGCCCACTCCGCGGCGAACAGCGGTCTGAGCACGTCGGTCTCGCCAAGTGCGCTGTGGGCGGCGGCCAGAAGGGCGAGCCCGCCGGCAGCAAGAATTTGGGCAACGGTCATCGGTTCGTCCTCTCGTCTTCGCCCCATACGGTGGCGTATGGTCGAGGGTAACGTACGGTGGCGTATGGTGGCCGGCGATGGACAAGCGTCACACCCGTCTCAGCCGTGATGAGTGGGTCGCAGGGGCCCTGGAGGTGCTCGCCGAGGGCGGCGCCGAGGAGGTCCGTGTCGAGCCGCTTGCTCGCCGTCTCGGCGTCACCAAGGGCAGCTTCTACCACCACTTCGAGAATCGCCAGGCGTTGCTCGATGCCCTTCTGGCGTCGTGGGAGCAGCGTGGCACCGATGCGATCATCGACTTGGTCGAAGCGCTGAGCGACGACCCAGCGTTGCGCCTGCGCTCGCTCGTCGACGTCGTCTTTCAGGCTGACCCCAATGGCGACGCCATCGAGGTCGCCGTGCGAGCCTGGGCGTCGTCGGATGCGGCCGTCCAGCTCATTGTCGAACGGGTCGATGATCGACGGGTCGGCTTCGTTGCCGACCTCCTGATCGGTATCGGGTTGCCGTCTGCGCTTGCCAATCGGCGAGCCCGGTTGTTGTATCGAGTGCTGATCGGTGAGTTCATCTGGCGCTCGGGTGGAGGGCCGTCTTCCACGCGACGCGAGTTGCAGGAGCTAGCCGACCTCCTGGGGCAACTCGGCTAGCGTCGCCTCGATGACCGACGTCGATGACGCGCCGACCGATGGCCGCAATGCCCGCCGCGAGCGCAACGTCAACCACGTGCTCGACGTCGTCATGGAGCTCTTCGCGGAAGACGCCATGTTCCCGAGCATGGAGCAGACCGCCGAGCGTTCGGGTCTGTCGATGCGGTCGTTGTATCGATACTTCGCCGACCCGTCCGAGCTCGTCGCCGCCGCCATCGAACGCCAGTATGCGCAGACCATCGAACTCTCGCATCTCAGCTCGATCGGCGAGGGTCCCATCGACGAACGCATCGAAGCGTTCGTCGACATGCGAGTGGACCTCTACGAGCGCTTCGGGCCGACGTTGCGCGCCATGCTGGTCAACGCGGCCCGGAGCGAGCCTGTGCAGGGGCGATTGTCGGATCGCCGAGAAGAGATGCGCCAGCAGTTCGAGCGGCAGTTCGCGTCGGAGCTCGACGCACTCTCGTCGCAGCAGCGCAAGGCGGCGATGATCGCCGGGGACCACCTCTGCCAGATGGAATCGGTCCACCTCATGCGCACGCGCGGTTCGTCGCCGACCGAGATCAAACTGGCGCTTCGTGCAGGTCTGGCGGCACTGCTCAGGTAAGGTACTGCCAGTTGATGTGACAGAAGTTTGTCGCACCGAGACGACCTACAAGCGAGCACGAGCGAGGACGCATGGACATCGTCTTGACTGGAACCGGATCGCCGATTCCCGATGCGAATCGAGCCGGTCCGTCGACCTTGATCAAGGCGGGCGATACCCACATCCTCGTCGATGCCGGGCGCGGCGTGGTCATGCGCCTGTCCGGTGCAGGGTCGGCACCTCCGTTCCTGGCCGCGGTATTCATCACCCATCTGCACAGCGATCACGTCTGTGGGCTGAACGACGTCATCACGACGCATTGGGTGCTGAGTCAGGGCAATGCCGAACTCAAGATCTATGGCCCGCCGGGCACGGCAGAGTTCGTCGAGCGCCAGATGCATGCGCTCGAACTCGACATCGGGTACCGAATGGAGCATCACGACGTGCTGACGAACGGGCCGCAGGTAGCTGTCACGGAGCTGGACCCCGGTGACAACGTCGACATCAACGATGTTCAGGTGCGGGCCGAGGCGACGATCCATGCGCCGGTCAAGCCCACGCTCGGCTTCCGCTTCGAACACGAGGGTTCCACGGCCGCGTTGGTCGGTGACACGATCCCTTGCGACGGGGTCGATGCGTTGGCCGTTGAGGCCGACGCCTACGTACAAACGGTGATCCGCAAGGACGTGATCGCCTTGGTTCCGAACCCGATGGCGCAGGACATCCTCGATTACCACTCGAGCGTGGTCGAGGCGGCACAGACAGCGGCCCGAGTCGGAGCCAAGCGCCTCGTACTCACCCACATGGTCCCGGCGCCAACCGCTGAGCAGTATCCGGAGTGGATCGCTCGTGCGGGCGAGCACTACGACGGCGAGGTCATCATCGGCGATGACCTGACCGCCGTCACCGTCTGACAAGCGACCGCGACAACGCAACAAGGAGTGAGCTGATGCAGAGCGAATGGAACGGCACGATCGGCCGGACGCTGGCCGATTCCGAACCCGACTTTGGCGATCCGCCGCATCCGGGCGACGGCGCGCCCAACGTCGTCATCGTGTTGATGGACGACACCGGCTTCGCCCAGTTCGGTTGCTTTGGCTCCGACATCGAAACCCCCAACGTCGATGCTCTCGCGGCGGGCGGCCTGCAGTTCACGAACTTCCACGTCACTCCGCTGTGCTCGCCGACGAGGGCCTCGTTGCTCACCGGGCGCTCACAGCACGCCGTCGGCATGCGCGGAGTATCGAACTGGCGCACCGGCTTTCCGCATCAGCTGGGACACATCTCGAACCACGCGGCGACGATCGCCGAGGTGCTCGGGGCGGAGGGATATGCCACCTTCTGCACCGGCAAGTGGCACCTCGCGCCGACCGCCGACATCTCCGCGGCCGGGCCGTGGGACCAGTGGCCGCTCGGGCGGGGCTTCCATCGCTTCTACGGCTTCCTCGAAGGCGAGACCGATCAGTTCCATCCCGAACTCGTCGTCGACAACCACCACATCTCGGCGCCGGCAACCGCCGAGGAGGGCTATCACATCAGCGAGGACCTGATCGATCAGCTGCTGCAGATGGTTCGCGACAGTAAGGGCATCCGTCCCGATCGCCCGTTCCTCGCCTACGTGCCGTTCGGCGCGACCCACGCACCGCACCAGGCGCCCCAGGCGTACCTCGACAAGTACCGCGGCCGGTTCGACGAGGGCTGGGACGTCATCCGACAGCGCTGGTACGAGCGGCAGCTCGAACTCGGCGTGATCCCCGACGGCACCCAACTTGCGCCGCGCAACCCCGGCGTCGAGGCATGGGACGACCTCCCCGAGAACCACCGGTTGCTGGCGTGCCGCCTGCAAGAGGCGTTCGCCGGATTCCTCGATCACACCGATGCCCAGATCGGCCGGCTTGTCGATGGGCTCCGCGCGATGGGTGAGCTCGACAACACGATCTTCGTCGTGCTTGCCGACAACGGGGCGTCGCAGGAGGGCGGCCCGTTCGGCGTCATGCACGAGATGATGTACTTCAATGGGATCCTGCAGAGCCCCGACGAGGCGGTCGAACGCATCGACGACATCGGCGGACCGAACAGCCACACCAACTACCCGTGGGGCTGGGCCCAGTGCGGCAACAGCCCCTTCAAGTGGTACAAGCAGAACACCCACGAGGGAGGCGTGCACGTACCGCTCGTGGTGCATTGGCCCGCCGGCATCGATGCCGCGCAAGCCGGCACCAAGCGGAACCAATTCGTGAACGTCAGCGACATCGTGCCGACGATCTACGACCTGCTCGGGATCACACCACCCACGACCTACAAGGGCTTCGACCAGATGCCGGTGACCGGTGACTCGTTTGCGGCCACGCTGGCGGATCCGGCCGCGCCCGCGACCAACACGCTCCAGTACTTCGAGCAGTCGGGGAGCCGGGCGCTTGTCGTGCACCAGGATGGGTTGTGGTGGAAGGCGGTCGCCAAGCACGAGTTCGGGGCATCGTTCGATGACGATCCATGGGAGTTGTACGAGCTGTCGAGCGACCCGAGCGAGTGCAACGACCTGGCTGCCTCGAACCCGGACAAGCTCGCCGAGTTGATCGGTCTGTGGTGGTCAGAAGCCGAAGCGCATGGCGTATTGCCGCTCGACGATCGCACCCTGGAACTCTTCGCATCGCACCGCCATGCCCATTCGGCGCACCGACCTGACCGTCGGTATTCGTACGTGCCGCCGATGTCGCCCATCCCGTCGCAGCCGACCCCGTCGCCGGGCGGTCGCTCGTGGGATCTCGAAGCTGTGATCACCAGGGCCGAGGGCGACGAGGGTGTGATCTGGTCCCAGGGCAACTACAACTCCGGCTTTTCGGTGTTCGTGCAGAGCGACAAACTGATCGTCGACTACAACGCGTTCAGCGACCACACGATCGTCGAGTCGGACCGAGCGGTGCCCGTCGGCGACTCGACCATCGGCGTGAGCATTCGCCGAGACTCACGCACGACCGGCTACGTCGAGGTGTCGATCGATGGCGAGCCGAGCGGCCGCGCCGAGCTCGGATTCATGATGCGGATGATCAGCTCGATTGGGGCGAGTGTCGGGGAAGACCACGGTCAGGCGGTGTCGGATCGCTACGACGCCCCATTCACGTTCTCCGGAACCCTGCATCGAGTCGACATCGACCTCGCCCAGGCATCGCGCGAAGACACCGCAGCGACCGCTCGGGCCGAGATGAGCAAGCAGTAGGGCGGCCGCGGGCCGCAAACCAAAGGAGCTGTCATGGAAACCGTCCGAACCCCCGACGATCGTTTCGTCGACCTGCCCGACTTCCCATTTGAGCCGCACTATGCCGAGATCGCCGATGGCGCGGGCGCCACGTTGCGGGTGCACTACCTCGACGAAGGGCCGTCCGACGCGCCGCCGGTCCTGCTGCTGCACGGCGAGCCTTCGTGGGGCTACCTCTATCGGCACATGATCCCGGTCTTGGTCGCGGCCGGTCACCGAGTCGTCGTCCCCGACCAGGTTGGGTTTGGTCGCAGTGACAAGCCGACCGAACAGTCCGACTACACGTACGCCCGTCACGTCGCCTGGATGTCCGCGCTGGTGTTCGACGTGCTCGACCTTCGAGACACGACCTTCTTCGGTCAAGACTGGGGCGGCCTGATCGGCCTGCGCCTGGTGGCGGCCCAGCCGGACCGCTTCGCACGCGTCGCGGTCGGCAACACGGGCTTACCGACCGGCGACATCGGACCGAGCGAGGCGTTCCTTGCGTGGCAGACGTTCTCCCAGACGACCGACGTGTTCCCGGTCGGCACGATCATCAACGGTGGCACGACGACCGACCTGGCCCCCGAGGTGATCGCGGCCTACGACGCGCCGTTCCCGGACGACACGTTCAAGGCAGGTGCCCGCATCTGGCCCTCCCATGTACCGACGTCGCCCGACGATCCGGAGGCCCCGGCGAACCGCGAGGCGTGGACTGCGCTGCTGTCATTCGAGAAGCCGTGGCTGTGCTGCTTCAGCGACCAAGACCCGGTGACCGCCGGCGGCGAGGCCGCGTTCCTCGGCCGTGTCCCCGGCACCGAAGGTCAGCCGCACACGACCATCGAGGGTGCCGGCCACTTCCTGCAGGAAGATGCGGGACCCGAAGTCGCCCAACTCCTCGTCGACTGGATGGCCGCCACCTGACCTCACCCACCGTGACCCAACCCGGCATCAAACCTGGCACCGATGTCGTTTCGAACCACGGAGCGTGAGTCGAAACGACACGGGTGCCAGGTTTGATGCCAGTCTTGGGGGATGGGAATCGCGTTTGAGCCGACGCGGGCGCTCCCGAACGTCGCCTTCCGTTCATCGGAGTGGGCTGCGGCGGAACGGGAAGCGATCTGGCACGGCGACTGGGTGTTCGTCACGAGCGAGGACGCCATCGCCGAACCCGGCGACCAGCTGCCACTGGTCATCGACGATCAGCCGGTCCTCTTGCTGCGTGATCAAGATGGCCAGCTCGTGGCCCTGTCGAACCTCTGCGCCCACCGAGGCACCCTGTTGGTCGACGAGCTCACGAACGCCAAGCGCATCCAGTGTCCGTATCACGCCTGGACCTTCGCCGACGATGGACGGCTCCTCTCGGTTCCGTTCTCGCCGCGGGGCGAGGTGGACAGAGACGCCCACTGCCTGCCGTCGTATCGGGTCGAGGCCTGGCACGGACTGGTGTTCATCAGTCTGAATCCGGACGTCGAGCCGTTGGCGACCCGCTTCGCCGCGGTCGATCAGCTCCTCGTCGACGCAGGTATTGACGACCTCCACCATTGGCCGGCGCAGTACGAGTCCGACGAGTGGGCCTGCAATTGGAAGCTGGCGATCCTGAACGCCATGGAGAGCTACCACCTCTTCCATGTGCATCCCGAGACGCTCGAGCCCTACACACCGACCAAGGACGCGTATTACATCCAGGGTTCGGCGCGCAGCACTGCCACCGGCGGCTCGGTGGCCAAGGCCGACGACTATGTCCTCGTCAGCCTGCCGCCGGGCTTCGTCGGCGTGTTCACGATGGGCAGCTTCGTGTGGCAGGCCGTGTACCCGATCGCTGTCGGCCGATGCACGGTCCGCACCGGCGGCGCCTTCGCGACACCGCCGCCAGAGAAGGCCGGCGGTCTGTTGTCGCGTCTGGCCACGCAGGCGGGCATGGCCGCATCGTCAGCCTTCGTTCCCGACTTCCTGCCCGAGGACAAGGCGATCTGCGAACGGGGTCAGCGTGGAGCGACCGGTGACTTCGACCCTGCGCGACTGCTCGAGGTCGAACGCGTGGTCGCCGACTTCGGCCACTACCTCGCGTGGAAGTTGCTTGGCCTCGAGCCCACCGACGTGCACGTCGCCGAGCCGCAGGGCGCCGAACAGGCCTAGGCGACCGGGGCGGCCCGCTCGCCGGCTGCGTTGGCCGGCGGATGGAGTGCGTCGTCAGGGCCGAAGTCGCGAGTCCAGCAGGCGAGTTCGAGCAGCACGCCGTCGGGATCCTGGAAGTAGACCGACCGCACGAACACGCCGTCGTGCAGCTCGGCCGCAATCGTCGACTCGCTGTCGTCGTGGTTGAGCACGGGGCTCACCGGCACACCTTTGGACTGCAGGATCTCGATGCACTCCTCAAACTGCTCCTCCTCGACGTTGAAGGCGAGGTGGTTCATCGATCCGTGCGCCGAGCGGAGGTCGCCGGCACCGGGAAGCGAGCCGGCCGAGGCGATCCCGGGCGCATGGTCAGGGGCGTCGGGGAACCAGAAGAACGCCACCGAATCGCCGTTGCCGCAGTCGAAGAAGAAATGCTGCGCGCCGCCTGGGATTTCGAGCGTCTTGATGAGCGGCATGCCGAGGATGTCTCGGTAGAACTCCACCGTTCGCTCCATGTCGCTGCTGACCAGAGCGACGTGGTTCACCCCGCGATAGCGGATGCCGCTCATGATGCCGCACCGCTGAGGAGTGCCGCGACGGCCACGCCGTCAGCCTCGGCCGACGTGACCTCGAGTACGACCTCGTCGGAACCGGTGGCGACGGTGAGGGTCAGAAACGAGCAGCAGCTCGCTTCGCGAGCGGCGAGGTCACGAACTTCGGCGTCGAGCGCCGTTGGGAATCGCAAGCGATAGCCGCCCTGGATCTCGGTGATTTCGTCGGCTTGGGCGCGAAGCCGTTGCCAATCGCCGAGCTGGTCGTCGAGTTCGCTCGGTCCAAGGGTGCAGATCAGTCGCCGGTTTGCCATGCACCGAGGGTAGGCAGCTCGTCCCGCGGTACGTCAAGCATCGAATTCGTTGTCGGGTCCGTCAGTAGCGGAGGGTGATCGTGCGATGGTGCAGACCGAAATCGGCGGCATCGGGACCGAGCACGGCCTCGGACCACAGGCGGTAGTCGAGGGCCGGCGCGAGGACGGCACGGTCCGGCGAGCGCCGTGCGGACAACGCCTGCCGCAATTGCTCGCCGGCCCAGATCGTGGCCCACCGAATGCCCAGCTCGGCTGGCGACTCGGCGGCGATCAACTGCCCACTGTCGACCTGAGCAGCGAGATCCGCGTCGTAGACCATGACCCCGAAGTGACGGAAGATTCGGGGAAGCATGTAGTCGGGGTAGACGGGGAAGTTCTCGAAGCCATGGAAGCCACCCGCCCGCCAGCCCCGGCCAGCCCCCATGATCGCTGCGGCGAGATGGGCGAGCTTGTCGAAGCAGAGCTCGCCCTCGGAGGAGACCGGGCGATCGCGGTAGCCGGGAACCGTGTCGATCAGCCGGTCGACGATGCCTGTGGCGTCGTGCCCGGCGTCTTCTACGAGATGGCGGGCGGTGCCGCCCCATGCGTCCTGGATCGAAGCCCCGACGGATCGCAGCAGCTCGATGCGCTCGGGAATGAGTTGAAGGGTGCCGCGTCCCGCGAACAAGGCTGCACCGTCGGCTGGAGACAACGAGGCGAAGTGATCGACCGACAAGCCCCCGACGCGCATGGCGCGGGTGAACACGGCGAAGATGCCGGGCGCGTCGTCGAGCCATTCGCCGTCGAGTTCGATCCGCCACATCTCGTCGCCCTCGGGTGGCCAGAGGCACGCCAAGACGGACACCGCCAGGGTGACGTAGTCGTACCACCACGCTTCGTCGCGGTCCGCGGGTGTGCCGGGATAGTCAAAGGCCGGCAAGGGGAATTCGTCCTCACCCCACCGGTCGGCGAGCCGTGCGATCGAGGCGTCGTCGAGCCGCACGCCCCACGACTCGGGAGGACGGGTATGCATGAGGTCGGGGCTCACAACCGCACCGTAACCGGGTCGCCGTCGACCGCTAGCGTGGCGCAATGGCCGGTTCCGGGGACATGTCCACCTCGACATCGCTGTTCCCGGTCGCCCCGGTCGGCGCCGCTTCGCTTCGAGAGCGGTTGCATGTCGATGGGGTCGTGCTCGCTCCCGGCTGCTTCGACGGACTGTCTGCGCGCGTCATCGAGGCCAGTGGTCACGAGGCAGCGTTCGTCGGCGGATTCTCGATGGCGGCTGCTCGCCTCGGACTCCCCGATGTCGGCCTCCTCAGCTACGGAGAGTCGGTCGACCAGCTGCGGTCGGTCCGGGCCGCGACCAGCCTGCCGATCATCGCCGACGCCGACACGGGCTACGGCAATCCGATCAATGCTCAGCGCACGCTGCTGACCTACGCGGCGGCCGGCGCGCAGTGCGTGATGATCGAGGATCAGGCGTGGCCCAAGCGGTGCGGCCACACGGCAGGCAAACAAATCGTCGACCGACACGAAGCGGTCTCGCGAATTCGCGCCGCCGCGGAAGCTCGCGATATCCACGGCCTCGACGTGCTGATCATGGCTCGCACCGACGCCAACGCGACCGACGGCTTCGACGAAGCCCTCTGGCGCGTCGAGGCGTTCGCCGAGGCGGGCGCCGATGTGACCTTCCTCGAAGCACCCGAGAGCGAGGAGCAGATGGCTCGGTACTGCGCGGAGACGCCCGGTTGGAAGACCGCCAACCTCGTCGACGACGGCAAGACCCCGTGGCTCGAGCCGGCGGCGCTGACCGAGATGGGGTACTCGGTCGTGCTCTATCCGGTTGCGCTTCTCTTGAGTGCCGCGCACTCGATGTTCGCGCGGTCCGACGAGCTGCGCTCCGGCGCTGATTCGGTCGCCGGGCGAATGACCTTCGACGAGGTGCGGGCCCAGGTCGGCTGGCCCGACTACGAACAGATCGCCAATCGACTCGCCTGACAGGAGCACCCCATGCCTCGTACCCGTGAAGTCCCGCGCGACGAAGCGCACCCGTTCGCCCAGCGCCTCTACGGCGTGTTGTTCGGTGACCGTGATCCGGTCGTCGAGCCCGGCACCGAGACCGGCACACCGGGCAACTGGTGGAGCGTGACCGCCGCGGTGCCCGACATGTTCGACCACATCGTCGCCGGCTTCTCGTTCTACCGAGCCGAGAACCGCGTGCTCGACCCGCAGCTGCGCGAGCTTGGCCAGACCCGCACCGGATACGCCCGCGCCAGTCAGTTCGTGTACTCCCAGCACTGCAAGGCATCGCGCTGGGCCGGCCTCTCCGAAGAGAAGATCGAAGCGGTGCGCAACTGGTCGGTCGCCGACTGCTACTCGCCGGCCGAGCGGGCGGTGCTGGCCTACACCGATTGCCTGGTGCTCGAGGGTGGCCGCGTGCCCGACGGTGTGTTCGAGGCACTGCGCGAGCATCTTTCCGAGGAAGCCATTCTCGAACTGACCTACGTGGTGTGCACCTACGACATGCACGCCACGATGTCGAAGGCGCTCCGGCTCGAATACGACGACGTCGACGACCGCATCGTGGAGATTCCGGCGCCCGAGGGTGACGGTTCGGGCGATGCCTCCACCGCGCAGTCGACCGACGCGATGGCCGTCGTCGACGACGCGGAGTAGGTGTGTCCGCGGGCCTGCGTCAGTTGGTCGCGAATCCGTAGCGTTCGAGCTCGGTCTCGGTCATCCAGTGGATGTCCTCGGGCGGAGCTGCCTCGAGGGTGAACCAGTAGAAGTCCTCGTCGACATCGATCTCGTCGTAGTAGTCGAGGTATCGGTCGTGCTCGGGGTCGTCCTCGTCGAGGTCGAGAGCGTGGAAGGCGTCGTCGCCGGTCGACCACGAGTGCACACCGAACCGAGCGCCGGCTTCGTAGGAACGCTCCGTGCCCGCGAGGAAGAAATCGACACCACCGCTCGCGATTTCGCCATCGGCAGCGACATGGGTGGCGAGACCCGCATCGCGGACCAGGAGGGCCGCTTCGAGGTTCGCCTCGTCGTCGTCCGATCCCGGCACGGTGACCAACTCGATCGTCATCACGCCAGGATGATCGGTGAGTAGCTCCTCGACCGCCTCGGGGGTGTCGCCGTCGATCACTCCGCCCATGAACGCGCGGTCTCCGACGATCTCGAAGCTCGCCGAGCCGTCTTCGTCGAAGTCGAGCTCCGGGGATGCCGTGCCGCCCGTCGCGCTCGGCGGGTCGAGAACTGCGACGTCGCTTCCGCCACAGGCGCCGAGCAGGAGCACCGCGGTCAACGCGAGGATGAGCTTGCGCGCTGAGACGCGCATCACACCGGAATGCGTGCCGGCTCAACCGGCAGGCCGGCGACGTCGGTGTCGATCACGAACACCGCCCCGGCGCGATCGGTCGGCATGCCATCGCTCCCGGACACGATGTACAGCCGCCGCAGGTCGTCGCCGCCGAAGCACACGCTCGTGCACATCGGCATCGGGATCTCGATGTGGTCCCGGTGTGACCCGTTTGCGTCGAACACCGCGACGCCATGTCCCCCCGATGCAAGCGCGACCCAGACGGCACCGTCCTCGCTGACGACGAGTCCATCGGGCGCACCGCGCTCGGTCTCGGCGAACAATTCCTTCGGACCAAGCGTGCCGTCGTCGTTGACCGAGTAACACATGACGGCACCACGGGTGCTGTCGGAGTGGTAGAGAGTCGATCCATCGGGCGAAAAGCCCAGGCCGTTCGTGAGCAGCACGTCGTGGCCAACGACGGTCGCCGTGCCGTCCAGGTCGATCATCCACAACACGCCCGGCAGCTTGCCGGCATCTTCGGCGAAGGGGCTGGCACCCAGTTCGCCCACGTAGATACGGCCAGCGCGATCGGTCGTGAGGTCATTGAAACCGACGGCACGGCCCCCGGCATCCTGAGCCAACAACTCGACCGTGTCGCCGCCATCGAACGGCTTGAACGCGATGTTTCGTCCTCCGACCACCAGGCCTTCGCCATTGGCGTGTCGCGCCATTCCTCCGATGCCGCGGCGATGCTCGATGACGGTGCTGACCGCGCCCTGGTCATCGACCGCGTAGACCCCACCGAAATGCACGTCGCTGAACAGCAACCCTCGGTCGGAATCCCACACCGGGCCCTCGATCAGGCCATAGCCCTCGCTCAACTTGGTGAGTTCATCCATACCTCGATTCTCCCAGACGCGTGGCGTCCGGTTCGAGTGAGCGAGTGGATTGGACTCAGCCCGGAGGTGTCTCCTCGCGGTCCAGCCAGCTCGGCAGCTCCGACTCGGCGTTGCCGATCGTGCGCAGTTGCTCGACTTGTGATTCCGCGGTCGTGAACTGGCGGAGCCGATCGAGCCACGTGTCGCGGTACTCGAGGTAGGCGAGGTGCTCGCTCTCGGCGGTGGTCCAGTTGCTGCGCTTCAGTGACTCGATCGTGTTGCGACTGGCCAGCACCAGCGCGCTCAGCTGGGCGCGCATCTGTGGCGCCGGATGTTTGGCGATCGCGCGATCGATTGCCGGGCCGAGGGCCTCGTGACCGGCGGTCAGGTCTCCGCCCAGGTCGATCGCCAGGCCGCCGTCGGAGACCCGCTTCAGCACCGACTCGTGGTTCTGGATCCAATTCTTCACCGAGTCGCCGTGTTCACGGTGCCACGCGCCGAGCTGGGCTTGGGTGACCCGGGTCTGGCCGACGATCGGGGTCTGGGCAGCGAGTGCCGTGGCGGCGTCGTCGCGCAGCGACGTGGTACGGGTGAACAACCACGTGATCAGCATCAATAGGAAGCAGACGCCTATGACCACCAGCGGAATGACGGTGTCGGCGTTCTCGATCTCGGGCACCGGACCGAAGGCTACCGGGGTCACAGCCCCAGCCAAGGTCACGCCCGTGGCTGATCAGAGGGTCAATGCGGAGATCGTCCCGAACAGATTGAAGAAGAAGTGTCCGAGGATGGCGGGTCCCAACCGGTCGTAGCGGACGGTGACGATCCCCAGGATCAGACCGATTGTGGCGATGCCGACGAACAGGACTGCGGTCTCCCCGGCGGTCGCTCCTGGCTGGTAGTGCGGGATCGTGAAGACGATGGTCGAGACGCCGAGTGCGACATAGATTCCCATCGACTTCTCGAATGCCCGGAGCACCAGTCCGCGGAACAAAAGCTCCTCGGTGAGCGGCGCACCGATGACCACGATCAGGATGATGCCGATCAGCCAGGGCGAGTCCTGGTTGTCGGTGAGGATCGAGGTGTTCGAGGGGTCCTCTTCGTCGTTGAGGCCGACGAGGAACGACGTGACGGTCGTGGCGAGGAACACGCCCACCAAGCAGGCGGCGGCGATGCCGACACCTCGGCCGATGTCGCGCGCCCATTCGAACCGGAACTTCCAGTCCTCGGCCAGGCCGAGACCCTTCCACCGCGACACGATCAGCGGCCAGCCACCCTGGAAGGCCTGTTGGATGAACGCACCGATGAACAGCGCCATGCCGCCGATCTCCAGCGCGTCGTCGGCACCCGAATCGGTGTCGAGCGCGCCGCCCGCATCGGCCAGAATCGAGAGCAGCGCAAGGATCACCAGGATCCACGCCGGCCAGGTGTCGACGACTCCCCAGCGAGGCCGGGACTTGCCCGGTAGGTGACCGACGGGCACCGCGCCGGGTGGCGGTGGCGGTGGTCCGGGATCTGCCGGTGTGCTCATCGGTCCGATGCCGGTTCCATTACACGCATAGTCATCCGAGACCGTACATTTGACCGCTGACCAACCACCACGTCCAGCAAGGAGCTGACCATGGGAAATCTCGTCGAAGGTCGCGTCGCCGTCGTCACCGGGGCCGGTCGCGGCATCGGTCGTGAGCATGCGCTCATGCTGGCGTCGCACGGTGCCAAGGTCGTGGTGAACGACCTCGGTGGCGCCACCGATGGCACCGGAACCGACCTCAGCCCAGCCGAGGAAGTCGTCGCCGAGATCCAGGGCATGGGCGGCGAAGCGATCGTCAACGGCGCGAACGTCGCCGATTTCGACGAGTCCAAGGCGATGATCCAGCAGGCGATCGACACCTACGGCGGCCTGGACATCTTGATCAACAATGCCGGCATCCTCCGCGACCGCATGGTGTTCTCGATGAGCGAGTCCGATTGGGATGGCGTGATCAACGTGCATCTCAAGGGCACCTTCGCCCCGACGCACCACGCGGCCAACTACTGGCGTGAGCGCTCGAAGGCGGGCGAGGACAACGACGCCCGCGTGATCAACACGTCGTCGCCGTCGGGCATCTACGGCAACGTCGGCCAGGCCAACTACGGCGCCGCCAAGGCCGGTATCGCCGCCTTCACGGTCATCACCGCCATGGAGCTGGCCAAGTACGGCGTGACCTGCAACGCCCTCGCACCGGCCGCATACACCCGCATGACCGCGGATCTGCCGGGCTTCAGTCAGATGGACGAGGAAGGCCAAGAGCGCCTCGGCCCGCGCTGGATCGCCAACGTGGCCACCTGGCTGGCATCGCCCGAGGCCGCGGGTGTGACCGGGCGCGTCTTCGACGTGGCTGGTAGCCGGGTCGGTATCGCCGAAGGGTGGGTCCTCGGCCCGTCCGGCGAGCAGGGCGAAGATGCCGAGTCGGTCGGCGCTGTCGTCAACCAGATCATGGGCGAGGCTCGGCTGAACTCGAACATGTTCGGTCAGCCCGAAGGCGGCGTGGGTCGCCCGACCAACTGAGCCACAGCGGCTAGCGCAGGTGGTCTAGCGCAGGTGGTGCAGTTCGACCTGCACCAACCGGCTGCCCAATCGAAGACGATCGCCGGGTTCGAGCTGGACCGCGGTGCCGGCTTCGACGCGGGCCCACTCCTGCGGGTTGGGTCCGCGGTTCAGCCAGGTCCCGTTCGACGAGCCCAGGTCGGAGACGATGACCGACCACTCGTCGAGAATGATCCGAGCATGACGGCGCGAGAGGGCGAGTGAGTCGTCGGGCATGACCATTGCGCCGGCCAAGCCGCTGCGGACGTCGGGGTGCGATGCAGGGTCGCGGCCCATGATCAGGTCACGCTCGATACTCACGGTCGTGCCGTCGTCGACGACGAGCACGCCGAGTGCCGGGCGAGGGCCGTTGACGAGCACGGTCGTCTGGTGCTCGCCGATCCTCACACCGCACTGCGAACAGAAGGTCGCCTGGGGATGGTTGTGGTGGCCGCGAGCACACACGACGCCGAGCACCATCACCGGGCCGGGCTGCGAGGACGGCGGTGGAGGGGTGTCAAGCACCGGCGCCTGAACGGCGACTGGTGCAGCTTGTGGCCCGGGCTCGGTATCAGGCTGGAACTGCGGTGGGACCTGCGGGAGCGGCGCATCCTCGGGCATCGGTGGCGGGATGATCGCGGTGCGGCTCGCCCCGTTCGCCGGTTTCGGTGTGACGGGTGACGGCGCGACCGGAGCGACCGGTGAGGATGCGACCGGTGATGGCGGAGCGGCCACGGCGCCTGCGGGCGTGTCGTCGGCGAACACGATGCCCTCAGCCGCCGGCTGACCGCCGTCGAATGATGCGGCGGCCGGCGGCTGGGCCGCGGCGACGACGAGGCTCAGTTCCTCGTGGCGGTACTTGAGCGTTTCGGGGGAGTCCTCGGCAAGGGAAGCCTCGACCAGCGATGCCTCGACCTGAGCCGGATCGGGAGGGGTTCGGTCGAGCAGTGGCATCGTCGAGGCGTCCGGGACCTGCCATTCCTCCGGGATGCGACCGGCCAGATCGACGACGACCGAATCGGCGATGATCGAGCCTTGGGTCAGATTGATGGGCGCACCAGGGGCAACCTCGCCTCGATCGCCATCGCGCATCGTCAAGACACCGTCGGCATCGATGGAGATCGGATGGACGAGCACCTGGCCGGGAACCGGGCTGACCGTGAAGCGGGCGTTGGTCGAGGTCACATCGGCGACGGCGCTGCCCCAGGCGAGCAGGTACGGCTGGCCCCCGGCGGTGAAGAACATCGACACGACTCGCGGTTGGGTCTCGACGATGCGCTCGGCCAGCTTGGCGATGAGGTCGGTTTGCCGCTGGTGCGCGTCGATGAACGGCACCAGGTCGGCACCATCGTCGGAGGTCAACACCACGAATCCCGCGGCGGTCCGCGCAGCCGTACCGGATGTGCCGGCCGGTCGAACGGAGGCGGTGGTCAAGTCGATGGTCATCGCGCAGCTCCCCTTGGCGATTCCGTCTTGGATGATTCCGCCGGGTCGAGCACAGCTCGTACGACATCTGCGGTCACGATGACCGCAGAGTCGGGAGGCACCGAAGTCGATGCCACGAAGCCGGCGAGGTCGTCGAGCGGAATCCACCGCGTCGCCGTGACCTCGCCGTCATCGAAGGTGAATGGTCCGCGATGTCGGCACACGTAGAGGCGCCCGACCAGAGCGACGTCGGGAGCGTTGAACGACACCGGTCCCGCGTCGATCAGCTCCCCGGTGACGCCGGCCTCTTCGCGAAGCTCTCGTTCGGCCGAGGTCGGCCAGTCCTCGCCGACGTCGCACACGCCACCGAAGCAGAGGTCCCAGGCGCCGGGAAAGACGTCCTTCCAGTCCGCCCGCTTGTGGACGAGGAGGCGGTCGTCGTCGACGACTGCGATGTAGACCGAGCGATGCCGAAGTGTCCGCGCACGCATCTCGGCCCGAGTGACGATCTCGATCACCGTGCCGTCTTCGGCGACGTGCTCAACGAGCTGGGCCGCCGCGGCGACACGGGGATCGGTCATGAGTCGAGGGGTCGGGCGACATCGACCAGGATCTCGGCGATCCCGGCCGTGGGGTTGGCTTCGTCGTGGACGTCGGAGATGAGCAGCACGAGCTGCCGGGTCGTCGCGCCGTAGGCCACCATGTGGGCGCCATTCGCGTCGGGCACGCGCTGGGTGAGCGTGGACGCCTCGTCGTTGGAGAACTCCGAGATCGAGGTCGCCCAACGGACCTCGCTGATCCGGCCCAGGTCGGTGTCGCCGCCGTTGTGGATGCCGACGTTGACGACCCGAACGGGTTCCTCGAACAGCATGACGTAGGTGGTGCCGGTGATCCCGGCGCCGGTGGCGGGTTCGGGTTCGATTCCCCAGTAGCTACCGGTGTCCTGATCCAGCGCGTTGTCGGGCGGCAGCCCGATGATCGTCGTCGGTTCGAAGGCGTTGAACTCGGTGATTCGTGCGCCGCCGGCGGTGACGGCGATCGGTTCCGCAGGTCGGAGGAGGAAGTAGTAGGCAGCTGCGGCACCTCCGGCGATCACGCCGAGGGCCACGATGATGGCGATCACCCAGCCCAGACGCCCCGACCGCTTCGGCTGCACATGTGGCACATAGGCATGCTGCGGTGGCGCAACGGCCGGTACCGGCTGACTGATGGCACCGTGATGTGGAGCGATCGCCGGGACGGGTTGACTTATGGGGCCCTGCGGTGGAACGGCCGGAACCGGTTGGCTGATCGGGCCCTGTGGCGGCACGGCCGGGACCGGTTGGCTGATCGGCCCTTGCGGTGGCACCACCGGGTTCGGCTGGCTGATCGGGTGTCCGGTGAGGTCCTGCAGCGGGGTCGGGGGCGGTGTGTTCTGGGGTGGCGGTGTTGCCGGCTGATGGAACGTGCTGATCGCTGGGGGCAGCTGTGCGGACTCGTGGTTGTCCTGGTCGCCGACCGGCATGGCTGTCACCGAGAGGCCGAACGAGCGCTGCAGCGCTTGAAGCTGCTTGCCGAACGCGGCGGCGGACGGTGGACGCTGATCCGGCTGCTTGGCGAGTGAGTAGCTGATGACCGTCTCGAGCTCCGGCGGTGCCAGGGTCGCGGGGATGCGGGGCGGAGGGTCGTTCAGGATCCTGCGGATGACGGTCGTGAACGTTTCACCGGCGCCATGGCTGAAGGGCGGTCGTCCGCTCACCAGATTGTGGAGCGTCGACCCGAGGGCGTAGACGTCGGTCAGCGGCGAGGCTGGTGTCCCGTCGAACAACTCCGGCGCGGCGTGGGCGAGGGTGGCGGCGAGGGTGCCGGTCTCGGTCTTGTTGCCGTCCTGCATCGAGGCAATGCCGAAGTCGGCGAGCTTGGCGTCGCCCAACCGGTTCATCAAGATGTTCGCCGGCTTGATGTCGCGGTGCAGCACCTCGGCTCGGTGGGCGGCCTCGACCGCGTCGGCCACCTGGATCATCGCGGTAACCGCCCGGGCCCACGGCATCGGGTTGTGGATGATCCGGTCTTCGAGCGCACCGCCGGAGAGCAGTTCGAAGACGATGAAGGCCTGCCCCTGCTCGGTCGTTCCGGCATCGAGGACCGCAGCGATGTTCGGATGCCACGAGAGCGCACCGACCGCCTTGCTCTCGCGGGTGAAGCGACGGAGCAGGTCGGCGTCGGGACTGGGATCGCTCAACACCTTGATGGCGACCTCGCGGCCGATGGAGACCTGATGCGCCTTGTAGACGACCGCGAACCCGCCACTGCCCAGGACCTCGAGGTCCTCGTAGCCCGCGATCTCAATCATGCCTGAGAACTCTTCACGGTTCTTGAGGGTAGTGGGCATCGGAAAGACCAGACGGAAGCGACGGCGGAGACCAGGCCACACGGGCCCGGTAAAAAACGGCGGTCCCCCCAGCGTGCGCGATCGCGCGCACGCTGTCTGTCAGCGCCGAAACACTTTTCATGTGACGTTGGTCACGCATTGTTCGGATTGCGCGACCCTGAGCGGAATACGCTCAAGTTTCCTGCGTTGTTGGCGGAGGTCTCACGGCTCAGCCGCCGGCTCGACCACTCGGTCGGCCGCCGGATCCGTGATACTGGACCTGATTCCCTCACCAGGAGCACCTGCGTCATGGCCGTCGACCCGAAGAAGTGGACCCACAAGACCGCCGAAGCCTTCACCGCGGCGATGGACCTCGCCACGGCGCGCAGCCACCCACAGCTGACGCCGGACCATGTCCTGGCAGCCCTGCTCGGCCAGGCCGAGGGTGTCGTGCTTCCGGTGCTGCAGCGGGTCGGCGTCTCGCCGCTGTCGCTGCGCAACTCGATCGAGGATCGACTGGCCAAGCTGCCGAGCGCGTATGGCGGCGAAGCGCCGCAGATGAACAAGGAACTCCAGCGGGTGCTCGCCAATGCCGACGAGGCCCGCAAGGACCTGACCGACGAGTACCTCTCCACCGAGCACCTGTTGCTCGCGATGAACGAGCGGGTCGGTGTCGAGACCAAGGTCCTCCTCGAAGCACTCAAGGAGGTTCGGGGAAGCCATCGGGTCACGACCCAGAACCCCGAGGACACGTATCAGTCACTCGAGAAGTACGGCACCGATCTGACCAAGATCGCCGCCGAAGGCAAGCTCGACCCGGTCATCGGACGCGACGATGAGATCCGCCGCACCATCCAGGTGCTCAGTCGGCGCACCAAGAACAATCCCGTTCTGATCGGTGAACCGGGCGTCGGCAAGACTGCCATCGTCGAGGGTCTGGCCCGACGCATCGTCGAGGGCGATGTACCCGAAGGCCTCAAGAACAAGCGGCTCGTTTCGCTCGACCTCGCCTCGATGCTCGCCGGCGCCAAGTACCGCGGCGAGTTCGAGGAGCGGCTGCAGGCCGTGCTCAAGGAGATCGTCGATGCCGACGGTCAGGTCATCACCTTCATCGACGAGATGCACACCGTCGTCGGCGCCGGCGGTGCCGAGGGCGCGATGGACGCGGGCAACATGCTCAAGCCGATGCTCGCTCGTGGCGAGCTCCGTATGATCGGTGCGACCACGCTCGACGAGTACCGCAAGTATGTCGAGAAGGACCCTGCCCTGGAGCGTCGTTTCCAGCAGGTGTTGGTCGAGGAGCCGTCGGTCGAGGACACGATCGCCATTCTCCGTGGCCTCAAGGAGCGCTACGAAGTGCACCACGGTGTGCGCATCCAGGACTCTGCCCTGATCGCGGCCGGCGTGCTCAGCAATCGCTATCTGACCGGGCGCTTTCTGCCCGACAAGGCCATCGACCTGGTCGACGAGGCCGGCTCCAAGCTCCGCATCGAGATCGACTCGATGCCCGACGAGATCGACGTCGTCGACCGGCGCATCCGTCAGCTCGAGATCGAACGTGTGGCGCTGGAGAAGGAGAGCGATCGCGCGTCCGCCGACCGCCTCGCCACCCTCGACGAGGAGCTCGCCAACCTGCGCGAAGACCTGTCCGGCATGCAGGCCCACTGGCAGAGCGAGAAGGACGCCATCACGATCATCCGTGACCTCAAGGAAGACCTCGAGGCGGCCAAGATCGAGGCCGAGAACCTGGAGCGCTCGGGTGATCTCGCTGGTGCGGCTGCGATTCGCTACGGCCGCGCCCCCGAGCTCGAGCAGGCGATCGACGACGCCACGACCGCACTCGACATCCTGCAGGCCGAGCGGCAAATGCTCAAGGAAGAGGTCGACGAGGAAGACATCGCCGAGGTCGTGTCACGCTCGACCGGCATCCCCGTGTCGCGCCTGATGGAGGGCGAGGTCAAGAAGCTCCTTCGTCTCGAAGAGGTTCTGCATGAGCGGGTCATCGGCCAGGACGACGCCGTCGACGTCGTCGCCAATGCGATCCGCCGCAACCGCGCCGGGCTCAGCGACCCGAACAAGCCGATCGGTTCGTTCATGTTTCTCGGCCCGACCGGTGTGGGCAAGACCGAGCTCGCCCGATCGCTCGCCGACTTCCTGTTCGACGATGAACGCGCCATGGTGCGCATCGACATGAGCGAGTACATGGAGAAGCACTCGGTGTCCCGCCTGATCGGCGCGCCCCCGGGCTACGTCGGCTACGACGAGGGCGGTCAGCTGACCGAAGCCGTGCGTCGGCGTCCGTATTCGGTCGTGCTGCTCGACGAGATCGAGAAGGCCCATGCCGACGTGTTCAACGTGCTCCTCCAGCTGCTCGACGACGGCCGCCTGACCGACGGCCAGGGCCGTACGGTCGACTTCACCAATGTCGTGCTCATCATGACCAGCAACCTGCCGGTCGACCCCAAGGACTACTTCAAGCCCGAGTTCGTCAACCGCATCGACGACATTGTGCGGTTCGAGGCCCTCGGCCTCGACGAGCTGGTGCGCATCGTCGACATCCAGCTCGGTGGACTCGCCGCCCGCTTGGCCGAGCGCAAGCTCACCCTCGACGTCACCGCCGATGCCCGCCAGCGCATTGCCGAGCTGGGTCATGACCCGGCGTTCGGTGCGCGCCCGCTCAAGCGCGTGATTCAGCGCGAGCTGGCCGACAACATCGCCCGCGCGGTGCTCGAGGGCCGGTTCGTCGAAGGCGCAACGGTCACGATCGATGTCGAAACCGGCGAGGATCCCGACGCGGTCGAGTTCACCATCCGAGCGGGGGGCAGCACCGTCGAGACGGCGGCATAGGACCTCAACGCCCCGAGCGTGCGCTCGGCGATGTGGAGTCGCGCGCAGAAGCCTTTGGCGCGCCCATGCGAGGATGGGACAAATGAGCCAAGGCGGAAAACCATGTCCCAACACCACGGAATCGGTGACCTCTACGCAAGCGCACTCTGCACCTACGGACACGAGCGACAGCACGGCGATCGTTTCGGGCGGATGTTCCCCGAGTTGCCGGCGCTGTACACCACACCTCAGGTCTTGCGCGACATCGGCCGGGCCAACGGCCCGATGCGTGCCGCGGCCAATGCGGCCAAGACGAAGAAGGTCGCCGTCGGCCAGGTCTTCTTCGGCCAGTTCATCGACCACGACATCACGCTCGACATCGAGTCGAGCGTGTCCCGGATCAACGAACCCAGCGAGATTGCCAATGCGCGGACACCGACGCTCGACCTCGACTGTGTCTACGGTTCGGGGCCCGAGACTCAGCCGTATCTGTACGTGAGCGGCGACCCGACCGCCGACCCCTTCGTCGGCGCGAAGATGCTGGTCGGCGGTAGCGGGGTACTGGCTGGCTTGGATGTCCAGCGCAACGGCGAAGGCGTTGCCATGATCGGCGATTTCCGCAACGACGAGAATCGGATCGTCTCCCAGATCCAGCTGGGCATGATCAAGGTCCACAACAAGTTCTGCGACGAGATCAATGGTGCCGAAGGTCTTGCTGGCAAGGAGCTCTACGAGGCGGCTCGGCGGGCGACGACGTTCCATTACCAGTGGACGGTGCTCCACGACTTCCTGCCGGCGATGTGCGGTGAACACGTCGTTGAGGACATCCTCTGCCACGGTCGGCGTTGGTACAAGCCGAAGTACGACGATCCCTTCATGCCGGTCGAGTTCTCCGTCGCCGCCTACCGATTCGGACATTCGATGGCACCCTTGCGGCTCCAGATCCGTGCCGGCGGCGCCCCGCAGCAGCTCTTCAACGGCAACCTCGGCGCATTCGAACCGGTTGCCGACATCCTGGAGGTGGTCGAGTGGCCCGAGGTCTTCAAGATCGGCGGCAACACCTGGCAACGGGCGGAGAAGCTCGACGCCAAGCTCGCCAGCATCCTGCTCGACCTGCCGTTCGTCAACGGACCGCCCGAGGAGACGTCGCTCGCAACCCGCAACCTGCGCCGTGGTCAGAGTTTCCTCCTACCCGCCGGTGAGACCGTCGCCGAGGCCATGGAGGTCGATCCGGCCGACATCGACAAGGTCACCAAAGCGGCCAGGAAGGTCCACAAAGCCCTCGACGGATGCACGCCGCTCTGGCTCTATTGCCTGCTCGAGGGCGCGGTGCTCGGACGCGGCGGCAAGCATGCCGACCTCGGCGAGGGCCTGGGCCCGGTCGGCGGACGGATCGTCGCTGAGGTGATCATTGGCCTGATGGAGTGTGACTCGCGGTCGATGCTTGGCAGCGACCGTGCGTGGTTGCCCGAGGCCGACCGCGAGACGATCGGGGAGCTCTTGGAGTGGGGAGCAACCTGAGTCGATTCCGAGTCTCGTGAGTCCTCGGTCCCGGCGGGGTCTTGACAGCGTCAACATTCATCGGTAAGCAATAACGGTCGTTACTGGCGGAACGCGGTTCCGTAACCCCGGATGATCGGCCGATGCCATGGAAGACCTGAAACCCCCCGTCGAGGACTGGGCGACCGACTTCGACCACACGCACCCCGACTACGCCGTCGGTGCGCCGCAGATCTGGGATGACCTGCGGAAGCGTTGCCCGGTTGCGCACAGCGAGCGCTTCGGCGGCATGTGGGTGCCGACCCGCGCGGACGACATCAAGGCGGTCGCCGACAACGACGACGGCAACTACACGAGTCACCAAGTCGTGGTCAACGAATACAACATGTCCGAGGACATGCCGCCGCCGATCGGCGGCGCGCCGCCGATCACGAGCGACCCGCCATTCCACGCCGACGCCCGGCGACTCCTGCTGGCGCCCTTCGCACCGAAGCAGATCAAGAAGCTCGAGTCGTTCACTCGCGACTTCTGCCACCGATTGCTCGACGATGCGCTCGACAAGGCGCGCCAGACCGGCGGCTTCGATGCGGCCATCGACTACGCCCAGCACATTCCCGTGCGCGTGATCGCGGAGATGCTCGGACTCCCGCCCGAGGACGGGGACACGTTCCGCCGCTTCATCCACATGCTGATCGAGAATCCGATCGAACGCGAGCTCGCCGAGGAAGAGACGATCGAGTACTACCTCGACCGCCAGATCGATGCCCACCGGGCCGATCCCAAGCCCGAGGGCGAAGGCGATCTGATCGACCACCTGCTCAATGTGGAGATCTTCGGCGAACCGCTGAGTCCCGAGCACGTTCGGGGAACCGTCATCCTGCTGTTGGTGGCCGGCATCGACACGACCTGGTCGTCGATCGGTTCGTCGCTCTGGCACCTGGCCCAACATCCCGAGGACCTCGCGCGTTTCCGCGACGAACCGGAGATCCGGTTGTTCGCCATCGAGGAGTTCCTGCGGCTCTACGCGCCCGTGACCATGGCCCGCAAGGTCGCCAAGGATCACGAGCTTCGTGGGTGCGCACTCCAAGAGGGTGATTGGCTGCTGCTGCCGTTCCCCGCCGGCAATCGTGACCCCGAGGCATTCGAAGACGCCGGCGACTTCATCATTGATCGACAGAAGAACCGCCACAGTGCGTTCGGGCTCGGGATCCATCGATGCCTCGGGTCGAATCTCGCCCGGATGGAGTTAGCGGTCGCACTCGAGGTCTTTTGTGAGCGAGTCGATGATTTCGAGCTCCTGGATCCCAATGCGGTGCGTTTCTCCACCGGCCAGATCCGCGGCCCGCGAGAACTTCCGCTCCGTGTGCATTTCGACGCATAACCAACCGTCGCCGACGTGCGATACTCACAGCCGGAGGTTTCGATGAAGATCGTCTACGACCGGGAACTGTGCCAGGGGCACAACCGCTGCTACATGCTGGCGCCAGAGCTGTTTGACGTCGACGACGAGGGCTACGCGGTCCTCAAGGTCGAGGGCGAGGTACCGGCTGAACTTCACGACAAGGCGCAGCTGTGCGTCGACAACTGTCCCGAGTTCGCCATCACGCTCGAGGATTGAGCGGGCCGGTCGAACGGCAGGAATAGCACCAACGGGCATAGCGGTTAGAAACTCATGGCGGATTCAGATTCATTGCAGGCGGTCCTTCCCGACTACGACGTCGCGAAGGAACTCGGCCGGGGCGCGATGGGGATCGTGTACCTCGCGACCCATCGTGCGCTTGGGCGCACCGTGGCGGTCAAGGAGCTCCCATCGAGCTTCGCCACCGATCCGAGCGTGCGCGAGCGCTTCCTCGACGAGGCGCGTGTCGTCGCGTCGCTCGACCATCCCCACGTCGTGGTCATCCACGACTTCGTCGATCGCGACGGGCATCTCGCCCTCGTCATGGAGCACCTGCCGAACGGCACGGTGTGGGACCAGTTCCTCCATCACGGTCTTGCGGCCCCTCGTGCGTGTGGCCTGACACTGGCCACGCTCGCCGGTCTGCATCACGCCCACGAACGCGGCGTGATGCATCGAGACATCAAGCCCGAGAACCTGATCTTCACCCACGACTGGCAACTCAAGGTCACCGACTTCGGCATCGCCCAGGTGTTGACCGGCGACATCACGATGGGGACCGAGGAAGGCGCCATCGTCGGGACCCCGGCGTACATGTCGCCGGAACAAGCCGAGGGTCGCTCCTGCGGTCCGCCGGCCGACGTCTATGCGTCGGGCGTAATGCTGTACGAGATGCTGACCGGCGCCCTGCCGTTTCCGAACGGGGAGACGGCCATGGCGATGGCGTTGGCCCGCCTGTCCGAGGATCCGGTGCCGATCAACGCCGTGGGCCCGGCCGTACCGGAGCCGATCGCCGAGGCGACAATGCATGCATTGACCCGAAGCGACACCGACCGCTTCGCCACGGCCGAGGAGTTTGGCGTCGCTCTTGCGGAAGCGGCCGCACACACCTGGGGTCCGGAGTGGATGTCCGAGTCGGGTACCGCGGTGCGGGGCAGCCTGGCAATCGAGCAAGCCGCGCGAACGACCGATCGGTCCATTGCGGTTCCCGATGTCGGGTTCGGCGACGCACGCGAGACTGCTGCCGATCCCGAAGCGAGCGCAGCCCCGGCGGCGCCCCCAGCTTCCCCGAACGATACCGAGGCCGTGGGCGACGATCGCGAGACCGCGGCACCCGCACCGAGTGCCGAGCCGACCGCGGACGCCACGGCGATCCCGGCTGGCGCACCGGCGCCACAGCCGCCGCAAGTCCCGCAACCCATCGTCGTCTACGCCGAGCTCCCAACCGCCGCGGTGGTACCGCAGCAGAAGGAACATGTCGCCGGCGCGGATCTGAACGATCTGGTCCCCGACGACATCATCGACCTCAAGTCGGTACGCGCACCGAGTAGCTCTTTGCCATCGTTTCTCGCCGGACTTGTTGCCGTGGTGCTGGCGGCAATCTTCGCCCTGACCGGTCTGGGTGATGATCCCGTCGCCCAAAACGCGCGATCCCTTCTGGTTGCGGGTACGAGCCCGGGTGCCTTCGACCAGCCGGTCGAGATCGACCTGACCGAGCCGTTCCCGTTCTTCGGAGCCGAGTCGCTTTCGGCGTCGTTCCTGGGAATCCCGATTGGTGCTCCGACGGTCGAGGACGGCCAACTCGACCCGGGCTATCTGCAATACACCGGCGCCGGCGTCATCGAGTTCACGGTCAACGCTGACGAGCTCGGCGATGTCGCCGATGATGCTGCCGATGGTTCGGAAACCGCAGACTCCGCTGACGCGAGCGAATCCGTCGACGACAGCGGAACGGCAGATGCGACCGAGACCCCACAAACGGTGTCGTTCCCGGTCCGGGTCGCCAACAGCCCGTATCCGACCGCGCCGTTCGTGGCCTCGCTGATGCTCGGCCTCGGCGGCCTGGCGTCGGTCCAGGCGAACATGCGCGGCATGCGCACCCGACAGGTGCGGGTCTCGCCGTACATCGGCTTGCTCATCAGCGGTGCCCTCACCGGTGCCGCCGCGGCGGTGTTCGGCATGGTCATGTTCGAGGCACCGGCCGATCCGACGACGGTCATCTTGTGCGCGGGCCTTGCCGGCGTGGGCTGTGCGCTCGTCGGTGACGGCTACCGGCGGTTCTATCGGCGTCGTCGACTCAAGCGCTTCCTGGTCAACCGGAGTCGACGCTGAGCGACGAGCTCTTCGAGGACGAAGAAGGGCTCCACGACAACGAGCCGGCGCCCCCGATGCGCTGGTGGACCTTGGCTGGCGCAGTTGCGCTGTGGGGCGTCGCGGTGCGATTCGTGGTGGCGCGGTCCGACTCGGTGCCGGCGTTCTACTACCCGGACTCGTGGAACTATGTCGTTCCCAACGCCGAGAACTTCCGGCCGCACTCGTTCCACGGACCGATGCTCTATTGGTTGTGGGATCTCCTGCTTCCGGTCACGCCGACCGAGGATCGCGTGGTGTTGCTCCAGCAGGTGCTGGGCGTCGCCGCGGTCGTCCTGATCACGCTCACGCTTCGGCGCGTGGTCGACGACGTGATCGCGCTGGCCGCAGGCCTGGTGCTTGGGATTCAACCCCTCACGATGTTCTTCGAGCGTTCGATCATGACCGAAGCGGTCTCGGTGTTCCTGGTCGCCCTCGTGGTGTTCTGCCTTGGCGAGCTGTTGGTGTTTCGCGAGGCGCAGGCTCGACGGTCGGTCGTGTTGTATGCCGGGCTGGCCGGCGCGTTGGGTCTCGCCGCCGGCGCGCTGATCGCGCTGCGCCCGTCGTCTCGATGGGCGGCATTCGTGCTCGTCGCCTCAGCCCTGGTTCCGGTCCTGCGAGGTCGGACGGTTGCGGGCGCCTCTCGGCGACTACGGGGCGGCATCGCCGGGCTGCTGCTGGTCAGCGCAGGTCTGCTGCCGATGATCCTGATGGTCGAGAACTCGAGGCACTACGGCACCGCATCGCTCACTCCTGCGAGTGGCACGGCGCTGCTGAGTGAGTACGGGCATCTCGTGCCCTGCGCGGGGCAACCGGGTGACACCGCACGCGCCCGCGCGGCCATCGGTCAGGTCTGTGATCGCGAGCGCCCCGATCGGCAGCCGATGTGGGTGATCGACAGTCCGCTGTTTCAGACCTTCTTCAGTGGCGAAGACTTTGCCGCTACCCAGGACCAGATGTGGGGCCGCGCCCGCTCCGCAGTCGTTCGGTCGCCGTTCACGGTCGCCGGCCGAGCCCTCGCCGTGAGCGCGACACACGTGGCCAATCCGGAGTTGCAGCTGCGGCTCTACGACAACGGGGTCCGCTGGTTCGAGGACGATGCATTCGAGATCTTCGACAGCCACGCGGTGTGGTTCGACGGTGAGACCGACCGGACACTGGCCGACGAGACGCCCGTGTTTCGCGTCGTTCGCCAGACCCATCGTTTGCCCGGCATAGCGTTCGTGGTGATCGCTGCCGTCACCATCCTGGCGATCGTTCGGTCCGGCCGTCGAGTCTGGAGCGCTCGACGACGTCGCCAGGCACTCGGTGCTGAGCTTCAGGCCTTCGAGCGACCGTTGGTCCACCTGATCGGCGCGGCGGTGGCGGCGGTCGCGGCGAACGAACTCATCGTCGCCGTTGGCGGCATCGCCATCGTGCGGTACTGGGTGCCGATGCTGCCGCTACTCGTGGTCGCGGGCGCCGGCATGCTTGAGCTGTTCAGGGAACGACGTCGCTCAGGCGCTCGGTAGTTCAGCGCCCCACAGCACCTGATACACGGTCTGTTGGCCAACACCCTTGAGCTCGACCTGGGCGCCTTCGCCGAAGTGGAGGTCGCCGCGTGCTGAGGCGATCTCCTTGACGATCGACGACACCAGAATTTCGGCGCCGTTGGCCAGACCGCCGACTCGGGCGGCGATGATCACGTGGCGGCCGAACAGGTCGCCGGAGTCCTGGCGAATGGCCTCGCCTGTGTGCAGACCGATCCGGACCCGGATCGCGCTCGAGGGGTCGGCGACGGCGTGTTGGTGAAGCGCCTGCTGGATTTCACTGGCACAGATGATCGCCCGTCGCGAGCTGTTGAAGGTCACCATGAAACCATCGCCCTGGTTCTTCACGATGAAGCCACCGTGGGCGGCGACCCGCTGCTCGATCAGGTTGTTGTGCCAGGTGAGGACTTCGTACCAGCGGTGATCGCCCATACCGAGCGCGATCTCGGTCGACGACTCGATGTCGCTGAACATGATGGTGACGGTGTCGTCGGCGCTCCCGCTCGGCAGGTTCAGGTTCAAGGGCTGACTGCCGAGGCTTGCCGCAATCTCATCCATCGACGTGCGGCGGGTCTCGTCGGCGGGGTCGCCAGTCGGGCGAACGATCGGCTCGTTCGAGGTCCGAGCACCGGGAGGAACGCCGGGCATGGCGGCCGGGGCGACGGGCGGCACGGCCGGCGGCACCGCAGGAGGCACTGAGGGCGCCTGGGGCGCAGGTGGTGGAGTCGGGGCCACCGGAGGTGGCACGCTCGGCGTCGGTGGTGCCGCGGGTGTTGCCGGTGCCGCCGGAGGGGCGGCGTGGGCGGGAGGGACATGCAGAGGTGCCTCGGCGACGAAGGTCGCGGCAGGATCAATCGGTGGATCCTTCGGCGGGAGGGTCGCGACGATGGTGCCTCCGACGTCTTGACGAACCGTTTCGCTCGACTGATGTGACGGCGGTGTCGGTTCGTCGACGGTGATAACGGTGTCGCCCAGTGTCAGCGTGGCACCGATTTGCAGCAGGCTGTCGGCCTCGACTCGTCCTTGGTTGATGAACGAGCCGTTGGTGCTCCCGAGGTCGCGCACCACGACCGAGCCGTTGGCACCGGGAGAAAGGCTCAGATGCTGCCGGCTGACCTTCTCGTCCGCGAGCAGCAGGCCATCGCACTCCCGACCGATGATGACGGTCTCGGCGATCACGAGGTAGAGCTGGGTGCGGTTCGGCTGAACCACTCGAACGGTGGGGAACATAAGGCTCGATTCTCAGCGTACTTGTGACGTGCGGCGAGGGTTGGAGTCAGACACCGGACATCCGGCTGGCGATCAACCGCGAGCTTCCGCCAACGGCCAGGCCGAGTGCGCTGAGCATCGTGACGGTGACGGCGATCGTGCGCTGACCGCTCTCGCCGCCGGTCGGGCTGTGGACGAGCAGTGAGACGTTGACCACGGTCGTACCGCAGCTGATCGTCGCGTTGACCTCGCCGGGTTCGACCTGTGTCGTGGTGACGGTGAACTCGAGCTGAGTGACACCGCCGTCGTCGACGATCCGGCCGGTCTCGGTCAACGAGATGGCGTTGGGGAGGTCGATCATGTCGGCGCCCTGGTCGAGGTCGCATTCGGACGGCAGCAGGACCGTGGTGCCGAGGTTCTTGTTGGCGGCGCCATACACCTCGATCGGCGCGGCGACCTCGGGAAGTACCTCGTCTTCCTCTTCTTCTTCCTCGGGCTCAGGCTGAACTTCCGGTTGCGGCTCTTCTTCCTCGGGCTCGGGCTCTTCTTCCTCGGGCTCGGGTCCGGGTTCCGGGTCGGCCTCGGGCTCCGGTTCTGGGTCGGGTTCGGGCTCGTCCTGGGGTTCGGGGTCCGGCTCGTCTACGAGTTCCGGCTCAGGATCGTCGATGATGACCTCTGGCGGTGGCTGCTCGATCTCGCTGCGTTCGGGCGGCGCCGGGCAGTCCGGGGTCCGGCCGATCGGGTCGGGTGGATTGCCGTCGAGCCCGATCTGGATGATGAAGACCGTCCGGCTTCCGCCGTTGGCGACGATGCGCACGCCGGTGTTCTCGGGGAGCCGGTAGATCGGGTTCCCCATCAGGTCGATGGCGATCATCTCGCCGTTGGCACTCGGCGTGTCGAGCAGCAGCCCGTCGGCCATCAGTGCAACGAGGGCGAATCCGGGATTGCCGGCCTCGCATTCGGTGAACCAGAGCACGCGGGTGTCGGAGCGGAACGCGTCGGTGCAGGTCCCTTCGGCCGGCGCCTCCGCGCCGGGGATGGTGATGTTCTCCTGGAGCGTGTTGGCGCTCGCCACCTGGATGGCGATCGGTCCCGAGCCCAGCTCGATCAGGAACGGATCGTCGGCGCTCGCGTTCACGAGGAGCTCGGCAATGGTTCCGGTGCCGCCAGACTGAACCACGATCGCCTGTGTGGTCATGTCATCGACGCATCGGAAGTTCACGCTGATATCGATCGTGCACGGCGAGAACGTGAAGCGTTCGGGCGTCTCGATGCGATCGGTCAGGAAGAATTCGACGACGGTGGTCGGTGCGTTGCCGTCGACCGTCGCGGTGTTGTCTTCGCTCAGGCCGACGATCACACCGTCGACTTCGACGCGGGCGATATTGACCTCGGGCGATGCCGAGAGCTGCCCCGTGATCACGCCGTTCGCACACGTGCCGGTCGCCGAGACCTCACATGCCGGCGAAGTCGCCGATTCCGGTTGGAACACGACCACGAAGCCGAGCTCCTCCGGCGTGAACTCGGCCGTTGCGACCGCCGCGCTCAGGATGCTGCTGGAGAAGTCGTAGTAGTCCTCGATGACCGTGATGTCGGTGAAGACGTCTTCACCGCGAACGTTGGCCTCGCGGTCGACCTCGGCCATCTGGGGCTGGACGTCGTAGTCGTAGAAGAAGGTGTCGTACATGTCCGGATGCTCGGGGCCGGTCACCTCGCGCAGTACCGCTTTCGGTGTGAGTGCCTCGCACTCGAAATCCCACTCCACGAAGATCGTGCAGCTTCGGCCCGGGATCTCGACCGTTGGCTCCGGTGCCGATTCGGTACTGGTCGGGATTACGTAGACCTCGGGATCGTCCCGGGGAGCCACCACCACCGCAGTGTTCTCCGAGATGGTGAAGGTGCCGTCGCCGTTGTCGGTGATCGTTCCGGTCTCGCCTTCGGCGAGTGTCACCATCGCGGCATTGGCCGGCGTCTCCGCCGCTCCCATGGCGTCGACCAACACCTGGCCGTTGTCACATTCGGCCTGGACCTCGAAATAACACATCGGCACGTCTTCGACGTTGAGTACCGGGCCGGTCATCGTGTCGTTGATCGAGAACGGGTAGTCGTCGTCCTCTTCCGCCATGTCGATCTCGAAGGTGGCCGTATCGCCATACAGCCGATCGGTGGCAACCGGACCGTCGGTGTAGAAGTGCGTGCCGTCGTTTCCGTCGTTGGTCCAGTCGAGTTGGAAAATGCCGTCCGCGCCGTCGTCGCTGAAGCCGGTCGCCTGGAACGCGGCATCGCCCTGATCGCAGAACACGTCGAGATGGAGATGACAGTCCTCGCCGCCGATCAGGTTCGGCACCTCGGAGTCGAGCGGGTCATCTGCGACGACGACCACGCCGTTGTTGGCGGTCAACAGATAGGAGAAGTCGAGTCCGGGGTCTTCGTTGCCCACCGCCCAGGTCTCCTCATCGACCTGCATGATTTGGTTGTCGGTGTCGCCGGATCCGCTGTTGACGACGGTGCTGTCGGTGGCCGGCGTGTCGCCGATGTCGATGAAGATCGTGGCGATACCGAACAGGCCCAGGTTGGCGACGGTGACACACTCGATCGTCGCAGGGGCGATACAGCGCGGGAGTTCGAAGTCGACGAAGGTCTCTGGATCGTCGCCGTCGACCGAGATCGCGCTCGGCGGTGTTCCCTCCATCACGACGTGGAGCGCCAGGAGGGCCGGCTCGTCGTCGTCGTTGGGGGTGAGCGGGAAGGTTTCGCTGTTGCCTCCGACGATCGAGATGATCTCGAACATGCCATCGGTAGGCGACAGTTCGTTCATGTCCGGGTCATCGAACGGAAAGAAGTCGTCGAAATCGGGTCCATCGTCGACGGTGTCACCCGGCTGCACGTATACGCCGGCGGTCGAGCTGTCGTCGCGCAGGATCGTGACGGTCGAGATGCCGTTGGCGCAAGCGGAACTGACATTGATGATGCAGTCTCGAGCCGGGACCGTGATCTCGTTGCCGACGACACCTCCGGCACGCAGGAACAGATGGGGATCGCTGCTCGTCACGGTGAACATGGGCACGTTGCCGTTGTCAGCACCCGTGAGCTCGTCGCTGGTCTCGTAGGGCTCGAGTTCCTGGGTGTCATCACCATCGCTCACGGTGATGGTGAGATCGTCGGGAAGGTTGCCATCGAGCTCGGTGGAGGTGCTGACGCGATTGAAACCGTTCGAGCAGAAGACGTCGACGTCGAGCGTGCAGATCCGGTTGACCCGGGCACTCTGGCTTGGCGTGAAGTCGCCCTCGACGCCAGTGAGGAACTGCGTGCGGTTGCTGTACGTGGGATTGTCGGCCGGCCCCTCCTGCACCTTCACCCAGTAGGTCGCCGTGACGCCGTCGCCCGGGAAACGATTGAGCGCCGGTGCGGGTTGACCGTCGACGAACGGATCGACGTTTGACGGGCCGGCAAGGATGGTGGCCTCGGGAGCGCGGCCTTCGACGACGGTCGTGAACTGGGTCTGGCCGTTGGTGCAGTCGACTTCGGGCCGCACGCAGCCGAAGTCGGTGAGCGCTTCGTGCCAGTAGATCCGCCCGTCGGTGTTGGCCGAATCGACGACGGCGAAGCCGTTCGAGTCGATCACGAGCTCGCTTGAACTCGGTTGTAGCCCTCCGCGCCGGATCACGTTGTTGAACATGTCAACCGAGAACCAGCCAGTGCCGTCGCCGCCTGGCACCGTCACGTCGGCGCCGCCGTACATGTCGTCGTACAGCGAGAAGCTGGCCGAGGACGATGAGTAGTAGTCGTCCGTCAGTTGGAC
This sequence comes from Actinomycetota bacterium, assembly GCA_039028435.1. Lineage (GTDB taxonomy): Bacteria > Actinomycetota > Acidimicrobiia > Acidimicrobiales > UBA10347 > UBA10347. The sequence continues at coordinate 53,021 of JBCCIC010000005.1, read as the reverse complement.
CGTTGTCGGACCGACCGGCGTGGCACCGGGCGGCACGAACAGCGTCGTGAACTCGGCGAAGATGCTGTTGATGATGTCGTCGGGAAACGGGAACTGGCCGCCGGTGAACACGTTGTGTTCGACGTTGATCCCGGGGCAGAAGAAGTTGTCGAACGGATCCGTGAACCCGAAGATCGCCTCGCAATCGGTGCGAAAGCGAACTTGTGGTGCCTGGTCATCCGGTAGGCCGGCGAACATCCACGTGGCGGTGGCGGTCCACCGTCCAGGGTCAAGCGGCGGGGCGCTGGCTGGGCTCCACGCTTGGTTGACGTTCCAACCGCCGGCCTGGCCAGTCGACGTGACGACGCTCGTGAATTCGACGAGGCCTGGCTGATTCGCATCGGGCGTGAAGGTGATGGACAAGGTCGGCTGCAGGGCCGTTGCGATCGTCTGGTTGACGAACACGTTGCCGGCGCAGTCCCAATCGAGCTGCAGAATGCAGTCGTCGTTGCCGAAGCACGGGCTGGTGTCGGCCAACAGTTCCGCCTGCGACGCGCTGATGGCCTCGGGCGCACTCGTCGTTGGCAGCTCGCCGTCACCCTCGTCGCCACTGTCGGTCTTGGCCGGCTCACAGGCGTAGGAGCCGGCGGCTTCGATCGTGCCGAGGATGCGTCCGTAGGCCTCGATCTCGAAGGTCGCGGGCAGCGAGGCCACGGGGTCGACGGCGCCGGAGAAGGTCAGGATGCGCCCGGTGGCATCGGGGGTGCCGGTCAGTGGCGTTGCGAGATCGCCGCCCGGGGTCACGCGAGCGATGGCGCCGAAGTTCACATAGGTGCCGTCGGCGTGCTTCGGTGGCTCGAGGATCGTGCCCGACACCCGAGCGGACACACCCGCATTCGCGCTGCAGTCCACGAACAGTTCGACCCGCACGTCGTAACAGGTCGTGTGGTCGAGGGCGTCGTCGCCGACACCGAAGGTCGAATCGAACCCGAACGGGACCGTCAGAGCGGCCGTTTCGGGGTCGTCGGCCAGGTCGGCGAGGTTCATCGAGCAGTTGTCGAGTGTCTCGGTCGGCGCGAGGTCCACGACGGTGCAGTACTCGTTGGCCGCAACCTCAGCCGCCGGTGTGTCCGGCCCGCAGGTCAGCTGGCCGCCGTCACTGTCGGTGCCACTGGTGTTGGTGCCGGCGTCGTCGCTGCCCTCATCGCCGGCATCGTCGTCGCCGGTGCCCTCGTCCTCCGACGAGTCCTCATCGCCGGTATTCCCGTCTCCGGTGTTCTCACCTCCGGCGTCGCCGTCGGTGTTCCCGCCATCTGAGGCGCTGCCATCGTCGTCGCCGCCCGCGGAATCTCCGGATTCGCCCGAGTCGTCGGAGTCGCCGTCACCGCTGGCGCCCTCGCCGCCGGTCTGGCTTCCCTCACCGGAGCCACCGGAGCCGGCGGATTCATCGCCGGAGGTGCCATCTTCGCCGGTCCCCGGCGCTTCACCTTGGTCGGATTGTTCGACCGTGTCGTCCTGCGCGTCGGCATTGGATGCCGCCTGCCCGACCGTCGTGACCAGCCAGAAGAAGCTCGCCGTAGCGAACAACACCACGAGCGCCAATCCGCGGCTCCGTGTGGTTGCCGGCCGTTTTGGCCGCTTCGCCGTAGGTCGTGATGTGCGGACAACCGCCATTGTCCATCTCCCGCTTGGTTCTGGTCCCCGACGCAAGTCGGTTCTTTACTCAGCCTGCTGCCACCGGTACAGTCCGACGTGGCGACTCAACTTTAGGCGGTGGGACGATGGCCAGTAAAGGCAAGAACGAGCGATTTACGGTGAGTATGGGGGCCAAAACGGCCGCATTTCTAGCACTGTGTGTACTCGTGCTCACCAGCTGTGGTCAGAGCAGTACCGATGTCGTCCTCGTCGACGCATCGATCAACGGCAGCGCTGCCTCCGACAGCTCACCCGGAGATCCAATCACCATCACCGACGGCGAGCGAACCGAGCTGATCCTCGACCTCGAGAACACGGCGGACACGCCGACCGAGGTCAGGTATGTGCGCTTCGAGGGTCGCACCCTCGACATGGTGTTCCTCACCTATGACACCGAGATCGCAGTGGAGTTGGCAGGCGAGCAGGCGCGACAGCTGCCACCGATCTTCTTCAACTTCTTCGACCTCGGTGGCCAAGCGAGTGGCTATCTACGCGGTCAACTGCAGCTCTTTGACGCCGACCGTGAGCTCATCGGGTCCCAGCCGATCTACCTCGACGCGTCAGGCGACGGTTTCTCGACTCTGTCCTGGTTCAACCTCCTGCTTCTGCTCGCCGCCGTCGGTGGCGCTGGCTGGAACCTCGTGCGCCTTGCTCAGCGACGCCTGCCGTCGAACCGGTTCATTCGGGCAATCCGCTTCGCCGCCATCGGTGTCGTTGCCGGTCTTGCGATTGCCGCGGCATGTTCGACGCTCCGGATCTGGCCCCTCGACACACTTGCCTGGGTCCTGATCGTGGTGATCAGTGGCATCATCGGCTACGCGGTCGGCTTCCTGCTGCCCGGTGGCGACGACGTCGTGGACCTCGAGGAAGACGAGGACGAAGAGCTCGAGCGGCTGGCCAGCAAGGCCGAGGACAAGGCTCGCAAGACCGTCTCCCTCGGGGACGATCGCGAGACGGTCAACCTCGACTGAGCGCGTCCTTTCGGCCCAACCCCGGGCCGGTGGCCGCCCGCATCGCGGAGGCCACCAAAATTCGCAACTTGGACATTGTCTAAGTTCGCGTTTCTGACTAAGTTGCGCTGCACCCCTTTCCTACGTCTCTGCAAGGAGCAGCATGACTGACATGAGCGAGTGCCCATTCATGGGCGCGAACACGACCAAGGGCGCCTCGGCGACCGAGGAGTGGTGGCCGGAGCAGCTGAATCTCCGCATCCTCCACCAGCATGATCGCAAGTCCAACCCCATGGACGACGACTTCGACTACGCCGCGGCGTTCAACAGCCTCGACTACGACGCGCTCAAGGCGGACATCACCGCCGTCATGACCGACAGCAAGGACTGGTGGCCCGCCGACTTCGGTCACTACGGACCGTTCATGGTTCGCTTGTCGTGGCACGCCGCGGGCACCTACCGCGCCGGCGATGGCCGCGGTGGCGGCGGCGTTGGCGCACACCGCTTCGCCCCGGAGAACAGCTGGCCCGACAACGGCAACCTCGACAAGGCTCGCCGTCTGCTGTGGCCGGTCAAGCAGAAGTACGGCCGCAACATCAGCTGGGCCGACCTGCTGCTCCTCGCCGGCAATGTCGCAATCGAGAGCATGGGCGGGCCGACGTTCGGTTTCGCCGGTGGCCGCGAAGACATCTGGCACTCGCAGGAGGACACGTACTGGGGACCCGAGTCGGGCTGGCTCGAGGACGAGCGCTACACCGGCGACCGCGAGCTGGAAACCCCGCTCGGCGCGGTCCAGATGGGCCTGATCTACGTCAACCCCGAGGGCCCCAACGCGAATCCTGATCCGGTCGCGTCCGGTCGTGACATCCGCGAGACCTTCGGCCGCATGTCGATGAACGACGAAGAGACCGTGGCCCTGATCGCGGGCGGTCATGCCTTCGGCAAGACCCACGGCGCCGCGCCCGACACCAACGTCGGCGTCGAGCCCGAAGGTGCCCCGCTCGAGCAGCAGGGCTTCGGCTGGAGGAACGTCCACGGCAGCGGTGTCGGTGGCGACGCCATCACCAGTGGCCTCGAGGGCATCTGGACCCGGACCCCTGCCGAGTGGAGCAGCGACTACCTGAACTTCCTCTTCGACTACGAGTGGGAGCTGTACCACAGCCCGGCGGGCGCCCAGCAGTGGCGTCCGACCGATCGCTCCGCCGACGATCTCGTTCCTGACGCCCACGACCCGAGCAAGCGTCACCATCCGACGATGCTGACCTCGGACTTGGCTCTGCGGTTCGATCCGATCTACGGCCCGATCGCTCAGCGCTTCAAGGACAACCCCGACGAGCTCGCCGATGCGTTCGGTCGGGCGTGGTTCAAGCTCCTGCACCGTGACATGGGCCCGAAGTCGCGTTACCTCGGTCCCGAGGTTCCGGCCGAGGATCTGATCTGGCAAGACCCGGTCCCCACCGGGTCGTCCCTGTCCGACGACCAGGTCGCCGCACTCAAGACGGCCATCATGGACTCGGGCGCGTCGGTGAGCGAGCTCGTGGCCACGGCGTGGGCTTCGGCATCGACGTTCCGCAGCACCGACAAGCGCGGTGGCGCGAATGGCGCCCGCATCGCGTTGGCGCCGCAGAAGGACTGGGCCGTCAACCAGGCCGCCGGCGTGGCCGACACCGTCGCCAAGCTCCAGGCCGTCAAGGCCGGCTTCGACGGCGATGTCTCGCTGGCCGACCTCATCGTGCTCGGCGGCTGCGCCGCCATCGAGGCTGCGGCTTCGGCCGCAGGCCGCTCGGTGAGCGTGCCGTTCCAGTCCGGTCGCGGCGATGCCACGCAGGAGATGACCGACGAGGATTCGTTCAAGTGGCTCGAGCCTTCCGCTGATGGCTTCCGCAACTACCTGTCGGAGATCCACAAGCGTCCGGCCGAGGAACTGCTCGTCGACAAGGCATTCCTGCTCAACCTGACCGCACCGGAGATGACTGCCCTCGTCGGCGGCATGCGTGCGCTCGGTGCCAACGTCGGTGGCGCCAGCCACGGCGTACTCACCGATCGTCCCGGCCAGCTGACCAACGACTTCTTCGTCAACCTGCTCAGCATGGACACCGAGTGGTCGGTCTCGACCAACGACGCTGGTGTGTTCGACGGCACGAACCGTGACAGCGGTGCGACCACCTACACGGCCACCGGCGCCGACCTGGTCTTCGGCTCGAACTCGCAGCTGCGGGCATTGGCTGAGGTGTACGGCAGCTCCGACGGCGAGGCCACGTTCATCGATACCTTCGTCGCCGCGTGGGACAAGGTCATGACCAACGATCTGTTCTGATCGACTTCGATGAGGGCGCCGCGGGCTTCGGCCTGCGGTGCCTTTCGTCGTTTTGGGCCTTGTTATAGGAGGTCGGCGGTCGAAGCGCGCCGCTCAGTCGTCCTTGAGGGCGACCGCGTTGGGCGTAACGTTCATCTTCGGCTCATAGGCCGCGGCCTCGGATTGGCCGCCCTCGCCTCGCTGGGTCGCCTTGAGGTCGGTCATACATGCGTCGCATGGCCGGTAGGTCTCAGCTGACATCGTGGCACCACATCGGGGGCACGGAAACGCCGAGTAGTCGAAGCGTTCGGGCTCAGGGAACTCGGTCGGAGCCGGCTTGGCCTCGGCGGTCGCATCGCTCATCGCCGGTCAACCTAGCGGACCCTGCCACCCATCGCCGGACCCGACATCGACGACATCAAACCTGGCACCGATGTCGTTTCGGCCCACGCTCGGTGGTTTCATCCGACATCAAACCTGGCACCGGTGTCGTTTCGGCCCACGCTGCGTGGCGTCGGGCAGCGTGTCGTACCGTCGCCATAGCGTTCTCGGCATGACTAGAGACCTTCGGCGGGCGACCGACTCGACGTGGCACCACATCATGAACCAGGGCGTGCGGCGCTATCCGATCTATCGGGCGGATGGAGACCGCCTGCGATTCCTCGGCGATCTGCGCACGGCGTCGGAGAAGCACGACGCCGGAGTTGCTGCGTATTGCCTGATGGGCAACCACTACCACCTCGTCATGCATGGTGCATCCGAAGCCATCTCGGCAACGATGCAACAGTTCGGCACGCGCTACGTGCGGTGGTTCAACCGAAGGTACGGCTACGTCGGCCCGCTCTTTCGCGCGCGCTTCGCCTCCGTCGCGATCGACTGTGATGAACAGCTCGTCTCGGTCCTGCGCTACGTGCACCGGAATCCGCTGGAGCTCGGATACGACATCGCCACGTATCCGTGGTCGACGCATGCGCACTATCTCGGAGGCCGTCGCGAATCGTGGCTCGACGACCGGCTCACTCGTCGACTGCTCGGCTCAGCGAAGGACTATGGCTCGTTTGTCAAGCGCCCGATGCCAGCGGACCGATTTAGCCTCACCGATGGTGCGCGCACCTACCACCGGCGTCAGCTCGCCGTGCCCGATGTCGGTTCAATCAGGCAGACCATCGCCGACGCGACGAGTGAGGCGAGCGATCGGGATCGAAGAATCGTCGCCGCGTTGGTCTTCGCCGAGTGGTCGGAGTCGATCTCGTTGGATGAGGCTCGCAGCCTCGGTTTCCCAACGGTCGGCGCCTATCGATCGGCCGTCTCCCGGGCCCGGCGGCGGATGGAGCAGGATCAGCGGCTCGTGCGGCTACTCGACGCAGCTCGGCGCGTCCTGCTCGACCGCGCAGCGTGAGCTGAAGCGACATGGGTGCCAGGTTTGATGTCGGCTTGTGTAGCGGAGCGTGAGCCAAAGCGACATGGGTGCCAGGTTTGATGCCGCTAGAGGGTGAAGCGCATGCCGTCGATGAGGGCACCGGGGAGGGTCATGCTGGCGCTGATGCGCTGCTCGTAGGTCGAGTTGTCGACCAGGAGCTCGGGTTCGGCGGTCAGATCGATGAGTCGCTCGCCGAGCAGGTTGTAGAGCGTGTCGTCGAAACGCAGCACCTCGACCGGTGCGACGATCTCACCGCCCTCGACCCAGAACGTCGCAAACCGGGTCATCCCGGTGACGCGGCACCCAGGCAGATCCGAGTAGTTCGTGTACCAGAGGTTGCCGACCCACAAGCCGGTATCGAGCGCCGCGAGCGCATCGTCGTCGGCCAGCGTTCCGCCGGCCATCGCCAGCGACTCAGGACTCTCATGTCCTGCGGCCCCGTTCGGCTCGACCTCGAACTCCTTGGCCGATCGCGGTGACACCAGCGAACCGGCAGCCTGACCGTCCTCGACCAGCACGACCTCGTCGGGGCGCAACCAGCCTTGTTCCTGGAAGTTGGGCGCGACTCCGGCCGAGGTGTGTTCGCTGATCCGCACTCGCTCGTCGAGGGCAGCTTCGCCGGTGACGAGTCGAAGGAGCGATGACTGACTCGAACGCTGGGCTCGAATGCCGAAGGCGTTGTACGCCAGCAGCTCCATGATCTGCTCGAGCGCGCTCGGCGTGAGCAGTGTCCGGTACTCGCCCGGATCGAGCTGAAGCGGCGACCGCTTCAGGGCCTCGAATTTGACTCCGGCCTCGGCGAGCTTCCGATCGAAGACGGCGTTGTCCCAGTCGAAGCCTGCGTAGGCGCTCTTGACCGCTTTGTCGGCCTGCAGATACCGCGTCCAGTCGAAGTCGAAGGTCGAGGTCTCGAACCAGTTCCGTTGGCCTCGTGAGCTGGCGAAGCCGGATGCGACCGTGCCGGAGGCGTAGATGCCGACGAGGTCCTGGCCGGCGCCACGCTCGGTGATCGAGGCCACAACCGCCTCGGTCTCGGGTAGTTCACCGCCCGAGATCCGATGCGTTGATGTCGGCGTGTCGTTCGTGATGAGGTGGGGATCTTCGGGGACCTGCGAGCGGAGCTCGCGAAGTCGCTCGATCACCCCGGCGATCCGAGCATCGTCGGCGTCGGATTGGCCCGTGAGCTGCACGCTGGCCTGGGCGTGACGCGTGCCTTCGATCAGGTCGAGCCCGATCTCGGTTTGTGCGATCGTGCCCGCCTGGCGGACCTGGGCGTGGTTGAACCGGACGAAATCGGTGTCTTCGGTATGCAGTGACGCATGGAGAAGTTCGCCGCTGTTGAGATGCGAGGACGCAGCGACGATCCGGGCGTCGAACCAGTCGGCATCGACGGCGGTCATTCGTCGGCTCCGAACACCTCGACCCGCCCGAAACGGCAGACCGGCGAGGCATGACCGGTGCCGATCATCTGGTTGAGTTCGCCCTTGCCGCAGTTCGGTGTGCCCATGACGGCGAAGGTCGACGCGTCGCCGACACCGTTGAGGTTCCGCCAGAAGTCCCGGGAGATCCCGCGATAGTTCGGGTTCCGCACGACCTCGGCGAGCTCACCGTCGCGAATGACCTGACCCAGCTCACAGCCGAACTGGAACTTGTTGCGGCTGTCGTCGATCGACCAGGAGTTGTTGGTGTGCACGAAGACCCCGAATTCGATGCCGCCGATCAGGTCGTCGAGTGTCGATTCGCCGGGCTCGACGTTGAGGTTCGCCATGCGATCGATCGGTGGACGATTCCACGAGCAGGACCGTGTGTTGGCGACGCCGCCCATGTCGGCCCGCTGCTGAGAGGTCGCCCCACCGAGTGGCCGCTCCAGCACGCCCTCGCGAATCAGGTACTGCTTGGTCGCCGGGGTGCCCTCGTCGTCGAAGGCGTAGGACGCCAGCTGTCCCTCGACTGTCGGGTCGAAGGTCACGTTGAGCAGATCGGAGCCGTACTGGAACGACCCGAACATGTCGGGGGTGACGAAGCTGGTGCCGGCGTAGTTGCGCTCGTCGCCGAGGATGCGGTCGAGCTCGAGGGGGTGCCCGATCGATTCGTGGATCTGCAGGATCATCTGGTCGGGAGCGACCAGCAAGTCCATCGTGCCAGTCGGGCAGTTCGGGGCAGTAAGCAGGATGATCGCCTCGTCACCGATCCGCCGCGCCGAAGTCGTGTAGCCGAATCGGTCGAGCACCTCGATCCCACCTTGGCCGCAGAAGGACGCCCGTCCGTAGGTGCGGGTGTGGGCGTCTCCGCCATCCGCGGCGGTCGCGGCCATCGTCGGGTACGTAAAGGTGAAGTCCTGCTCGATGCGGCCGCCGGCGCTCGACACCAACACCGAACGGACCTGGCGTCGGCCCAGCGTCGCCCGCCGATCGACGATCCGGTCGTCGACCGCCATCCCCTCATCCGCGGTCCGCAGCAGGTCGAGCCGATCGCCCACGCTCAGATCCGACCACGGCCGCTGGACCGGACTGGCATAGGTCCCCCCGTGGATGAGCCCAGGCGGAAGCGATGCCACGGTCGCACCGGCGGTGGCCCTCGCCCACGCTGCGGCGGCCTCGATCGCTGCTCGCAACCCCTCGGTCCCAAGATCGGCGGTCGCGGCGTAGCCCAGGCCGCCGCCGGCCCAGACAGTGACCATCGCTCCTCGGTCGAACGTCGTTCGAGGCGGCTCGACCACGCCTTGGCGAACGGTGAGCCACTCGGCCTCTTCGTCGACCACGCGAATCGTCGCTTCATCGACATCGTCGGCGAGCCCTTCGAGGGCAGCCGCGAGTCGATCGGTCGGGGCCAGCGTCTCGAGCATGGTGCCTCCGTTGAGTTGTTGGGGTCCGCCGAGCCCTTCGGAGCTCAGCCCTTGGAGCGCAACCGTGGGTCGAGCGCATCGCGCAGGCCGTCACCGATGAAGTTCACCGACAGCACGGTCAGCGAGATGAACGCGCCGGGCACGATTGTCCGCCAGATGTTGATCTGCATGTAGTCGTTGCCGTCGCTCAACAACTTGCCCCAGGTCGGCAGATCCTGCGGGAAGCCCAGTCCGAGGAACGAGATCGCCGACTCGGTGAGGATCGCCGCCGCGACACCGAGAGCCGAAGCCACGATGATCGAGCTCATCACGTTGGGAAGCACGTGTCGGCTCAAAATGCCGGACGTGCGCGTGCCCACGCTTCGGGCCGCGATCACAAATTCCTCTTCGCGGATGCCCAGCACATCGCTGCGGACGATTCTGGCGACCGACATCCAACTGGTCGCGCCGATGATCACCACAACAAGGATGAAGATGCCGAGGTTGTCGCCGAACGTGTTGGTCATCGGCTCCCGGAAGAAGAGGGTGCACACCAGCAGCAACGGCAGAATCGGCAATGCGAGAAAGACGTCGGTGAAGCGCATCAGCGGCCCGTCGAGCCACCGCACGAACCCGGCGAACAGCCCGATGAAGACGCCGATCAGGTTGCCGAAGACCATCGCGGCGAAGCCGACCGAGAGCGAGATACGGCCGCCCTGTAGAGCCTGGGCCAGGAAGTCGCGGCCGAGCTGGTCGGTGCCGGCGGGATGATCCCAGGAGAAGCCCTGGTTGCGGACCTCGGGCTGGAGCTGGGTTGCGTCGTAGGGACGGAGGAACGAACCGACGAACACGGCCAACACGATGATGGTGAGCACGATGAGTCCGAAGACGGCGCCGCGGTGACGGCGGAACTGGCGCCAGACGTCGGCGCGAAGCGTTCGGTGAGCGCCGAGCTCGTCGGGTGCTGCGCTGTTGGCTTCGGCGCTGTTGGCTTCGGCACTGTTGGCTTCGGCGCCGTTCTGTTCGACCGCGGTTTCGAGCTCGTCGGTCGGATCGGCATCAGACTCGGCCGAAGTCTCGGGATCGTCGGGGCGAGGCGCGATATCAGTCATAGCGAATCCGTGGGTCGAGGACGCCGTAGAGCACGTCAGCGATGATGTTGAACAGCACTCGCATGACGGCGAAGAAGAAGGTCAACGTCAACAGCATCGGGAAGTCGGCCTGGAAGATCGCCTGGATCAGCAAGCTTCCGGTGCCGTTGATCGAGAAGACGGTCTCGGTGAGGATGGCGCCGCTGAAGATGCCGGCGGCCGAGAGGGCGATGAGTGTCACGACGGGCAGCATCGAGTTGCGCAGGACGTGGCGGTTGACGACGAGGAACTCCCGCAAACCCTTCGACCGGGCGGTGCGTACGTAGTCGAGGTTCAGGTTGTCGAGCACCGAGGCTCGCGTGAATCGCGAGAACTGGGCGGCGTTGAAGAAGGTCAGCACCGTCACCGGCAGCGCAATGTTGCGGATCTGTGTGCCGATGCTGCCGAGGTCGGTCCAGCTGACCTCGTGCACGGGGTCGTATCTCGAGGGGAACCAGCCGAGGTTCACCGAGAAGGCGTAGATCAGGAGCAGGCCGCTCCAGTAGACCGGCATCGACCAGCCGATCAGCGAGACGAACGAACCGACGTTGTCGAAGGCCGAGTACTGGCGGTAGGCGGAGTACACGCCGATGGGCACGGCGATCAAGATGCCGAAGACCAGCGCCGGGGTCATGACCCAGATCGTGCGGGGCAGGCGGGCGTAGATGATGTCGATGGCGGGAGAGCGGCTCGAGAAGGAGACGATGCGGTCGCCTTCCTGGATGCAGTCGCCGATGCAGAAGTTGCCGATCGACTCGATCGCGTGTTGGGGCTCGTACCAGAAGATTGCACGCACCCAGCTCAGCCAACGGGTGAAGAACCCGCCGTCGAGACCGAGGCTTGCTCGATAGGCCTGGCGGACCTCCTCCGGAATCGTGAGAGGCAGCTGCCCGGCCGGGTCACCCGGCGCCAGTTCTGTGATCGTGAACAGAATGAGGCTGATCACGAGCAGCAGCGGAATCGCCCCAAGAACCCGCCGAATCGTGTAACGCAGCATCGATGTTTACTCCCCCCACTGGTGAGTATGACAGACGGGGCGTGCCGGCCGGGCGTCGGCCGACACGCCCCGTGTCGTCAGAGGATCCCGACGAGCGGGATCAGGTCAGCTGAATCAGCCGCGGGTCCAGTCAGCGATGTTCCAGAACTCGCTGTCCCAACCGTTGAGCGGGCCAGTGTTCTGCATGCTGGTCGAGAACGCCGACACCGAACCACGCAGAGCCAGCGGGATCACGGCGCCACCCTCGAAGGAGAGGATGTCGTTGGCCCGAATGGCGAGTTCGTCGCGGATCGGGTCACTGATCGGGGTGCTCTCGAGCTGGGCGATGATGTCGTCATACTCGTCGCTCTGGAGACGCGGGATGTTCGAGCCACCCCATGCGGTTTCGAGCGTCGGGATGTTCTCCTGAGTCCAGCCGCCGAGGTAGGTCTCGGGAGCCGGCGAGCTCGGGAGGTTCGTGAACATCTCCATGTCGGTCGGGAAGCGCCAGATCGACTGGTCGGCATTGGTGCCGTCGAAGAAGATGCTGGCCTCGACGGCGAGCATCTCGACATCGACACCGATCTCGGCCCAGTTGGCCTTGACGATGTCCTGCGTCGACTGACGCACGGCGTTGACCGAGGTGGCGTAGGTGAAGCTCAGCGGGGTGCCGTCAGGCGCCTCGCGGATGCCGTCACCATCGGTGTCGACCCAACCAGCCTCATCGAGGATCTCGTTGGCGCGATCGACGTCGCGCTCGAGGCACCAGTTGAGGTTGGTCGAGTTCTGGGCACCGATGTTCCACATGTTGCAGGTCGGGATCGCCGCATCGCCGTAACCGATCTCGACGATCAGGTCACGGTCGATGGCCAGCGAAAGGGCCTCGACCAGCGCGGTGTTCTGGAACAGCAGCGGGTGCGGGTTGCCCGGGAAGTCCGATGCGGCATCGCCCTCGGCACGGTTGTTCGTCTGGTTGACGTTGATGTGCTCCACCGACGAGGTGAAGGCCACCTCGATGTTGCCGAAGCCAGCCTCGGCCATCGGGGTGAGGATCTCCGGTGCCACCTGGAGGTTCCAGGCGTAGTCGGCTTCGCCGGTCTCGAGGACGGCACGAGCTGCCGCCTCGGCCTCGCCGCCACCCTGGATGACCACGTCGCTGAAGAAGGGCTTGCCCTCGGACAGACCGCGGTAGTACGGGTTGACGGTGTAGACGGCGACGTCTTCAGGGCTGAAGGCGCTCATCACGTACGGGCCGGTACCGACCGGAGCGAAGTTCTGCTCCGAGCAAGCAGCCGAGCCTTCACCGATGCAGTCCTGGAACTGTGCACGCTGCAGGATCGGGGTGCCGTGGCTGACGAACGGCTCGAACGGGTACGGGGTCGGAGCGTCGAAGGTGATGAGGACCGTGAGGTCGTCGAGTGCTTCGACGTTGGCGACGGCGCCAATCGAGTCGGCGGTGGTGCAACCGGTCAGTTCGTCGGCGCAGTACTCCCAGGTGAACACCACGTCGTCCGCGGTGAACTGGGTGCCGTCGGACCACAGGACACAGTCCTGCAGGGACCAGGTGATGGACATGAGGTCCTCGGAGATGCCACCGTTCTCGACGGTCGGAATCTCGGCGGCCAGGCGGGGCACAACCACGCCGTCAGGCGAGATGTTGGCGAGCGGCTCGAGAATGAGCGAGCCAGCCTGGACGTCCTTGCTACCCGAAGACAGGTGGGCGTTGACCTGCGACGGTGCCTGCCACTGAATCAGGGTCAGGTCGCCACCTTCGCCGGCACCGTTGTTCTCGGGTGCGGCGCAGTCGCTGCCGGAATCGGCCGGAGCGGCCTCTTCTTCGTCGTCCATGGCGTCTTCTTCGTCGTCCATGGCTTCTTCGTCGTCCATGGCGTCTTCTTCGTCGTCCATGGCTTCTTCTTCGTCGTCCATGGCTTCTTCTTCCGAAGCCGAGTCGCTCGAGGAGCTGTCGTCGCTGGTCTCGACTTCAGCTGCCTCCGATGCGGATGACGATGATGCGCTGTCGTCGTCGCTGCCGCCGCAGGCCGACGCGACAAGCGCCAGTGCGACGAGAAGCGACAACAGAAGCTTCCAACTCTTCATATATCCCTCCAAGTGGTAGAGCCTCATGGCCCTTTGGTGATCAGGAGAGCGTAGACGAGTCAGCTGGGAACCGCCCATCGAGGGTCAAAGTTCACATGCCGGAAATTCAGTCGCGGAATCAGTCGTGGAAATGGCATGCCACCCAGTGGCCTGGGGCAGCCTCTTTCCACTCCGGGACCTCGCTCGCGCACTTGGCTTCGACCCTCGGGCAACGGGTGCGGAACACGCAACCACTCGGGGGGTTCGACGGGCTCGGAATGTCGCCCTCGAGGATGACGCGTTCGCGCAACTGCTCGGCCACCGGATCGGGCACCGGCACCGCTGAATAGAGCGCCTGGGTGTAGGGGTGGCGGGGGTTCTCGTGGAGATCCTCGACGTTGGCGAGCTCCATGATCCGGCCGAGGTACATCACGGCGATGCGGTCTGCGATGTGTTCGACCATCGACAGGTCGTGGGAGATGAACAGGTAGGTGAGTCCGAGGTCACCCTGCAGCTCCTTGAGCAGGTTGACGACCTGGGCCTGGATCGAGACGTCGAGCGCCGCGATCGCCTCGTCGCACACGATGAACTCGGGGCTGAGCGCAATCGCCCGTGCGATGCCGATGCGCTGGCGCTGGCCTCCGGAGAACTCATGGGGGTAGCGGTTGGCATGGCTGGGATCGAGGCCGACCATGCGGAGCAGCTCGTCGACCGCGGCCTGGATCGTGCCGCCGCCTTCGACACCATGCTCACGGAACGGTTCGCCGATGATGGCCCCGACGTTCATTCGGGGGTTCAGCGACGCCTGCGGGTCCTGGAAGATGATCTGCATCCGGGGGCGCATCGAGCGAAGATCCGAACTGTTGAGTTCGGTCAGCTCGTTGCCGTCGAACTCGATGTTGCCTTCGGTGGCGTCGGAGAGCTGCAGGATCACGCGGCCGGTCGTGGTCTTGCCCGAGCCGCTCTCGCCGACCAGTCCGAGGGTTTCGCCGCGGTGGATGTCGAAATCGACACCGTCGACCGCGCGAACCGCGCCAACCTGGCGGCGAAGCATGCCGCCCGTGATCGGGAAGTGCTTCTTGAGTCCGCGGACGCGAATCAGGACCTCGGACTCGCCTTGTGATCCATCGCCACCAAGATCGTCGGCGGTCAGATCGTCGGCCTCGACACTCATCGCGGTTCTCCCTTGTCGATGTCGAACCAGCAGGCGACCTCGTGAGCGCTGTCCGAGCCGATTGCCTCGAGCGTTGGCGTATCGGTCGTGCAGCGGTCGAACGCATACTCGCACCGTGGAGCGAACGAGCAGCCGACCGGTGCGTTCAGCAGGTTCGGCGGCGTGCCGGGGATGGCATAGAGCTTCTCGCCGGCGCTGCCGGTCTGGGGTAGCGAAGCCAGCAGGCCTTGCGTGTACGGGTGCTGCGGTGATGCGTAGAGGGTTTTGACCGGCGCCTGTTCAACGATGCGGCCGCCGTACATGACGACCACGCGGTCGGCGAGGCCGGCGATGACCCCGAGATCGTGGGTGATCCACACCACGGCGGTGCCGAGGCGTTTCCGGAGCTCGCCAATCTCCTCGATGATCTGGGCCTGGATGGTGACGTCGAGGGCGGTGGTCGGCTCGTCGGCGATGATGACCTCGGGCTCGCAGGCCAGCGCAATCGCGATCACGACGCGCTGGCGCATGCCGCCGGACAGCTCATGCGGGTAGGCCTTGAGTCGTTGTTCCGGGTCGGGAATGCCGACCATTTCGAGCAGCTCCACGCAGCGCTCGTGGCGTTCGGCCTTGGTCAGCTCGGTGTGGAGCTCGAGCGACTCGCCGATTTGGCGGCCCACCGTGAGCACCGGGTTCAGCGAAGTCATCGGGTCCTGGAAGATGAAGCCGATACGCCCGCCGCGGATGTCCTGCATCTGGTCCGCGGGCATGTCGATCAGGTTCACACCGTCGAAGTCGGCGCCGCCATCGGCGATCTCACCCGGTGGCATGGGGATGAGTTTGAGCAGCGACATCATGGTCACGCTCTTGCCGGACCCGCTCTCACCGACGACGCCGAGAAGTTCCCCACGGTTCAGCTGGAACGTGACACCGTTGACCGCGTGCACGGTCCCGTCCTGCGTATGGAAACGGGTCTTCAGGTTTTCAACGGACAGGACGGGCGAACCCGGCATCGTGACCCCACTTCGCTGACGATGCGGGAACGATACTCGGTCAATGGCGCTTGGCGCGAGTGCCGGGAAGTGGTCGTTCCTCGCGCGCGGTGCCGACACCCGTGTAGCGGGACATGGGGCGACTCGCGCGCTCGGCGAACCAGTTCGCGTCGCGGGCGTGGGCGTGCCAGTGCTCGGGAATTTGGCGCATGTTCCGGTCGAGATTGAATGCGTCCGGCCCGAATCGTTCCGTCGCTGCCGTCGTCAACGCGTCGAGCATGTGCTCGACGGTTTCATCGGAGGGGTCGGTGCCGTGGGGTTTCCAGACCACCATCGGAACCGAACACACCTCGCAGTCGGCGATCCAACACACGTCGTCCTCGTGATACCAGTGCGTGAACCGCTCGGCCTTGCACAGATCACAGTCCGGGTCATACCGGACCGGTTCTGGACCTGGAGTGGCATTCTCGGGTGACACTGGGCCATTGTGGGGGCTCACGAAGCCGACGCGCGACTTTCTTCGTTCCTCATGCGTCTGGCAAGACGCACCTTGAACGCCAAGGACCGAGGGAACTAACAGCAATGACCGACAACGACGCGAGCTTCGCACCCGCCGGGGGCGATGACGACGACAAGCTGCTACCCGAATGGGGGCGGTCCGCCGACGAGCAGATCATTTGGCTTGCATTGGCCGTAGCGGCGCTGCTGTTTGCCCTCTTCCTGGGGATCACGCAGTGCGACGGAGACGACGATGACCCGATCGCCGCTGTGGCGGAGAGTGTCGGACTCGAGCGCGACGAAGCCGAACAGACGATCGGGGGTGTCCTCGACGACGACCGAGACCTCCGGTCGAGCTCGGAATTGTTCGACGACGCCGAGGAAGGGTTCAGCCAGTCCTCGAGCGGGCCCTACACCGTATTTGCCCCGAGCGAAGACGCCTGGGACGAAGCTGGGATCGACATCGACGACCTGAGCGACGATGAGCTCGAGGCCGCCCGTGGCCTCCACATCGTCGATGGTGAGTACTCGCTCGCCGAGCTGCTGGCCGAGGGATCGGTCACAACACTCGCCGGCGAGACCCTGTCGTTCACCGGCTCGGGCTTGGTCAACGAGATCGAGATTTCCGACGCGGACCTCGTTGCGACCAACGGAGTTGTGCATCGCATTGACGGATTCCTCACGGCCGCCCCGGACCCCGAGCCCACGCCGGAGCCGCAACCGACGGCCACGCCAGAACCGGAACCGACCGCGACGCCAGAGCCTGAGCCGACCCCTGAGCCAACACCGGAACCGACGCCGGAGCCCGAGCCCACTGCGACCCCGGAGCCGGAACCGACGGCCACCCCGGAGCCGGAGCCCGAGGCCGAAGCCAACACGATCGGCAGCCTCGCCGCCCAGACCCCCGAGCTGTCGGAGATCACCTCGCTGATCGTCGCCTTGGGGCTCGACTCGACGCTCGCTGATCCCGAGGCGGGCCCGTTCACCGTCTTCGCTCCCGACAACGACGCGGTGGGCGATGCTGCCGACTTGCTGGCCAACCTCGACCCGTCAGATCAAGAGGCGACCCTCCGCTATCACGTGGTTCCCGGGATTGTGAATGCGGCCGATGTCGTACCTGGCGCACGATTCCAGACGCTGAGTGGAGAGACGTTGGTCATCGGAAGCGATGGCACGCTGCCCGGCGGTGTGGGCGTGACGACTGCGGATCTGACCACCGACAACGGTGTCGTCCACGTCATCGACGGCGTGATGGTGCCGCCGCCCATCCAGCTGAGGAACCTCAATGCGACCATCGCCGAGCTCGAAGGTGTGCAGTTCGACGTCTCCTCGGCGACGATCCGTGAGGAGTCCTTCCCCGTTCTCGACGCCGCCGTGGCGGTGCTCGCCACGCTGCCCGAGGGCACCCGAATCGAGGTCGCCGGCCACACCGACACCGATGGTGATGCAGCCGGCAACCAAGCTTTGAGCGAAGCCCGCGCCGCTTCGGTGGTCGAGTATCTCGTGGCTCAGGGAGTCGATCCGGACACCCTGACGTCGGCCGGCTACGGCGAGGAACAACCATTGATCTCGCCGGAGGTCACCGACGCCGACAAGCAGGCGAACCGCCGCATCGAGTTCACCCGGCCATCAACCGGCTGAGGCCTTGCCCAAGCCTCGGCGCCGGTCACCCACGCGGATCACGACCAGTCCAGTGAGGCGATCACTGCATCGAGGGCCGACGCGGATCCGGGTTCGTCCCGGGAGGGCCAGCGGTCCTCCTGGCGCTCGATCAAGAGCCCGAGACCGTCGCTGCGGCCCCAAAGGCCGGTGACCGTCGCCAGGCTTCCGTCACAGTCGAATTCCGCTGAGATCTCTCGGAGGTCGGGTCGCGACCGGGCGCCGAGGATTACCGAAGCGGTTTCGCCATCTTCCTCGGGACGTCCGATGATCGTGCACGCCTCGAACGGGCGGGCGCCAAGCACGACCTCGTTGACGAAATCGAAAAACGACGGTGCTTCGACCAGTGCAGCGGCAAGCGCGTCGCGATCCCAGCGGCGTTCTGCCTCGCTGGGCCGCGGTGCCGCAAAGAAGCCTGCCAGTGCGCCGGGCCGTTCGGCCGTCTCGATGACCCGCCACCCAACGGGGAGCCGGGCCGCGAGGCGCTCGGAGGGGTGCACCCATGTGGTCGCCGTGCCGGGTTCGCCGGTGATGAGGGTGAAGTTGTGGCGCTCGTCGAGCGTCGGGTACGCCGTCCGCAGCTGCGCTGCGATGTCCGCGTCCAGCGGGATGGCCTGATTGCCGGGAAACCCCATGACGTAGGAGGACCGGCTCCCGTCGGGGAGCATCGCCATGACCACGTTCTGGTCGTGGCGCGGTGCCAACCGGTCCGAGGCGAAGTAGACGATCGAGCCGTCCACGCTCCAGGCCGGCCACGATTCGTCGGCTGGATGCTCGGTCATGTTGATCGCCTCGCCACCCTCGATGGGAACGAGCCAGATGTCGTCGTTCCCGGAGCGGTTGCTGGCGAACGCGACCCAGGAGCCGTCGGGGGAGATGGCGCTCTCCCATTCGTCGGCAGCGGTGTCGGTCAATTGGCGAGGTTCGCCCGCCACGCCAGTCGGCGAGATGGTGGCGACCCACAGGTCGCGGTCGTGCCGGTAGACCATGTGGCGTCCGTCGGGGGAGATCGAGCGATAGTCACCCGCCGGAGCGCCAAGGCTCGGTCGTTCGGCAACCGCGGACGCATCGCCGGTGGTCCCGTCCGAACGAAGCAGCAGGTCATGGGCCTCCGCATCGGAGGTGCGCACCAGAATGCCGTCGTCGGACACCACCGGGCGATCGAGGGCCAGGTCATGGCTGCCGTCGGTGAGCGAGGTTCCATGAGCCAGGTCGTCGCCGTCCTCCACGACGAGCCAGTCGACGAAGTCGCCGAGGTTGGGGTGTGAGGTGGCGACGCGGACGGCCAACGCTTCGTCGATGGTGCGGGCCACGCCGGCGGCCGTGCCGATCTTCACCTCGGCGAGTGCACGCGGGCGGGCGACGCAGAAGACCGAACGGTCACCTTCGGCCCAGTCAGACTGGCTTGGCACGATGGTGGAGGTCGGGAACGGTGGATCGCCGCGGCCGGCGAACTCGACCGTCGCATCCGAACAGACCTCGCCTTGTGCGATGGCGGCGAGTGCGTCGCGTCCTGGGTACGCGGCGTCGTCGGCGAGGTCGATCGCGGCGATGGCATAGATCTCCACCTCGTGGAACTCCCCGCACGCGATGGGCGACGGAAGGTCGTCGTCAGCAAGATCGGAGCGGTTGAGGCAGTCACCGGGCGCCAACACGTCCGCCCAGAAGCGTGGGGCCGGTTCGGGCGCCGGCTGGGAGGTCGGGGCATCCGGAGTCGGTTCGGGGGTCGACGTGGGGCGGGCCGTGGGTGTCGGCCTGACCGCCGATGTTCCGGCGTCGGTGGGCGTCGGTGTGGCAGAGGGATCGGGCGCCGCGGCGCTGGTCGGTGGGGGATCGCCCGTGCAGGCGGCCGCGGCGACCAGCAGGAAGAACAGGATCGCGAGCGCGAGGCCAGATCGGCCCACTCGACCGATTCCGCTCGCGTCGCATGGCATGCGGTCCCCTCCGCATCGATGTGCGTGGCGAGACTAGTCACGCCTTCCGACCCCTCTAGGGTCGGGGTTGATGGGGACTTGCCTGCACCTCGCCCAGTTCATGATCCATGGGCCGACGTGGCACAGCCATGCGATGTGGCGTCATCCCCGCACGACCGTGGCGGGCGACGAGTGGTTCCGGCCCGAGCTGTATGAACACGTGGCACGAACCTGCGAACGCGGCCGTTTCGACATGGTCTTCTTCGCCGACCTCAACTACATCAGCGACACCTACACCGGCACGCTCGACCCGGCACTGCGCTATGCGGTCCAGGCGCCGGAACACGACCCGATCCCGTTGCTGTCGTACATGGCTGCCGCGACCGAGCACGTGGGTGTCGCGTCGACGTTCTCGACCAGCAATCAGCACCCGTTCTATGTCGCCCGGCTGTTCGCCACGCTCGACCATCTGACCCGCGGGCGGGTCGGCTGGAACGTGGTGACCTCGCTCAACCACAACCAGTCGGCGAACTATGGCGAGGCGCGAGAGGACACCGACCTTCGGTACGAGAAGGCCCACGAGTTCATCGAGGTGTGCTTCGAATTGTGGGACAGCTGGGCGGAGGACGCCATCGTCGCCGATCCCGAGGCGCCCCAGTTTGCCGACTCGTCGAAGGTGCGGCGGATCGACTTCGAGGGCCAGTACTTTCGCTCTCGCGGCCCGCTCAACGTCACCCGACCGCCGACGGGTGGTCCGGCGATTCTCCAGGCCGGCACCTCGCCAAAGGGTCGCGACTTCGCCGCGCGCTACGCGGACGCCATCTTCGCCATCCAACCTCGCCCGGTCGATGCCGCCGAGCTCCGCGCCGACATCCGCGATCGAGCCGCCGACGCCGGTCGCGATCCCGACCACGTCAAGTTGTTGTTCGGCGCGCAGCCGATCATCGGCGAGACCGAGGCACACGCGAGCGAACTCCAGGAAGAGCACAACGAGCTGGTGCCACTCGAAGCCGGTCTGGCAATCCTGTCCGCACACCTCGACTTCGACCTGGCCTTGCTCGACCCGGACGAGCCGATGGCCGAACGCGCCGAGCCGGAGCTGCAGCGAATGCGGACCCGCTACCTGAACCCGGATGGCTCGTCGATGACGGTCGCCGAGGTGGCCAAGAAGCACGGGCAGAGCGTGGGCCTGCCCCAGATCGTCGGCACCGCGACGTCGGTAGCGGACCAGCTCGAGGCGTACGCCGACGAGGCCGGCGGAGACGGATTCATGCTCTCACCGATCCACTGCCCCGAGGCGATCGAGGAGTTCGTCGACCTCGTGATCCCCGAGCTGCAGCGGCGCGGCCGGGTCCGAACCGAATACGACGGCACCACGATCCGGGATCATCTCCGCCAGGAGTGGTGACCGAGTCGCCTAGCTCCTGGCCGCTCAGCCGGCGGCGGGCAGGCGGATGACGAACCGGGCGCCGCTTCCCGGCCCATCGCTTGTCGCCTCGATCGTGCCGCCGTGCGCGTGCAGCACGAGTCGTGCGATCGCGAGGCCGACACCCGTGCCGTCGGTGAACTGTTCATCGACTCGGTAGAAGCGTTCGAAGACACGGGTCGTGTGGCCGCTGGTCAGCCCCCTCCCGGAGTCGGCGATGACGAGCGTGCACCAATCCGCGTCGATGTGTGAATCCACCCGGACGAATCCGTCGTCGGTGTATTGCACCGCGTTGCCCACGACGTTCATGACGACTTGGGTGAGCCGGTCGGCATCGCCGCGGATGGGAAGCGGCCGGGCGAGGTCGGCTTCGAGCGCCAACCCCTTGGCGACGGCCTGCGGTTCCAGCTGGGCGACCACATGGTCGACGACGACGGCGAGGTCGATCGCCGCCGAGGCATCGATGGTCGAGGCCTCGCCGGCCGACGAGAGCGACGACAGGTCGTCAGCCAGGCGGCGCAGCCGCGCCGACTCTCGGGCGATCCGGGCAAAGGTGTCGGGGTCGGCGGTCATCACGCCGTCGAGGAGCGCCTCCATGGTTCCCTCGATCGTCGCCAGTGGATTCCGCAGTTCGTGAGCGACATCGCCGATGAGTTGCAGACGTCGTTGCTCGGTCGCTTCGAGCTCCGCTGCGAGCCGGTTCACATCGTCGGCGAGCCGATCGAGTTCGACGGTGTCTGAACCGGGAAGCCGGACGTCGTAACGGCCGGCCGCGAGCTTGCGGGCGGCATCGCCCACGGCTTCGAGTGGTGACGCGATTCGCCGCGAGACGCGCCATGACACGAGCGCGGCAGCGGTCGACGCGGCGGTAAGCGCCAGGAGTAGGCCGACGGGTCCGCCATCGTCGCCGCGTCCGAAGCCGAGCTCGTGCCATCCGCCGAGCGCCTGCGCGAGTATCCATAGCGCGGTCAGCACGATCGACATGACGAGCAGCGCGACCAGCATGACCTGGAGGTGCGAGCCGAAGAGTCGGCGCCGCAGTGTGCGGGGCTTCACGCGATGAACCGGTAACCGACGCCGCGCACGGTGTCGATGAAGCGGGGATCGCCGGCGCGGTCGCCGAGCGCCTTGCGCAGGTTGCCCACGTGCACGTCGACGATGCGCTCCTCGCCGTAGAAGTCGCGGCCCCACACCCGATCGATGAGCTGATGACGGGCGAAGACGCGGCCAGGGCTCTCGGCGAGCGCCCGCAACAGATCGAACTGGAGCGCGGACAGGTCGACCGGCTCGCCGTCGACCTCGACCAGGTGACGCTCGATGTCGATCGTGATGCCTTCGTAGGCCAGAGGTTCGATCCGAGGCTCGACGGGGGAGGTACGGGTGCGCCGCAGCACCGCCTTGACTCGGGCAACGACCTCGCGCGGTGAGAACGGTTTGGTGACGTAGTCGTCGGCACCGACGGAGAGTCCGATGAGCCGGTCGGTCTCCTCGGCTGCGGCGGTGAGCATGATCACATGCACGTCGGAGATCCGGCGCAGCTCACGCAGCGTCTCGATCCCGTCGAGTCCCGGCATGCGCACATCGAGTACGACGAGATCGACCTCGGGGTTGCGGGCCACACGTTCGAGGACCGCTTGACCGTCACCCAGCTCCTCGACGTGGAAGCCGTCGTCGGTCAGATACGACGTGACGAGGCGGCGGATCTCCGGTTCATCGTCGACGACAAGAATGCGTTGGGCCATGTTCTTCTTCGTTCGGCTGGTCGAATCGTAGAACGGCTCGCAGGGTCGACCCGACTGGGTCGACCCTGCGATCATTCACACGCTGGCGAAGGTCACTCCTCGGTCTCGTCGGTCGGATCTGCTTCGACGGTGTCGTCGAGGGCGTCCGTGACCGGTGGCGCCGGGGGTGCGGGCGGCGTCGGGTTCGCCGGGGCCGGTGGGATCACGTCGGCGCCTTCGAGAACCGCCTTGCGGTGCTCGAATTCGGACCGATCGATGTCGCCGCGGGCGAAGCGATCCTCGAGGGTTCGCAGCGGTGAGGTCCCGTGCATGTGCCGTTGCTCAGGTGTCCACGACCCGGTGCGACGCCAACGGACGACGCGGGCCAGCAGGAATCCGAGCAGCAGGAGAAGCAGCAGCGGGAAGAGAAAGTAGGGGCCGGAATCGCCCCCACGAGCAACAAGGTCGAGGGCGGCCAGGTGCATGGGGTTTCCTTTCGGTGGAGGTATCGACTCGACGGGGTGTCGATGTCATCACCATCAGGAAACGGCGCGCGCATGAAGCCGTGATCGCGCCCAACATCAAGCTTCTGTGAAGGCTCTGTTCCTTCGCAATCGGCGCTTCGCTCCGCTCGGGCTCCTCTGCGGAACACCCCGCAATCGGCGCTTCGCTCCGCTCGGGCTCCTCTGCGGAACACCCCGCAACCGGCGCCGCTGGGTCACAACTCCAATACGACCTTGCCGGTAGTGCCGCGGTGGGCGAGGTCGTCGAATGCCTGACGAGCGTCGTCGAACGCGTACGGGGGATGCACGTGTGGCGAGATCTTGCCCGACTCGGCAAGAGCGCCCAGCTCGGCTTGCTGGCGGCCGAGCGACGATGGATCCCGGGCAATCGAAGCACCCCAGTGGACGCCGACGATCGAGTAGTTCTTCAGCAGCGCGTGGTTCATTGGCGAGTCGGGAATCGTGCCGCCGGCGAAACCGATGATGAGCAGTCGTCCGTCCCAGCCCATGCAGCGCCGCGAGTGCTGGAACGTGTCGCCTCCGACGACCTCGTAACAGATGTCGACGCCACCACCCGACGCTTCGCGAACCTCGTCGACGAAGTCGGGCGTGGCCCGGTAGTCAATGGCGATGTCGGCGCCGAGCTCCTTGCACAGCGCCACTTTCTCGGGCCCGCCGGCAACGGCAATGACGATCGCGTCGGCCGCCTTCGCCAGGTCGATCGCGGCGGTGCCGACGCCGCCGGCCGCTGCGGTGATCAACACCGTTTCGCCCGCCTGGATCTTTGCCCGATCGTGCAGCGCGAACCACGTGGTGGTGTAGTTGACCAGGAGCGCAGTCGACTGCGATGCCGTGAGCTCGCCCGGAACCGCGAAGACCCGCGCCGCGTTGCTCACCGTGCGTTCGGAGATCTGTGCACCGTCCATCGTCATGACCCGGTCGCCGACCGCGAAGCCATCGACACCCTCGCCGAGGGCGGCAACACGACCGGCGATCTCGGTGGCCGGTGAGAATGGCGGCTCCAACTTGACCTGATACTTGCCCTGGGCCTGAAGCACGTTAGGGAACGCGACTCCGACCGATTCGATGTCAATGGCGACCTCGCCCGGCCCGGGGTCGGGGGCGTCGGTCTCGACCAACTCGAGGTTGGTCCACGGGTCGCCGAGTTCGTTGACTTGCCAGGTACGCATCGTGGGTCTCCTTCGATGTGGTGATTCAGGTGCGGGCGACGATGTTGGTCGTCAGCACGCCGATGGTCTCGATCTCGACCTCGCACACGTCGCCCGGCGTCAGATACGTGGGCGGATCCATGCGGTCGCCGACTCCGCTCGGTGTGCCGGTCGCGATCACGTCGCCGGGACGAAGCGAGGTGCCTGCGGTGATGTACTCGATCGTCTCGGCGATCTTGAAGATCATGTGGTCGGTCGTGCTGTCTTGGCGCGTCTCGCCGTTGACCCGGGTCATGATCCGTTTGCCGTATGGGTCGCCGAATTCGTCGGCCGTCACGACCACCGGGCCGATCGGAGCAGATCCGTCGCCGTTCTTTCCGATCGCCCATTGATGCGTGCGGCGTTGGTAACCGCGTGAGCTGATGTCGTTGAAGCACGTATAGCCCAGCACGCCGGTCATGGCATCGGCCTCGGCGGTATCGGTCAGGTTCGCGCCGATGATCACCGCCATCTCGCACTCCCAGTCGAATCGATCGTCGCCGGTTGGAACCGGCACGCGGTCGCCGTCACAGCTCAGCGAGGCGTACCACTTGGCGAAGATGTTCGGTGCCGGTGGGCGCTCACTCTGGGTCTCCTCGATATGCGCTGCGTAGTTGAGGCCGAGGCACAGCACCTTGGCCGTTGTGGGGACCGGCGGGACGAGGCTGACCGAGCCGATGGGGAGAGCGGCTGTCGGCAACGAAGAGGCCACCCAGCGCTGCGGATCGGCATAGAACGCATCGATCGAGCACAAGGGGTGAACGTTGTCGCCTTCGACCACCCCGATCGTCGCCACACCGTCATGGAGGAAGCCGAGATATCGCATCGGGTCATTCTTTCACCGCACTCACTGTGCGTGTTCCTTCGCTGAACCCGACGAGGCCAGGTCCTACACTCCGGCCGTGCTTCCCAAGCTGGTGGCGTTCGACGTCGACGGCACCCTGATCGACTATGAGGGTCGCTGCACCGACCGAACCCGACGGGCGCTCATCGAGCTGCGAGCTCATGGCGTGGCGACCGCCATTGCGACGGGGCGGCCACTGGCGTCGGTACCGGAGACGCTCGGCCAGGTCGGTCAGGTCGATTTCGCGGTCTGTGGGAACGGCGGCGTCGTCGTCGAGTTGGCGACCCAACGAGTGATTCGGCGCTCGAGCGTTCCGGGCGGTTTGGTCGACATCGTCGTTCCCGAGATGCGCAAGCGCCTCGACGGTGTTGGTGTCGCGATCGACATCGGTGACCGCACGATCGAGGAGCCCGGGTTCGATCGTCGGCTTCCGCCGAGGACAACCGTCGAACCGGTCGACGACGCCTATGCGGCGCTCGGGTCGCCCGCTCCCGACGTCGGGCGACTGATCTTCTTCCACGACGACTTCGACGCGGCGATCCCCGAACTCGCCGACATCGTGCGCCCACTGCTCGACGACCGTGTCGAGATCTTCCATGGCGTGCTCCTGCCGATCGTCGAGGTCATCCCCGCCGGCGACAACAAAGCCGTCGCGCTCGACGCACTCTCGCGAGACCTCGGTATCGCGGTGGACGGCGTGATGGCGTTCGGCGACGGCACCAACGACCTGGAGATGCTCGAGTGGGCCGGTACGGGCGTGGCGATGGCGAACTCGGCCGACGTCACCCTGGCGGTCGCCGACGTCGTGGCCGCATCGGTCGACGACGATGGTGTGGCAGTCTTCATCGAGTCATTGCTCGCCCGGCACAAGGACGACACATGAGCGACCACGAATTCGGTTTTCGCACCCGCAGCCTGCATGCCGGTGGCCGGCCCGATCCGACGACCGGAGCCCGGGCCGTACCGATCTATCAGTCGACCAGCTTCGTGTTCGAGGACACCGCCGACGCGGCCGATCTGTTCGCGCTGCAGAAGTACGGCACGATCTACTCGCGCATCTCGAATCCGACGACGGCGGCATTCGAGGAACGCATGGCCAGCCTCGAGAACGGCATCGGGGCAGTCGCAACTGCGAGCGGTCAGGCTGCCGCGTTCTTGACCATGACGACCCTGGCCGGCGCCGGAGATCACCTGGTGGCCGCAGCATCGGTCTATGGCGGCACCTACACGCTCTACGCGACCACGCTCGGCCGCCTGGGCGTCGAGACGACCTTTGTCCCCAACGACGACCCCGAGGCGTTTGCGGCCGCGATCCGGCCGGAGACCAAGGCGCTTCACACCGAGATCATCGGCAACCCGACCGGCGCCGTCGCCGATCTCGAAGCATTGGCCGCGGTCGCCCACGATGCCGGATTGCCTTTGGTCGTCGATTCGACGTTCGCAAGCCCGTGGCTGTGTTGCCCGCTCGACTGGGGTGCCGACATCGTCGTGCACTCGGCGACCAAGTTCATCGGCGGCCACGGCACGAGCATCGGCGGTGTCGTGGTCGAGTCCGGACGGTTCGACTGGGGTTCCGGCCGATTCCCGCGGATGACCGAGCCGATCCCCACGTACAACGGTCTCCGCTGGTGGGACAACTTCGGCGAGTATGCGTTCTGCACGGCGTTGCGCTCGGAGCAGCTGCGCGATGTCGGTGCGTCGATCTCACCGTTCAACGCCTTCATGCTTCTCCAGGGTCTGGAGACGCTGCCGTTGCGGATGGACGCCCATGTGGCCAACGCCCAGGCGGTGGCGCAGTGGTTGGAGAATGACTCGCGGGTCAGCTGGGTGGCCCACGCCGATCTGGACGGGTCGCCGTATCGCGATCTCGCTGCGAAGTATCTGCCGCGCGGCGCGGGAGCGATCTTCACGTTTGGTGTCGCCGGTGGTCGCGAAGCCGGGGAACGGTTCATCAATCGTTTGCAGCTCATCAGCCATCTCGCCAACGTCGGCGACGCCCGCACCCTCGTCATTCACCCGGCATCGACCACGCATCAGCAGATGACCGACGAGGAGCTCCAGGCGGCCGGCGTCGGCGCGGACATGATCCGGCTGTCGGTCGGACTCGAGGATGTCGAGGACATCCTCTGGGATCTCGACCAGGCCCTGGGTTAGCGAACTACTCCTCGGGGAACACCGTTCGACAGTCGGGCAGAGCCACGGGCACCCGGCCGCCACATCCGCGACCGATGTCCTCGAAACTGCTGCCAACCGGTGAGCGGAAGAACAGCAGGTCGCAGGCGGTCATGTCGCCGTCGTCCTCGCAGGCGTCGACCAGAGCCGGCAGTCCAGGGCTCGACTCGTCGAACCAGATCTCGCCGGGCTCGGAGCGGATGCCTTCGGTGCAGAAGAACGGATCGTTGGAAGACCGCCCGGCGCAATCGAGGGCGATCCGCTCCTCGATCGAACCGAAGTCACTCGATGCGAAGAGCACGTCGCATGCGGCATCGGAACCATCCTCGCAATCGGCCAGCAGGGCCGCGACTTGGGACGGGTCGACGACAAGGAAGTCCTCGTCATCGAGGTCTTCGAGAGTGATGTCGTCGTCGTTCGGCATCGCCGAAGCGGTTGGTTCGTCGCTGGGCGGATCGTTCCCGACATCGTCAGGCTCGACCGTCGCCGATGGGGCCGACGGAGTCGTCGCCGCAGCGCTGTCGCCGCGCAACGCCAGTTCGCCTTCGCCGATGACGGTCTGCGAGGTGCAGGCGGCGCCGAGGGTCGTGAGCACGGCCAGCCACGTCACCACTGCCCAGACGGTTGGTGCGCTGCGCCGCGCCGCCAGGTCGAGCACCCGAGTCACGCGACCAGTGTGCCCCTCGGCGACAGGGCTGCGGGCGCGGCTGCTGGTATTGGCCGGACGAGCCGGTCAGACTGGGTCGGTGACCTATGTCGAACCCACTGCTGCCCAGCGCAAGGACCTGCTCGATCGAACCCGCACGATCGCCATCGTCGGCGCGTCGAGCAATCCGTCGCGTGCGAGCAACTTCGTGATGACCTATCTCGCGTCCTCCGTCTGCGACTACGAGCTCTATCCGGTCAATCCGCGTGAGTCCGAGATCAACGGTGTCACCTGTTACCCCTCGTTGGCCGAGCTGCCGGTCGTGCCCGACATGGTCGACGTGTTCCGCAAGCCCGACGACTGTCCGACGATCGCTCGCGAGGCCGTCGAGATCGGCGCGTCGAGCCTGTGGCTCCAGCTCGGCATCGTCAGCGAGGAGGCGGCGGAGATCGCACTCGACGCCGGCCTCGATGTCGTCATGGACCGGTGCACCAAGATCGAGCACGCCCGCTTCGCCGGCGGACTGCACCTTGCCGGCTTCGACACCGGCGTGATCAGCAGCCGCCGCTGATCATGGCCATCCCCACGAGTCTGGTCGGCACGGTTGTCGCGCCGATGGAGCACGTCGTCGATGAGCGGTGGACGATGGCCTACGCCGCCTCGCTCCGGGATCATGCCGAGGCGTACCTCGACACCCTTCGACCCGACGGTGTCGTCGCGCACCCAGTGTTCGCCGTTTGCCCCGAATGGCCGGTCATCGTGGCCAGCCGCCACGCAAGCGAGGCCGCGGGTGTGTCGCCGGCCGAGGTCATCACCTCGGTGCACGCCACCCACGACACGACCATCCATCGCCTGATTCAGCCGGGCGATGTCCTGCACACATCCCTCGAATTCGTCGGCCTCGTCGACAAGAAGCCCGGCGCGTTGTCCTCGATCCGCCTCATGACCGTGGACGACACCGGCTCGCCGGTAGCGACGACCACGCAGCACGGGATCTATCTCGGGGTACCGGTGGACGGCGACGACCACCCCGATCCCGACCCGCCGGTGCCGCTCGAGGCCGAGCGCGTCGGTGATCCGATCGAAATCGACATCGGCATCGAAGCCGGCGACGCGCATACCTACACGGAGTGCGCCCGGATTTGGAATCCGATCCACACCGATCGGCGTGTAGCCCTCGACGCGGGACTGCCGGACATCATCCTTCACGGCACCGCCAACCTCGCGCACGGTGTCAGCCAGGTTGTCGCGCACCGGGCTGGTGGGGATCCACACCTGGTGCGGAGGATCGCCGGACGGTTCGGCGCGATGGTTCGGCTCCCGTCGACCATGCGCGTGAGGGTCTGGCCTGGCGTTTCCAGGCCGGATGGCGAGCGAGTGCCATTCGAGGTGCTGAACCAGGATGACCAGCCCGCCGTCGGCAATGGCGTCGTCCTGCTGGGTGCGCCTTCCGCTTGACGCGTTGATGGCCTGACCGATTTTCCCTACTGGGAAGCAACCGTCACACTGGATCTGACGGCTCGCCGATCCAGGGGGAATCATGAGCGCCGACATCGTCATTCGTAACGGACAGATCATCGACGGCACGGGTGCGCCGGCCCGAGTGGGCGAGATCGCGATCACCGACGGACTGATCACCGAGGTCGCCGACTGCGTCGATGCAAAGGGGCATCGCGAGATCGATGCCGAAGGCCGCCTGGTCACGCCGGGCTTCGTCGACATCCACACCCACCTCGACGCCCAGATCGCGTGGGATCCGCTGCAGACGTCGAGCTGTTGGCACGGGATCACCAGTGCCGTCCTGGGCAACTGTGGCGTGACGTTCGCGCCGGTTGCGCCCGGAGGTGCCGACTTCCTCGCCGAAATGATGGAGAGCGTCGAGGACATTCCGCGCCGGGCGATCCTCGAAGGCATGCCCTGGGACTGGTCGAGCTACGGCGAGTATCTCGACTGGATCGATCGGACCGAGAAGGGCATCAATGTCGGCGGCATGGTCGGGCACTGCGCGGTCCGTCTCGCAGCGATGGGTGAGCGTGGCATGGATGAGACGCCATCGTCGCCCGAGGACATCGCGGCCATGGCGGCACTGGTCGATGAAGCGATGGCCTCGGGTGCCCTGGGCTTCTCGACGTCTCGCACGCTGCTCCACGTCGTGCCGGACGGACGAAACGTGCCCGGCACCTTCGCCGACAACGACGAGCTACTGGCCTTCGGCGACGTGCTGGGCAAACACGGCAAGGGGATCTTCGAAGCCGCGGCGCGGCTCGGCGAGCGCGATCGTGAGGAGGGACTGCCGCGCACCCGTGCGGAGATGGAGGTCCTCGGCGAGATCTCCCGGCGCAACGGTCGCCCGGTCAGCTTCGGTCTGGTTTCGAGCTCGCGACGTCCCGAGCTCTACCGCGCAGTCGTCGACATGGCCCACGAGCAGAACGACGCCGGCGCCGAGATTCGCCCGCAGACCACCTGTCGAGGCATCGGCGTGATCTACAACCTCCTCAACCGCGTGCCCTTCCGAGGCGACGCCTGGCGCGAGCTGATGGCACGCCCGCCGAGCGAGCGACTTGCCGCACTTCGCGACCCGTCGGTCAGGGCCTCGCTCGCCGATGCCGACATGCGAGCGCCAGCGGAGGCCATGTGGATCCTGCCCGATGGCCACGCACGGTACGACTGCCAGGACGACGACAACCTGGCGGCCATGGCTGCGCGAGCCGGAGTGAGCCCCGCCGAGGCCTTCGTGCAGCGCTGTCTCGAGAGCGATGGTCAGGTGAACCTGAATCACCCGATTCTCAACGAGAGCTTCGACGCCGTGCAGGACATGCTCGACGATCCGATGATCACCCTCGGCCTCGCCGACGCTGGAGCCCACGTCGGCCAGATCATGGACTCGAGCCAACCGACCTTCTACCTCACCTATTGGGTGCGCGAACGAGAGCGTTGGGGACTCGAGGAGGCGATCCGTCGACTCACCAGCGACACTGCCGATCTGTTCGGCATTCACAACCGAGGGCGTCTGATCGAGGGCAACCACGCCGACGTGAACGTGATCGATTTCGACAACCTCGCGCTACCACAGCCGGAGTACGTGTTCGACTTCCCGAACGGCGCCGGCCGCTACGTACAGGGCGCGTCGGGTTACGACTACACGATCGTGAACGGCGAGGTCTTCATGGACCATGGCGAGCACACCGGAGCCTTTGCCGGCACCACGCTTCGGAGTTAGCGCGCGGCGACCGCGCCGCTCAGCCGTCTTGGTCGTCTCCGGCGCCTGCGCGGTCGGCGAGCAGGTCGACCAGGTTGACCTCGATCCGGCGATTACGTGACCGTCCTTCTTCGGAGTCGTTCTCGGCGATCGGTTCGGATTCGCCGCGTCCGATCGGGGTCATCCGGTCTCGCTCGATGCCTTGCGCGACGAGGTAGTCGACGACGGCCTGCGCACGCCGCTCGGAGAGCGCCAAGTTGTCCTCCTCGGTTCCGATGTCGTCGGTATGGCCCTCGACGACCATCGTCACCTGGGGATTCAGGGTCATGACCAACACGCCGAGCTCGAGCGTGGGGAGAAACTGCTCGGTGACATCCTCTGAGCCGAGTTCGAAGAGGACTGCCTGCTCGACTCGCACGTTGCCTTCGGTGACCGGCGGTGCGTCGGGTCGGACGATGTAGTTGTTGACCACTCGATCAATCCCCAGCACCTCGACCGCCCGGGCCACGAGCAGCTCGCCCTCGTCTGCGGTGACCGGTCCCTCGAGATAGAGAAGGCCCTCGTCGGCTCGGAACACCGCTCCCCGTTCCGGGAGCGCCGACAGCGGTACCAACTGACCGAGCGCGAGTTGGGTATCTCCATCGGCGTTGTCCGGGCCCTCGGGTGTCGCCGATTCGGAGGCGACTTCGTCGGGCGACTCCTCGGCGTCGTCGGCGGTTTCGTCGTCCTCGAACTCGGCATCGGCAGTGCTACCCGTTTCGAGGTCGTCCGCTGCTTCGGCTTCGTCCGCCGCTTCGGTGGAGGTCGCTCCGCCGTCGGGTTCTTCGGCCGATGGGGAGTCGGTCTGCGCCGCATCCTGTTCCGATTGCGCACGTTCGGCGAGTGCCGGATCGGCATCCTCGCTCGCCGAGTCATCGCCACCTCTTCCGAGCAGAAGCACGAGGAGCACGATCGCCGCGATCGTGAGCAGTACGAGCAGCAATGCGAACAGTCGGCGTCGCCGGTAGGTGTGTGCTGGCGTCGAGGCCGATCGGCTGCCCGACGTTTCGGACGGAGCGGGCGCGAGCATCGTCTCGACGGGTTCGACGGGTTCGCCGGGTTCGACGGGTTCGACGGGTTCGCCGGGTTCGGGCCCGCCGCCCGATTCGCTGAGGTCGATCTCGACATCGCTTGGGTCGGACACCACGACGACGGCTTCGCCGGATCCGTCGACGGGTGGACCCTCGGGTTCGTGGAGTGCCGGCTCGGATGTCGTCGCCGGTGGTCGTTCCGGCGTAGCGGGAGTTGCCGCCTCGGGCGTGGCCGCACCGGCTGCTCGTTGGCCGCCCGCACCGGCGGCGGCGAGCAGGCTCGCGGTCTCGGTGAGATCGAGCGCTTCGGTGCCGCCGGCGACCCCCGTGACCTCGGTGACCTCAGGCTCAGGGTCGGGCGTGGGTTCGAAGAGATCCTCGACGCGCTCCGAACCAGCTTCGGTCTCTTCTCCGCTTGCAGGAACCCAGACGGCGATGTGCTCGTCACTGGTTCGTTCAGCGCTGTAGCCGAGCCCGAGCCGAGCGAGCGCCGCACCGACGGCCGGTGCGAGCTGATGGACCGCGAGTCGCGGATGTGCGTCGATCAACCCCTGGGGAACGGGGCAGTCGATGAAGCCTTCGAGGGCCTCGACCGCGTTGCGGCCGATGGCTCGTTCGCGTGCCGCGGAGGATTCTTCGAAATCGACATTGCCCAGGCCCATCTCGCCCAGCCGAGCGAGCACGTCGTTGAGTGAG
This sequence comes from Actinomycetota bacterium, assembly GCA_039028435.1. Lineage (GTDB taxonomy): Bacteria > Actinomycetota > Acidimicrobiia > Acidimicrobiales > UBA10347 > UBA10347. Next base: position 19,972 of record JBCCIC010000005.1, on the reverse strand, counting down.
CGCTCGTCGGTCCCCGCGGTGTCAACGATGTTGATCGCAGCGTCGCCCGATGGATTGAGCGCGGCGATGAGCTGTCCGACGCTCTTGCCGAGCTGGCCCGGGTTGGTGGGTCGGACGACCGAAGCGAAGCCGGTGACCTCGGCGCTGTCGCCCGTCGCGGTCAGTTGGATGACGCGCAACTCGGATTCGCCAGTCTCGATGCCGAGTGCGGTCGAGGGAAAGCCCACGGACCAGACGCTACTTTCCCGTCCCGATCGGCACGGTGAACTCGAAGGTTCGAGTCGCAGGCGCCGTCGGGTTTGCCGAGCGGTCAGGGTCGCCGGGCGGTCAGGCTCGCCCTCGCCGTCAGAGTTGGCGTCGGCCCCGATCGATCACGCCTTCGAGGCGTGCTTCGACCCCGCTGTCGGGTGACAGGTCGCGGATGAACGCCGATGCGCCGGCCGTCTCGAGGTCCCATGCCTCCGCGAGCGAGGCTTGTTCCTGCTCGCGGTACGTCGCCAGCATTCGGCGCACGCCGGCTCGATCGTTGTCGACGATGTCGGCTGCGAGCGAGAGCACGGTCGGCAGCAGATCGTCGTGAGCGACGACGCGGTTGACCAGACCCCACGCGAGCGCCTGCTCGGCCGTGACGAAGTTGCCCGTCAACGAGATCTCCCGAGCACGAGTGCGACCGACGGCATCGGTGAGCAGTGCGGTGAGTCCCCAGCCCGGCATGACGCCGACCCGAGCGTGGGTGTCAGCGAACACCGCCCGCTCCGAGGCGATGAGGAAGTCGCAGTTCAAGGCGAGCTCGAAGCCGCCGGTGATCGCGGCGCCGTTCACCGCGCCGATCAACGGCTTGGTCCGGTCGGGGAACGGGCTATGGCTGCCGGTAGGTCGTGCGGTTCGTTCCCCGGCGGCGGGCTCGTCGCCGAGCAACACATCGGGTTCTGCGCCGAGAATGCGCAGGTCGAGTCCGGCGCAGAAGGCAGGGTCATCGCCGGTGAGCACGATCACCTCGACCGCGTCGTCGGTTTCGACGTCGGCGATGGAGCTGCGCAACGCCCGGCGCATCGCCGGATCGATGGCGTTGCGGACCTGCGGTCGCGACATCGTGAGAACCGCCACGCCTTCGGTCACCTCGATCCTGACCGGGTGCGCGGGGGTTGCGTCGAGTCGACCGCCCGGCGTGCGGGCAGGGGCCGCCGTCATCGCCGATTCCCCAGATGCCACTTGCCGCATTCCTGGCACGGGTAGGCCTGGAGATTGCGTCGGCCGCGCTCGGCGCGCAGCTTGCGTGCGACGTCTTCCGCCTCGCGTTTCGAGGCGTGGCGTTGTTTGCCTTCGCATGACTGGGCGTGACGGGCGCGAGCCTTCTTGAGCTTTCGGGGCGTCTTCGCCATCACCCCATTCTTGCGTATCGCGGGATGGGCCACGCACCTCGATTCGACAGGCCGATCGATGCACTGCGGTATGGAGCTGAACGGCAGGTTCAAGTTCAAGGTCCGGGCCGAGCGGCCCCGATGCCCCCTGCCCGGGTGAGACGGCCCTCTCAAATAAGTCGAGTGACCTAGGAACTCGCGGACCGACCGGTCGACTCAGGAAGCGTGTCCCCTGCGTCGTCTCGCCGTCGCGTCGCGCTCGTCGTCCTCGCCGCCCTTGTCGCGCTCGCGCTTGTGGTCGTTCCCTCGGCGCAGGCCGAGGATCGAGGAACCCTGACGGTCTCGACATCGGTCATCGACGCGCCGGGCTCCACCCGAACCAATGACACGCTGGTGTGGCGGGTCGAGATCTCGTGCACCTCCGATGCCGCCGACTGCGGCTCCGTTTCGATCCAGGACGAGCTGTCCGCCGGTCTCGATGTCGTCGACATCGAGCTCTCTCGGGCGATCGGCTACGTCGCGTCCCTGCCGGTGCGCGACGAGGGCCGAAGCGTCAGCATCGTCTCGCTCACCCGCGCCGAGCCGCTTCTCGACGGCGAGACCCTCACGTACCAGGTGACGACGCGGGTAACCGGCGAGGCAAACGCGGCCGGCTCGGTCGGCCACTTGGTCACGACGTCGAGCACGAACGCCACACCCCCGACCAGCACCCCCGACATCCTGCCGGTACTGGTCGAGCCCGACTGGCACGTGCGCCAGCTGGTCGATGCGGATCCGGTCGCGGCGGCCGAAGCGTTCCTCGGCAGCAACGTGACCCACCCCGTAGCGTTCTGCAGCTCCACCCTCGGGAGCGTCGCCCATGGAGCGTTGGCGCTGGAACTGATGCTGCCCGCAGGGACGATCGTGATCGAGCCCGACGGGGCGACGGTCACCCCGACCGGCCTGTCATGGGCCCTGCCACCGGTCGACGCGGCCGCGCTCGCAGAGGAGCACGACCGCGACGTCGCCGCCGGAAGGATCGCCGAGCGCTGCCATCAGTTCTTTCCGATCCTCCGCTGGGCGTCTCCGGACTTCGTGCTCGGCCAGTTCGTCGACACCTCGGTGGCGGTCTCGGACCCCACGGGAGTCGGCGGCGAGTCGGTATGCGCCGCCCGATGCACCACGGCCACCGCTCGCGAGCTCCGAGCCGCGGCGACGGAGATTTCGGCCTGGGCTTCGGGCAGTCCGGTCGTCGATGCCGGCGGCTTCCAACGATGGGACGTCGGCTTTGACGCAAGCCTGGCCGGCGTACCGATCGAGTATCCGATGCTGGAGATCGATGTGCCGATCGGCTTTGAGCTGCACGAACTTGGACTCCCCGCGGAGGCTGCGACTTCGACCTCGCCGCTCCTGATCCACCTCTCGACCGATCGCGGCGCATCGTTCCAGCCGACACCGATCGACACGTCGACCCTCGTCGACGGGCGAGTCACCCGTTCCCTGATCGATGGCATCGTCGGTCCGGGAGTACCGATCAGCGCCCTTCAGATTCGCTGGGTGTCGCTCGATGGCACCGTCGCCCAGGTGGCCCCCGGTTCGACCTTCGGCTTCGACATGACGACGCGCGGTGAGTCCGTTGCCGCCGGCGTCGATTCCGCCGTCGAGCAATCCATCACCCAGTTGTGTGCGACGGCCTCGGCCGCCAACGCCGCCACGCTCGGCGAAAGTGCGCTTGGCTGTGCCACGGCCGAAGTCGTCAGCGGTTCACCGCTCGTTTCGATCGGCGCGACGACATCTGCGCCGAGCGGCCCGACGGTGCCCCAGCCGATGGACGTCACGGTTGTGCTGCCGATCGACAACGGTGCGCCGCTGATCGACCCGACGGTGGCGGTGCTGCTGCCGGAGGGATTCGACTATGGCGGCTTCGAGGGAGTCACGTCGTCGCCAAACCTGGCACCCATGCCCGACCCGATCGTCGAGGTCGTCGACGACTTCGGCGGCGCGGACCGGACGCTGATACGTCTGCTCTGGACCGACCGCGAGGATCTCGCAAGCGCACACACCGTGCGCTGGACCGCCGCCGAGATGGTTGCAGGCGGGAGCATCGAACCGGCGGACTTCACGATCGGCCTCGAGGTGATTCCGCCACCGGGAGCGCCGTCGGGGCCCCATCGGTCGACGGTGGCAGTCACATCGGCGATTGCGGGACCGCGAGCGTGTGGAGAAGGTGCCTTCCTGGTCGACGACCTGACCGGCCGTGGGGGCGGTGCTGTGCTCTGCGAGACCGACCACGACATCGTCGTGACCGACGCGGCGCTGGTCGAGGTCACGACCTGGGCCGCAGGCGAAGCCCTGCTGCCGGCCCTGCCGCTGCCGACGGCGAACGAAGCCTGCACCACTCGTCGCACCGGGGAGGCGAGCTACAGCAGCGGTCCGTGCTCGGTCGCTGCGGTGCCGAACGGTCGCGTCGAACTGCAAACGGTCGTGACCAACCTCGGCAACCGGGAGCTCACCGATCACTGGACTTATGGCCTCCTGCCGTCGATCGAGGGAACCGGCATCGACCCTGCAGATTGGAGCCAGGTGCCGAGCCCGTCCGCCTCGGATTGGCGAGGCACCCTCGCCGGGCCGGTCACCGTCGGTGGACTCCCGCCCGACCCTGACCGTGAACCCGGTGACGTGATCGTCGAGTATTCGACCGCGGCCGATCCGTGCCGCACCGAGCTCGCCGACTCGGCGCAAGCGTGGCCCCCAGAGTGTGTGAACGACTGGTTTTCCGCGGCGGTCGACTTCTCGAAGGTCACCGCCTGGCGGGTCAATGTTCCGCTGCACCGGACACCGCTGCCGGGTGCGGCGTCGTACTCGGTCGACTGGACGATGGTCCTACCGCCCGACGCCGAGTTCGAGTCGCTGGCGCACGCGGTGACATCGCATGCTGCGTCCGGTCCGTCCGAGCCGGCACCGGTGCGATCGGCCAGCTCCATGACCTCGATCCGAATTCCGAGCGAGGCCGACATCGTCTCGGCCGATCCGCAGCTCCTGCCCTACGACCTCGCGTTGACGGCGCGAGTGGATCGAACGGCGAGTGCGGACCTGGCCGATGGCCCATCCGCAGGCGACGAGGTGATCGTCGACGTCGCGGTGCTGAATCAGGGCACACCGGTCAACGAGGTGCGCGTCGTTCTCCACGCGCTCGGTCTCCTAGAGCCTCCGGTTGCCACGGGCACCGCGGCGGTCGATGACGGATCGACCATCTCGTGGTCGATCGCCGGGGGCGCGTCGCCGGCGGAACTCGTGCTGCGCGGCCCGCTCGACCGCGGCGCAACCGCAACGCTCGCACTGCCCTTCCGCATCGCCGACGGCTGGGCCGGCGAAGCCCTCAACCTCGTCGCCGAGATCAGCGACTTCGACCCCGACGGACTCCCAGGTGGCAACGCAGCGAGTGGTGCCGTCCTCGACCACGATTCGGTTCCGGATCGCGACCCGGACAATGACCTCGCCCCCAGCACAGCCGGCGCTCCGGGCGATGACGTCACTACCGGCGACGGGATTCAGACCGAAGGAGAGCCGGCGGATCCGGTCGGCGACGACGAGGACGACCATGACCCGGCATCGGTACCTGTCTGGGATCTTGCGCTGGGTCTTGAACTCGCGCCGGGCCAGGCGCCAACGATCGACTGGACGACTCGAACGGTTGATTGGCAGCTCACTGTCACCAACGAGGGTTCACGGACCGCCCACGACATCGAGATCGAGCACCGGTTGCCCCTGGGCCTCGTGTGGGTCCAGACCCTCGAGGCGCAGGCGTCTGGTCTCAATGGTGCAAGCACCGCGTCGGTCGTCGCAGAACCGATCGGTGGCGCGCTCGGCACGGTCTACTCGTCGATCGACGGGCTCGCGGCGGGTGAGTCGATCTCGTGGGTCGTGACCACGTCGGTGATCGATCCGCAGCAAGCGACGTTCGTCTTCGAGTCGGCGATCGTCGCGTTCGACGACGATGGCGATCCCGAGACTGCGCTCGACGAGCTCGTGCTCGACTGGGACCGAGCATCAGGAGATGCCGTCGACAACGGATCTGCGTTCTTGCCGTATGACCTCGGTGTGGCCATCGAGCACCGGGCGACGCGGGGCTTCCCGGTCGCAACGGGTGTGACCAGCTTCGACTTGGCCGTGATCCTGGTCAACGAGGGTCGCCCGGTCGACCATGCGACGATCGAGCTCCCGGTGGCCGGATTGCCTTTTGCCACTGCCACGCCCGACGTCGATCCGGCGACGCTCGTGGATCAGGACGGGCGCCCCATGCGGGTCGCCTGGGACTTCTCCGATGCCGAAATGCTCCGAGTCCAGATCGGCAGGGTCGACGGCACCCCTCTCGTCCACGGCGATCGGGTCGAGGCGCCGGTCCGCTTCGTGCTGTCCGAGGATGTCGATACGCGAACGTTGGACATCACCGCCACGTTGGTCGGCTTCCGGGCAACCGATCAGCCGACGGCGAGCGACCTGGCGTCCGACGGCGCCGAGACCGATCCGGGTGCTCCGATCGTGGACAACGATCCGAGCGACGACTCCGCGACCGCACGGATTCCGATGTGGGACCTTGCGTTGGATGTCGAGGCCGCCGAGCGCACGGTACGACTGCTCGACGACGGGCCGGTCATCGCTTGGACGCTGACCCTGGTCAACCAGGGAAACCAGCCTGCGTTCGATGTCGAAATCGCCAACGTCCTACCGCTGGGCACCCGCTTCCTCAGCCTCGGTGAGATTCCCGATGCTGCCGTGTCGGTGCTGGCGGGTGGGACCGAGGATGATCCGACGAGGGTCCGCCTCGGCATCACCGAGTTGCTGGTCGGTCAGTCACGCACGGTCGAGGTGCTTCTCGACGTGGTCGAAGGGTGGGACGACACCTTCATCTATGTCGCGGAGATTGCCGGTTTTGCGCCTGCACCAGGCGAGACGTTCGCCGTCGTGACGCCTGGTAGTCCGTTCCCCGATGCGGACTCGCGGGTTGCCTCGTTGCTGTCCGGTGATTCGACCCCCGAGGACGACGGCGCATCGCTCGAGGTGAGCTTGCCGATCGACGTCGATGTGGCCGTCGACCATGTGGCGACGAGCGGCCTGCCGATTGGCTCGGGAACGTCGTCGATGCGATTCGACCTGACGGTCCGCAACGAGGGCCGTCCACTCGGCGAGCTCGAACTGCAGGTCGAGCACGGCGATGCGACGTTCCGCCCACTCGAGTTTGAGCAGAACGCGGCGCGTGTGGTCGTCGACTCCGGCGATGGCGACGAACTGGCCGCGACCTGGGCGCCGACAGCCGCAGGTGCGGTGCTACAGGTCGTCGGCCGCAACGAGACGCTCGGCGGCGGCGACCCCGAAGTCACCGTCCGTCGCCTGGATCCAGGCGAGTCGATCACGGTTCCGATCGTGCTCGACATCGCAAACAACTGGGATGGCCGGCCGTTGGTGATCGAGGTGATCGACCCGAGCCCGGACGATGGCGAAGGCCGAGCGGTTTCGGCGGAGGCGTCGCTTTGGGATCTGGCCCTCGGTGCAGCCCTCGCCCCCGGCCAGCCAGCGGAGATCGACACCACGACGCGAATCGTGCGATGGGCGATCACCGTCAAGAATCAGGGCAATCGCAGCGCGCATCGCATTGGCGTGGTCGATGCGCTGCCAGCCGGCATGGCATGGGTTGGTCCGGTGGAGATCATCGAGGGCACCGCTGCCGTCACGACCGGTGCGATCGCCGGGGACCAGGGCGTGATCGTGTTCAGTGTCGACGAACTCCAACCTGACGAAACCGTCACGTTTGCCTTTGCGACGGAGGCCGTCGATACGAGTCACACCCTGTTCACCAACATCGCCGAGATCAGCTGGTTCGACGACGATCCTGACCCTGCGAACGCGGTCAACGCGCTGGCGGTCGACGTGGACTCGACGCCGAACCTCGACCTGAACGACGACGCCATCCTCGAGTTGGCGTCGCTCGACACCGACTTCGACCTCGACGGTGACCGCAACCTCAACGAGGCCGGCATCGACGCGACGGGAGCCACGATCGACGAAGACGACCACGCGACAGCCCAGGCCTCGCTGCCCTACGACGCGGCGATCTCTGTTGAACTCGACGACGCCGGAACCACCTTCCCGGTCCAGGCCGGATCCGTGGTCGCAGCGACGCTGACGATCACGAACCAGGGGGCCGATCTGCAGCGCCTGGATGCCGAGATCACGCTGCTGCCGGAGGTGTTCGCGGCATTCGACCCTGCGAGAAACCCCGACGGTGTGACAACGGGCGACGCCATCGTCGGCTACTCGTGGGTGGTTGATGGCCCGGTTGCGACGATCTCGCTGGAAGGGGCATTGACCGCCGGCCAGGCGGTCGTCGTGCCGGTCGCGCTCACCCTCGGGGAGACCGCCGCAGTCGACGGTGCCGTCTCGATTGCCGCGGCGATCGTTGCCATCGACGACGACCTCGACCCCGACGACCCGCCCCCGGAGCTCGCCGATGCGGATGGCGACGCTGTCACCTCGCTCGACATCGATGTCGCGGACCTCGCCCTGGGAATCCTCCTGGACCCCACCACTGCGCTCCCCGTCGCCGCGGAATCGACCGTGACGTTCTTCATCGATGTCATCAACCAGGGTTCGGTGGCGACGAACGCGATCACCGCCTACGTCACGCTCGATGCGACCGGCTGGTCGGCGTTCGATCCAGGGGCGAATCCCGACGGATCGACCGGTGGCGACCTTGCCTTGGACTACGCATGGTCGGCGGACGGCCTGAACGGAATCGTGACACTCGACGGGACCCTCGCAGCGGGTCAACGGGTAGCGATTCCGCTGGTCGCCACGCTGGCGGCCGGCGCCGATCTCGACTCCGTCATCGCGATCGCCGAAGTTTCCGGCTTCGTGCCGCTGAGCGACGACGGCACGACTCCTGCGACACATCCGGGTGGCACGCCGCTCGTCGACGTGGACTCGGCTGCCGACACGGATCCGACCAACGATGCGCAGCCCGCAGCGCCGGGTGACCCGACCGACGGTGCCGTCGCCAACGAGTCCGGCGACGAGGACGACCACGACATCGCGGGCGTTGTGCCCGACCTGTGGGACCTCGGCAATCAGGTCTGGTTCGACCTCGACGGCGACGGCTCGTACACCGAAGGCGAAGAACCCGCGGCCGGGATCGCCGTCGCCCTGTACGTCGACGCCAATCTCGACGGCATCGCCGACGACCTGGATGACGACGGCAGCGTCGACGAGGCCGATCGCCTTCAGACGACCACGACTGACGCCGACGGCCTGTACCGATTCAACTCGCTCATCAGCGGCGGCTATGTGGTGGAACTCCCGGCCAGCGAGTTCGTCGCCGGTGGGCCACTGGAGGGCTGGTTTCCCACCGGATTCGGTGTCGCCGACCCGAACGGCGAGGTCGATGGTGACAGCAACGCTTTGGCTCGCCCCGACGGCTCGATCTCGTCGGGTTCGATCGCTGTCGGGCAGTCGGCACCGGTCGGCGAAGACCCTTCGGGTCCTGCCGGCGGTCTCGCAGACGAGCGGAGCGACTTGACCATCGACTTCGGGCTCGGCCGCTTCAGCATCGGGAACTCGGTGTACGCGCGCGTCGAGGTCGCGTCGGGCGATGTCATCGCCCAGCCGGTGGAGGGTGCGTTGCTTCGCCTCTATCAGGTGGTTCCGACGCTGGGCGGGACGACGCCGGACCCGTCCGAACCCTATGCGACCACCCGGACCGATGAGCAGGGCTTCTATCTCTTCGCCGGGATTCCACCGGGACAGTGGGAGGTCGTTCTGGCCGGTGAGAACTTCGAAACCGGCGGCGTGCTCAATGGGTTCATCGGGTACACGCCAGCGACCCTGATCGAGCCGGACGCCGACGGCGACAACAATGGCGTGGCTCGCATCGGCACGGGGCTCGGTGCGACGGTCACGCTCGGCGACGGCGAGCCGCTGGGGGAGTCGCCCAACAACGACCCGCTGACGCCCGATGGCAACTCGGATCTGACGATCGACTTCCTCCTGGAGGAGTGGGGTGGGATTCCGGTTCAGTTCCCGGACCTGCCGCCGAGCTTTGGTCCCGCACCCACAGCCTTTGGCGGCAACAATGTCGGCGGATTCAACGGGTTCGGCGCGGCAGACCCGCTGCTCGGGGGCGGTGACGTCGACGGCCCGAGCGGTCCGCTGGCCTTCACCGGTGGCAATGCCAGCGGCCTGATCTCCTGGGCAATGATGCTGATCGTCATCGGCGCAGTGTTTGTCGGTGTCGCCCGCGACCCGGACGAGGATTGAGCCTGCTCCTGCTGACAAGATGCCCACATGGAGTTGGGCATCTGTGTTGCGTCGAAGGTCGATGACCTCGACTACGTCGTCGAAGCGGAACGGCTTGGGTTCACCCACGCGTGGTTCGCCGACAGTCAGATGATCTGGTCCGACGTATACGCCACGATGGCCCTGGCCGCCACCCGGACCACAACCATGCGAATCGGTACCGGCGTGTCGGTCGCCGCCACGCGTCCGGCGCCCGTCACCGCGGCATCGATGGCGACGATCAATCAACTGGCACCCGGTCGCACGTTCTGCGGCATCGGAACGGGCAACACCGCCATGCGGATCATGGGCCACAAGCCGATGACGATCGCCGAATTCGACCGCTACCTCGGTGAGCTTGCTCCGCTGCTTCGCGGCGAGGAAGCGATGGTCGAGTGGCGTGGCCGCACGTCGCCGGTACGCCACATCATGCCCGACGACGGGTTCGTCAACTTCGAGGACCCGATCCCGATGTACGTCTCGGGCTTCGGACCCAAGTCGCTCGCGCTGGCCGGCAAGCACGGCGACGGCATGGTGCTGTCGGTACCGCCAGACCCCACGCTCGCCCAGCGCGTTTGGGGTGCGGTTGAGCGTGGCGCCGCCGAGGTCGGTCGCACGGTCAATGCGGGCTCCTTCCCGGCGACCACGCTCAACACGATTGTCGTCCTCGAACCCGGCGAGTCGAGCGGCTCGGAGCGGTGTCGTGATCTCTGTGGTGCGTTCGCAATCGCCAGCCTTCACTACAGCTACGACCAGTGGCGCAACTTCGGGCGGGTGCCGACCAACCCGGCCGTGGTCGATGTGTGGGAGGACTACACCGCCATGCTCGAGGCCGTGCCGGATGAGCGTCGCCACCAGCGGGTGCACGCGGGGCACAACTGTTGGGTGCTTCCCGAGGAGGAGCGTTTCGTCACGCCCGCCTTGATCGAGTCGTCGTGCCTGGTCGGGACCGAGGAGCAGATCGTCGAGCGGCTACTGGCCCTCGACGCCGCCGGGATCGATCAGATGATGCTGTTGCCGCCGTTCGATCCTCGCTTCGAAGTGATTCGAACGGTGGGCGAGCGCATCCTGCCGGCGCTCGCCGCAGCCTGAGGGGCCGAACCGTGTCGACCCTCGCGGGTGATGGCGCCGTGATCCGTGCCGAGACTGTTGTCGAGCTGCTCGAGCGGTCCACCTCGACGATCATCGAAGCGGACGGCGGCGCGCGCCAGTGCGCAGATGTCCTCGAAGCGGGCCGCTCGCTCGCCGCGGACCTTGCCGCGGCCGGCGTGGAGCCGGGCGACCGCATCGCGATCCAGATGGCCAACGAACCGACGTACCTGGAGTTGCTCGTGGCCGCGGCGGTCGGTGGCTTCGTGGTCATGTCGGTCAACCTCCGCTTCGCGGACGCCCTGGCCGACTCGCTGATCGAGCGTTCCGGCGCCCGGATGGTCATCCGATCGGCCTCGGACCTGCCCGCCCGCGCCCGGGATCCGAAGGGGGTCCCCGGGCCGGACTCGGCGGACGATCACTATGTGATCTTCACGACTTCGGGCACCACGAGTGCGCCGAAGCTCGTCGTCCATGGCCAGCGATCCATCGCCGCACATGCCGGTGACGTGGCCGCGGCGTTCGGATACGGACCCGACTCCGTGGTCCTCGTTCCGCTCCCGCTCTGCGGCGTGTTCGGGTTCACCGTCGTGTTCGGAGCCCTTGCCGGCAACGCAACCTTGATCCTGCCCTCAGCGTTCGAAGCCGATGCGACCGCAGCGATCATCGAGGAGCACGCGGTGACGTCACTCCACGGCAGTGACGACATGTTCCACCGCCTGCTCGAGACCGACCGGGATCTGTCGTCGATCGAAAGCTCCGGCTATGCGCGATTCAACAGTGCGCTCGACGGCATCGTGGAGCGTTGCGATGCGCGCGGCATCCCGCTCAGCGGGTTGTATGGCATGAGCGAGGTGCAGGCGCTCTTCGCCTGGCGAGGCGGAGTCGGTCGCTCGATCGGGGAGCGTTGGCGCCCGGCCGGCCCCCTGGTCTCGCCGCAAGCGCAGTGTCGCGTGGTCGACGACGAGCTCCAGTTGCAAGGGCCGAGCCTGTTCGCGGGGTATCTCGCCGATGGTGGCAGTGAGATCGACCGCGAGTTGACCGACCGGCACTTCGACGGACCGTGGTTTCGCACTGGCGACCTCGCGGTGGAGGACGGGCCCCGCAGCTTTGAGTACATCACGCGCATGGGCGACGCGATGCGTCTCGGTGGCTTTCTCGTGGCGCCCACCGAGATCGAAGGTGTACTTCTCGGGGTCGACGGCATCGAGCAAGCCCAGGTGGTCGCCGCCGGAACCGATCGAGGTACACGTCCGGTCGCCTTTGTGATCACCGACGGAACGGCGCTCGACGAGTCGGCAGCGATCGCCCACTGTGGCGAGACGCTCGCCCGATTCAAGTGCCCGGTGCGGGTCGTGCCGGTGGATGCGTTCCCGGTCACCGATGGGCCCAACGGTGTGAAAATCCAGCGGACAGAACTCCGCAGGCGCGCCGAGGCGCTGCTCGCCATCTCCGACTGAGCGTCCATTGCTGCGTCGTTTGTCGCTCGCCGGTCTCACGCTCGCAGCGTGTCTCGTCGTCGTGATCGCGGCCGATACTGCACGCATGGACAACGCCGTTCTCCGGTCGCCTGATGGACAGCTCGAACTTCGCCTCGACGCATCCGAGGCGGGCCGGTTGGTCTGGCAGGTGGACCACGGTGGCTCACCGGTGGTCGACCCGTCGTTGCTCGAGGTGACCTTCGCCACTGCGACCTTCGTCGACGGGCTCGAGATCGTCGAGGTCGGCGCGGTTCGGACGGCTGGCTACGCCGTGGATCGCCCCTCCGGCAAGCAGCGCCGCGCCGACGCCGCTGCGAACGCTCGAACGGTGACCGTTGCCAACGGTGAGGGCATGCGCATGGCGATCGATCTGGTGGCGTTCGACGATGCGGTCGCCCACCGATTTCGCCAGCTCGAGCCCCTTGGCGCCGGCACCGATGCGTCCTCGTTCGTCCTTCCGCTCGGTTCCACGAAGTATGTGCAGGCCTACGACCGTGTCGGTGAGTTCGCTCCTGCCTCCGAGGCGCTGTACTCCGACGCGATGCCGATCGACTTCTCGCTCCCGGCCCTCGATGGCTGGTCACTTCCTGCGCTCTTCGACACCCCCGGCGGGTGGATGCTGCTCGGGGAGACCGGCGTCGGTGGCGAAGCGGACGGTTCGCGACTGGTGAACGACCGCACTCGCGTGCACCGCCTGGCCCCGCCGCCCGACGAGCAGTTCGACGGCCCGGACATGCACGCGCCCGACGCGGCCGTCGTGATGCCATGGCGTGTCGCGGTCATCGGCGACCTTGGTGAGGTCGTCGCTTCGAATGCGTTCGAGTTGCTGGCCGAACCATCGCGAATCGACGACACGAGCTGGATCCGCCCGGGTCGCGTGTCCTGGTCCTGGTGGTCGGAGTCCGACAGTCCGCGCGATCCCGACCGGCTACGTGATTTCATCGACTTCGCGGCCGAGGTCGGCTGGGAGTACAGCCTGATCGACGCCAACTGGAACCTCATGCCCGATGGGACCATCGAGGAGCTGGTCGCCTACGGCGCCGAGCGCGGCGTTGGGATCTTCCTTTGGTACAACTCCGGCGGCGCCCACAACCGCGTGACCGAGCAGCCTCGGGACCGAATGGACGATCGCGAACGGCGCCGTGAAGAGTTCGCCTGGCTGGCCGAGGTCGGCGTGGCCGGCATCAAGGTCGACTTCTTCCATAGCGATCGGGCCTCGATGAATCGCCTCTCGCTCGAGCTACTCGAAGACGCCGCCGACCATCGGCTGCTGATGAACTTCCACGGCATCACGAGTCCGAAGGGTTGGCATGCGACCTGGCCCCATCTCTTGACGACCGAGGCGGTGCGTGGCGCCGAGCAGTACAAGTTCGATCCCTTCTTCCCCCAGACCGCACCGCGTCACAACACGGTTCTCCCGTTCACGCGGAACGCGGTCGGGCCCATGGACTACACCCCGATCACCGTCTCCGACGTGCTGTTCCCGCATGCGACGACCGCAGCGCACGAGCTCGCCCTCGGCGTGGTCTTCGAATCGGGCCTCCAACATCCGGCCGACGCTCCCGAGCCGTATCGAGCGCTCGGAGCGGACGCACTCGACTACCTGCGACGTCTGCCCGTGGTTTGGGACGAGTTGCGCCTCCTCTCGGGTGCACCCGGCGACCACGTGGTCTTCGCTCGGCGTCACGAGGATGCGTGGTGGATCGGCGGCATCAACGGGCGCGAGCGGCCGATCGAGGTGACGATCGATCTCGACGGGCTCAACGCCGGAGCCGATTTTCACCTGTTGGAGGACGGTGCTGGCCGCGATGACCTTTCCGCTCGGATCGAGTCGAGAACGGTCGCGATCACCATGGGTCCCTTCGGTGGCTTCGTCGCCTGGCCAGTCGAAGGGCGCTAGCCCGATCCGCTAGGTCCGCGCCGTGCGATGCGCGAACCGCGCGACTGTCGCGGATGCGACCGCGAGCACGAGCGCACCGCTCCACACCGGCTGATAGCTGTCGGTCGCATCGATCACGAGGCCGGCGATCGGTGCGCCGACCGCGAGGCCTCCGAGAAAGCCGAACATCACCGCCCCCGATGCCCGACCGGCCTGACTCCGGTCCACACCCAGGATGATCGCCAGCATCGCGACCGCATTCCAGGCCGCGTGCCCCACGGCGAAGAGCAGCGCGATCGGCCACAACAACCAGGCGCCGATTTGCAGTGTGATCAACAACAACACCGCCACGATCGACCCGATGCTGGCAAGAATCGCCAACAGCGGCAGCGGTTCGATCCGATGCTCGGCAAGGCGGCCGGCCAGGATGCGAACCCCGATGCCCGCCAGACCCGAGAGCGCCAGCACCAGGCCCGCCGCTGTCGTGGAGAGTCCGGCCTCTTCCTCGGCGAAGAGTGCAAGGAAGCGGCCGATCGCTCCACCGCCGGTCCCCATCAGGAACGCATAGAGCGCGATGAGCCAGACCGCCCGCATGTCATAGGGCCGCGCCGGCTCGGTCGAGTCCGTCGCCTCGGGAGGGTTCTCCAATGCCGGGTCACGTGGGAGCAGCAGAGGAATGAGGGCGAAGGCGCCGAACAGCACGGCATAGGCCCACATCGCTCCGCGCCAACCGATCCAGTCCGCCAACGTCGGCAGCGAAACACCGGCGAGGAAGATGCCGACCTGCACACCGCTCTGCTTGATTCCGGTCACCACGCCGCGGTTTCCGGCCGGCACTCGCTCGGCGATCAGGGCATTGGTCGCCGGGTTGCCCCACCCCTGTGGCACGCCGAGGATGACCGCCGACGCGATCAGCACGACGACCGAGTTTGCGTTCGCCATGACCACGAACCCGCAGGCCGTCCACAGCTGGGCCACGATCGTGGACCGGCGGGCGCCGATGCGGTCGGTCACGCGCCCACTCACTGGAGCGGTGAGCGCGCCGACGGCGGTGTTGAGCGAACCGATCAGGCCGATCTGGAAGCGGCTGAGGTCGAAGTCCTCGAGCAGCACGCTCGCCAGCACCGAGATCACGAAGATCTGGAACGCCGTCGACACCATCGTCGTGACGAGCACCGTGTTGCGGATCGGTGCAATCCGACGCGTGGCGTTGGGGGTCGCGCCGGACGCCGGGGAGGTCACAGCCGAGTCTCTCATGGGAATCGGTGTGAGGGTCGGTTCTATGGTGGGTCGATGGCAGGCCTCAAGACCTTCGACCCGGATCACGATCTTGGCGAGATCCTCGAGACGATGCGCACCGATGGCGGGGCGATCATCCGCGACGCGATGTCACCCGAGCAGTGCGAGCTCGTGCGTGACGAACTCGGGCCGTGGGTCGAGTCGACGCCGCTCGGTCGCGATGACTTCACGGGTCGCCAAACTGGTCGAACCGGCGCATTGGTCGCCCGCAGTCCGGCCTGTCGGGACCTGGTCATGGACGAGCGTGTGGTCGGCCTGGCCAACGGCTTCCTCGCGCCGTACACGAACCGAATCCAGCTGCACCTGACCCAGGTGATCACGATCCATCCCGGGCAGGGCAAGCAGCCGCTGCATCGCGATCGGCTGGCATGGGGTGGCTACATCCCGAACGAGATCGAGCCGCAGTTCAACACGATCTGGGCGCTCACCGACTTCACCGAGGAGAACGGCGCGACCCGGGTGGTCCCGGGAAGCGTGTCGTGGGATCACGATCGACGGCCGACCGACGACGAGAAGACTCAGGCGGTGATGGACGCCGGTTCCGTCCTGCTCTACACGGGTTCGGTCATCCACGGCGGAGGCCAGAACGAGTCGGACTCGTCCCGCAGCGGGATCAACATCACCTATTGCCTCGGTTGGCTGAGAACCGAGGAGAACCAGTACCTGTCCTGCCCGCCTGAGGTCGCGAGGGACCTCGACCCGGCGCTGCAGGAGATGCTCGGCTACACGATGGGCAACTACGCGCTCGGCTACTTCTCCGACCCCGGGGAGATCCGCGACGGTGTGACCGACCTGCTTCCGCCTGAACTGGCGCTCGGACGCCGGCCGCGACCCGACAGCGACCTGGCGATCACCGGCCTGCTCTGAGCCGAGCCCCATTGGCTGGGTCGCCCAACGACGTGGAGCCCCCTGCCAGAATCGACGACATCGGAATCGATGCGCCTCGGCGTTCGAGAGCTCGAGGAGGTTGCCCCATGGAAGTCACCAGCGAGGTCCTGCTCGACCTCCATCGCCGGATGGTCCGCATCCGCCGATTCGAGGAGGCCGCCGGCACGCTTTTCGAGAACTCGGAGATGCCTGGCTTCATCCACCTGTATGTCGGCGAAGAGGCGGTGGCCTCCGGTGTGTGCGCGGCGCTGCGGGTCGAGGATCAGGTTGGCTCCACGCATCGAGGTCATGGTCACCTCGTAGCCAAGGGCGGCGACGTCTCGCGCATGATGGCCGAGCTGATGGGTAAGTCGACCGGCTACAACCACGGCAAGGGCGGGTCGATGCACATCTGCGATCTCGATCTGAACATGCTGGGCGCCAATGGCATCGTCGGCGGTGGCATCCCCATCGCCGTCGGGGCCGCGTTTGCCAACAAGTACAAGGGGAGCGATGCGGTCTCGGTCGTCTTCTTCGGAGATGGTGCCACGAACATCGGTGCCTTCCACGAGGCGATCAACATGGCCGCGGCGCTCAAGCTGCCTGCGGTCTTCGTCTGCGAGAACAACGAGTACGGCGAGTTCACGCCGCGGCGCCAGACCATGGCCATCGACGATGTCGTGGATCGCGCCGCGGGGTACGGCATCCCGGGGGTCGTTGTCGACGGTATGGATGCGATCGCGGTGTACGAGGCGGCGACCGAAGCAGTCGCCCGGGCGCGGGCCGGGCACGGGCCGGCATTCATCGAGGCGAAGACCTACCGCTACTACAACCACCACGGTGTGCAGACCCTCGGTACCAAGTACCGAGACGATGACGAGGTTGCCCGGTGGCGCGAGCGTGACCCGATCACCCTGATCGAGCAGCGCATGGTGGCCCTCGACATCGCATCGACCGAGGAGCTCGAGGCCACGCATCGACGCATCCAGGCCGACGTCGATGCGGCCATCGAGTTCGCCAAGTCCAGTCCCTTCCCTGAGCCCGAGTCCCTCCTCGAAGACGTCTACACCGGAGGCGCGTGATGACTGCGACCGACACTGCTTCGGCCACCGAGCTCCGCAATCTCGGGTACGGCGCGGCCTTCACGGAGACCTTGCGCCAGATCATGGCCGAGGACGAAGACGTCTTCGTCGCCGGCGAAGACGTTGGCGCGGCGGGCGGTGTCTTCGGGAGCTTCACCGGGCTGCAGGCCGAGTTCGGGCCGATGCGTTCCGTCGACACGCCGATCAGCGAGCAGGCCATCGTCGGTCTCGGCATCGGCGCGGCGGTGTCGGGTCTGCGACCGGTCGTCGACTTGATGTTCATGGACTTCGTGCTCGTCGCGATGGACCAGATCGTCAATCAGGCGGCCAAGCTCAAGTACATGTTCGGCGGCAACACCTCGCTGCCGATGACGATCACGACCAATGCCGGGGCCGGACTCTCGGCCGCCGCACAACACAGCCAGAGCCTCGAGGCCCTGCTGTGCCACGTGCCTGGGCTCAAGGTCGTCATGCCGTCCAACTCCCACGACGTCAAGGGTCTCCTGACGGCGTCGATTCGCGAGGACAATCCGGTCGTCTTCATCAAGCACAAGCGGCTACTCGGCCAGAAGGGTCACTGCCCTGAGGCGCTGTTCGAGATTCCGCTTGGCCGGGCGTCGATCTCCCGGCCCGGTGACGACCTGACGATCGTCACCTACGGGCGGATGGTGAGCGAGTCGCTCAAGGCGGCGTCGGTCTTGGCCGGAGAAGGCGTCGACGTCGAGGTCATCGACCTGCGCACATTGCAGCCCGTCGACACCGACGCCATCGTGGCCTCGGTGCAGCGCACCAACCACTGTGTCGTGGCCCACGAAGCCGTGCGGTTCGGCGGGCTCGGAGCCGAGATCGCATCGCATGTGCAGGAGCACGCGTTCGATTATCTCGACGCACCGGTCGGCCGCGTGGGCGCACCCTTTTCCCCGGTGCCGTTCACGCCGGCGCTCGAATCGCTCTACGTGCCCGACGCGGCTCGTATCGCCGAAGGCGTTCGGTCCACGCTCGCCCGCAGCTGACTCACCACTGCTCCTACCTGGACGCGCCGGAGGCGTAGGCGCCGGGCGCCTACGCCTCCGTGCGTCAGGTGTTGGAGGGGATCAGGGTTGGATTCGGATCAGCCGGCGTCGATCAGCGTGATCTGCCAGATGTCGTCGTGGCGGATCGTCCGCGAGGTGTCGACGCGGCCGCTTCGGTCGCCGTCGAGGTAGCGGTTGAAGTCCACGTTGCGCAGCACGTAGTTGCCGTCGGCCTGCGGGATGATCTCCCAGCGGACGCCGAAGGCGTGGGCCGAGCGGGTCATGTCGACGATGTAGCCCCGTCGGCGATCGGCGTCGAGGTACCGGTCGTACTGCGCATTGCGCAGCAGCCAGGTGCCGTCGCCGGCGTCCTCGAGGATCCACTGATCGTCGAGCTCCGGCGTCGGGTCGAGCACGACGCTGCCATTGCGGTTGCCGTCGAGCGTGCGCTGGCGGTCGACGTTGAGCAACTGCACCGTGTTGCCGTCAGCGATCACTGCCGGCGGTTCGGGTGCGATGGGGATGAGGACGGTGTCGATGACGTGGACGATGCCGTTGCAGGCTTCGATGTTGGGTCCGATGACGAGGGCGGTTGAGCCGAGTCCTTGGATGATGACGTCGCCTGCCGCGTTGGTGGTGACGGTGAGGTCGATGCCGGCCAGGGTTGGGGTGGTGCCGGCTGCGGCGAGGTCGGCGCCGGTTTGGGCGCCGGCGGTGACGTGGTAGGCGATGACGGTTTGGAGTTGTTCGATGGTGAGGCCGGCGGCGACGTCGGCGATGGCGTCGAAGGCTTCGTTGGTGGGTGCGAACACGGTGAGATCGCTGGTGCAGTCGGCGACGGCGGCGGCGAAGTTGATGTCGCCTCCGCTGGCGGCGATGACCGCGTCGATCAGGTTGGTGAGACCGGCGGTGGTGGCGATCTCAAGGATCGATGGTGCGGGGGGTTCGGGTGCGATGGGGATGAGGACGGTGTCGATGACGTGGACGATGCCGTTGCAGGCTTCGATGTTGGCAGGAATCCTGTTACTAATACTAATGGTCCCAACAACAAGCGAATCAAACGTACGAAGGGTCCTCCTCCTCCCCATCCTCGTGCGTTTGCACCGCCACCAGCTGCCATGAAGCAAGCACCCATGCCGCGATTGGCACTTCCACCACCACCACCTTCTTCACTGCAACAACAGCAACAGAACCAACCATCATCATACATGGCTTCTCCTGCACGAGATTGCAATTCTCCTCTTTCCTTTGAAATCTCTCCTCCGTCACCGACCATGTCTCCCATCTTTGCAAGTGGAAACTTTGTATCTCCCCATGTCTTTTCATCTCCTGGTGGAACTCTCAATCATGCAGCTGCAACAAGTCCCTTTCGTCCTCGACTCTTGGTGGAACAACCATCCTCTCGCAACAATGACGACGATGCAACAATGGAACCAGCAGCTTCCTTTGACTTTCACTTGGATGCTCGTTCGATGCAAGAATTGGAAGATGCCTGTTGGAATGAACCTCTCTTTGCGCCATTGCAACACGAAGGATTGGAATCTCTAGAAGTTCAACTCCAAAAGATGCAAACGAACGTACGTGAGAGTATCTT